>JANNGD010000013.1:0-23942 GCA_031380515.1 Ferruginibacter sp. | reverse complement strand
AAAAAAATCCTTCTAATATTCGGTATAGTACAGCTGGTTTATACAGGGTATATTTACAAAGTCTAATTGCTCGTGGAAGAATAGATTCTATTTCCAAATTTGTAAGAGTTAGACCTACACTGAATGCTGCGTTTACAATTGAACCATCGTTTGATGATATTGATGACTATGAAGCACCACTAGTAGCTACTTTAAAGAATGCTACAATTAGTGCTACTACACACAATTGGCAAGCACCTGGTGGGGTATTAAGTAGTTCAACGGATTCTTTACCAACATTAACATATAATACTCCAGGCACTTACACAGTAACGTATGTTGCGGACAATGGAAAGCAAACGCAAACAGTTACTCAAAGTATTGTCGTAAAACCAAATACTGGCATGCGAACTTTTACCAATGTAAAGTTTGGGATAAATAGCGCAGACGCAACACTGGGTTGTTATTTTAGTACAAAATTGCGGCAAATTTTTAAAAGCAGCGAAATAAATAATACCAACGGTTCTAAAGTTGACCTTTGTTTTTTTGGACTTAGCAATAATTTTACTTTTAATAAATTTTTGAGTCCAGATAGTGTGCAGCTATTTACTTTTCCTGCAATTACAAATGCAAGCCATACAAATTATGTAAACGTGCAAGAAAGTTGTGGGTGCGGTTTTTTTACTATTTCCCAGTTTGATAATGCAGTGAACGGAACTGCTTTAAATGCTATAACTGTTCCGACAATGGGAGGTGGTACTATTTTTTCAAATGCATTAATTCCGAGGGTAGTTTTATTTGCAAATCAGTTAGGTAAAAAAGGAGCTATAAAAATAAAACAATTTGTAAACGATGGGTTGCAGAGCTATATTTTATGTGATATAAAAGTGCAAAAGGATTAATAAAACGTATAAAAAATGAATCCCTTAAAGAAACAGGTTTTATCTAAGAAGATATTTATTTATTTATTGTTCAGTATGAGTACCACCTTGTTGTATTCACAAAATATTGATTTGGGTGCTGTGAAGGGTAAAGTAAAAGACAAGCTGAAAGATAAGAAATATATTTCTGTAACAGGGGGTATAAATGCAAGTACGACTTTTAATAAAAGTACAGCAGGCGGAGGCCGTGATCCACTTACTTATTTGGTGAGTGCAAATGCAACCGTAAGTTTATGGGGTCTTGTAAACATTCCATTATCATTTACGCTCACAAACCTGGGCAAGACTTATGGGTATCAATTTCCAACATTGCCAACAAGATTAAGTCTTCACCCACGTTACAAGTGGGTTACCGCCCATGTAGGCCAGTTTACAAGCAACCATTCTTCTTATGGGATGAATGGTGTACCAATGACTGGTTTTGGTATTGACCTATCTCCTAAAGGAACACTAAAATATAGTGCATATTATGGTCGTTTGCAGCGTGCAGTTCAATATGAACCTAATGGGGCTAAAAATATTTTGCCGTTTTATAAAAGAATGGCTTACGGGGGTAAAATTTCGCATGAGTCAGGAAAAAGAAAACTTGCCACCTCTATTTTTTATGGTAAAGATCAACTAACAAGTTTATTGCTAAAACCTGATAGTTTGCAAATTTACCCACAGCAAAATATTGCTATTTCAAATGAATTATCCTTTCCTTTAGCTAAATCATTATTGTTTACAATGGAGTACGGAATTAGCGTATTAACCAGAGATGTAAGGGCTCCTAAATACAATGATAGTAGCAGTAAAAATTGGCTATTACAAACCCTCGGTGGAAAACAATCTTCTAATATATACCATGCAATAAAAAGTCAATTAAGCTACACTATTGGAAGCACATCCATTGGAGCAGGATATGAAAGGATTGACCCAGGCTATCAAACGCTTGGAAGTGCTTACTCTAATAATGATTTAAGGAATATAACGGTAAATTTCGCTCAAGCATTATTTAAGAATAAAGTAAATCTATCTGGCAACGTTGGTCAACAAAGAGATGATTTAGATGGTTCGAAGTCTGGAAATTTAGTAAGAACAGTAATGGCTTACAACATTAATATAAATCCTGGGCCTAGATTAACTACTACGGTTACATACTCAAATTTTCAAACATTTACAAACGTAAAACCACAGTTCCAATATATTAATCAGCTTACACAATTTGACAATTTGGATACACTAAATTTTAGACAATTAAGTCAAAGTGCCAGTGCAAATGTGAATTATATTTTAGACACAAGTAAGCAAACACCAAAAAGTTTAAATCTGAATTTTAGTTTGCAAGATGCTTATGATCAGCAGGCAGGTAAAGTTACAAAAGGGAATAGTTCACAATTTTATAATTTTTCGGGGGCCTATATACGTACAAATATGAAAAAGGGGCAAACTATTAATGCTGCAATTAATGCTACTTATAATACAATAGGTACGAATAAGATCATTACTGTTGGCCCTACATTTACATATAACAAACAGTTATTTAAAAATAAAATTATACTTGGTTCTTCCTTATCTTATAATCAAAATATGAGCAATGGCACTGTTCAAAGTAGAGTGGCTGCAATGAGAATGAATATGGGATATAATATTAAAAAGAAGCATAATGTAACATTAAACGGTGCATTTATGATGCGAAATGGAGGCACACAACCGAGCATTCATGATTTCACCACAACGTTAGCCTACAGCTATAATTTTGCTTATCCGCAACAAAAGAAATAAGCAATTTAAAAAGAATTTTTATTGATTTAGTTTTATAAGTTCTCAAACTTCTTTAAATCTTCTTCAAAAAAGTTTGAAATTTCTGCGGTTGTTCCTACAAATAGGGTACATAGAAATCAATTTCTTTGTACCCTATTTCTTTTAGATATTTAATACTTCCAATGGTTAGATGAGATGAATTAGGTCTTGCATCATAACAATTATTATTTTTTTCTTATTTTCAATGTACGAAAATACGCTCAATACATTCTAAATTACACATCATACCAATGAAAAAATTCTCCTTCTTTGCATGCACCCTTTTAGTAGCCTTACAAACGGTTGCTCAGCAAAAGGTGAAAATAGCTTCTCCATTTATGAAAAATACTGTTGAGCTTAGCTTAACGGCCGAAGGTACCCTGCTATATAGCTTAGCCTATATGGGCAAGATTGTTATAAAGCCTTCGGCTCTGGGGTTTGAGTTGAAAGGAGAAAAGCCCCTATTAGGCAATTTTGAGTTTGTAAAAATTGACAGCAGTTATGTAGATGAAACCTGGAAGCCGGTTCTGGGCGAAGTGGCTTCTATTAAAAATAATTACAGGTATCTAAAAATCTATTTGCAAGAAAAGACCGATAAACCAAGGCAGCTAAATATCGCTTTTAAATTGTTTGATGATGGCTTGGCATTTCAATATGAATTTCCATTGCAAAAAAACTTACAACATTTTATCATAAGCAATGAGTTAACCAGTTTTCATCTAGCTGGTAACCACAAGGCTTTTTGGATACCGGGCGACTATGATACAAATGAGTATCCTTACACAACATCCAATTTGGCATCATTAGATGCCATTGCAATAAGCAACCAACATACCGAGATAGGGGTGAGGGTAGTGCCCGATGCCAGTGTAGTACAAACACCATTGATGATGAAAACTGCGGATGGCTTGTACATCAATATCCATGAAGCAGCATTGGTAAATTATCCGGCTATGCAGTTGCAAATAGATAAAAGCAATTTTAACTTAAGGAGTAGCTTGGTGCCCGATGCAGTAGGCAATAAAGCTTACCTGCAAACCCCCTTTGTTACTCCATGGCGCACCATTGTTGTAAGTGATAAGGCTACAGAAATTCTTGCATCCAAATTAATATTGAATGTAAATGAACCATGTAAAATTGAAAATACTGCTTGGATAAAACCCAGTAAGATGATCGGTATTTGGTGGGAAATGCATATTGGTAAAAGTACCTGGGATTATGCAGGTTCACAAGATATGTTTAGCATTGATCATTTGGCAAACCTAAAACCTTCCGGAAAACACGGCGCTACAACCGCCAATACAAAAAGGTATATAGATTTTGCCGCAAAGCATGGTTTTGATGGCGTATTGGTAGAAGGATGGAATGCCGGTTGGGAAGATTGGTATGGCAAATGGAAAGAAAATGTATTTGATTTTGTAACCCCTTATCCAGATTACGATGTACAAGAATTGCACCGTTATGCAGCGGCAAAAAATGTAAAAATTATCATGCACCACGAAACCTCCGCCTCTGTAACCAATTATGAAAGATGGATGGACACAGCCTATCGGTTTATGAAAAATAATGGCTATGATGCGGTAAAAACAGGCTATGTAGGAAAGATAATTCCTCGTGGCGAGCACCACGATGGGCAATGGATGGTGAACCACTACAATAGGGTGGCCCAAAAAACAGCGGATTACAAAATAATGGTAGATATGCATGAGCCGGTTCGACCTACGGGTATGAATAGGACGTACCCAAATTGGTTGGCCAACGAAGCCGCCAGGGGAAATGAATTTAATGCATGGAGCCAGGGCAATCCGCCCGAGCATGAAACTATTTTGCCTTTTACCAGGTTAATGGGTGGGCCAATGGACTATACACCAGGCATTTTTCAAATAAAATTAGAGAAATATGGTAAGAAGGATAACTATGTACACACTACTTTAGCCAAACAATTGGCATTGTACGTGGTTATGTATAGCCCCTTACATATGGCAGCAGACTTGCCCGAAAATTATGAAACCAACATGGATGCATTTCAATTTATTAAGGATGTGGCCATGGATTGGGACGATACAAAAATACTGGAAGCAGAACCAGGCGATTATATTACCACCGCCAGAAAAGCAAAAGGAAAGCAGGATTGGTTTGTTGGTGGAATAACCGATGAAAATAAAAGAACTGCTATGGTAAATTTTTCTTTTTTAAACCCGAAGCAAAACTATATTGCTACGGTATATAAAGATGCAACTACTGCGCATTGGGATACTAACCCAATGGCCTATGCAATTGAAAAATTGGTAGTAACCAATAACACTAATTTGAAAATTGAGTTGGCAGCAGGTGGGGGTTTTGCCATAAGCGTGAAACCCGCTACTGATGCAGACATAAGGGCAATTAGAAAAAAGTAGATAACCGTCATAGTTTCATAAAAGGCAATCATTTTGGTAAATGAATTGAAAATCTTTTATCCCAAGAACAATGAAGCTCTCGCCACGGTTCGTGTCCCCAAGAACCGTACGCAAAGGTTAAAACATTAGACAATTTGTAAATAAAAAATTGTCCTTTGAATTAGAAAGTGGTTGTGATGAAGATTTGAGTATTTAAAAAATGTAGTTGATTATGGCGAATGGTTTCTAGGGTCACGAACCAAGGCGAAGTATTTACCTGCAATCTTTTTACTTGCTTTTTTTAGTTTACGAAATCATTTCCTAGTAAATAGTAAAAAATGTAGATTGTTTGGTTTTTACTATTTTTTTTATAACTTGTTCCCCATACTTCTTTTATTATAAATTAAATTGCTTGCAATGGCTTCATCTAATAATGTAGGGAATAGCCCTATTACCTCTTCTTCTACCAAACCTACCATGAGTTTCTGGCAAATTTTTAATATGAGTTTTGGTTTTTTGGGTATCCAGTTTGGATTCGAATTACAAAACTCCAATGTGAGTAGGATATTTGAAACCCTGGGAGCCAATAAAGATGATATACCAATTTTGTGGATAGCAGCCCCGCTTACTGGGCTTTTGGTACAGCCAATTATTGGTTATTTGAGCGATAGAACCTGGCATCCTTACTGGGGTAGGAGACGCCCCTATTTTTTTATTGGCGCCATACTAGCCACGTTGGCTTTGTTTATAATGCCCAACTCATCGGCTCTTTGGATAGCAGGTGGTATGTTGTGGGTATTGGATGCTTCTATTAATATTTCTATGGAGCCTTTTAGGGCTTTTGTGGGCGATAAATTAAATGCAAAACAACGTACAAGCGGCTTTGCCATGCAAAGTTTTTTTATAGGCATTGGGTCAGTAATTGCAGCTTTATTGCCATGGGTATTTGCCAATTGGTTTGGTATTAGTAATACCGCAGATGTTGGTAAAATTCCCGATTCTGTTAAATATTCATTTTACTTTGGTGGCATTGCGTTTTTTGCAGCAGTAATGTACACAGTATTCACCACCAAAGAATTTCCACCAGAAAGTATAGAGCAATTTAAAAAAGAAAAGAAGGAAACTACTTTTAACGATGCACTAAAAGAAACCTTTGGAGGCATTCTTAAAATGCCCAAAACCATGAAGCAATTGGCCATTGTACAATTTTTTACTTGGTTTGCTTTGTTTGCTATGTGGATATATGCTACCAATGCAGTTACGGCCAATAAGTACAATATGAAAGTAGATAAAAGTATTTTGGCTGCAATGGAAGCGGGTAAAAATGCTGACTCAGTTGATATAGCTTCAAAAATAGCATCACTAAGAACAAGCAATATGAATGAAAACAAAAACTTGTTAAACGATTATCTCAAAAAGCAAAAAACAATCAATTCTTTAACCAATGATTTTGCAGAAATAAAACAGTTTAGGGCAGATCAAAATCCTACAACCATATCTGTAAATTTGGCTAATTATTTTTCTGATAGTTTGAATATGGCCACTACTACAGTACAAAAAGCGGAACTTAAGCGTGTACAAAAAGAATACAATACGGGTGCCGATTGGCTCAGCGTATGCTCATCTGTACGAAATGGAATGGCAGCTATTTTTGCATTTATTATTCCATTGATAGCTTTTCGTACCAACAGAAAAATTACCCATATGATTTGTTTGATCATTGGTGGTTTGGGATTGATCTCCATTTACTTCATAACCAACCCTACTTTTATTATTGTATCTATGGGCATGGTTGGTATAGCTTGGGCAAGTATTTTATCGATGCCTTACGCCATGTTATCCAATGCGCTTCCACCCAATAAAATGGGCTACTTTATGGGGGTATTTAACTTTTTTATTGTAATACCACAAATTGTTGCAGCAAGTATTTTGGGCTTTCTTACCATAAAATTTTTTCATGCAAATACGTTAAATACCATTGTGCTGGGTGGTGTTTCTATGATTGTTGCAGGGTTGCTTACTTTAACGGTAAACGATGCTGATGATGTGTAAAAAAGTCTGATTGCAAATTATTTTATTGTTTGGATAAGTAAACTGTTAAATGGATTTATATTTTTTTACAAATTAAACCAAAAGTCGTAAACAAATATTTTCATAAAGTTGGCCATTAAACAAAAATTAGAAAGTGTTTATTTGGTTAATTCTTTTTTTAGTGCGGTTTAAAAATTTCAGTTTTTACGTTTACTATTTTTCAAATCGCATTTATATTTTGTGGTTAAATCTTTATCGTTGAAAAAGCGCTACTTTTGTATACGATTGTTTTTATATGCACAAAGGCGACCACTTTAACGCTGAATATATACACGAACTTCAACAACGCATTGCTGAATATGAGGACAATGTTGCTTATAAGAAGTTGTTTTTCCTTTTTTTTCTCCCACTAAAAAGCTTTTCTTACGCCATATTAAAATCCAAGGAATCTGCAGAAGAAGTGGTATCCGATGTATTTATAGAAATTTGGGTACGCAGAAAGCATATATTGGAAATAGATGATTTGAAGATGTACCTTTATATAAGTGTTCGAAATGTATCGCTAAGGCGCTTGCAGCAAACTAAAAAAACCAAGACCCTTTCTCTGGATGATGTAGCCGTAACTTTTGCATCAGCAGATCTTGATGCAGTGGATACCATCATAAGTAAAGAATTGGTTCATAAAATTGAATTGGCCATAGAGCAGCTTCCACCTCAATGTAAAATCATTTTTAAATTGGCCAAAGAAGATAAGCTAAAGTACAAAGAGATTGCCCAATTGCTTTCTATTAGTATAAAAACCATCGATAACCAACTTTCTACCGCACTTAAAAAAATAGCTTCCGTATTAAACTTGCCCATAAAAAAGTCAATCTAAAAATAAATTTTATTTTTTCATTAATCTTATAGGGGAATTTTATTTCTTTTGTCTCTACTAATAAGTAACATTATGCAAAGAGACAGAATTTGGACATTAATGTCCCGTAAATTATCGGGGGAAGCTACGCAAGCAGAATTACTTGAGCTAGATTCTTTAATTGCGCTTAATCCCGAAACTGATATACCTACACAGTTTGTAAATGAATATTGGGCAATACCTATTGAAAATGACGAAGATTTTTTAGAAGCTACCTTTCACCAGCATACCGAAAGGTTGAAAGATAAAGGTTATCATTTAAATACCGATTTATCAGAAACAGGGTCTTTTAATTACGAAAGTTCTGAGAAAAACAAAAAAACCAAAAAAGCAATTTTGTTTGGATCGGCAAGTTTATTGATCGTAGCTGTGATATTTGTCTCATATTATTATTACAAAACAAATGATAGGCTGCAAAACCCAACGGTTGCAAAAAGTGAAATAAGCACCAAAAATGGTTCTCGTACTAAAATTCAACTACCCGATGGAACATCCGTATGGCTAAACAGCAGCAGCAAATTAACCTACGATAATCAGAATTTTGGAGATAAAATCAGGGAGGTTTCGTTGGTAGGTGAAGCTTATTTTGATGTGGTAAAAAATGCTGCTAAACCATTTATTATCCATACCGCCAAAATGGATATTAAAGTATTAGGGACTGCGTTTAACGTAAAATCTTACCCCGGCGATAGAACCACCGAAACAAGTTTGATACATGGAAGTGTAGAAGTAACCTTGAATGACAGGCTTGAAAAAATAATGATGAAGCCCAATGAAAAGCTTATAATAAATAACGATGATTCAAAAACCTTGCCCGTAAATAACATGGTAAACCCTCAAAAGCTATCTACTGCTGCAACAAAACCCATTATCGAATTAAGCCATTTAACCAGATATCCTTCAGATAATTCGGTTGTAGAAACTGGCTGGATAAACAATAAATTGATTTTTACAAATGAAACGCTAGAGGAAATAGCCACCAAGATGGAAAGGTGGTATGGAGTAACCATTCATATTAAAAACGAAAACTTGAAAAAAGAATTGCTTACAGGCTCATTTGAAAAAGAAACCTTGCCACAGGCACTAAAAGCATTACAATTTACAACAAGATTTAATTATAAAATAGAAAAAGATGCAATAACAATTACTAAATAGAACAACAATGAAACAAATAAATTTTACAAACACATCGTAAAAAAAAGAACGGGAAATGTTCGAGCATTCCCCGTTCCGTAGTCAAATTTAAATGGAGCCGATAGGAGCTATACGTAACCTTTCATCGGATTCCAACTTACACTACTAAAATATAAATGTATGAAAAAAAGTATTACGATTGCCAGGGCTATGTATGCCCTAAAAAAGCCATTAATAATTATGAAGCTAACATTGATTCTAATTGTTTTTAGCACCTTTCACTCCTTTGCAGGTGCAAATGCACAAACCATCACACTTAACGTAGATAACAAAGAAATAGTAAAAGTACTTGCTGCTATTGAAAAGCAGGGTGATTTTCGTTTTGTGTACAATAGCGGTTTGAAAGATTTAAAGCAGAAAGTATCTGTTTCCTTTACAAACGCACTCATTAAAGATGTGTTACAACAACTTTTTGTGGGTACCAATCTTACTTACCAGCAAATGGACAACAACTTGGTAGCCATTCGTACCAACGATGCAAAACCTGCAGAGCAAACCGATATAAAAGTATCCGGTAAAATTACCAACAGCAGTGGAGAAGCCGTTCCCAGCGCTACGGTAAGGGTTAAAGGCACTTCCAATGGTACATCCAGCGGCATTGATGGTACATATGCAATCAATGCGCCCGAAAACGCAACACTCCTATTTTCTTCTGTAGGATATGAAGATGCAGAAGTAGCCGTTGGCGGTCGTACAACAATAGATGTTATTCTTACAAGCTCGGTAAAATTAATTGAGCAAGTTGTTGTCGTAGGTTATGGTACTTCACGTCGCAAAGATTTAACGGGCGCAGTAGCATCCATTTCAGGAGCAGAACTGGCAAAGCAACCTGTATTAACCGCCACGCAAGCTGTACAAGGTAAAGTAGCAGGTGTGCAAGTTATTGCCAGTGGCGATCCAAATGCCTTGCCCATCATTCGTATAAGAGGTACAGGTACGATGCTTGGTGGCGCCAATCCTTTATATGTAGTAGATGGTGTAATAAACGACGATATAAGAAATATAAATTCTGCTGATATTCTATCTTTTGATGTTTTAAAAGATGCTTCTGCTACAGCTATTTACGGTATGCGTGCAGCAAATGGGGTTATACTGATAACCACTAAAAAAGGTAGACCAGGTAAAATGATCGTAAACTACGATGTAACCATGGGTGTAAAAGAAGCAACCCGCTTGGTAAATATGGCTGGAGCCAACCAATATGCAGGTTATGTAAATGAAGCCAGTATTTATTACGGAAGCGGCGATAGTCTTGTAAAGCAAGCAACCTTACAAAATGGCGGCAATACCGATTGGTACAATGAAATATTAAAGACTGGTTTTTTTCAAAACCACAATCTTTCCTTATCTGGTGGTAGCGATAAAATAAATTATTTTTTTAGTGCCGGTTATTTGGCCGATGAAGGAATTATTAGAACCAATAAATTTGAAAGATTTACCCTTAGAAATAACAACGATTATAAAATATCTAACAAGTTCAAAATTTCTACATTGGTTTCTTACAGCTATTCAAAATTGAGAAATGTAGATTTAAATGCTTTTAATATTGCCTACCGAGCGGCTCCCTATGTAGTGGCTCAACAAAATGGGAAATATGGTAATACCTCATTGGCAAACAATGTGGGTAATCCAATATTAGATCAAGATAAGAATGATATTTCCGGAAAAGGAGATCGTTTTCAAGGAAATATTGTAGGAGAATTAAAACCATTGAAATGGCTTACCCTACTGAGTAGTTTTGGTGTAGATAAAAATAATTTTAGAAGTGTAAATTATGCTTATAAATATGCCAACGATGGACCAAACAATGTTTTTCTTACAGCAGGTAGCAACCAAGTAAGAAATATAAGCAACCTAGCAATTGGAGAGAGCCAAGGCAACCGCTGGGTATGGGACAATACAGCCACCCTTGCCAAAAAGTTTGGAGACCATAATTTTAATTTGCTTGTAGGTACTACAGCAGAACAAATTAAACTAAACGGTCTTGGTGGTACAAGGTTAGATGTACCCGAAGATAAAAATCAATGGTACTTAAGTGCCGGAGCTTCAACAGGCGCTACAAATTTTAATGATGGTGATAAGTCTACCCGTAACTCATACTTGTCGAGGTTAAATTACAATTACAAAGACAAATATTTTTTAACGGCTACAGGAAGATATGATGGAACTTCTCGCTTGCCTAAAGATAACAGGTGGGGTTTCTTTCCATCAATAGGTGCAGGCTGGGTTATAAGTAGTGAAGAATTTATGAGTAGTCAAAAAATAGTTAACAATCTTAAGCTAAGGGCAAGTTATGGTAAAGTTGGTAATGATGGAATTCCTAGCAATGCTTTCATTGCATTGGCTACACCAAATCTACCTTATCTTTTTAATGGCGTAGAAGTATTGAATTTTAGGTTGGAGCAATTATCTGATGCTAATATTAAATGGGAAATTACAAGCGAAGTAAATGTTGGTCTAGAATTTAGCGCATTAAAAAATAGGCTTTCTGGAACATTTGATGTGTACAATAGAAAAACAGAAGATGCACTGGTTCGTATAAAAACGCCCACCATTTTAGGCGATGATGAATATATTACCAATGCTGCTTCGTTTACAAATAAAGGGGTAGAAGTAGGATTAGATTGGAAGGACAATTTCAATAAAGATTGGCGATATGGAGTGAATGTGAATGCTGCCTTTAACAAAAATAAAATTGAAAACCTAAACGGTGGCCAGGCCATACCTGATGGTAGTGTGGGCGGACAAGGTACTACTACACTTTCTGATAATGGACAGCCGATCGGTAGTTTTTATTTATGGGAAGTTGAAGGTATTTTTCAAAACGCTACAGAAATTGCTGGTTCTTCGCAAACGGGTGCTAAGCCTGGCGATTTGAGATACAGAGATGTAAACGGCGATAAAAAAATTGATGCACTCGATAGGGTTTATCAAGGTTCATACCAACCAAAAGTTACATTTGGCTTGAATGCGAATGTAGGGTTTAAAAATTTCGATTTATCAGTTGGTGGTTATGGTACTGCTGGCGGAAAAATTTACAATGGTAAAAAAGCTGCCCGTGCCGATTTTAGGGATAATGTAGAAACCAAAGTAGCACTAAATAGGTGGACACCCAATAATACAAATACCGATATTCCAAGAGCAAATTTGAATGAATTGCCAGCATCTACTTATTTTTTAGAGAAGGGAGATTTTTTTAGAATCAACAACCTTACCGTGGGGTATACTTTACCTGCCAATATGTTGTCGGCAATAAAAATGCAAAGCTTACGGGTATATGCAACGGTTCAAAACTTGGCTACTTTTACCAACTACAGTGGTTTTACGCCGGAAATTAGCAATGGTAACACATTAGCAGGTGGCATTGAATCATCTATTTACCCTACTACCCGCACATTTGCATTTGGTGTAAATGTTGGGTTTTAATTTATTAACCTTCAATTAGTAAAAATGAAAAATAAATATAAAATACTTACACTAGCTATTGCAGCCACAACTGTATTGGGTAGTTGTAAAAAAGATTTTTTAGAAGTGGTGCCTCAAGGGCAAACTACAGAAGTATTGGCACTTACAGATCCTGATGCTGCAGCTAAATTGGTTGGCGGTGTGTACAATACACTTTACTTAGGCGGATTTGGAAAAACAACCGTAGGATTTTTATGGGCACTAACTACCGATGTTGCAAGCGACGATGCCGACAAAGGAAGTACGCCAGGCGATTTTTCGCAAATAGGCGAGATAGATAATTTTACAGCTACCCCAAATAATTTTGTTTTCGATAATATTTGGAGTGGGCATTACAGCGGTATAGTAGCTGCCAACAAAGCCATTGATGTGCTAGGAAAAAGTACCATTGAAGCAGCAACCAAAAATAGATTACTCGGCGAAGCAAGATTTTTGCGTGGATTGTATTATTTTAATTTGGTTCGTTTTTTTGGTGCTGTACCTAAAATTATTTCTGTACCGCTACCAAGCGAAGGCAACAGCGATGCATTGAATACGAGGGTAACGGCTGCAGAGATATACAATGTAGTGTACGACGACTTTCAATTTGCAGTAGATAATCTGCCACTAAAAGGCGATGCATCTACACAAACAGGAAGAGCCAATAAAGGCGCTGCCCAAGCATACCTTGCCAAAGCTTATATGTACAAACAAAACTGGCAAAAAGTGTTTGATCTTACCAATGCCATTATTACTTCTGGTAAATATTCTTTAGTAACCGATTACAATTTTATTTTTAGAGAAAAAGCTGTAGCTGGCCAAGGAGGTACAAATAATAGCGAGTCTATTTTTGAAGTACAAACTGGTGCCAATGTAAATACAAATGCAGTTAGCCCATTGTTCAGTAATGGCCAAGGCCCAAGAGGTAGAGGAGGCTGGAACGATTTAGGTTTTGGATTTAACAACCCCACTACAAATTTAGTAAGCGCATATGAAGCAGGCGATACACGCAGAAATGCTACCACCATATTTATCAATCCTACTGTGCCTGGTAATAGTACCGGTACGGTTTTATGGGATGGCTATCGCATACCTTCTAAAGATTCTGTAGAGAATGATAGATATAGTTATAAAGCATACCACAGTGCAATTGCTGAGTCGCCACAACTTACTGCAGACAAAGATACCAAGCCAAAAAACATACGCTTGATGCGTTATTCAGAAGTGTTATTAATGTACGCAGAAGCAGCAGCTATACTAGGTAATGCCGATGGTGCAAACAAACTCAACCAGGTAAGAAGCAGGGCAAATTTACCCACTACAACCCTTACGCAAGCAAACGTTTGGAAAGAAAGACGTGTAGAATTGGCCATGGAGCAAGATCGCTTTTTTGACCTTGTACGCCAAGGAAGAGCGGGTATTGTAATGCGTGCACATGGCAAAGCTTTTGTGGATGGTAAGCATGAAGTTTTTCCTATACCACAAGCACAAAGAGATTTGAGTGGAAATAGACTTACACAGAATAATGGATATTGATAATTAAAAAAAATAATTGTATGAAAAATATTTTAAAAATTAAAACAGCCTTATTATTGGCTACCGTTTTTATATCAGCAAGTTGTACCAAGGTAGAAACGGATGATGATTTTACAAAAGGAGATCCACCACCAGTGCCAGGAGGATTTACCAATTCAAGCCAAGTTGCACCGGCTAATTTAGTTGCGCATTTTCCTTTTGATGGAAATAAGAATGATGCTAAGAATGCTGTTACAGGAGGCGTAACCACAGGATCTTCAAGTTTTGTAGAAGGGAGAAAGGGTAAAGCATATAAAGGAGCCTCCAATGCTTATGTGGTATATAGTACCCCTGGCCCTATTGCATCCCTAACCAGTTTTACGGTGAGTATGTGGATAAACACGTCAAGACATGATGGTGGTGCCATGGGCATTTTTGCATTGGGCAAACAAGATGGTTCTTTTTGGGGTAATTTCTTTTTATTCATAGAAGGACAAAATCCTGCTACGCCAGAAGAAATGTTTATGAAATTGCATTTCGAAAAAAACAATGCACCATTTGTAGAGCATTGGATAGAACCTAATGGTCCATTCCGCCCAGCAGATATGTACGGGGCATGGAGACATCTTGCTTGGACTTATGACCAAACAACTTCTAAAGTAGGATGGTATATTAATGGACAAAAAAAGGATTTACCTCCAGGTGCAGAAAGTAGGCTTGCAGATGGATCTGGTACTCCACTAGGGGCTTTAAATTTTAAAAATCCAACAAAGTTTGTTATAGGCGGTTTTCAAAATAATGCAGGCGTTCCATTCAATACACCTGAACCATGGATGCTAAATTATACAGGCTTATTAGATGAATTTAGAATTTATAATAAAGCACTAACCGAGTTGGAAATAAATGCTATTAAAGTATTGGAAAGTCAAGGAAGATAATATTAAACTTTGAGAAATATTTTTTTAAAGGAGGATACAAAACTCATATCAGTATGAAAATGTACCCTCCTTTTTTATCTAACTTATTAATTTTTTCTTATGGGTAACAAAACGCTGTTGTTTTTTTTAATAGGTACAATATGTTTCATTGGTTGTAAAAAATCTTCCAATGATGCTGTAGCTCCACCAGTAGTAAATGAAAATTTTTCTGTAAATAATGTTAGCATTAACAGCAGCACAGCTAGTGCTATTTTATACAATGTTGGTTTTAATCCATCTATAAAAATCTCTTTTACTGTACCTGTAAAAACTTCAACTGTTGCATCAGCTATCACATTGCGGAATAGTACTTCAATTATTGCGGTAAGTACTTTATTTGAAAACGAAAACAAGGATGTTTTGCTACAACCATCCGCACCGCTTAGCCCATTAACAAAATACACGCTTACAATAAATACCAACTTGCTATCTGCACAAAACACAGGGCTTGCTGCTGGCAGCACCGTAAATTTTATTACTGCAATAGATTCTACAGATAAGTTCCCCATAATATCTGACAACGCTTTACTCGATAAAGTGCAACAACAAACTTTTAAATATTTTTGGGACTTTGGTCACCCGGTTTCGGGTATGGCAAGAGAAAGAAATACCAGCGATGAAGTGGTAACAACTGGTGGCACAGGCTTTGGCGTAATGGCAATAGTGGCTGCGGCTAGTAGAGGCTTTATATCAAGAGCAGATGCAGCGGCAAGGGTATTAAAGATCAGTAACTTCTTGCTAAACAATTGTACCAAGTACCACGGTGCTTATGCGCATTGGATAAATGGAGCAACTGGTGCTACCATACCTTTTAGTGTAAATGATAATGGGGGCGATTTGGTAGAAACAGCCTTGTTGCTACAAGGTTTGATTACCGCCCGTCAATATTTTTCTACCGCAGACGCAACGGAAACAGATTTGCGCAATAAGATAAATTCAATTTATAATGGAATAGAATGGAACTGGTATAGGCAAAATAACCAGAACGTATTGTACTGGCATTGGAGTACAGATAAAGGATGGATCATAAACCAACAAATAAGCGGATGGAACGAAGGATTAATTGTTTATGCATTGGCAGCATCTGCTCCTTCAATTGCCAATAGAATTCCACCAATAGTTTACACAAACGGCTGGGCACGCAATGGCGCCATGGTGAACAACAATACCTATTTTGGATTTCAATTGCCACTAGGACCAAATTTAGGTGGTCCACTATTTCTATCGCAATATTCGTTTTTGGGCATTAATCCCAATGGCTTAAACGATGTGTATGCAGATTATAAAAAGCAAGCTACGAACCACTCAAAAATAAATTTTGAATATTGTAAAGCCAACCCAAAA
Organism: Ferruginibacter sp.; assembly: GCA_031380515.1. Taxonomy (GTDB): domain Bacteria; phylum Bacteroidota; class Bacteroidia; order Chitinophagales; family Chitinophagaceae; genus Ferruginibacter. The sequence goes on along the minus strand of JANNGD010000013.1, from coordinate 7,441 downwards.
GTATGGAATGGTTACAGCAATCTCTGTTGGGGACTTACCGCCAGCGATATACCTTCTGGCTATGCAGCAAACGAACCTGGCAACAATGATATAGGCGTAATTTCTCCAACTGCTGCTATTTCATCTATGCCATTTACAGCAACGGAATCAATGAATGCTTTAAAGTTTTTTTATTATAAACTGGGTGATAAACTTTGGGGGCAATATGGCTTTTATGATGCTTTTAAATTGAGCGATCCATGGTTTGCCAATTCAAATATTGCCATAGACCAAGGCCCTATGATTGTAATGATAGAAAATTATAGAACCGGTTTGCTTTGGAATTTGTTTACCAGTGCACCCGAGGTAAAAGCAGGATTATTATCATTGGGTTTTACCGCACCTTATCTATAAAAATATGAATGTAAAAAATGTACATATTGCGATATTTTTTTTAATACTGTTTGTTGCTATAGAATCTTGTGCTCAAAAAAATACAGCAGTATTTCCTACAATGGAAATGTTGCCTGCTTCCGATACGGCCATTTTTAGAATAGTACAGCAGCAAACCTTTCAATATTTTTGGGATGGAGCAGAGCCGGTAAGCGGTTTGGCCAGAGAACGTTTTCATGTAGATGGCGTTTACCCAGATAATGATAAAAATGTGGTAACTAGCGGTGGCGCTGGTTTTGGCGTAATGGCTATCTTGGTGGGCATAGAAAGAAATTTTATAACAAAAGAAGCAGGGAGAAAGCACTTGGAAAAAATTGTTGGTTTTTTAGAAACAGCAGATCGGTTTCATGGTGCATGGCCGCATTGGTGGAATGGGGAAACGGGTAAAGTAAAGCCATTTAGCCAATACGACGATGGGGGCGATTTGGTAGAAACTTCGTTTATGCTACAAGGTTTATTGTGCGTACGGCAATATTTTGCCAATGGCAATGATGAAGAAAAAAAGTTGGCAGCAAGAATTGATAAACTTTGGAAAGCAGTAGAGTTCGATTTTTATAGAAACAATAAAAATGTATTGTATTGGCACTGGAGTCCAAACAATGGTTGGAAAATGAATTTTGCGGTACATGGTTACAACGAATGTTTGATCATGTATGTATTGGCAGCCTCATCGCCTACACACGGCGTGCCTGCTCCTGTCTACCACGAGGGCTGGGCAGAAAATGGAAAGATAAAAGGTACATCTAGTTACGGTGGTTATAATTTAAATTTGAAATACCAAGGCAATCCGCCACAGGGAGGCCCTTTATTCTGGGCGCACTATTCTTACCTTGGTTTAGATCCCCGAGGCTTACAAGATAGCTACGCCAATTATTGGGAAGAAAACAAAAGCCTTTCGCTCATCAATTACAAATGGTGTGTAAACAACCCAAAAAACTTTAAAGGGTATGGGGCAAACAATTGGGGGCTTACGGCAAGTTATTCTACCGATTTTTACAATGCACATGCACCCAATATGGAAAATGATTTGGGTGTAATAACACCTACTGCAGCCTTATCATCCTTTCCTTACACACCCACACAATCTATGGCAGCCATGAAAAATTGGTTTACCAATATGAAAGATAAAATTTGGGGACCGTTTGGTTTTTACGATGCATTTAGCGAAGAAAAAAATTGGTATGCACCAAAATATTTGGCCATAGACCAAGGGCCTATTGTGGTAATGATGGAAAATTATAGAACAGGATTGCTATGGAAATTATTTATGAGTTGCCCCGAAATACAAAAGGGTTTAAAGAAATTAGGATTTAAGAGCCCATATTTTCGATAATGGTATTTATTTTTTCAACGATCAAATTTACAAATAATTAAAAAATTTTTAATGAAGAAAATATTGCTTGTCTTGCTTTTATTTGTTGCTATAAAAACAATGGCACAAAAAAATGCCGATGCTAAAATGAATCTTTTTGTGAGCGCACTAATGAAAAAGATGACCACTGCCGAAAAAATTGGTCAGCTCAATTTATTAACGCCTGGTGGAGGTGTAGCTACGGGCGCCGTTGTAAGCAGCGATGTAGAAAAGAAAATCCGAGATGGGAATGTTGGCGGATTATTTGGCGTAACAGGGCTAGAGAAGATAAAAGTAGCACAAGATTTCGCAGTAAACAAAAGCCGTTTAAAGATCCCTTTAATTTTTGGTTCCGATATCATACATGGATACAAAACAATTTTTCCTATTCCGCTTGGTCTTTCTTGCAGTTGGGATATGCAAGGTATAGAAAGCAGTGCAAGAACAGCAGCCATAGAAGCAACAGCCGATGGGTTATGTTGGAATTTTTCTCCAATGGTAGATATAGCTCGTGACGCACGCTGGGGGCGTATTGCAGAAGGTGCGGGCGAAGATCCTTACCTCGGCTCACAAATTGCCAAAGCGATGGTAAAAGGTTATCAAGGGAATGATTTGGCAAAAAACAATACCATGATGGCTTGTGTAAAACATTTTGCTTTGTATGGTGCTGCCGAAGCAGGTAGAGATTACAATACGGTAGATATGAGTAGAGTGAAAATGTACAACGAATATCTCCCTCCTTATAAAGCAGCTATAGATGCTGGAGTGGGAAGTGTAATGAGCTCTTTTAATGAAATTGATGGTATTCCTGCAAGCGGAAATAAATGGTTGCTTACCGATTTGCTTAGAAAGCAATGGGGCTTTAATGGATTTGTTGTATCTGATTATACATCGGTGAATGAAATGATAGATCATGGCATGGGAGATCTACAAACCGTGTCGGCTTTATCATTAAAAGCAGGGCTCGATATGGATATGGTGGGAGAGGGTTTTTTATTGACTATTGAAAAATCATTGAAAGAAAATAAGGTAACGATGCAAGAAATTGACCAAGCTTGTCGCCGTATTTTAGAAGCTAAATATAAGCTTGGTTTGTTTGAAAATCCTTATCGTTATCTTGATGAAAGCAGGGCAGCAAAAGATATTCTTACAGCACAACGAAGAAAAGAAGTAAGAGAAATGGCAACCAAATCATTTGTATTATTAAAGAACAACAACCAAGTACTACCATTAAAAAAATCTGGAACGATTGCACTCATTGGTCCATTGGCAAACGATCAAAGCAACATGCTAGGGACATGGGCTGTTTCTGGAGATTCAAAATTTTCTATTCCTGTGTTGGATGGTATCAAAAATGTGGCAGGTGCGGGTGTGACTATTATGTATTCAAAAGGAGCCAATATATCTGACGATATAAATTTTGTAAAAAAAGTAAATGTTTTTGGCACCAGAATAGATATAGATAAGCGCTCTGCAGATGAAATGATTGCAGAAGCGATAGAGGTTGCTAATAAATCTGATGTAGTAGTAGCCGTGGTAGGAGAAGCATCGGAAATGAGTGGAGAAGCTGCCAGCAGAACCGATATAACCATACCCGAAAGCCAAAAGAAATTGATAAGGGCATTGGCAAAAACAGGAAAGCCTTTGGTATTGGTAACCATGAGTGGAAGGCCACTTGCTTTAGTAGAAGAAAATAATCTGGCTACGGCTATCTTGCATGTATGGCACGCAGGTACCGAGGCGGGCAATGCCATAGCAGATGTGTTGTTTGGCAATTACAACCCCGCCGGAAAACTCTCCGTTTCTTTTCCAGTAAACGTTGGGCAAGTACCCATTTATTATGCACAAAAAAATACGGGTAGACCATCTACCGATGATTCACCAAAATTTAAATCCAATTACCTTGATGCACCCAATGCTCCCTTGTTTCCTTTTGGATATGGTTTAAGTTATACCAACTTTTCTTATGGTAATATTGAATTGAACAAAACCGCCATAAGAAAAAATGAAAGTATTACCGCTTCTATTACTGTAACAAATACGGGTAAATATGATGGAGAAGAAGTGGTGCAGTTGTACTTAAGAGATATGGTAGGCAGCATTACAAGACCATTGAAAGAATTAAAAGGATTTCAAAAAATTATGTTGAAGGCAGGCGAGTCCAAAAAAGTAAATTTTATTATTACAGGAAATGATTTAAAATTTTACAACAGTGCGTTGCAGTTTGTAAACGAGCCCGGCGATTTTAAATTGTTTATTGGCTCCAATTCAAAAGACGTAAAAGAAGTTGATTTTAAGTTGCTGTAATATAATGAAACTAAAAATATTTCATAAGTAAAAGTGCCTATTCATCATTTGAATAAGCACTTTTTTATTTCAAGTTTAAGCTGTTTTTTGAGCTGTTTTTTAAAACGGTTATTTTATTTTAAAACGCATTCCTACATACACAACTCTTCCATTTACAGGCCCCCAAACCATAGAGCCATCAAAGTATTTGCTGAATGGGTTGTTGCCATCTATGAAAAGATTTTGTTGTGTATAGTTGGTTAAATTTTCGGCACCAACATATACATCCCATTTACTACCCAATTGCTTGCTTACTTGCCCACTCATTTGTATAAAAGAAGGGGAGTAATTGCTCATTTGTTTATCAATTGGATTTGTATTTGTATTGGGTAATCTTTTTTCACTGAGCCATTGTGTAGTAAAATCGAATTTCCATTTATTATTGGTTTCGTACGCAAGGTTTATAAAAGCCCTGTGTTTTGCCTGTAAGGGCTTTTCTAGCATATTTCCACTATAGTTTGTTTTTACATCAAGCCAGCGATAAGCCAATCTTATATCAAACTTTTTAAACAATTCATAATTGAATTCGGCTTGTAAGCTATTGCTATATGATTTTCCTATAAGGTTGTATACTTTTATTTGTTGTGGGTTTGCATCTATGTCTATTACAGATTGGTTTTTGAAAACTGTGCGATACGCATCTACACTAAATGTTCCAGATTGATTATTTAATCTAAAATTGTGCACAAAATTAAATCCAACATTCCATGCCTTTTCTTGGTCAAGTCCATAGCCATAGTTTGAAGAAGGATTAACAATTGAAAGTACCCTTGAGCTTGCCAATAATCCCGTATTTTCTGCAATGATATTTGCAGTTCTAGTACCAGAACCTACCGAAAAGCGAAGATTTGTTTTGGTGCTAAAATCATATTTCATGTGTAATCTGGGAGTTGTTATCAGTTTAAATTGATTGTGGTAATCTAATCGTATACCTGCTATAGCGGTAAACTTTTCGGTAGCTGTATAAGTGTATTCAAAGAAAGTACCTGGCACTATTTCCTTTCTTCTAAAATTTGTTGTATTAAAATCCTCATTGTAATTATCATTCATCAAACTAATTCCTGTACGAAATTTATGGGTAGTGGTATGTATGATCGATTGATACATCAAATTTGCATAAACAGCATGTTGTTTAGCATCATATTTTGTTAACCCATAATAGGCATTATTGCTGTATGCATTGGCACTAAAAATGAAACCAATACTTTTATATTGCTTTTCTGGAAATACATATCCAAATTTTCCTGAAAGCGCATACTGTTTTACATTTATGCCAACTCCATATCTTTTGTTTGTAAGCTTATCCGTAGCCTCATTAAAATCATTTTCGCCCGATTGTCTTTTATCGTTTAATGCCTTTAAAGCTAACTGTGCAAATAATCCTTTTTCATCTGCATAACGCCATCGATTAATAATATTGAATTGGCGCCCAACGGGTATGTCTAAAAATCCATCTTTATTAGCATCATTTTTTGTAATAACTGCATTTGCATGTGTAAGCAAAGCGGTACTCCATTTGCTATTTATTTTTTGAGAAAGATTGATGTTTGTTTCCAGCCTTCCCATATCATTTGCATAAGTATTTATGAACAGCCGCTCCATTTTATCTGGCTTTTTTTCTTCTATGTTTATTTGCCCAGCAATGCTTTCAAAACCATTGGCAACAGAGCCTGTTCCTTTTGTTACTTGTATGCCTTCTACCCATGGGCCGGGTATGAATGTGAGTCCATAGCTTCCTGCCAAGCCCCTTATCTCCGGCGTATTTTCAGTTGTTAATTGAATGTAGTTGCCAGATAAACCCAATAGCTGTATTTGTTTGATTCCAGTAACAGCATCCGTATAACTTACATCTACCGAAGGGCTGGTCTCAAAACTTTCGGAAAGATTACAACAGGCTGCCTTGGTTAATTCCCTTGTACCAATATTGAGTGTGTTTAGGGTACTTTGTTTTGATATATAAGTAGAAGGTTTGCGTGAATCAAAAATTACTTCTTTTAATTGATGAGCATTTGAATATTTTAAAACAATTTTTACTTTATCGAAAGAATTAATGATAACTGTATCTTTTTTATAACCTACAAATCCAACTTCTATTTTTGCTGGCAAATAAATAGGTAGTTTAAATGTACCGCCTGTATCCGCAATTATTCCTCTGTTGGTTTGAATATTTCTAACAGAAGCACCCATAGCTGGTGCCAAGTCTCCACGTTCATCTTCTGCCAGAACAATGCCAACTAAGTTAGAAGTATTTTTTCGGTTATTATCTTCAATAATTAGCGAATCAATTGAACCTTTAAATAAAATCGTTTTTACTTCTCTATCATAATAACAGCATTTGGGCAAACTGTTGTACGTTTTTTCATCAGTTTTAAATTCTTCGTTGTCGTGCCCTACAGCTGCTAGCTTTTTAGAAATTTTAGTCTTAGATAGTTTTGTGCTATCAAAACTCACCGTAAGCATGTTGGTTTCTATAACCCAATTTGCTTTGTAAGTGCCTATGTTTTTTAAGGCTGTTTCTATCCTCGCTTTACATTGCTCACAAGTGCCAAGCACTTTAAAAGTTTCTGTTTTTATATTTTTCTTTTGTGCGGCTGCTGTAAAATTTATTACAGCACATAAAACCGCAATAATAATTTTATTCATTATTATTGGTTTTAGTAAATGAAGGAATTTTTATTATAAAAACCTCCATTTAATGAGTGTAATTATTTTTTGGCTCTATCGTACTGACAACAACCGGGTAATTTCCTATATGCTGCAGCAGGTGCAGAAAAAGATTCATTGTCATATCCTGCAGCAGCTATCTTTTTTAGAATAATTCCTTTAGATGTTTTTGTAGAATCATATGAAATGATTGCCATGGCATTGTCTTCATCCCAAACGGTTTTCGAAATGTTTTTCTGATTGGCCGCTTTTTCAATTTTGGATTTGCACATGCTACAGTTGCCATATACTTTTACGACGTCTGTTTTTTTATTTTTAATTTGAGCTGATAATGTAGTAGTAGCGAGCAATATAGCTGTTGCCATTAATAGGAGCGTTTTCATTGCATGATATTTTTTATTTAAATTAATGTTGTAAGCAAATATCCGAACACTATAAAGTTTCGGTACTAAAGATACATTCATGTCTAAATAAGAAATGTACAATACAAAATAGTTAATTTTTGTGTTTGTAGATTTGGAGGTGGGTGAAGAATAATGTCAGTAACTGTTTCAAATTTTTGTATTTGAAAATGATAACTTAATAAAGGTTTTATAAATGCAGGTGTGGAAATTATATTCGTAAAAGATGTTGCAGCGCTTTTTTGAT
>JANNGD010000243.1:0-16462 GCA_031380515.1 Ferruginibacter sp. | reverse complement strand
AGGCTTGCAAGAGAATTGCATGATGGATTGGGTAGTATGCTTAGTGGAATCAAACACTCATTTTCGTCCATTCAAAACAATATGGATTTAGACAATAAGCAATATGAAAACTTTAATGCGAACATAGAAAAATTAAATGTTTCTATAAGAGAAATAAGAAACATATCGCATAGTATGATGGATACAGATAGTTTATTGGAACATGGCCTCTCCAATGCGCTCAGAGATTATTGTAGGAATATAAATCAACCAGGAAATTTAGAGGTAACATTCCGGGAAATAGCATTGGAGCATATTAAATTTAAGGAGGAACAAGCTTTTCATATATTAAGAATTGTACAAGAACTACTACAAAATGTGATTAAACATGCCCAAGCAAAAAATGCCATCGTTCAACTTAGTTACAATAACAACCAGCTAAATATTACCGTAGAAGACGACGGCATAGGCTTCAATACCCAAGATTTAGCTGGCAAAAATGGCATTGGTTTAAATAATATTAAAGATCGGATAAAAATATTGCATGGAGAAATAGATATTAAATCAGAAAAAAACCAAGGCACTTCTGTTTTTATCAGTTGCCCAGTGTAGAATCATTTTTTACAATTCAGTTTATTGCTAAAAGATTTAATTGCATCGCTATTTTTACCAATGCGGCCGTATTTCTAGCATTAAATTTTGCCAACAAATTTTTACGATGTGTATCTACTGTAGTCACACTTATAAATAGTGTTTGTGCAATTTCATTGTTGGTCATTCCGTCTGCTATAAGTGCCAAAACTTCTTTCTCTCTTCTTGTAATTACCGGTGTATCATTTTCATGTTCTGGTTTTCTTAATGCCAATGCTGCATCGAAACTCAAATACTGCTTTCCCTCTGCCACCGTATTAATCGCTTCCATTAATTCTTGTTGTGTTGCATTTTTCAATACATAACCGGAAGCCCCATTCTCCATCATTTTTTCAATAAAACTTTGTTGGTTGAAAGTGCTTAGGCCAATAATATAAATATCGGGATATTTTAATTTTACCGTTTTGCACAAATCTATACCATTGATATCTGGCAAATTGATATCCATTAGAATTACATCTGGTTTTTCATGAATTAAAAATGCCAAACAAGATGCTCCATTACTTGCATGCCCCATCCATTCAATATTTTTTTCATTTTGTAATAATGAATGAATACCTTCTATCACCATATAGTGATCATCTACTATAAAAATTTTTGTTGCCATTAAATAGCTATTTCAATATGAACAGATGTCCCTTTTTCTACTTGCGAATCTACATCTAATTTTCCTTTTAAAAATTCTACCCTGTTTTGAATGTTACTCCACCCTATACCTGTTGATTGCATTAATTTGAACGTGTCAAAACCTTTACCATCATCTTCAACTGTAACAGAAAGATGCCCATTGGTTCTTGTAACTTGTACAATGGCGTTTTTTGCAGCAGCGTGCTTCATCGTATTGTTAATAAGTTCCTGCACAATTCGATAAATAGTAATACCGACCGTTTGATCTATTGCCACAGCATCCAAACCAATAGACTGGTATGATATATGTAAAATACCAGATTGATGTATCTCATTACAAAAATCTTTCAGTGCGGTATCCAACCCAAATTTTACCAATGCTTCGGGCATCATATTGTGAGCCACTCTGCGCATTTCTTTTATAGAGCTATCAAGCATATCCATACTGCGTTCAAATGCCTGCGCATTATTAGGCGTCATCACCATATTTCCTTTCATTGTGTTGAATGAGTATTTAATGCCCGATAGCATTCCTCCTAACCCATCATGCAGGTCTTTAGCCAATCTAGTACGTTCCTGTTCTTCTCCTTTTAAAACAGCTTCGGTAGCCGTAAGTTTTTGCTGTGTTTCCAATTCAATGATTTGCTGTAGTTGCAATTTTTGTTTATTGCGGTAATTAAAGTACAATAACACAATAGTAACCAAGAGAAGCAATACCCCCGCTGTCAATAAATAGTTCAGTAAATTTTTTTGCCTTATCAGTCGTTGCTGGGATTGCAATATCACTTCTTTTTTTTGGGCCAAGTATTTTGCCTCTAAATCATATACTTTTTTTTGATTGTTCCTACTTTGTATAGAATCATTCACCTCTACATATTGTTTGAGGTATTTATAGCTTTCGGGTATATTTCCCATATTTTCTTCTGCCTGTACAAGATCCAACAAGCTTAAAGTCTGCAATTGGTCAAATTGTAAATTTCTGGACAATTCAGTTGCCAGTTTCGAAAATTTTATTGCGTTGGCAAAATCTTTCTTTTTTAGATATGCATGACCAATATTTTGCAAAACAAGTGCTTTATCAAATTGTATATTGATACTATTAAACAATTGCAACGCACGATTGTAATACAAAATTGCCGAATCATATTGCATTACTTTGTTGGAATAATACAGTCCCAAAAAATTATTAAAAATACCAATGGCAAATGTCATTTGTTGTGTGCTTGCCAGACCTAGCCCTTTCCTTGAAACCCACAATAAGCTATCATAATTCTTAATAAAATTATAAGCTTCACCCAATACAATAAATCCCCTAATTAAGAGTACCGTATCATTTGCTATTAAAGCAAGTCTATTTGTTTCCCTTGCATAATAGAATGTTTTAACTGTATCGCCCAGGTATTTATAAATGCTAGACAAGTTATAATATGAATTAATTATTTTTAGTTCATCACCTGTTTCTTTAAAAATACTTCCTGCCTGCAAATACAATTCAACGGCAGAGTCGTAATTTTCCCGACGCTGGTAAATAGAAGCATATCTATTTAAGAGATTGGCTGCTTGGTTTTTTGATGCTTTATCGTTGTAATGGCTTACCAAGCTATAAGCCTTATCTACTAAGAGTTTGCAACTATCCAATTTCATTTCATAAAAAAGCAAGCCCGCACGCAGGCCATAGGCAATAGAAAGACCAAGTGGATAATTGAGCTTATTTGCAAGCGCTATAGAAGTTTCAATTATACTGATGGCTTTATCGGAATCGGTAAATTGTATTTTTTCTGCATATTTATTTAGCCTGTTTATTTTAGCCGTATCATCTTTTAAATAAAGGAGTCTTTTTTCATCCTCATTTATGGTATTCGCCTGGCCGAGTAATTTGGCTTCAAAAAATAAGAAAAATAGTATAGAAAAAAAATATTTTAGCATTTTTGTAATTAAAATAAACACACATCAAATATTTAATTGTAGCATTTGGTGTATGCAGCATTTTTCTTTTTTTACTTTAGATATTTCATTTGATAAAAGTTAAACAGATTCAAGGAAATTAGTAAAACAGCCATTTCTTTTTCATTACAATCAGCTTTTTTCTTTTTATAACGAAATATCTTTTAATTTTTATTTTTTCTCTTTAGAAAATAAAAAAATTAACACATGTTATTTTGGTTTTGTAAAAAGACGATTTTCTATTTATATACTTACTCCCCTTTTTCCATGATTTTTACATATTTTAAAAAATCCCATTTTTAAGGGATAGGAGGTTACTCAAAAACCAATCACTTTTACATTACCAAACAATTAAAAAATTTAGTCATGAAAAGAATTACTTCCCTCCTAGTTATTGTATTATCTGTAATGTTTACTATGCAAAGCCAAGCCAAAATATGGCGTGTAAATAACAACCCGAGCCTTAGTGCAGATGTGCTTCAAGCCACTACATTATTTGATAATACCAATAATGTAACCAATCCCGAAGCAGCAGCTGGCGATACAGTTTATATTGAACCATCTGCTACAACGTACAGCGGTTTTACCGTAAATAAAGCAAACATTGTAATAATTGGCTATGGTTACTTCTTAAGCACAAATCCCGGGCAGCAAGCCAATACAAATAATGCCAGGGTAAACGATATTTTTTTCGAAGTTGGTTCTGCAGGCTCAAGTGTGAGTGGAGTAGAAATTATAAGCTCTGGTGTTTTTATTTATACAGGCAACATTACTGTTACCAGATGTAAATCGCAAAACATTTATATTGCAAATCTTACAAATGCAACTGGTATAAGAATAGATAAAAGTTATATTGTATCTAGCATAAGCGAAAGTGGTGTAGGTGCAGCCGTAACAAGTATTACCATAGCAGTAGAAAATTGCATTATCTCTGGTGTTGCAGACGGCAGTTTTGCAACAGGTGTAAGTTTAACCAATAAAGTAAGGGGCTTATTTAGAAACAATGTAATGAATTATTGTAGCCAGTTTTATGGCTTTAATTTTTATATTTCAAATAATATTTTTATTTACCAAATAAACTTTGGTTCCGTTGTAAATAGTGGTAACAATGTATTTAGAAATAACTTATTTAGCTTTCCAATTACGCAACCTTCCTATGCGCAAGTAGGTGGCAATACAGGACCCAATAGTGGAAATGTATTTTCTGTGAATATGGCAAACGTATTCAATGGTACTCCAGATAATGTGTACAATCCTGGAACAAGTACTTACAACAACCATATCTTAATAGGAGCGTTTACGCCTGAAAGTCGTTATGAATTGAAGACTGGCAGTACCGCAATAGCTGCGGGCGAAAGTGGAACCACTTTTGGAGCAGCTACCGTTACTACACCAAATTGTGGTGCTTATGGTGCTACCGATCCATATCGCAAAGGAGGTTTCCCTGCCATACCACGCATATATGCTTTAACAGTACCTGCTAGCGTTCCCAATGGTGCGCCTACCATGACGATAGCTGTAAGCAGCAGTAGCAATAATTAAATTTTTCATCCATAAAATTTAATACGATGAAAAAAATATTTATAAGCATAATAGCATCAAGTATGTTTGGTTTTGCATATGCACAACTGCCTACACAAGACCCATATCCAAATGCTCCGGCAGCAGCAGTAGACATAAACCAGTATGCCATTTATATTGATAGTATCCGTTCCATAAATGAACAGCTAAAGCCATTTACTGCTACCAACAATAACGCTGTAGCTCCATCTGCAATAAGCCTTGCAGGTGTACAATCGGGCGTGCATCAATTATATATAAAAGTAATGGCAACAGATGGCAAACCATCCATATTTGCAATGGGAAACTTTTATATGGAAGGGGATAATTTATACCAAAATGCACCGCTTACTGCAACAAATATAAACCAGTATGCTTTTTATATTGATAGTGTGCGTAATGTAAATGAACAATTAAAACCATTTACTGCTACAAACAACAATACGGTTGCACCCACTCCTATTAGCCTTACAGGGGTTTTATCTGGCGTACATCAATTGTATGCAAAAGTATTGGCTACCGATGGAAAACCATCCATTGTTAATTTGGGAAATTTTTACATAGAGGGTGATAATCGTTATCAAAATCCTCCTCTTGCAGCAACAAGTATTAACCAATATTCATTTTATATTGATAGTGTAAGAAATGTGAACGAACAATTAAACCCATTTGCCGCAACTAGCAATAATACGGTAGCGCCTTCTTCTATAAGCTTGACTGGCGTTGTTTCTGGCGTGCATCAACTGTATGCAAAAGTTACTTCTACTGATGGCAAGCCTTCAATATTTAACATTGGTAATTTTTATATGGAAGGTGATAATCGCTACCAAAATACGCCACCTGCGGCAGTGAATATAAATCGCTACGAATTTTATATTGATAGTGTAAGAAGCGTTAACAGCCAGCCTGTAAGTTTTACAGCAGGATTAAACAACGTATCCCCCAATGCAAATGTAGATCTTACAGCGGTTTTGCCAGGTGTGCACCAGTTGTATGCAAGGGTTTTTGATGTAAACAACAAACCAAGTATTGTTAACCTAGGTAGTTTTTTAATGGATCAAATATTTAGGTATCCTAATGCGCCTGGTGCTGCAGCTCCAATAGCAAATATGGAGTACTATTTGGATACCGACCCTGGCTATGGCTTAGGTACAGCCATTGTAGTTAGCGGTACAAATACCAATGAACAATTAACGAATGTAGTCATAAACTTTCCAAACGGATTTCCTGCGGGAGTGCATTATATACACCTACGTAGCAAGCAAAATCCTTGGAGCATCGATAATGTTGTTCTATTTACAACAACAGGAATTGTTCCACTCGATTGGCAATATGTAAAAGCTCAATTAATAAACAACGAAACCCTGGTAAGTTGGGCTACATCTCAAGAAACAAATACGAGTATGTTTGAAATAGAGCATAGTTTGGATGGAATAAATTTTGCAAAAATAGGCAATCAAAATGCAGCAGGAAACAGCAATAGTACGAGCTATTATAATTTTACACATCTTAAGCCCGCCGCTGGATTTAATTATTATAGGATCAAACAAATAGATGTAAACGGTACTTATAAATATTCGGCAATTGTAAAAGTGCTCAACAAAAATGATATCAAAGAAACCATCATTGCACCCAACCCTGTGGCAGATATTTTGAATGTTGTAGAACCTGTTTCCATTTTTATAAACAGCATGGATGTATATGATACCAAAGGCGGTTTAATCATCCATAAAAATATCCAATCAGATGTACAAGTATATAGTTTACCTGTAACAATATTAAAAACGGGTAATTATGTTTTGAAAATAAATTATAAAAACGATTCCAAGACTGTTCGTTTTATAAAGAATTAATTTGTAGAAAAATTTAAGAACACATAAGGTCTCCTGTTTTTATTATCTAGAAACGCTTAAAGGACCTTATGTGTTTTCTTATTGAATTGTTCGCACTATTTTGTTGAGACTAAAAACTAAAATCATGAAAAAGATTATTGTTGTTATTTGTTTTTTTACCGTAGCTCATTATGCTTATGCCCAGCCCGCCAATGATAATTCCTGCGGTGCGCCCAATATACCCGTTGAAAACCTAGGTTGCGAGCCTACTACCACTTTCGCCTATACAGGCGCTACCTGGAGCAGTGGCAGTGGCAATACATGGTGCGAAAATTTTCAGAATTTAGATGTATGGTACAAATTTATTGTACCTGCAAATGGTAAAGCCATCGTAAAAATTGATGCTTCAGATGGGAATGCATATACTGCCGAAATGTACACGAGTAATACATGCAATAGCTTGGCCGTTTTCAATAGTTTTAACAACGGCTATCCTTGTTTATACACTAATGTTCCAACAGAAAATACAAGAGAATTTGTTGGGTTAGTTCCCGGTGCTGAGGTGTATATGAGGGTTTACCGACGATTTAGTAATACAGCAGCATTTGCAAACGGTGCAATAAAAATTTGTGTAAGCAATAACAATGTATTGGCCGATGAACCATGCAATGCAGGTTTCTTTCCGGTAGATGCTGCAGATCCATTGGGGCAAGATTGCGCACCTGTAACTTTTTACAACTGGTCGGGGGCTACACTTACTCCTTCCATACCCAACCCTTCTTGTATTGCCCCCATGCCAGGTTCCAGCGTAAGGGACGTGTGGTTTAAACTAAGGGTTCCTGCCAGTGGCAAACTGCGCATCAATCATACTTATAACGGCACTTGTTTGGTAGCTTATACCGCTACCGCTTGCAATGGCAGTTTTACCGAACTAGGTTGTACTTTTTTTGGCCTTAACTGGACCAACCTCACGCCCAATAGCATTATATATATCCGCATGATGCGCTATACAGGTACTGGTACAGCACTTGGCGACGGATCGGCCAAAATATGCGCCGCTGAAAGTAACCAAGTGCCCGCTGCCAATAATAACATTGGCAGAGTTGGTATTGGTATTGATACCCCTTTTTCAAAATTAGATGTAGCTGGCAATGGTTTGTTCCGTTCCACCCTTACCACACTAGGCAATTTAGAAACAAGGGGTGATTTAATTGTTGCAGGAAATATTTTATCGAAATATGGCAATACAAAACTTCCCAACAATACAGCAGTTGGAGGTCAGCTAAGTTTAGATTCTCTTTCATTTTCAAATCGTTTAGGAAATCGTCTTTCTCTTTATGGAGGATTAGGAAATTCTCCCCAATATGGCTTTGGCATACAAAGTGGCTTATTGCAAATGTACTCCGACGGCAGCAACACCAATATCGGATTGGGGTATGGGAACAGTTATAGTTTTATCGAAAGGGCCCGTACCATCAACAATGGCGAAGTGGCTTTTCAAACAAATGGCAGGCTACAGATAAAAACTGGCACACAAACGGCTGGCCTTTGGTTATCCAATGCGGCCAACAGTGCCAACTCAGCATTTATAGGTATGTCCAGTGATAACCAAGTTGGCTTTTTTGGCAATACAGGTGCACTATTTGGATTAACCATGAATACTACCACGGGCAACGTGGGTATTGGTTTAAATGGTGCCGCAGCACAAGTGCCCTTACAATTTTCCAATGCACTCGGACTTACAAAAATATCTTTCTACAGAGGTTCTTATGGCGATATGGGTTTAGGAGCTTTCCCCGGTGAACTGCGTTTACAAAACGATATACCCAATGGCAAAGTAAGTTTGGGTGTTATTGAAACCACTGGCAGCTTTACTGAATTGGCAAAAGCCGAACGCAATGGAGCATTTGCATTTTCCATTTTTGGTAACCTTTGGGTAAATGGTACCACCTATGCTAGCGATGCACGCTTCAAACAAAACATTACGCCAATAGATTCTGCTTTACAAAAACTCATGCGCATAAATGGAGTAGAGTACGAAATGAAAACAAAAGAATTTTCTAAAAATCATTTTGTTACAGGCAGGCAAATGGGTTTACTAGCACAAAATGTAGAAACAGTGGTGCCAGAAGCGGTAAACGAAAAAGATGGATATAAAGGAGTGGATTATGCCAAATTGGTACCGCTATTAATTGAAGCCATAAAAGATTTGAAAAAAGAAATAGAAGAATTAAAACGTAACAGATAATATATGATGAAATTGATTGGAATTGTTGCAATATGTATAATTGTAAGTGATTCAGTATTGGCGCAGAATGTAGGTATAAATACAACCAACCCAATTGCTATGCTACATGTAAAAGACAGCAATGTATTATTTAGTGGACCAAACAGTGTGTTGGCCAACACCCCGTACAGCCCGCCGATAGAAGGCCCGGGTGCAAGGCTTATGTGGTATCCTCAAAAAGCGGCATTTCGGGCTGGCTTGGCATTTGGCAACCAGTGGGACAAGGATAGCATCGGTATTTTATCCATAGCATTAGGTAACAGTACGAAGGCGAAAGGCGAATCATCTTTTGCTTCGGGTGCAGGCACCAATGCAAGCGGAATTCGATCCACTGCTACTGGCGATTTTACAACTGCCGCAGGTTATGCATCTTTTTCAACCGGCTTTCAAACAGTAGCATCAGGAGATTATTCGTTTTCCGCAGGCACTTCAAATTCTTCTACAGGGTTTTCTTCTTTTGCGTTTGGACAGGTTTCAGCTGCAACTTCCAACACTGCCATTGCAATGGGCATCAATGCTAAAGCTTCTTCCTTTTCATCTTTAGCTATCGGGCAGGATGTTAGAGCAGCAAGCCCAAATTCTATCGCATTGGGCAGAAGTACTTATGCAGTTGGAAATATTTCTCTAGCTGCCGGCTACATGACAAAGGCGAGTGCAGATTACTCAACTGTTTTTGGCAGTTTCAACGATACCACCGAAACGGCGATAAATTTTGATCCTCAGCCTACTGACCGTATTTTTCAAATAGGAAATGGATTGGATAATAACAACAGAAAAAATGCAGTCACTGTTTTACGAAATGCTAATACCGGTATTGGCATAGCAAACCCACTTGCACGTTTACATGTTGCCGACAGCAATGTGGTATTTACAGGAGGTAGTTGGATTTTACCTAATCCAGCTGGGAACCCTGCAATACAGGGATCAGGTGTACGAATGTTATGGTATCCGGGAAAAGCAGCATTTCGAACCGGTGGAGCAAGTGCAAACGATTGGAATAAAGACAGCATTGGACAATATTCATTTGCAGCTGGTCTGGACACTAAAGCAAAAGGTAATTATTCAGTAGCACTGGGATTGAGTAATAATGCAGCAGGAGATTATAGTTTTACAGTTGGAACAGGCAATAGTGCAATTGGTGGATCAGCTGTTGCCATTGGAAATTTTGTACGATCAAGAAACCTTAACGCAGTGACAATAGGAAATGACCTCATCGCAAAATCTGTCTCTAGTTTGGTGATTGGAGCTTTCAACGATACCTCCGATATACAACTTCCTCTCAATTCATCTAACAGCACCGACCGTATTTTTCAAGTAGGAAATGGAAGTGGATTTGGTCGCAGCAATGCATTAACCGTTTTAAGAAATGGCAATATGGGAATCGGAAATTTGGCACCTGATGTTCCTTTATCTTTTGCAAATAATACAGGCAGCAAGATTGCATTTTATTCTAGTGGCATAACAGCTCAATATGGCATGGGCGTACAAAGTGGCTTACTTCAATTATATTCCGACGGGGCAGGCACTGATATAGCTTTTGGGTATGGAGGCAGTACAAGTTTCATCGAAAGAATGCGCATAAAAGGAAATGGCAATGTGGGTATCGGTACTACTAATCCTGTTAAACCACTTTCTTTCCCTCCATCTTTAGGCGAAAAAATATTACTCTACCCTGGTGTTGCAGGCGAAGTGGGCATTGGCGTATATGGAAATGAATTGAGACTGCATGCAGATAACCCAGGTGCTTCTGTGTCGTTTGGTACACAGGATAATGCTGGTACATTTACACAGGCAGGTAGGTTTCAGCTTAGTGGTGGTTTTGGCTTGTTTGTAAACGGAAATATTTGGGCAAATGGAACTACGTATGCAAGCGACCAACGCTTTAAACAAAACATTACAGCCATAACAAATCCGCTTGAAAAATTATTACAAATAAATGGTGTGGAGTATGAAATGAAAACGGATTCATTTCAAAAAAATAATTTTCAAACAGGCAGACATATTGGATTACTAGCACAAAATGTAGAAACGGTAGTGCCAGAGGCGGTTAATGAAAAAGATGGATACAAAGGCGTGGATTATGCCAAGTTGGTACCGTTGCTTATAGAAGCCATTAAAGAGCAAGAAAAAAGAATCAAAGAATTGGAAAGGAAATTACAGATAACGCATTAATTAAATTAGCATGAAAAAAATCTTTTTATTTTTTCTACTAACAAACACTTTAAAAAACCACTATGGACAAAATGTAGGCATTGGCACCAGCACACCACAATTCAAACTGGATGTAAATGGTCGTATGCGCATCATGAGCGGAGCTGATATAAACAATACTGCTGGGATATGGCTTAACAATATTGCTAATAGTGCTACTCCAGCATTTATTGGAATGCAAAATAATGAACAGGTTGGAATTTATGGCAATACCAGCGGTTGGAGTTTTGTAATGAACACCAGTACAGGTAATGTTGGTTTGGGTACAACCGCTCCGGATGCATCGGCCCAGTTGGATATAAGCAGTACCACAAAAGGGTTCTTACCTCCCCGTATGGACGCCACCCAACGCAATGCAATTGTATCTCCTGCTGCCGGCCTTACTATTTATAATACCAGCACCAATGCATTACAGGTTTACAATGGTGCTGCCTGGTTTTCTACTTATTCTACCGAGCATTTCATAGGCGAAAATTACGGCGGAGGAATTGTATTTTATGTGTATGATAACGGGCAGCACGGCCTTATAGCTGCCAATGCTGACCAAAGTACGGGGATACAATGGTGGAATGGAACCTATTTTCTGTGCAATGCTGTTAGAAATGACGGAATTAATATTGGTCGAATTAATACTGATAGCATTATCGCAAAACAAGTAACTGGAAATTATGCAGCTGCTGTCTGTGCAAAATATTTGGGTGGTGGATTTGGCGACTGGTATTTGCCTTCAAAATACGAGTTGAGTCTATTATACTTACAAAAAAACCTTGTTGGCGGTTTTTTTGGCGACAACTATTGGAGTTCTACTGAGTTCGGTAATACCAGCTCCTGGGTCCAGGAATTCATCAATGGCGTCCAGGGCAACTTTGGCAAAGCCAACCCATGCCGTGTACGTGCAATTAGATCTTTTTAATACTTATCTTATGTAAAAATAGTAGATAAAAAAAATGAATGATAAATGCAATATTGATACTTTTTAAATATGACTCCAAAAATAGGAGACCCGAACTGCTATTACCTGTTAGAGAACATTAAAAAAGTAAAATAGAGCAACAAGAAACTAGCAAATAATCAAAGAATAACATTTTCAAATAAAAAAAATTTATTAATTTATGAAAAAAATAAATCGGCTAAGCCTTGTTCTTTTTATTTTATTAATTACGCAAGAAGGCTTTTCGCAATTTGTG
The DNA here is from genome assembly GCA_031380515.1 of Ferruginibacter sp. Classification (GTDB taxonomy): domain Bacteria; phylum Bacteroidota; class Bacteroidia; order Chitinophagales; family Chitinophagaceae; genus Ferruginibacter. Next base: position 4,184 of record JANNGD010000243.1, on the reverse strand, counting down.
GGCATTGGCAATACCAGCCCTAATTTTTTGTTGGACCTTAGCGGCCGTATGCGTATCCGTGGAGGTGCCGATAACAATAACTCAGCCGGTTTATGGCTCAGTGGAACCGGAAGCGATTCAGCCCTTGAAAAAATATTTATGGGCATGCAAACAGATTCCACTGCAGGTTTTTACAGTCCTAAGCCAGGGGTTAGCTGGGGCTTTCTATTTGATGCCAGAAATGGCAGTGTAGGGCTAGGAAATGGCAATCCCAGTTACCCGCTTTCTTTTGCGGATAACGCTGGCGGCAAAATTTCACTATTCCGTGATGGATTTGGTGATTACTATGGCCTTGGCATTGGCAATGGGGTGATGCAGTTGATGTCTTCTAACAGTTCAACCAGTATAGTTTTTGGCTATGGGCGCAGCAGCAATTTTACGGAGAACTTTAGAATGGGGGGAAATGGAAATATGTCCATTGGTACTACGGATATTAGTTTATCGGGTTTAACAGTCAATAAAAAAGTAGGCGCTACTCATGCTATTTTTGGCAGCAATACCACCGGTGTGGCCATTGAATCATCCTTCCCCGGCATAGGGTTAAACTCTTATTTTAGTGGCACCCGCAAAACCATTGCTAATGGGTATAGTGGCTTTATCGGTGTAAACCCATCTAGTGGTGGTATGCAATTTTTAGTGTCTTCACAAAGCAATAATGCAGGCGCCACAGGCACTTATAAAACTGCTATCGATATTAAAGCTGATGGGAAAGTAGGGCTTGGGGTAACCGACCCCGCTTTCCTGTTCGATTTGGGGGAGCGAATGCGTATTCGTGGTACGCCTGGCTTTACTGCCGGCATTTGGCTGAATAATGAGGCCAATACTGCTCTATCTTCATTTATAGGAATGCAGGCAGATAATCAGGTTGGCTTTTTCGGTTTTGGCTCTGCAGGATGGGGGCTTTTAATGAATACCCAAAACGGAGCAATAAGTGTAGGTGGTAGCACTGGTGTAGCAGGGCAAGTGCTTACCAGTAACGGAAGCGGCAGTGCGCCTAGCTGGCAGGGTGGCATAGGCGGCGGCAAGCCCTTTGTGGTAAGACCCAGTGGTAATTCACCCGACCTAGGCACCAGTGGCCGGGTAGATGTGCCCAATATGGTGGCCAATTTTACATTAACTGTTCCTTCGCAGGTAGTTTTTAACTTCAAACTGTCCATTGCCAACCGAGGTTGTATTGCATGTGGAGATAGGAGGACATTTATCGTACTAATACAAAATATTGTAGGCGGCACTTCCGATATTGCCACCACCACTGTTTACTCTCCAAACGGGGAAATTGCCGATGGGGTATCGGGTCCCATTGAAGTAAACCTGCCGGCAGGAACTTACTCGTATAAACTGGCCATAGCACCCTCCATCTTTGGGGCCGCCACGGTTTATGCACGTCAACAGGAAGGGATAATGACTTGGCAGATTTATCCAAATTAAAATAACATAAATAAAAACTTTAATCTTATTACTACATCTTGGTTATTGTTGTTTAAATATAAATGCACAAGTAAAACAATACGATATTTTATAATTGTGACTAACAGTAACTTTTGTTTTAAAAGAGGAAAAACAACGATTATTTTATGAAAAGAATTACCATCTTTTGTTTAAAGAAAATAAGCAAAGCATAAAAACAAATAAATTAAACAATATGAAAAAAACATTGCTTTTAACATTTATTAGTTTGAGCTATGTATACACAATTGCTCAAAACGTAGGCATTGGAACAACAAGTCCGTTGGCAAGGCTACATGTGGCTGACAGTGCTGTATTATTTTCCGGTAGTACAAATATTCCACCAAATCTTTCAAGCATAAATCCTCCAATGCAGGGAGCTGGCACACGTATGCTATGGATTCCTGCCCGTGGTGCATTTAGGTCAGGTTATGTAGATGGCGTACAATGGAATAGGGATAGTATTGGGTTGCTATCATTTGCTGCAGGTATTAATACAAAAGCAACTAAAGAATTTTCAACCAGTTTTGGAAGCTCAACTACAGCCAGCAACTCGGTTGCCACTAGTATGGGTTTTGGTACAATTGCTAGGGGTCAGGTCTCCACTAGTATGGGCAATGGTTCTATAGCAAGTGGTTTTACATCTACCAGTATGGGTTTGGGTACTTTAGCCAGCGGAGATTACTCAACTGCTATGGGGCAAAGCAATACGGCAATGGGTATTGGTGCCACTGCCACCGGCGGAAGCACCGCTGCAAATGGCAGTTATTCATTCAGTGCAGGAGAACAAACATTTGCAAAAGCAAGGGGAAGTTTTACTGTAGGCCTGTGGAATGATAATGTAGATATTCCTAACCCAAATACAACTTCATTGAATGATAGAATTTTTCAAATAGGCAATGGCACAAGTAGTATACGCAGTAATGCGCTTACCGTGTTACGTAATGGAAATGTTGGTATAGATATCATCGATCCCTTATTCAAGCTGGACATGAGGGGCCGTATGCTGCTGAGAGGTGACGGAAATATTTCAAATGCGCCAGGGGTGACTTTTACAAATATCAATGGCGATTTCTACAAAGGTTTGGTTGGTATGCAATCCGATTCCGTAATCGGCTTTTTAGCATCAGGAATAAACGGGGCTTTTTGGGGATTGAATATGAATGTGGATCATGGAAGAATCGGCATCGGTACTACCAATCCGAGAGCGCAACTTCATATTACCGGACCAGTCTCAAGGGCACTGCCTCCACTGTGGATTAATGCTGCCGATGACTTCAATCGAACTGTGTTGAAAATGTCCAATCCTGCTGTTGCCGGTTATAGTTGGAAGATATCTTCTATCATCGACCCTAATGCAAATAGTTTCAATAATATGTTTTCAATACACAGGGAAGTTGATTCGGCTATTGGACTCATTATTCCGTCCATTGTTATCAATAGAGACGGCTATGTTGGCATTGGTACATTTGGCCCAATAGCGCCCCTTTCCTTTCCACCTTTTCTTGGCAAAAAGATATCACTTTATCCGGGGAACACCGGTGATGCAGGCATTGCAGTACAGGGAAATCTTTTGCAGATGTATGCAGATAATCCCAATGCCGATATTGCTTTCGGTTACGACCAGGCAAGTGTATTTACAGAAAGAATGCGGATTAAAGGGAATGGCAATATAGGTATAGGTACTACCACACCCGATTTCCCTATAAGCTTTCCCAATACATTGGGTGACAAAATTTCTTTATGGGGTAATAGTGGACCACATTATGGCTTTGGTGTACAAGGGAGTGCAATGCAAATACATAGTGCAACTACTTTAGATGATATAGTGTTAGGCTATGGCAGCAGCAGTTCTCTTACTGAAAGAGCTAGGATTATTAACAATGGCGAATTTGGAATGTCACTTACAGGCAGACTTCAATTAAAAACAGGCACACAATCGGCAGGCCTCTGGTTTACCAATAATGCAAATACAACTAACGTTGCGTTTGCAGGCATGAGGTCTGATACCGAAGTAGGCTTCTTCGGTCAAACAGGAACAGCCGGCTGGCGATTCTATGTAAACACCAGCACGGGAGATGGATGGATGCAAGGAACACTTCAACAAAATAGCGATGCAACGCTCAAAAAAAATATCCAACCCTTATCAAATACTTTAAACAATCTTCAACAACTAAACGGATATACTTACAATTGGACAGACAACAGCAATCCTGATGAACAAATCGGTTTTATAGCCCAAGAAATAAAAAAAGTATATCCACAATTAGTAAAAGAACACAACGGCAAGTTGAGTGTGAATTATAGTGGTATGGTACCCGTATTACTAGAAGCGGTAAAAGAGCAGCAGCAGAAAATACAACAACAGCAAATTTTAATTGCAAACCAGCAGGAGCAAATTGATACTATAAAAAACGAAGTAACCATAAAAATCGAAAAACAACAAAAACAATTAGACGACCAAAGAAAATTAATTTTGAAATTTATTAAAAATAAGTAATGAAAAAATATCTTATAAAAATTTGTAAAATTGTAACAAAAAGTATTAATCAAAAAGTATTAATCAAAAAGTATAGTTCTAAAAATTCTCTTCTATAGTTATCTAAAATAAAAACAAACAAGATGAAAAAAATAATTATCCTTTTTATACTAGCATCATTTGCTAGCATAAATACCCAAGCACAACTTTTTAAAAAGCT
>JANNGD010000223.1:0-28221 GCA_031380515.1 Ferruginibacter sp. | reverse complement strand
AGTATAAAATTAGTGGGTAGCCAAAAGGCTACCACACTAAACAGGCTAGATAAATCTGCCTTAATAAGCAAAAATAAATATTTTAAATCATTTGGCTATTAACACAGAATCTTCGACAAGCTCAGTCTGACAACCGTTAACTTAATGACATTGCCCTTCGGGGTTTATTAAAAACGCTTTGTGTTTACTATATTAATTGCATTCCTTCGGGATTAAAAGTTGAATAATAGAACTACATCGCAGTTATGGTGGTGACAAGAACCGAGGTAGAAGGAAGTAAAAATAAATTTGTATTTATATAATTAAGATATTATATTTATGTTTTATTAACATTAAATGTTTCCTAATGCAAAAAAATAATTGTTTTCATTTTAATATAATTAGTACAAGGTAATTTTTCTTAAAAAAGAAAATTATTAATAAATAGCTTTTATAGCATCTCAAGCAGAATGCTCTAGACTGATTCCCCCCCAATCAGTAAGATTTTTTAAATTAGTTATTTTAAAAATCTAAACGAATAAACAGCGATAAGTAACAACAAAATACCTCCCCCTTTCATACTTATCTAAAATTTGATTTATAAATTTTTATAAAACATAATTGTAATCGATGCTTTTAAAACATTTAATGTTTTTAAGTACCCTTACTTTTTCACTCACAGCTAATAAAATACATTATGAGTTACCACACTTTACATTTTGATTTTAATTATTCCGAAAATGTCCCTAATAACCAGATGTTTTTGAAAATACGTGGGCAAAAAATTCCACTGAAACCACACTGCCCCGAATCGCTTGAGCTTGCTTCCAAAACCAACAAAGCTGCAAGCACCCTGCTGAAACAAAAGCCCAATGCATTGACACATTATGTGGATGCGCCAGTGGAACATTTTCATGCCAACAGCCTTACAAGAATTATGATTGTCGGTGATGTAGATGAAACAGATCCGCAGAATCACCTGGCGCCCTTGTATCATATTTCATATATGCCCAACCTAGAAGATCATACAACTTATTTTAAAAAGCTGGTAAATAAAATGGGCATGGTAACACCTGCTGCATTAGTTGCACACGGCATTACTTCGGTTTCGGATGATGATCCCTGGCAGCACCTAGTAGATCAATACCACCTGAAAAGTGCGCATGATGTTGCTTTATATCTGGCTGGGCAGCACCCAAATACCATGAGTAATAAGCCGCAAACACACTTGGCCATGTTGCATGAACACATTTACCCAACATGTAAAAAAGACCCCGACAGCATAGAGCAGGTTAATAATATTACTTTCCTTACTATCAATGCCATCATTGCTCAGGGTCCTCCAGGAACCGATGCTGGTTTTGCCATTATTAAACAGGCAATAAACCCCACAACAAGAGAAAAACAGTTGTATGGATTTGATTTGGGCGACAAAGGCAAAACTCCAATAAGAAAAGCGGGCGATGCGGTATTACAATATGAACTTACCAAAACAACCATAGAATGGCTGGCTCCTGCAGCCTGTAAGCCGGTTATAACTTCGAGGAACGATACGCAATTTCAAAAACAAACTTGGAATGTAAACCAAGGACAAAGTGTTATTAATAATGAAAACAGTAACACCGCCACTCCAAACCGCAACAACCTCTCAGCTGCCGAAACTGGTGCCAGTTCAAACTGGCTGGTATCTCCCAATACTTCAACACATGGCATTACGGTAGATCAGTCAACAATTAAAATGGAAGTTGGGACTAATAATTTTTCGGTAGATGTTTATAATAATTTCCTGCGCATTTCTGGCGCATATGTGCAATTTTTCAATAATTCCGATCTCACTCATCAAATTAATCTCACTAGCAGCGGCTGGAAGGATAAAGGAATTGGCGCTTTTCAAACAGATTTTAAAAAGTTTGTAGATATTATTCCCAATGTAGATACCATAATCGGGATTCCTCTTCCAACAGCACCTACCAATCTTCAGTTTGTATTTCCTGTAGAAGCACAGTCAGCCAAATTACTTTTCGGCAGCATGGGTTCTTACAATTTTGATGCACATATTATTTGGCCAGGTTTTTTGGAAACTGGTATATTCCAGTTTGGCATCCCCATCTTTTTTATGGCTGCCGGTGCAGCCATTACAGACTCGGAATGGTACAAAGAATTTATACAAGATACGGTAGAATTAATAGCCACACAGGCTGCTAAACCTTTGGGTGGAACAGAAGCCTTTGGTAATATGGGCGACCCCGACAACGTTGCAGATGCCATGAATACGTATGGCCTTGGTATTGCTTCGGTATTGGTTTCAAAAGGGTTGGAAAGTCTTTCAGAAGAGATTTTGGCGAGAGTGGCCGCATCAGAAATTGCAGATGCAGTTCCGGTTGTAGGATGGATTTTACGCCTTGCCAGCATGGCACTAGATGCCGTGGGGTTAATCGAATCAGGCGTAGAAATAGTATCATCACCCGCAGTTATTGAAGTGGATTTAAAACGGCAGATGTCTTTTAATTTCACCCTCCATCCAGATCCATTACATGGGGTGGCTGGCCAATCCGGAACTGCCATCTGGCCTGCAGTAGCCGACAATTACCGCATACTGGTGAACTACAAAAACGGAACCAGCTTTGAAGCCAAGGGTGATGTGCCTTTACTCAATGGTGGTCCGTCCAACCAGGCAATACAAGCAGGCTTTACCGTACCATGGGGAGGTTCCATGCAAGTAATTGCTGCAGTATATTCTAAAAACGGATGGCTTTGCGGTAAGTATGCAACTGACTGGATGGATGCAGTACCCGATGATATCTCCCATCCTGAAAATGGGAAAAATTCAACAGGTAATATTACAGAAATATTGGTACCACTCACCAGCGATGTACAGTATAATTTTAAGTGGAAAATGATTTACGACGAAGCGAACGGCCATCATTGGTGGGGTACAAAAGCAGGGGCTACTATTCCTACTGCTACACAAAGCAGCCTAAACCCAGGTCCAGGAAATAATATTGCGTCTCTTACGGGCATCACCATAAACGAATCGGCTTTTGTTATTGGTTATGGCTGGCAGGGTACCGGAGAAAATGTGCCTTTGGAAAACGGTACGAGTACAGATTACGGACTAATGAATGTATTCCAGAATCTGTCTGTTTTAGAAGAGCCAGATAAATACCTAAAATTTCCATCATTTGGTTTCAAAACACAGCCTGGGCTGGTTTATGATGTATACGGTGGAACAAAATCAACCATTGGCCCTTTAAATTTTGTGATGGATACAAGGGATGTTAAAACTGGTTATTTACGACAAGTAGTATTAGATGATAATTCACCTACATTTGATCTTGACAGCAAGTTGTGTTATGGTAAATTTACATTGGGCAGTGAGGATGGAGTTTTTGTAGATGATATGGCCGTTCACCCGGGAGGCTATGTTGTGGCAGTTAACTTCAAACTGCACAAGATGCAGATTCTACAACTGCCCGAAGTAGCTATAGCCGATGCCAATGCACCATTCGCAGCAACCATGTCGGGGCAAGGTATTCTTCAGGGTTTAATGCAGGGGCCTATAGCCATTTCGATAAGCCCCGATGGTAAAATTCTAATACTCGAAAGCTTAAATGAACGGGTACAGACTTTCGATATAAAAGGCAACCCGGCTCCTTCTTTTAAAGGGAAACAATTGTTTACTATCGCCAATGGAGCAAGTATGCTGGCAGAATTAAATCAAAAAACGGCACCGGCAGAATTAATTGCTTCTTTTATCAATAATGGCGCCACACACTTGTTCAATTTGGACGGTTCTTTGAGCTCCGTATTGAATGCAGGTGTGATGACCCAGTCAATTATAGATGCATTTTCCAGCAATAAGCTGTACCTAGCCTACCTTACCGATAGCGATGGAAAAACTATAAAACCCGACCCGAAAAAAACGGCTTTTATCACAGTGGTAACACAAGGCAAACAATGGAATGTGGTAGACCCTAGCCGAAATTACACTTATATACTTAGTTTGGAAAATGGGGTGATTCTAGTATCCGACCAGCTTAACAATACCCAAATCATTATTCTTACAAAAGATACATCTTGGCAGTTAAAAGACCTTGCAGGAGGTAAATCTTACCTGCTAAATATTAATGCTGAGAACATAGATGTTTTTGAATACATTTCTTATTTTAATGTGAACCCGAATAATGAGCCACTTAGTTATCTTGATGTGGCTATTGAAAGCAAAGGGTATATTTATGTGCTGGCCTATAACAACGACCTGGTAACCGGTGGCAATATTCCAAACAATGCGTACGTGCTTGATGTCTATACCCCACTTGGAGAACATTTGTTCCGTACTCCCGATGCAAAACTAAGCGGCGCCAGCAACATGCAATACATAGCCGCAGGTAAAATTGCACTCGATATATGGCGTAACCTGTTTTCCCTAAATTACGAAAAACTGCTGGGGCCAGGTGGAAGAACAGAACCTTCGATAAGCCAGTGGACGCCTACCCCGCCCCTGTTCGATCTCGATTTAAGTGATGCAGCCACGCTGGACTCGGCAAATATTAGTAACATTAACAGCTTGTTTGCCAGCAAACTTGTTTTATCTGCTACTGCCATATTTACAGTGGTACATATAGGGCAACACTGGAAAGTTAGCGACCAAGGAAAGGTTTACGATATACTCACCACAACTGAAAAAATTGAAGTGTACGATATACCGGCTAGTTAAAAAATACTTCTTATATAGTTCAAATTACCATATTAACTAGATTAACCCGCAATACTTAAGCAATGAACAACAACAACGATACAACACGTTTCAGCCAGATACTTGCCTTACTGAATATAGATGAACCCAGTGTACCCAGTGAAGGAATAAAAGCATATCCTGTAACTTTCAGCACAACAACAATGCTAAAGGACTATATTCAACTGGCGGAAATAAGTAATATGCCCGATTATGCCGTTCCTTTTATGCACACAGTTTATGCGGGAAAGAATATGACCGTTTCAGCAGCAAATCCTTTAATCATTAACCCAGAAAAAAAAGAACCAGTAATAGTACATGCCGAAACCATTACCCTGCAAGCCGGTGCAAAAATATTGTGCAATACTGCCGTTATCATTACAGCAGAAACCTTTATTAAAAATTAATTTTTTAAACTTTAAAAGTCTTTTTTATGTCAAAATTTATGAATTATGAAATACATGTAGATATTCTGCAGCGCAAAGGTTTAATAGCCGACAGTAACAATGTAAAATCTTACCAATCTGGAGACTTCCCAGGGGGTATGGTTTGTTCACCTGATCCGACAGTATCGCACATTTCGCCACGTTTTATTACTATAAATGATGTGGATGAACTAAAAGAAATTTGCGGAATTAACGATTCTTTATTTACTGAAGGTGGTTTGGATTATAACGAACACATACCACCTCCTGTGCACGAGCTGGGATATGAAGTAATACATGCCAACGATACCAATTTATGTAAGGCTGTATCAGCCTATCTCACAGGCAATTCTCAATCCGTTTCTACATGGAAAGACACTATCAATAAATTCCGTTTCCCTTTAAATGTTACGGGATACGATTTTGACACATTAACTGTACAGGCCGGGCATCCGGTAACTTTTCTGGGAACCGATCAGCAGCCATTTGGCGTTCATGGAAACACCCTGATCATAGAACCAAATGGCCAAGTAATCACTAATGGGCCAGGTACAATGACTGTAAAAACGGTGGAATCAATGCAAACAAATAAGCTCTCTGCCTTCGCAGAGGCAGACCAAGTCGTTAACCTAGTTAGTTTGGGAGGCGATGCTGGAAAAAGTGGAACAGGTGGCAATGGTCCTAATCCTGGTCCGGGAACGCCTGGTACTCCGGCTGTAGATCACCAAAAAAACGCCTGTACCCCCGCTGGACCTGGTGGCCCGGGTTTGGGCGGAAAAGTCCTCAATGCTACTGACGGCCCTCCTGGTGGTTGGGGAGGAGATGCCAATGTGGTTAGTTTAAATTATGGCACAATGAACGGCTCTTATATTGTAGGGAGTGTGGGTGGAAACGGAGCTAAAGGTGGCACTGGTGGCGATGGTGGAAAAGGTGGCGATGGTGGCCCTGGTGGCGCCGCTTCTGCTGGACAAAATCCATGTAGTGCAGGACCTCAGGGACCGGGCGGAGATGGCGGTAAAGCCGGTAGTGGTGGAATAGGCGGCAATGGTGGAAATGGGAAAAGATTTTTTCTGAATTACACAGGAGGTAACCCAGTTATCAGCATTACAACACAAAAAGCAAATGCTGGAGATGGTGGAGACCCAGGCAAACCTGGGGCAAAAGGATTAGGTATCCCAAATGGAGTTGATGGCGCTACTGGGTCAGGAAATACTGGCGGAACAGGGGGGAGTCCTGGCGAAATAATTATTAATGGTAAGAGCATTGGAACTTAAAAAAATTGGCGTTTTTCTTTTTAGTAATACGGTATCGACTGCTTTGGATAATTATTCACTGGCAGCTAAATGATAAAGTGTGTACATTATTTTTTGCAATATTAATAATGCACTTGCCTTGCGTTAAAACTTGGCTTTATGTGATATTACCTCTTTAAAATGGTATGATGCATTACTGGAAAATAACATTTCGCTTGGCTAAAATAAACATCGCAAAATAGTAATTATGGCAAACAACCCCGATATATTAATTTCCGGATTGCTGGGCGCAACTGGCCTGAATGGAAAAAATGCCCCCCCAGTGCAACCCACTGTCGCAAAAAACGGTGTAGATGGTACAGGTTGGTTGCATTATAAACCTGCAACCAATGGAGTAGATGGTGCCAATGCTACCGAAAATGGTTTGCAAGGTTTTGATGGCGAACAAGGTGGCAAAGCGGGCAGTTTCGAACTTCATGTAAACAATTTTATACTAGCTGCATCATTAAGCGTGCAGAGTATTGGCGGTAACGCAGGTAATGGCGGCACTGGTGGTAATGGTGCAAATGCTGGCACAGGGGGCAATGCCGGACATAATAAAAAAAGCTACAAAGGTGCGCCAGCAATGGGAGGTAAAGGTGGCAACGGAAGCGATAGCGCCAAAGGAGGTGACGGAAAAGATGGAGGCGATGGTGGCCCCATAAACATCAGCTGGCACACAGCCAATATTAGCACCCCAGTAATTGCCACATCTATAGGTGGCAATGGTGGCACTGGTGGCACATCTGGCATACAAGGTATGGGTGGCAAAGGCGGTCTGAATCAAGACGGAACATTTCAAACTTCGGGAGATAATGGTTCCTACCCTGCAGTTCCCAGCAGTTCGGGAATGGGCGGTACTGGTAGCAGCAATGTTTATGTAAAGCAAATTTAAATAGCTCATCCTTTCATTAAATAAACTATATGCTAAAGATAGATATAACTACTAAGCTTTTTGCAGGCAAATATGTGTTTTCCACACCAGATAAACAAAACCTGATTTCATTAGAATCTGGAATATCAACAGCTGTATTGAATATTGCACCAGGTAAAGTTGAATCACCTGGTTCTTTTCAAGAGTTTAACCTTTATGGTGATATTAATACTGGCTTTAATTTACAGGCACCTAATTGGAATTATGTAGTGTATTCCGAAACCTATTTGGCAAATCAATTGCGAGGTGCAGAAGGTTTATCTGTTTTTTCCATTCATGTGATTGACGAAAACAATAACTGTACCATTACAGAACTGGTAAATGAAACCGAATTTTATCTGGTGGCAAATGGCGTATTATTGAATCGTATTCCCAAACCAACTGGCAAACCGCCCACAAACGCACTGTTTGTGCTGAACAAGATTACAGATAGTTTGGCTGATATGTTAAACCAAGGAAGCACAATGGGTAACCCACTAACAGGTGCTTACCTTGCCAAACAGGATGTACAAACGATTTCATTCAGCATGAGCGATTTGTCATATGCAGATTTTACAGGTTGCAAAATATTGGCAGCCAATTTCAATGGGGTTACTGCAACGTATACCCAGTTTGATCAAGCAAATTTAACAGGATGGGTAGCCTCTGGATTAACGCTGGAAAGCTGTTCTTTTGTAAATGCTATTATGAATCAAGCAACTTTGGGTTCTTCAGTATTGATAAGTTGTGTATTTGATGCTGCTAAGTTAATAAATGCCAATTTCAACAATACCACGGCAAAAAATACCAGTTTTAACCAAACAGATTTAACAGGCTGGGTGGCCAATGGTTTAACATTCGCCAACTGCAGTTTTGTAAAAGCAAATTTACAAGCAATTAGCCTTGTTTCAGCTAAATTAATAGGATGCAATTTCAACTTGGCTTCCATGAATACCGATCCCGGAATATCGCCAGGTTATTCCACTTTCCAAGGAGCTGATTTTACCAATGCATCACTGGTTGGTTGTATCATTGGCAATGCTAGGGTAAACGAGTGCAATTTTAACGGTGCCATACTCATAAATACCGATTTTTCAAAAGCTTTGGGTGTACCCGACATTATTGATTTTAGTAACGCCCTCCTCATTGGTGCCAACCTTACCGGAAACGATCTTACAAAATGCCAGATCAATGAGTATACTAACTTTATGAGTGCCCGACTGGAGGGCTGCAATTTTACTGGTCATGACCTAACCAATAATATATTTGTAAAAGCAAAAATGGCCAATACAAAACTGGATAAAACCAATCTGACTGGTGCACAATTGGCCTTTGCCGATTTAAGTTTTGCGACCATTACAGGCGGCGTATTAATGATAGGCGCTAATCTATCCAATGCCATTTTGGAAAGCGCAAATTTTACTGGTGCTCAATTAGGTGCAAAAAATCATTTCCCCTACCTGCCGCTTGCAGATAGTGTAGTTTTAGATCAAGGCATTGTTCCAGACGACATGAAGAACAAGCCCTACAATGTATCTAGCACAGCCACTGTAAAAATCATTCAACCGGGAAGTCAGTGGACAATAACCGATGTAGTTTCCAATCCATCTTATGTCTATGAGATACTAAAAAATGTAAATGGCTTAATGGTACAAAGCACTACCACTGCTGATAATGCAGCTATTTTATCGAATGCCTTTATGCCCAATGCCAATTTTCAGCTAGCCAATCTTTATGCTGTTGAGATGTCGGGCGTTATTTGGTACGGCCCAAGTGCCAATGCTGAAAATACCGATTTGGGTTTAGCCAATTTATCCAACGCTTTCTTGGCAGAAATTAGCTTTAAACAAACAAAATTACAGGGAGCCACTTTCGACTTTTCGACACTTATAGGCGCCAATTTTCTAGACACAGATTTGAATCCTTCCCCCGATTTAAAATCAACATCGTTTGCCTTTGCTTCGTTGCAAAGCACACAGTTTAACAATACCAATCTTTTTAATGCCAACCTTACAAATGCAGCATTTGCAATGGAGAACGGCGTTCCAGTTTTTACTATTGATGCATCTTTCAAAACTACACTCGATCAACTAACCGTTTCACAAGCATTAATAACTGCTTTTAGTAATTCGGGTTACCCATTAATCAGCACAATTGCCTCCATTACAGCAAACACACTGGGAAGCAATTGGACCATTGCCAATAGCGACGACAACAGTATTACGCAAACCGGGTATAGTGAATTTATTCTGGAATATATAAATTATGAAAATGGGCTGAGTTTTATACAAGTATACGGGGGTTCACCGCTCTTGGTGTTGGTTAATACCAAGGGCAAACAAGAACAAATACCAATAGCTTTCGGGCCAACTGCATTAACCAAGGAACAAATGGACGACAATACGACTTGTCCTTCAGGCATGAAATTAAAACTGTTGAATAACCACCTTACTTATCTCGATCTGATGACGGCTGCATTACCCCCAAGACCGCCATCGAGCTGGGGTTAATTTTCAATTTTTACTATGAACGAAATACCTCCATACTCACCCATTGCCATTGTAGGAATGGGATGCCGTTTTCCGGGTGGTGCACATTCGCCAGAAGCCTATTGGGATTTACTCATTAATGGTCGTGATGCCATTGGAGCAATACCCTCTGATCGGTGGAATTCAGATTATTATTTTTCTACCGACAGAAACCAGCCTGGCTCTGTTATAGTTAAAGAAGGTGGTTTTATTGATGATATTACAGGGTTTGATCACCAGTTTTTTGGTATTTCACAGAATGAGGCATCCAATATTGATCCTCAACAACGGTTAACACTTCAAGTAGCCTGGGAGGCTATGGAACAAGGAGGAATAAACGTGCAGGAATGGAGTGGTCGTGCAGCAGGGGTCTTTATGGGCTGCTTTTCTGCTGATTACATGATGATGCGATATCTAGAACCCCTCGAAGCCAATGCGTACACGGCCACAGGCAGTATGAATACCATGCTTTCAAACCGTTTATCTTATACGTTTAATTTTACTGGACCTTCAATGTCTATTGACACAGCTTGTTCTGGTTCTTTAACAGCATTGCATCAGGCTTGTACCAGTTTGCAACTAGGAGAATCTGATATGGCTTTAGCTGGAGGTTGCATGTTAAACCTTGTACCTGAACTTCATATTTCTGCCACCAAAACAGGTCTTTTATCGAAAGATGGTCGTACGAAGGCTTTTTCCAAAAATGCCAATGGTTATGTACGCAGTGAAGGCATTGGCATAGTGGTTTTGAAACGCTTGCAAGATGCGCTGGATGCAGGAGACTATGTACAAGCTGTTATCATCAGTTCCGCAATAAATCAGGATGGCCATACCAAAGGAATAACACTTCCCAATGGAGACGCACAAATGGCCGTAATGCGCAGCGCCTGTAAAAAGGCAGGTATTCACCCTTCGGCAGTTAGCTATGTAGAAGCCCACGGTACTGGCACTTCTGCAGGCGACCCAATTGAAGCCCATTCCATAGGTACCGTATTTCGTTTGGAAGCCGATTGTATAGAGCCGCTATTAATCGGATCTTGTAAAACAAATATCGGGCATACAGAACCCGCTTCGGGAATGGCTGGTCTGATTAAAACGGTACTTTGTCTAAAACACGGACAAATACCCCCCAGTCTTCACGCCGATCCAGCCAACCCGTTTATTCCTTTTGAAAAACTGTTTCTAAAAGTACCCCGGCAAACAGAAAAACTCTGTTCGAAAACAACGCCTTTTATTGCAGGGGTTAATTCGTTTGGTTATGGTGGCAGTAATGCCCACGTATTGGTGCAGGCTCCTCCCGCTATCAAATTTGTTACTCAAAATTCCGATATCATAAAACACAAGTTATATCTCCTGCCCTTGTCTGCAAAATCGCCAGTGGCGTTAAAACAACTTGCGGCCACACATGCAACAGCGTTAGAAACAATACCGGATATACAATTGGAAAACTGGTGCTCCCAAACAGCCAACAAGCGGGCAACGCTCACACACCGCAAAGCATTTATTGCCAATTCCGTTCAGGAATTGAAGGCCCGTTTGCTTTTGTATGTCAATAGCGGCGATGATGAAAACCTTGCAAAAAACAACCCAAAAATGGTATGGGTTTTTTCTGGTGTGGGGGAATTGCCATATGATATGAGCGAATATTATTTAAAAACTGAACATGTTTTTAGAACCCAATATTTGCTATGTGATGCGCTTTTCCAGCAAATAGCTGGCTATTCTGTACACGATACATTAGCCGCAGAAAATTCCGGTGAGTTTATGTTAGCTAGCCGCTTATCGCATCCTGCACAATTCTTTCACCAGGTAAGCCTATCGGCGTTATGGCGGTCCCGTGGCATACTCCCCGATGTAGTGATGGGGAATAGTGCAGGCGAAATGGCCGCTTTTCACGAAGCAGGTATCTATACCCTAAAAGAATGCTTGGAGCTCATTCACCGTCATGTCGAAATTTTAGAAAGGGTTGAAGCCGGTGGAGGTATGCTCACAGTTGCTGCATCGAAAGAAACATTGATTCCCTTAATTGAATTTGCAAAAGGCGAAATTGCAATAGCCGCTTATAATAACCCAAATCAATTGATGCTTTCAGGTAATAAAACTTTATTGCAACAATTATCAAAGGAATTGACAGAAAAAAAAATTTACAATCACTTGCTGGCGGAATCTGTTGCTTATCACCACCCTCACCTCCAAAAATATTTTTCAAGCTATCTTTCGACAACCATACTGCCAACCGGTAAAGAGCCCAAATTGCCCATTTGCTCTACCGTAACAGCAGATTTTTTGAGGCTGGCACAGTTAGACAACGACTACTGGATTAAAAATCTTTCGGGACCTGTTTTTTTTCAACAAGCCGTTTCATTAATCAATAAATCGGGGCATTATCATTTCTTTGAATTGTCAGGAAATGCTGCACTAACCGGGCATTTAAATAGCTTAACACCGTCTGGGAATAATTGGGTTATTCCATCGGCAAAGGCTAATGCCATAAATGATATGCAAATAGTTGGTACCTTTTACCAAAGCGGATTTAATATAGATTGGCCTACCATTTACCCCACCACACATTTTGTGCAATTGCCCGCCTACCCATGGCAAAACACTCCCCATTGGCATGAACCTGAAAAAAGTAGGGTACGTCGTTTGCAGCCATCAGATGGCGTTTTCACAGGTACCCTTAGCCCAGAACAGGACTTTCAATGGGAAGCAATGCTTTCTTCCGAAAAAACCCCTTGGCTTACCGAAAACCTATTTCTAGGGAATTGTATATTTCCTTCAGCAATTTTCGTTGATATGATATTTGGTGCGCTTCAATCTGTTCACCCGAACAATGCAATCGTAATAGAAAATATTCAAATAAAAAAAGCTTTAAACTTACAAAAAAAAGCTGCTTTTTTTACCCGACTTGTTTTAAATCCGGTTAAAGGAGAGATAAGCATATTCGCCACCAAAACGCTTTGGCCCAAAAAATTCGAACAAGTTGCAGAAGCTACTTACCGTTTTGTACCTCAAGGTCATTGCGGGAAAGTGGATATTGGATTGCTCAAAAAACAATATCTCAATTGCATAAATGGTAAAGAAATTTATACAATATTTACAAAATCTAAATTGCAGTATAGCAAATATTTTCAAGGAATCGTTGAGTTATACTCAGGAAAAAATTCCGTTTTGTGCAAATTAAATATACAGGAGGAATTTTGCACAAGTAATTATGCTTTTCATCCTATTGCGTTGGACTTAGCTTTTCAATCTGTTTTATTGGCTGGGATAACCGATATTTCTCAACAATGCCGTTTTGAATTACCAGTACGAATTAATCAAGTTAACCTCTTTAGTAGTATTCTTCCTTGCATGTTTGCCAAAGTTCTTGTAACAAAAAAAACTGAATACAGTACAGAGGCAGATATTTATTTGTATTCAGAAAAGGGTGACCCCATCGCATCAATAGTGGGATTTCGCAGCTTGTCCATTCAGGGAGTAGGAGTTAAAACACCTGACTTATCCCAAATTGCACAATACTTATCCATTCCAACTTGGGAGACTTATGAAATTCCAATACTCGAAAAGCAAACTGATAGTAAAACAATTGTTTTTCTTGGGGACAATAACCGTATTTGTAAATCAATCATTGACCAATTACGTAAACGTGGTAATAATGTTTTACATTATCAACCACAAGTAAATGCTGAAAAAGTAAAAGCAATATTAACAAGGGAAATGATAGCGGTATTAGAGCAGGTTGATAATAACGCAGTTGTAATTAATTGCCTTGCCATAAATGCAGCAAATTCAAAAGACATTACTTCGAAAGTATGTGAACCAATAATTTGCTTATCGAAAGCCATTAGGGAAACGGGCTTTGAAGGCAAATGCTGGTTCGTTACAATGAATGCCCAGAATATAATTGGACATCCTTCAAATATCAACATTTTCCAAGCCCCTTTGTGGGGAATGGCTAGGGCGTTTTGTCATCAGGAATTTCCAACCAATAGGGGTGGAATAGTGGACATTGGTTCCATTGCGGAGGTAAACATTCTTTCTGACTTATTGCTGCTACCTCCTAACGGTGAAGATCAATTTGCTGTGCGTGGCAATAGTACATATATATTGCGGTTATGTCCTTTTGACAAAGAACTATCTCTAGCTAAACCAAAGTTCAATGAAGATTACAGTTTCCTTATTACTGGTGCTTTGGGGGCAATTGGAAAAGAAATTACAAAATGGATGTTTCATTCCAATGCTAGAAAATTGGTACTCACAACTAGCCGTGTGGTTCCGCCAAGGCAAGAGTGGCCAGAAAACCCTGATTATTCCTGGGTTCATACTTTATGCAAAAAAGGAGCAGTAATTGATGTAATACAAGTTGACCTCGGTAACCTATCGTCAATAAATAAATTTAAAAAAAATATTAACATAAAAAATATTAGGGGCGTTATGCATTGCGCAGGTAATACAGGGGGGGCTATGATAGAATCTATTTCTTCTACTCAACTCCGAAAAGTAATAGATGTAAAAGTGTCTGGCGCCTGGATGTTGCACGACCTGTTTAAAAATATACCACTAGAACATTTTGTATTGTTTTCATCCATCAGCAGCCAGTTTCTAAATCTAGCAGTTGCAGATTATGCTGCTGCTAATGCAGGTTTGGATGCACTAGCCCATTACCGAAGGCATCTTGGCCTTCCGGCATTGAGTATCAATTGGGGCCCTTGGTCCATAGGAATGGTTAAAAAAAACGGGATTGAAGAAGGGCTTTTAAATATGGGTTTACGTTGCCATCAAACGCATGAGGGAATTGCTGCCTTGGAAGCAATTTATCATCTAAATACGGCACAGGTGATGGTACAGCAAATGGATTGGGCAATTTTTTTGAAAACAAAAAATGGGAAATTTCCTTTGTTTGAACATTTCCGGGACAAACAGCATGGTGTAACATCTCCAATGAAGGCCAGTTCGAATCCCGAAGAAATTAAAGCTAGCATTGTGAAGGAAATAGCAGGAATGTTGAACATTATAGAGCCTGATATTAATACAAAATTATCTATTAACTTACTGGGGCTCGATTCCATATCTACTCTTATCCTTAGTGATATGATTCACCAATTATGGGGTATAGAACTTAATGTTTATGAACTGAATGCAGGTCTTAGTATAGATAGTGTTGTTGAAAAAATTGAATTTGCAATGGCTTTAGATTATAAATTAATTATACAAGAATAGCTTTATTAAATCACAAAAGATTTGCCGGAGAGAATCTTTTGCAAAAGAAGAAAGCGTGATGGCAAAATATTCTGAAGGAACAGATAAATGATAAACTGAATTGAAATATGATAATGAGGAAATTTAAATACTTTTATTTTTAAATGTGCGTAAAACAGCAGGAAGAATCCAGCTAACCAATATTTCTACTTATCAACTTTTTTAAGGACGGTTCAGCATTCAAATCTTAAAAATTAATCAGACAGTTAAACTTTTAATTAAAGCATGTTCAGCGCTATAATTCTACAGCTTTTTTATCCTATTAGTTTTTTAGCTGTTTCCATATCAATCTCTTTTTCCCATTTGGCTACAACTATGGTAGCAACGGTATTGCCAATGATATTGGTTATAGCCCTGCCTTCGCTCATAAAACGATCGATACCAAAAATTAAGGCAATGGCTGCTACTGGTATATGTCCCACGGTAGGCAAGGTTGCAGCCAATACAATAAAGCCGCTGCCCGTTACCCCTGCCGCACCTTTGGAGGTAAGTAATAAAACAAGTAGCAATGTAATTTGATGACCAATATCTAGTGGAGTATTGGTAGCCTGGGCTAAAAAAACTGCGGCCATAGTCAAATAAATAGAAGTACCATCGAGGTTAAATGAATAACCAGTTGGAACAACAAGACCCACAACTGGTTCGGAGCAACCCACTTTCTCTAGTTTATTGATAAGGCTTGGCAAAGCTGCTTCCGATGAAGAAGTACCCAATACGATGAGCAGCTCTTCTTTTATAAAAGCAATCAAACGAAATAGATTAAACCCCATAAATTTTAAAATACCTCCTAGAATAACCACAATAAATAAAATACAGGTAATATAAAACGAACCCATTAGTTGCCCCAGTTGCGCAAGAGAACCAAGGCCATATTTGCCAATGGTAAAAGCCATGGCACCCAATGCACCCAACGGTGCTACCTTCATAATTATTTTTATGATGGCAAACAATGCATCTTCAATAGACTGAATGCCTTTTAAAAGCGGTGTTGCCTTTACGCCGATTTTAGACAAAGCAAACCCAAGCAATACAGAAAAAAACAATACTTGCAGAATATTACTGGTAGACAATGCATTCACAATATTCTCTGGAATGATGTGTAAGAAAAAATCTGCAACAGACTGGTTCTTGCTTTCTGTAATATAATTTTCTACAGATTTTGTATCTAGTGTTGCCGGATCAATATTCATTCCAACTCCTGGCTTGAGTACATTTATTACAACCAATCCAATGATTAATGCTAGTGTTGTTACCACTTCAAAATATAAGATTGCCTTTAAACCTACTCGCCCTACTTTTTTTGTGTTTTGCATGCCCGCAATACCGGTAACAATGGTACAAAAAATGATGGGGGCAATCATCATTTTAATGAGCTTTATAAAACCATCGCCCAAGGGTTTTAACTGAACTGCAAAAGAGGGATAGAAATGACCGACTATTATACCAATTACAATGGCAATGATTACTTGTACGTAAAGGACTTTTAGGTATTTCATCAGTTGATTATTTTATTTATCAATTAAAAAACAGTTATTCAATCAACTGGTTTTATTTTTTGTAGAAACGCTGCTCCTCCAGCCATACCAAAGCTTGTGGCATCCAATATGCATCTTCTTCTTTATTGTACAACGCAAAACCATGACCGCCCTTTTCATATAGCAAAAGTTTTGCTGCAACTTTATTTGCAATAAGCCTATTGTAATAAGCAATGCTGTTTCCCACCAATGACGTTTTATCATCTTTTGCATGTAAGATAAAAGCAGGTGGTGTAGCTTGGCTTATATGAATTTCAGGGGAATACTTTATTTTATCTTCAAGGGAAATATTTTTACCCAACAAATTGCTACGGGAGTTGGATGTTTTTGAAGTGAGCGAATCTAAGAAACTGATAACAGGGTATGCCAGTATTGTAAAAGCGGGCTTACGAATTTCAAAAGTTGTTGCTGCCATTGCAGTAAGGTGACCACCTGCAGAAAATCCCAATATGCCTACATGCGAGGTGTCAATATTCCATTTTGCTGCATTGCCGTAAACAATATCCATTGCCCTCTTTAAATCCAATAGTGGAACCTTGCTATAATCTGTATAAGCCAACTTCTGATTGGTTCTGTATTTTAAAACAAATGCAGCTATTCCTGCTTCTGCCAATACAGTAGCAGCTTCATACCCGCCATCTCCTATAGATAGCCTATTGTATCCACCCCCCGGACAAATAATTACAGCCGTTCGCAATGCATTTATTTTTTTAGGCAAATAAACCGTTAATGTTGGCCTTGTTACATTGGTTACAAAAACCCTTCCGTTTCCTCCTTTGGATGTTGAAGAAGTTTCATTGTCTTCAACAGGCAAAGAACCTGGTGCAATGCCTGTATACAAAGGAATTACTTCCTGTGCTTTACATGGCAGGCTCAAAATAACCATTATAAAAAACATCAACTTTTTCAGCAACATACAAAATCGTTTTACCATGAAAAACAAAAAATATCACCCACTTTATACAACAGCTTTCCCTTTCGATATCCCGTCATTGATTAACGGGTGTTCGAACAAACAAACCTGGAATCGGGCTTGGTGTTGATGAATTCCTGTCAATTTCGCTTTGAGGGTACAAGAACCGTTGTGGAATTTGTGTGCCAGTATTTGGTAAAACGGGAACCTTTACAAGCGTTTCGTCCTGCGTTCTTCTCATATCATTGTAGCCTTCTATTTGTCCAAAGAAATTAACATAACGCTCTTCTAAAATTTCTCTTAATAAAGCTTGGTCTGCAGTAAGCGAAGACGCCGGCGGTATGGTAGATAAGGTGAAGAAAGTACTACCCACATTTGCTGAAGCAAAATTTCCAACAGATGCAAATTTTCTCCAAATAATGAGCCTTACAGAAAACCTGTTGCTTGTCATTGGCACAGCAGCAGTTAATCCTACTGAAAGTGGAACCGTGCTGCTTATTACCTCTCCTCCGCTACCAGATGGAGTAAGATAGGTAAATGTGGTCCAATTATCGGTTGAGTAGGCCACCGCTGCATTTAATGACCCTGCACCAGTAACCGTTACAGGTAAAGAAATATTTTGCATGGCAAAAGTGGAACCTGCCGTTGTTGTTATATCGTATTGAACATACCGAGTTGTATTATTAAAAGTAATACCAGAAAAAGTGGCGTTTACGGTTGTGGCTACTCCTTCGGCTGCCCAGTTTGGGTTGGTTGTTGTACTATCACCAGTGGCATTGCCTGTTAATTTCATACCTATGCTTCTATAAACTGGTACCGAATACCCGGTCGTTGTAACATTAGCCGGTGTAATGGAAGCTGCTCCTGGACCTGCAACGATTCCTGTAGCATTGGTATTAAGTGGATAGGTAACAAAAGGATTATTTGAATTCTCCACTCCCCCGGTTGCAAAATCTGCAGCAGTATAGGGGTCATATCTAAAAGTACCGGCCACGGCATAAGTGCTGCTCAAATGTGCGCCTGTATTGAGCCAAGCCCTAAGCGTGTTCAAACGGTTAAGACCAGCAGTAAAACCATTTACTCTATAATCAGCTTCTGCTAATATGAGCAAATTTTCGGAGTAGCTTATTAAAGGGTACGGCGTTATTTTATGAAAAGCACCTCCTACGTTATTGTAATTTATATCGGTGCCGCTTCTATATAAATACCTAAACCTACCTGTTTCGTTGGTTTTGCTGTTACCCCTGTATTTTGCTCCTGCAGGATTAATGATAGAAACGGCATAAGTACCTGCGGCAGACATAAAACCTGGTCTTTCATCAATCATAAACTGTGAATAGAGGTTAGAGCCATTTGCATTATCAATATGCGTCATTACCATACTGTTTGCGTTTGAGCTAATACCATTTTGTGCTGCGGTAAGTGCTAAACCATATTGCTTTGTTTGCAAGTAATACCGAGCTTTTAAAGTAAATGCTGCTTGTCTCCATTTTATATTGTCGCCTTGGTAAATAATATCCTGTGCGGCAAAACTGATAAAGGATGGGGAATTAAGGTTTACAATTGCCCTATCCAGCAATGCTTGCAAAGAATCATATAGTTTGGCTTGTAGTTCAAAAGCGGGGTTAGGGAAATTATCATTGAATACTTGCGTGTATGGAATATCGCCCCACAAAGCCAATGCAGTGCCGGCAGCATGTGCTTCTATTACTTGCGCCACACCTGCTAGTCGGAGGTTATTTATTTCAAAAGACTTTTGCCTCATTACACGACAATTTTTTATAGTAGCCGCAAATACTTGGCTCCAAGTGTCGTTGTAATCATTGGCAATTACATTATAAAGCTGGTAGCTATTATATTGAAAAAGTTGACCGGAAAAATATCCGCTCCACATGCCGGCCCTTCTTGCCAGTTCGCCTTCTTGTACAACTACATTGGAAAGTTCTACGCCCGTAAGCATTGTTGCGGCAGTGGCGTCTTGTGCGTTGTTTGGGTCAATATTGATTCCATCCACTATTTTTTTACAAGAAAAAAAAGACAATGAAATTAATATGATGAGTATTGAAATTTTATTCTTCATATACAAACAGATTAGAAAATTAAAAATTAAGTTTTATAGAAAACAAATAAGACCTTGAGCCGGGATTGTTAAAATATACAATCCCCCTACCAGAACCCGAACCCTCTACATTGCTATCGGGATCAATCGTTTTAAGCTTGCTGTCAAGCCAAAGGTTTCTGCCGCTCATTTCTATATTTATTGAACTTAAGCCGGTGAATTTTGGAAGGTATTTTCTTTTGATACGATAAGACAATGTTACTTCCCGAAGCCTGGTCCAGGTTGCGTCTGTAATAAATGGCTCCAGCACATTTCCAAAAAAGCCACCTAGGCCATTATACCAACTTTGGTCTAAGGCTACATTGCCGCCACCAAAATTTCCTATATTTCCTCTAAAAGTAGCGCCAGACAAAATGGTAGCGCCACTGGCTGTTTTAAGATTTGAAGTAGCCAATGTTTCATTACCGGTTGTTTTGCTTACACCATAATCGAGGAGTACAGCCTCTGTTCCATCCACAATATCCCCGCCCTGAGAATGTTCAAACAATGCATATAATTTAAAGTTTTTGTACTCTACATTAAATCCCAATCCGCTTCTCCAATCAGGATTAGGGTCGCCCAATACTTTTTGCTCCACTTCGGAAATTGGAAATCCATTGCTATTTAAGATATAATCTCCTTTGCTGTCTTTTTGAAAACCGATTCCCCAAAGCGCTCCCAAAGGATACCCTTCTACAGCTCTTGAGGAAATGCCATTTAACCCGCCTAACAGAATGGAAGCGGCCCCGTTTAAATCGGTTACTTTATTCCTGTTTCTTGTCCAATTCCAATCTACACTCACCAACCAATTTTTCTTTTTCAGTAATTCGTAGGAAAGGTCCAGCTCAACTCCCCTGTTTTGTATAGAGCCCGCATTGGCATACAAGGTGGTAAATCCGGTAGAAGGCGCTTGTGGGATATCTAATAATGCATCGGTTGTTTTATTGAAATAAACAGTACTGTTTAATGATAATTTATTATTAAAAAAACGCAAGTCCGATCCTATTTCAAATTCCTGTTTCTTTTCTGGTCGCAAAAACGGATTGCCTTTTGAGCGGCTTTGAACATATGTGCCCGTGCCAAAAAGACTGCCATCTAAGTTTGGATCTAACACTTCGGCCCAGTTGGGTACAAAAAAGTTAGTAGTCGTTCTATAGGCAGAAGGCTGAATACCTACCATACCAAATGAGGCCCTTAATTTACCAAATGAAAATAGTTTTGATTTGTTGAATATAGGTAATTGTGAGAATTGCCAAGCTATATCGGCAGAGGGATAAAAGAAGCGATTGTTGGAAAGATCACCAAAAGTGGACGCCGCTTCCAACCTACCAGTAAGATTAATAAAAAGCTGGTTGTACAATTCAGTACCTATTGTTGCATAAGCAGCATTCGTTCTTGTTTTTTCAAAACGGTCTGAAATAAGTCTGTTGGCAATAAGTGAATTATCAATATCTCTTGGTCCATCTGGAATAATGAAACTTGTACCGGTTGCACTTAACAGACCTTCGTTTGAGCTATTGTAATTAAATCCTGCTAAAAAATTTATTTTTAGATTATCGCCAAAATCTTTTCTGGCCCTTACGATAAAGTCAATATTAAATTGTGTTTGGTTAAACTCATCCCTGCTATAAAGGCCCGATGCCGCATTGATGGTGTAGTACGGTAAATAGGTAATTTCTCTTTCGGTAAAGTTATCAAGACCTGCTCTTAATGTTACATCCAACCATTTATTGGGAGTGATGAACATTTCGGCACTATTGATAAAACGGTTTACATTGTTACTATTGTCCTGCTTATACATTGTCCACAGTGGATTACTGAATCCGGGGGTTGTAGTTCCTAGGTAACTTCTATACGCTCTTTGCCTGTTAGGAACAAAAGCTGCTGTAGGTGAAGCGTAATAGCTGCCGATATAATCTGTGTTATCAAAATCGGAAGGAGTACGTAATAAACCGAGCATTACCCCGCCACTACTGGCTCCTCTTCTTACCCTGTCCGAATTGGTTAAAACATAAGAAGCTTTATTAGAAATTTTCAACCATTTATTCATTTGCCTCGAAGCATTGATACGGAAACTTGTTCTACGATAATTGCTGTTGTTCCTAATAATTCCTTGCTGGTTCATATCACCAAAGCTCATAAAATAGTTAGACTTTGCATCTCCGCCGCTTACAGATAAGGATGAATTAACGTAGTTCCCTCTACGAAAAGCACTGTTATAATTTTTATCTAAAAATGTTTCTTTGTTGTTTTTTGCTGTTACGGGATAATATACCGTACCGGTAGGATAACCAACAAAGTAATCGGCAGCTGTGTTTACTGCATCGGCACCGCCAGCACGGTTTGCAATTTTATCGCCCCAGCTTCTTGCATTGTTGGCTGCCCAAACCCCTCCAGAACCTTGGCCATATGCAGATTGCAAGGGATAATTTAAATTTATCTCGTCAATAGAGTACGTAGTTTTAAAAGTCACATTCAATTTACCGTTGCTTGCTCCTTTTTTTGTAGTAATAATTACTACCCCATTTGCTGCTTTAGTACCCCAGAGCGCCGCTGCAGAGGCTCCTTTTAAAACTTGCATTGATGCTATATCATCGGGGTTAATATCATTTAACCTGCTTTGCTGGGTTACACCTTGGCTGGTTTCGCCTCGGCTATCGCTGCTAATGGGAATACCATCCAATACGATAAGCGGGTCTGTTCCCCTTGTAATGGTACTTTGGCCACGAATCAAAATTTGTGAAGCGGACCCTGGGTCTGAACCAGAGGATCGAGAAATCCTTACTCCAGATGCTTTACCACCCATTCCATCTATTAGGTTGGCTTCTCCAGAATTGGCAACCTGATCGCCATTTATTTTAGAAGAGGAATAGCCTAGTTTATCTCTTTGTGTTTCAAATCCCAATGCAGTAACTACTACTGACTGCATCATAACCGTAGAATCTTCCATTTCTGCATCTACAACAGTTCTTCCTCGTAGGGGTACTTCTATCGTTTTATAACCAACCAAACTGAAAACCAACACTGCTTTTTGTGGATTATCAACTTTTAAAAGGTATCTACCTGCATTATTGGTAGTGGTGCCGGCCTTTTCATTTTTCACAGTAACATTTACTCCTTCTAGTTGCTTTCCTGAAGTTTTTTCTGTTACTAAACCACTAATTTGGGCGGATAACTGTTTAGTTGGTAAAACCAGCAACCCCAATAGAAAGAGAATGGCAACAATTACTTTGTTTTTTGGGAAACAGTAAATTGCTGCAGGTAGTAATTTTTTCATACGCATATATTTTAGCAATCATTTTTAATCTAAATCATTTTAAAAGTACATGGGTTTTTATTCCTAATTCAAATCTTACACTTTCTGAATTATTTCAAAATGATTAACTCAGTTTCCGAAATGGATTAAATTGATTCCGAAATTTCATAAATGCATTGTTTTACATAATGTTATGTAGCTTTTTTTGGCTCAGGGAGAGCCTGCTATACTGTTCGCATAGCAAGAGAATGGCGATCAACTAAAGTAATTTTATACCCTTCCGGCAATTTCAATAGTAATTAGCAGAAGCTGGTATTAGGCGTTTTTATAACCTAAAATTCAAACAATCCAAAATCTTTATGCAATAACAGGCTGGACATGTTTAATTAAGTCTACAATTGATAATTGGCATAATGCAAAGGCGAAGCGGGGGTCGCTGCTGATAAGGTAAATAAAAAACCCTCGTACAAAATACAAGGGTTTTTAAAAATGCTGTAGGGGAAGGGATCGAATCCCGAATTAAGTCGGGACAGTTAGTATAATACAAAGCCTGCCTGACGGTAGTCAGGTTCGGTGGTCGACCCCGGTCATCCCTACACAAGTGTAGGGATGGCTCTATGCTACGTTTATCCTGTTATCCTCACCCCCGAGACAAGGGGGTCGCTGCTAATACGGTTAATAAAAAACCCTCGTATAAAATCCAAGGGTTTTTAAAATGCTGTAGGGGAAGGGATCGAACCTTCACGAGGCAGTTAGCTATAGTACAAAGTTCGGTGGTCGACCCCGGTCATCCCTACACAAGTGTAGGGATGGCTCTATGCTACGTTTATCCTGTTATCCTCACCCCCGAGACAAGGGGGCATGTCTGCCAAAAATTTCATCACCCCACAGTGTGTTCCGATCTCTATCGGCTGTTTGATAAAACAAAGATAGGGTTATTTCATTTAAACTTAAACAGCTTTCAATATAAATAATTAAAATTTAGATACTGTTCAATATTTTAAGCTATTAAGTATATTTGTAGCAAAATTGTATAAAAAATGACTGCAAAATTAAATATTGACAAATTGGACTTGCAAATTATAAATGCAATGATGAATGATTCGGAGATTTCTTATGCTGAACTTGGTAAAAAATTATTTGTTAGTGCCGGCACCATCCATGTTAGAATAAAGAAATTGCAAGAACTACATGTAATACAAGGTACAAGGATGCATATTGATACAAAAACACTTGGGTATGATTGTACTGCTTTTGTAGGAATATTTTTAGAAAAAAGCTCGTTGTATGATGCGGTAGCAAAAGAGCTAAAGAAAATACCAGAAATAACTAGGCTAAATTATATAACAGGCAATTATAGTATGTTTATAGAAATAGTTTGTAAAGATATAACCCAGCTTAGGCGTGTATTGCACGATGATTTGCAAAAAATAAATGGTATAGAAAGAACGGAAACCTTTATTTCTTTAGAAGAAGGATTTAATAGAACAATAATTGTTGATTAACAAAATCAAAATTCTCTGCTCAAAAATTCTTTGAGGGCGCTTTGATAAACCGATTTTACTTCGCCCTTTCTTTTAATAAAGTCATTTCTAAAAACAGGGCTATTGTTTATTGTTTTTGCATAGGCCACCGCTTCTGCAAACCTATTGCGCTTTTGTTTTTGAGACGGGCTTGGGATTATATTGCTCATATCTGGGTATTTGCTTACAACTGTTTTATCCCCATACTGTTTTATCACAATATCCCCTATTCTTGCGTTTGGCTTTTTTTGTATAGCAACTTCTAGCGTGTCCATTCAATCGTTTTTACAAAAGTAAAATAAATCTTACAAGTTTACTCATTTTTTACATCCTTCGTTGTTCACATTTTATGCAGCGAAGGATTGAATATTATTCCTCCAATTATTAGTGAATGGAGCAAAAATAATTAAACCCTGGAAATATACGATTTATGTAATAAAATATAATTAATTATAAACCAAATGAGGTTCAAATTGATAACAAAAGAAAATGGTAGGTATAAAAAAACCACTAACTTATTTAGAAAGTGGTTTTTGTGGTGCGAGCCGGGGTTGAACCGGCGACACATGGATTTTCAGTCCATTGCTCTACCAACTGAGCTATCACACCATATTTCTAAAAAAGAATTTAAAGAAATATTTCCCCGTAGGGGCGGCAAAAATAGGAAGATTAAACGGAATGAGCAAAACTTACTAAACTTTAATTCTAAAAACATTTGAATTACCCCAAATAACAGTTTAAAACAGAGCCAACACTGGGAAATTTATTATTTAAATTAATAAACAGAAATCATACTTTTCAATTAAGTAATTTGATCATTCTCGTTAAATACATTTAGAAACTATTTTAAGAAGCTGTTTGAATTATATTCTTCCATTACTATTTTGGTTCTTCATCTAATTTTCACAACAAAAAAAATAAGATGCAAGTGTTCTTCCTTAAAAGAAAGGTTCTCTGCGTAACCTCTTTCACTCCAGCTCTCTGCGGTAAAAAAAATTACTAACTCAAACTGCTTCTAAGTTGCTCGGCTTACTTTTATTCCAGCCTCAGCCATCCGCATTTCTCCAAACCCAATGCTAGGGTGAAGCTCCCTCATTTCAGACAGCGTGCGCTCGCCCTTATCTTTCATAACAGCAGCCACTTCTTTGTATCGCTCTATTTTCATTACTTCTCCAATATCTATTAGCCCTTTTTCTATACAAGCAGCAATATGTCCTTCAATGGTAGATATAGTCAGATTTCTTTCTGAAGCAATTTCATTTATTTTTTTTCCTGCTTTAAACAATGAATAAGTAGATTCCTGTGTGCTTATTTTTGGCAAAGCATCGGTAGCTTTTTCTTTCCGTACTCTTTTAGGGTTGGCTTTTTTTGCATCAATATTGGATTCTACGCCATATCGCTCACAGTAATCGTTCACTGTATCTAAAATATCATCGCCATATTTATCTACTTTGGCCTTCCCAAAACCACTAATCAATAAAAGGTCTCTTTTTGTTTTTGGTAAAAAGCTGCAAATGTCTTTTAATGTTGCATGCGATGCTACCATAAATATGGGTGTTCCATCTTCCTCACAAATCAAATTCCTCCATCGCTTCAATGTTTCGTACAATTCAGGATTGGGCGAATCGGTTTTCGAATTTCGTTGGCTACTAGCATAACAATTAATACCAAATTTTACTTGGGCATAATTTAACTTGTGTACTAAAAAACTGGTAACAGAAAAAGGTTGGTTGCAAAAAGCCAATAAATATTGTGAAACATGTAATGCCGCCGCTGCCGCAACCAAATGTTCATTAATAATATCTGCTGTTTCCTTGTGTTCTGTAATAAGTGGCTGTGTTTTTAATATTTCCAACTGGGCTATAAGCCTTGGCGTAAAATGCCCTGCGGCTGCAGATATTCGGGTCTGTAAAAGTTCGTTATTTTCTATAACCGGCTCATCCTTCATCATTGCAATTATATGCCTGATAAATTTTTCGCCATTTATTTTATCAATAAGAAATTCTTGTTGTAGTTTTTCAATCCACTCGTATGACCCGTTGTTTAATTTTTCTCTTTGTATGCCTATATTAAATTTGAGTAATTCCAATGCATCGGCAATGTCGGTAAATGAAAAAATTTCTTCCAATAATTGTTGTGTGTATACTTGCCTTGCCCCTGCAAACCTATCTGCAAGCGATCCTTTGTGTGTAAGTGAACTTTGTCCTTTTACAACATTATCGTTGCTATAAATTGCCGAAGATGGAATTTTGGACAACAACACAATACCACTCAAACTTGTACAACGGCTCAAAGCAACATATACTTGTCCGCTACTAAAAGCAGCGCCAGCATCTATCATTACTTTATCAAATGTAAGCCCTTGGCTTTTGTGTATTGTTATTGCCCAAGCAAGTCGCAATGGGTATTGTGTAAATAAGCCTACGGTTTCTTGGGTAAGTTTTCCGTCTGCACGGTTTAGGCTGTATTTGCTATTTTCCCATGTTTCTTTGTACACTTCAATTTCTATTCCATCACAATCCACCACAATTTTGTTTTGGTCTAATTTACTTACCACACCGATTTTTCCATTAAAATATTTTTTTTCTACCACATC
This sequence comes from Ferruginibacter sp., assembly GCA_031380515.1. Classification (GTDB taxonomy): domain Bacteria; phylum Bacteroidota; class Bacteroidia; order Chitinophagales; family Chitinophagaceae; genus Ferruginibacter. The sequence continues at coordinate 1,166 of JANNGD010000223.1, read as the reverse complement.
ATTTTTTACAAACATAACCTGTGCGCCTTGCTTAAGCATAAGCGAAGGGTCTGCGGGATACATGCTTTCTGGAAAATCATTTTCTACCTCTGCCTTATAAATATAATGTGGGGCAAGCAGCTTTTGTATTTCGCTGTTATTGATGAGCTCTGCTTGTTTGTTATGCGATGTAAGTGTAATAAAATTTTCATCGTACCCTGGCCTAAAACTTGGAATAAAACGCTCATGAAGATTTTCAAAATCTTCGGTAGTCATATTATTCGTGCGAACACTATTTAATAAATCTACAAAGGATTGTTCCTTTTGCCTGTAAATCTTATTAAGCTCAATCAACACGGGTTGTTGTTCTTTAACCGCCATACTATCAAAGAAAAATGGCGATGCATAATATTCTTGCAATATGTTCCATTCGTGGTTTTGTGCAACTGGCGGCAGTTGATGTAGATCGCCAATACACAACAATTGCACACCCCCAAATGGCAAATGGTAATTTCTACGTACGCTTCTCAAAATAGTATCTATGGCATCCATCACATCGCAACGCACCATACTTATCTCATCTATTACCAATACTTCCATTTTGCGAAGCAATTGCAAACGTTGGTTGTTGTACTTTAATTTTTTTAATAACTCTTCTCGGTTATTAGCTGTAGGTAAAAAAGGATGAAATGGTAGTTGAAATAAACTATGCAATGTCACGCCAGCAGCATTTATAGCTGCCACACCCGTAGGCGCTGCTACCACCATATTTTTAGTACAATTTTCTTTAAGGTATTTTAGAAAAGTAGTTTTACCCGTACCGGCTTTTCCTGTAAGAAAAATATTCTCGCCAGTTTCTGTTACAAATCTATAGGCTAATTCAAAAACCTCGTTGCGCTCTATTGTAATTGTTGCCATGTATTATAAAAAATTTTTCGCTGTTTGTTCGATAAACTACAGCAATATTTATTTTAAAAATATAAAAATACCGATTCCATTTTTTAGGAGCAGAAACATTTTTGCTATGCTTATCATTTGTTCCCTGCTATACGCTGCAATCTTTTTGCTCAAAGGCAGCAAAAAGTATTTTCGCTTCTATTCCATCTAACTACCTAAAAGAAGTTCATTTTTGTTTTATATTATGTTGCAAAATTAAGGTTTGCATTAATGCTAATAATTGCTAATTC
>JANNGD010000212.1:0-3359 GCA_031380515.1 Ferruginibacter sp. | reverse complement strand
ATACAAAAATCCAATGTGTGAATTATGTAATTTTTGCAATAATTGTGTAATAATTATTTATCTTAAAGCATCTAAATTTCCATCGCCAAATAATTAGTCAAATTTGGTGGACAACTGCATGGAAAAGAAATTTATAAAAATAAAAACAATGTAAAATAAATGACTAAGCCGCTTAATATAATCCTTGCCGAGGACGATTTAGAAGATCAGACTTTTTTTAAAAATGCGTTATCAGAGTTGCCCATTTCCACAAAAATCACAACATTTAGGAACGGCGAGGAACTCATGAATTACCTTATTAAAAATTCAACCAGTTATGGTAGCACCGATTTCCTTTTTCTGGATTTAAGCATGCCGCAAAAAACTGGGTTTGAATGCCTGTTTGAGATTAAAGAAAATGCAATACTAAAAGATTTGCAGGTGGTGTTGTTCACATGTTCTTTTGCCAGAGATATTGAGTTTGAAAAGGACCTCATAAACAGACTTACAAGAATGGGTGCCGCGGGTTTTATACGTAAACCTGACAGTTTTGAAGAAATGAAAAATATAATTGAAACAACACTCAATAGACTGATGGATAATAATACCCTATAACTACAAAACAAGCATTATTTTTTACTAAAAACTAAACTTTACAATACGTTATGTACGAAATTCAAATCAAGAATGTACTACTCGCAGAGGATGACGAGGAAGATGTACTCCTTTTCAATACTGTTTTATCTGAATTGAACCAGCGTATAATTGTTACTGTAGCGGCAGACGGGATCCTGTTGATGGCTCTCTTAAAACAAGCAACCCCTCTGCCCGAAATGATTTTCCTTGATTTGAATATGCCTCGTAAAAACGGCTTTGAATGTCTAAGAGAAATAAAGGGTAATGAAAAATGGAACAGTATTAAAATTGTTATACTCTCCACTTCATCTCAACCGCAACAAATAGAAAATGCGTATAAAGGCGGCGCCGATTTATACCTCGCCAAACCCGTCAGCTATACCCAATTTAAAAAAATGATGGAAAAATGCCTCTCCCTTAATTGGGAAGGGTTAACATAAACGACTTATTAAAATCTAATTACTAAAACAGCAACACTTGGAGGCAACTATCTTTTTACAGCAACTTCGGAGCAAAACAGCATACAGTCACCAATTGATTGAGCAAAACAGTTTGTCACAATCATTGATGAGCCAGCATGTAACCTTAACTCAGTATGCCCAATACCTTAAAAGCATGTACGGCTTTGTATATGGTTTTGAAAAAATGGTTTTTCCATTATTAAAGCAGTATCAATTGCTACAAATTGACGATAGAAGAAAATCACAGCTTATACAAGCCGACCTTGCCTTGCTGAGTCATACAGCAGCAGAGCCTTCTGTAAACGATGATCTATTCAGCACCCATTACCAAACTGCCGCCGCTGCATTAGGCGGTATGTATGTGCTGGAAGGTTCTACACTTGGTGGGCAAATCATCAGCCGACATTTGTCAAAAGTTTTGGGTGATTCAGTTATTGGAAAAACAACGTATTTAACAGCTTATAATGGGCAAACAGGCAGTAGGTGGAAAATCTTTTTGCAACTGCTTTGTGATGTAGGTGCAACCACCGCCAATGAAGACGAAATTATAGAAAGTGCTGTAAATACATTTTCGTTGTTAAACAATTGTTTATCAAAAAATTCCTATAAACTCGTCGAAGATGAAAATTAAAAATCTGGTTCCAGACCATCAAGTAACACTTATCAATTGCGAAAGCGAACCAATCCATATACCGGGCAGCATACAGCCTTATGGTTTTTTACTTGCCGTAAAAATGGGCGATTATTCGATTGCTTTTGCAAGTAAAAATTGCGAAACCTATTTTCAGTTGCCCTTGAATGAAATAATGGGTAAAAGTTTACATCTGTTTTTTGATGCAGCAGAAATAAATGCCTTTACTGCCCAATACAAATTTAACGGTAATGAAATGGAACGCCCTTTTGTTTTTTCTTTGCAGGGTAAATTGTACAGTACATCTGCCCATAAAAGCGGAGACACGGTTGTTTTAGAGATGGAACCTTTTGCGGAGGAGCATATGCAGCTGCCCGACCTGTATATACAAACAAAACGTTTTGCCTATCATACAGAAAAGTCGGATAACCTAAAAAACCTTTGCCAAGATATTGCCAATGAAACAAGATTGATTACGGGTTACGACCGTGTGATGATATACCGTTTTGACAAAGATTATAATGGTGAAGTGTATGCCGAAAGTAAACGGGAAGACATGAAACCGTTTTTGGGGCTGTTTTATCCCCATACAGATATACCCTCACAAGCCCGTGAACTTTATCTACGCAACCCTATAAGAATGATAGCAGATGTAGATTATGAGCCTGTGCCTTTATTTGCGTTGGAAGAAAAAGGCGGGTCTGCCATTACATTAGACCTTAGTCTTTCTTTTTTGCGTTCGGTGTCGCCCATTCATATCCAATACCTGAAAAATATGGGTGTAGGTGCTTCTTTCAGCATTTCATTGATTCACAATAAGAAATTATGGGGGCTTATATCCTGTCATCATGACACCCCAAAATATATCCCTTATTATGCAAGGCTTGCCGCACATTTGCAAGCGGTATTTCTTCAATCGCAAATTGACGTGCGGCAGGTGGCAGATGAATTTGAGCTTACTAAAGAAACCAATAGAAAGCTGCAGAATTTGAGCGAACAATTTGCCAAAGAACAGCCTGTTATTAGTAATGAGTCAACATTGCAATTGCTAAAAAACCTTTTAAATGCAGACGGCATTGCCATAATACATAAAGGCAATTTATTTACCGCAGGCACAGTGCCGTCAAAAGAAGACTTGCAGTTAATGGCAGACTGGCTTTTTAAAAATAAAAAAAATGAAAACTTTAATACATCAAGGTTTAGAGATGATTATTTGCCAGCCACAGCAATGAGCAATAGTGTAGCAGGAATTTGTTACCAACAGCTTGGCTTATTACCGGGCAATGCCATATTTTGGATGCGGAACGAAATGCAAACCACCAAACTGTGGGGAGGTGACCCCAACAAGGCGATACTGCTAAACGAAGAAAACAATTTGCTTACGCCCCGAAAATCATTTGCAGCATGGAGTGAATCTGTAAAATATCAAAGCACGGAATGGCTAAGACCCGAATTAAATGCGGCGGCTGCCATATCATTGGTAATACAAAGGCAATTGCACCTGATTGATTTAATAGAAGAAGAAGTAAAATACCGTAGCCTCAATGAAAAACTGCAAAAAGCCAATGATATGGCAGCCGCCGCATTTAATTCGGGTCTTAGCCATTCCGTGCTTTGATATTTTACAGATTCACTCCATGCTGCAAATGATT
>JANNGD010000179.1:0-86373 GCA_031380515.1 Ferruginibacter sp. | reverse complement strand
CCGGCGATGCGCTTAACATGATGATAGGCTATAAGCTGGGGCAAGAAAAAAAGGCAATGGCAGAAATTACAAAAACGTATAAAGCTGTTCTTCCATTTGCCATGTTAGATGCGCAGTACATGCAAGACTGGAACGAAAGCTGGTATAAAGAAGAAGCCCTTTGGAAACAAATTGTTTTATTTGCTGCTATTGTTGCCATTGTACTTTCCTGCTTGGGATTGTTTGCATTAAGCACCCTTGCCATACAGCAAAGGGTAAAAGAAATTGGTATTAGAAAAGTACTTGGTGCATCTGTTGCTGGTATTGCATCATTGGTTTCAAAAGATTTTTTAAAATTGGTTTTCATTTCACTGCTTATCGCATCGCCTATTGCATGGTTTATTATGAACAATTGGTTAAAGGATTTTGCTTATCGCATAAACATAAGCTGGTGGATATTTTTAGTAACGGTATGTGTTACTGTTTTTATCGCCATGCTGGCAATAAGTTTTCATGCTATTAGAGCAGCCTTGGCAAACCCTGTAAAAAGTTTACGAACAGAATAAAAATATAAAAATAAAAATCATGAAAAAATATCTTTTCCTCCTTTTTGGAGCATTGCCCATTACTTTATTAGCACAAACAAAAACTGACAAACTTACCCTTAAAAATGGAAATGTAGTTAAGGGTAATATTTATAAAATAGACGATGGCAAAATATACCTTGGAAGGGCCAAAGATTCTGTTATGTACACTGCAGATGAAATACAAACTGTTACCTTTTGCAATACCACCTACAAACCATGCACAGATGCATCTTCCATTGCAACAAATACTACCACCACAAATAGTAGCATGCAAAGAAGCGTAAGCACAAATGCTAGTACATTTTCTTCTTTTGAAGATAAGGAAGACCAGCTAATAGGTGCAGAAAAAGATGATAATGAAAAAGGCCTAGTTACTTTTAAATGCAATATGTGTGGAAACAAAGGAACGCTTGTAATAAATGGAGTAAATGACAGCAAAACATCTAAAGCAAAATATAGTTTTACAATGGAAAAAGACAAGCATTTTTTTGTATATGTGGCTAAACTTTTGCCAGGTGATTACAGTTGGAATTACAGGGACAATAGCAACAATGCGAGCAAAGGCAATCTGATAATAAATAAAGGAGATGAAAAGAAAATTGTATTGTTTGAAAAAGAATAGGGAATTATAAAAAACTTGGAAACAATTTAAAATTTACCAAGAAAAACTTTAGAAATACAATAAAGTAAACTATGTTAAAAAATTATTTTAAAACAGCGTGGCGCAATATTATCCGACATCCATTTTATGCAATGGTGAATATGGTTGGCTTGTTTGCAGGCATTACATTCTCATTTCTTATTGGTGCCTATGTATGGGGAGAGCTGCAGGTAAATCAAGAACTGAAAAATGCAAATAGGCAATACTTTTTAAAATCCATTTGGAAGGATCCCAACATGGGTAACGAGATTACAACCTTTGGACCCTTAGCAAAAAGACTGAAACAAGATTACCCAAGTATTGTGGCAAATTACTACAGGTGGGATGGTATTACTTCTGTTGTTTCTAAAGGGAATAAGCACCTTCGAGAACATATACAGCTTGGTGATAGCACTTTGCTTTCCATGTATGGCTTCGAATTATTGCATGGCAATGCTGCAACAGCATTAGTGAATCCCTTTTCGGTAGTAATAACAAAGGATATTGCTATAAAATATTTCGACAAAACTGATGTTGTAGGCGAAACAATAAATATCCAAAGCTTTACAGGTGCCAATAGGGACTTCGCCATTACAGGAGTGCTTAAAGGGCTTGCCGACAACTCTGTCACCCATTTAAATGCTGGTAACTTGAATACATGTTTTATTCCAACAAATACATATGATTTTTTTGGGAGAATGGGTTTTGATTTATGGTCAAATATCTATATACCATCCTATATCGAATTACAATCTGGAGCAAGCATTGCTGGTTTGAATAATGCAATTAAAAAAATAATACACGAAAATGCACCGGACGGATTTAAGGAAAAAATAAAAATTGAAGCCATTCCTATGGCGGAATATTATTTGCAACAAAACAACGGTGTTATTAAACGAATGCTTTATACCCTTTCATTTGTAGGACTATTCATATTACTAATGGCTGTAGTGAATTTTATAAACATAGCTATTAGCAGCAGCGGGTATAGGATGAAAGAGATTGGCTTACGAAAGGTAATGGGCGGCTTAAAGTCGCAAGTAATTCTTCAATTTCTTACTGAGTCATTCATACTTGTATTATTTGCAACAGCAATGGCAGTTGCAGCATACCCTTTGGCAGCGCCAGTTTTCAATGGCATTGTTGGAAAAAATATTCCAACACTTAGTAGCTTTCCTTTGCTCTTTATTTTAATCCCTATCGCACTTGTATTCATCGTAGGTTTATTGGTTGGCATATACCCTGCTTTTGTCTTATCGTCTATCAATACAGTAAATTCACTAAAAGGGAAATTAATTACCGTGAAAGAAAATATCCTGTTGCGAAAATCATTGGTAGGGTTTCAATTTGTTACTGCTTTGGTGGTTTTAATATCGGCAGTAATAGTGGCCCAACAGGTATCGCATTTCTTTGGTAAAAGTTTAGGCTACAACAAAGAGCTTATTGTGGCATCGCAGGTGCCGAGGGATTGGAGTCCTGCCGGTGTAAGAAAAATGGAAACAATAAGAGATGCTTTTGCATTGATGCCGGAAGTAAGTGCCGTTTCTCTTTCTTTCGAAATACCAAATGGTAATAACAGCAACTCACCTTCGGTATATAAAATGGGATCAGATTCTTCAAAAGCCATTCCCATGCAAGCTTTGATAACTGATGAACATTACTTGAACACCTATCAAATAAAACTAAAAACAGGTGCGTTTTTCGATCGCCGAAAACTCGACTCAGGCAAAGTTGTTTTAAATGAAAAAGCTATTGAGGCGCTGGGTTATAAAGATGCATCAACTGCTATTGGGCAATTGGTAAGAATCCCTGGCGATGCAACTGTCTTTGCCATTAAAGGCGTGACAAACGATTTTCATTTTGGATCTATGCAACAAGGCATTCAGCCAATGGCATTTTTTAACGTTACTACCTCTGTAGTACATCGGTATTTATCCTTTAAATTAAAACCCGGAAATATTAGTGCTAGCATAGATGCCATTCAAAAAAAATGGGCATCGCTTATGCCTAGCAGTTCTTTTGAATATAGTTTTATGGATGATACTTTAAAAAAATTATATGCTACCGAATTACAGTTAAAGAAAGCGGCATACACAGCTACAACGCTATCGCTTATCATCGTATTATTGGGCATACTTGGTTTGGTTACATTGAGCCTACAAAAAAGAACGAAGGAAATTGGTATTAGAAAAGTATTGGGAGCGTCGGTATCCAATATTGTGCTGCTATTTATAAAAGATTTTGCTACGGTAATAATAATTTCAGCATTATTAGCCTGTCCTGTTGCATACTGGATAATGAATAACTGGTTACAAAACTATGCTTCACATATTACTATTTCGGCTTTCCCTTTTTCTGTAGCAGTTGCAGTCTTAGGCCTATTTACTTTCTTGTTGATTAGCATGCGCACAGTAAAGTCAGCAAATATAAATCCCATTAAATCATTAAGAACAGAATAAATAAAAAAAAAGCTATGTTATTGAATCTACAGAAAATTTTTAAATGGGTAACCATTGCAGGAAACAGGACTTTCATACTTAAAGATATTAATCTAGAAGTACAAGAAGGGGAATTCATATCCATTATGGGTCCATCTGGCTCAGGTAAATCTACCTTGTTGAACGTAATTGGCATGCTTGATGGTTTTGATGAGGGCGAATATCATTTCCTGCATGAGAGTGTACACAAACTTAAAGAAAAACAAAGAGCACAATTGTACAAACAGTATATCGGTTTTGTTTTTCAACAATACCATTTAATAGATGAATTGACTGTGTACGAAAATATAGAAACACCACTTATCTATCAAGATCTAAAAACATCTGAAAGAAAAGCGATGGTAGCAGATATGTTGGATCGTTTTAACATAGTAGGTAAAAAAGATTTATTCCCTTCTCAGCTTTCGGGCGGGCAACAGCAATTGGTAGGTATTGCAAGAGCATTAATTGCAAAACCCAAATTATTGTTGGCTGATGAACCTACGGGCAATTTAAATTCCAAACAAGGAGAAGAGATCATGGATTTATTTAAGGAGTTAAACAAAGCAGGTGTAACCATCATTCAAGTTACGCATTCAGAAAAAAATGCTGAGTATGGAAGTAGAATTATAAACCTACTAGATGGAAGAATGGAGAATGAGAAATAAAAACAAAACTAAATAAAAACAGAAATGAAGAGTAGAATGATAAGTATTGCGTTGTTGTTTTCTGCAGCAGTATTTGCACAAAAAAGCTTGCCTACCGCACCGGTAAGCCTACCCACCGGAGAGGTAGGTAAACTGACATTGAAACAATGTATTGATAACGCCATTAAAAATAATATACTTGTAAAGCAATCTGGTTTGCAATCAGAAGTAGCTGCAATAAATCTTAAACAAGCAAAATCAAACTTACTGCCAAATTTGAATGGAAGTTTTGGCTATGGCTTTAACCAAGGCCGAAATGTAGATCCGCTTACCAACAGTTTTATTAACCAGCAATTACAGTCCTCCAATGTTGGGCTTAACACAGGCATTGTACTTTTTAATGGTATGCGATTACAAAATATAATCAAGCAAAATAGTTATACCAATGAAGCTGCCAAAATGGATTTGCAACAGGTAAAAGATAACCTTGCGCTCAATGTAATACTTGCTTATTTACAGGTGTTAAACAATGAAGACATCTTAGTAATAAACCAAGCACAAACTTTGGTAACCAAAAAGCAAATAGAGCGTATGCAAATATTGGTGAAAGAAGGCGTGTTTGCAAATTACCAATTGGCAGACCTAAAAGGCCAATTAGCCAATGAAGAAATTGCGATTATAAATTCTATCAATACACTGCAGCAATCTAAACTAACCATTTGCCAGTTGATGAATATAGATTACAATAGCGAATTGCAATTAGATAAAACGGATGCATTATTACCTACTGAAAAATATGAAACAAATGCAACGGAAATTTACAAGGCTTCCTTACAAAATTTTGCATCTATAAAAGGCAATGAATATAAAATTAAAAGTGCAGAAAAAGCAATCAAGGTTTCAAAAGCTGGTTTCTTACCAAGTATTTCTTTAACAGGAAATCTAAGCAGCAGCTATTCCAGTTTGGCACAAACACTAAGCCCCACTACCCTTACCGAAAGCGAAACAGGGGCATATGTTATTTTAGCGGGCAATCAAAACCCTGTATTAAGAAAACAGCAAAACTACGCAGCATCTAAAACCGCTTATACAAATCAATTGAACAATAACTTGGGTTCATTTATTGGCATAAGTATGCAAATTCCTATTTTCAATGCTTTTCAAACAAAAAATAATATTAAACTTGCACAAGCCAATTTTAAAAATATACAATTAGAATCTGATAATACAAAAACTTTGCTCAAACAAAATATAGAACAGGCATACTTAAATATGACTGCGGCGTATAACCGCTTACAAGTTTTAAAAGAGCAGGTAACCAATTTTGAAGAATCCTTTAGGGCAGCCGAAGTGCGGTTTGATAATGGCGTTATAAATTCTGCTGAATACCTTGTTACAAAAAATAATTTAGATAGAACAAAGGTTAATAATATACAAGCAATGTATGAGTATAATTTTCGTAAAAGGGTGTTGGATTTTTACAAGGGGGTAAAATAAATTATTTATAGATTTTTATTTGCTTAAGAAGTTTACTTTGAATTAGCGGCTTCGAGGGTTATTGGTAGGTTACCAGATATCACGGGTGTTTCAAACCAGACTTATCGTGCTGCACTAATACAAGACATCTGTTTCTGCTGGATTTTCGGACACATAAACTAAAAATTAGAAAGAATACTTCTTGCAAAACCCTGCATGCCGTCAGGCTAGCCCGACCTGTGATAGAACTCAAATTTTTAGATGCCAAAGCCAACCCTTTATTAGATGCTGGTTAAATAGCAACACTCCGCAGAATTTTAAACTTACTTTGTAATCTTTAACGTTATAAATTGACATCTCTTTTTGAGACTACAAAAAACATTTTGACGCTTCTTGGAATTACTTAATTCTAATTTTAAGTTCTTTTGTGCGTCGGGCTTGCCTGACGGTTGGCAGGGTTTCACGGTTAGTTCTGGTATACTTCCTATTTTGTACTTGTGAAAACACCGCCGAGCCGCAAAAAAGGAGTACAAAGAGTAGATATTTAGGAAACCAATCCGTTCTCCCGGCTTTTTTGCCAGAGATATTTAATTAATTATTTAGTAAACTTTTTCATTTTTATTAAAAATATTATCCAGTGAGTTTCTGAAGGAATCCAAACGACATTTTAAATCTCATTCCTTAAGCGAAAACTGGAAATAAACAGGAATATGATCTGTTATTTTTCTTGCTTCTTTAAGATCAGAGAAGGATTTATAAAAATGAATAGCGCCGCTTGAAAGCTTGTAAACCTTACTCGAGTCGTAATAGAAATTATCAAACTCCGAAGCCAGGCAGTCATCATCAATACATGCCTGCTTTAAACTTGTTTTCTGCCCGTTGAGAGCAGGTAGGTAGCCCATCTTTTTAAGTGGATTAAAAACAGTATGACTTTGTGGTAAATTAAAGTCACCGCAAAACAATAAGTTAAGCGTTGGATATTCGGCGGGTAAAAACTTAAAGTATTTAATTTCTGTTTCCGGTTGCATAGTCTTTGTAATGGCATGAAAATTTGCCAAAGTAATTTCATAGGTGCCCCACCTGAACGTTGCATAATAAAGCTCCCTGTTTATCTCGTTGGTATATTGTATTTCCAGCCATGGATGCCCAACCAGTGTTAGCTTTGATGGTTTCCATAAAAAAGCATAGCGCTCTCTTTTATACGAATTTTCACCACTGGTAGCATCACTTACCCGGTATTCCCATTTAGCGCCTGTACGGTTTAGGATATCACCCAGCCTACCAACTGCCTGTGCACCGCCCGGGTCCTGGGCAACCACTTCCTGTATAAGTACTACATCAAAATCTTTAACCGTGTTTGCAATAAATTCCAGTTCAGCGTCTGATTTTGATCTGCCAAAATTCATAAGATTCCAGGAGCAAATATGTACAGCTTTAACTGGCTCATCTGTAAATGATGTAAATAGAGAAAAAATAAATAAAACAGTGATATACTTTGGTAATGTCTTCATAGACTAATTAAATGAATTTTCAAATTATTCTTGCATCCCGGAACGGTGGTAATTGTCAAAGGAAATCGCAGGTGATTTATTAATTGCACAATCTACAAATAAAAGGACTTCATGATTCCGGTTAACCGTCAAACGCTTTTCAGGGCAAATATTACTCCCGGTCCAATCCATTCCTTTTTCCGTCCCCTGCCTGTAGATACTGAATACAAAAGAAGGCCTTCTTTGCAGAAGACCTTTCTTCAAACAGACGAATTTAAGTTCTGCGAGCTTTTATAGTTTTTCTAGATTTTGCTCAACACGAAACGAACAAATTACTGATGTCACTTTTCATTAAAGAATTAGCTCAAATCTTCAACAGGAGCAGCTGGCGCATCTCTTTTTACTGCAGATATACCGTTTTCTCTTGCAGTAGAAGAAGTATAGTTTTCACTTCTTCCGATGATTTCACCATTGGCAGCCTTTAGGTTAAATGTATAATTGTATACTGCATCCTTGCGATCATAGCGGCTATCTAATGGGGCATTTATCTTAACTGAAGCGATACCATCAAGACATGATTGTTTGCTCTTGTATCCTTCGCCATTTAAAATAATTTCCCCGTTGGTAGATCTTAAGCGGTAATAGTATTCTGCATTTGCAGTGCTTTTAAAAACTTGAAATTTAGGATTGTTCATAACTGTAAATTTTGAAATCAAAATTAGCAGTTGTGATATAGGATTTTTTACGGGAAACCATTACGCAATAGCAAAGGTATTTATCATTTGAAATAAATATCCTGTTTACGGTTAACAGTAAGTATCTGTACTGCTCGTTGAATAAATTGCATGACATGCCATTAAAGCTTCATAGTCGAAATGAAATTCGGATTTAGAACACCATCGCTGAAAAAAAGAATTGCAGCAAGAACATCGCTGAAAAGAGTTGTGAGGCACAACTTGGGCTTTAAAGCCCCACGCGGAATGGGCTGGTTCACAGATCCCAAAAAAGCCGCCTATAACCGGGTTTATAACAGAACTTCCAAAGGCTGTATGGTAGCACTTGTCGCTTTAGCGGGGCTACTCTTTTCAATAATCATACTAATTAATTTTCTCAATCAAAAACAAACGCATGCAAAAAAACTTAAAAAGAATTTTACTGCTGATCATTTTGTTTACAACAATGGGCTCAGCTCAGTCATTCGCACAAAAGAAAAGCAGATCAAAAGCCAGGACTCACAAAGTCAGAAGTTCTTCCTCTGAAAGTGGCGACTATTACAATGGCCATAAAATTTACACAGGTCCCCGCGGAGGCAGGTACTACATTAATAAGAATGGCCAGAAAACATATATCTAATCAGCAACAAAATCAAACAACATGCTTAAAAAAACATTTTATTTAGGGCTAATATTCTCTATAGCTTTCATTTTAACGTCCAACCAGGTGTGCGCACAAAAACGATATTCCGGCAGTAAACACAGTTCAAACCACGGGGGAACCTATTCAAGTGGTAGGGGTAGTTCCCACAAGGGCGGAAGCTATAAAAATACCAGGACGAGTAATCGTTATGGGCGGCATAAAAGAAATTAGTCGCCCCTGTACATGGTGAACCTGGTTTACCCCAGCTGTATATAATAACAAACCATTATACTGCCGGATAATTTTTGTAACTTTCAGTTCATAAATTTTAACAAATGAACCAGGATACCAAAACCGACCCTACAATACACCAGGGCCGCAACGTAAAACGCTTCCGTGAAATGCTGGGCATTAAACAGGATGTGCTTGCCATAGAATTAGTAGATGACTGGAACTAGCAAAAAATATCCATGCTGGAACAGAAAGAAACCATTGATGCCCCGCTGCTGCAGCAAATTTCTGCCGCATTGAAAATACAGGTAGAGGCGATTCAGAATTTTGACGAGGAACAGATTATTATTGTTATTTCTAACACGATCAATAACAATGATAATGCTACAATGACAAACCCGGCTATATTTAATTTTCATCCAAGTTTAAATCCCATTGAAAAAATGATAGAGTTGTATGAGCGAATATTTCAGCAGCAAAAGGAAATGATTGAGAAGCTGGAGAGATTGATAGAGAAGAAATATTTTTTTTTCTTGCCAATATGCTGAGATATTAACCCGAGCGCCAGGGAGAAGGATAAATTTAACTTCTGAATCATAGATCAAGGATAATGCGTATCCTAAAAATAACAGTCAACTTTCCTTAATTATTGGGAGTGACTTTTCATTATAACCTAATTGCAGTGCTACAAAAAATTATTAAAATAAAAGGTTTTGGCATTCTTGATAATTTTCAAGCAGAACATAATATAAAACCTTTTAACAAATACAATTTAGTTTATGGCTGGAACGGTAGCGGAAAAACTACTTTAGCAAGATTGCTACGATGTTTAGAAAACAAAGCTAACCACAAAGATTTTTCTGATGCAGACTTTACAGTCCAATTAGAAGATGCTTCAAAAGTAGAATCAAAGAGTTATATACACACACTTGATATAAGGGTTTTTAATCAGGACTTTATTGCTGAAAATCTTGACTTATTTGATGCTCAGACCAAGCCGATAATTTTTATTAGTAAAGAAAAAGTAGATGAAAAAAGGAAGTTGGACAAACAGAAGCAATATCTCAAGGAAAAAGTAAAAGAAATTGAAGGCCTCAATAATCAAAGAGATGATTTTTTAAAAAAAACAGATGATTTTCATAAAAATGCAGGTAAGGCTATTAAAGATTTTTTGTTAGGCACTATTTATGCAAATGTTACATACAATAAAAAAACCTCCTCGGATATTTGGACTAAGCTTTTAAAAATAGGCAAAACAATTAAAGATTTTGAATTAACTGAGACTCAACTTACAATCGAAAAGAATTATACACTGGTAAATAGCAAGCGAGATGAAATCTCTTTAACAATGTTTCCAACAGTCATCGATATTGAAAAGATTTTGGAAGTCGAAAAAGAGGCTAGCAAAATTTTAAGCACAAGCTTAATTTCCCAAGTAATAGATAGGTTAAAAGATAATCCGGATATTGGAGAATGGGCATCCAAAGGACTTGATATCCATAAAATTCACAAAAGTAAAAACTGTGAGTTTTGTGGAGAACCATTAAAGCAGAAGCGTTTAGACGATTTAGAAGAACATTATAATAAACAATTCGCTGAGTTAATTGTGCTTATTACAAATGAAATTGAAAGGTTAGAGAAAGGAATTAGAGTTGGGCTTGTCAATGAAAACCATTTACTTTACGGTAATCTTCGAACGGATTATGATAAAGCTATAATTGCCGCCAACACAAAACTAAAGGTCGTTAATGACAAAATAAATGAATGGATAAAATTACTATCAGCCAAGAAGTTGAATCCGTTCGAAAATAATATTCTTGCATCAACAACTGAACGTTCCATATTTTCCGATTTTAATGGGGAGCTAGAAGCTGTAAAAAAAATAATTGAAACGCATAATAAAACTAGTAAATCGCATCAACAACTGGCAGAGCAGGCTAAGGAGAAAATAGAATATCATTTTGTAGGTCAACTGGCAGTTACTGAAAAATTAGAGGAGGTTGAAAAACAACTAGTAGATAAATTAGCAGAGATTGTAGCTCAAGAAAAAAACGCTACATTTTTTAAAGAAAATATTAAAAAGCTTGAAGATGAACTGAAAAGTGATACTTTGGCAATCGAAGAAATAAATAAAAGTCTTCATAAATTTTTAGGGCGAAATGACATAATACTTGAACGACAGGCCACAGGTGGCTATCAACTGAAGAGAGGAGGTGTTGTAGCAAAGAATTTAAGTGAGGGAGAAAAAACTGCAATTTCATTAATTTATTTCTTCTCCAAAATTCAGGAGAATGATTCATTATTGGCTAATCAAATTATCATTTTAGATGACCCTATATCAAGTTTTGATAGCAACCACTTATTCAATGCTTCAAGCTTAATTAAACGAGCAACAGATGGTGCAAAACAACTTTTTGTTTTTACACATAATTTTTGGTTTTTTAAACAAGTTAGAGATTGGATGTTTAAGAAAAATGGCAACTCCAACGATCCAGATGTTTCACATGTTTATTTGGCCAGGCAAGGCATACTTGCTGACGCAGGAAAGTCTTTAATGAAATATCATTCTGAATATCATTTTGTTTTTAACTCCATTTTAGACTATCAGGACGCTGAAGATATAGACGAATCCAGCTGCTTTACAATTGCGAATTCAATTAGAAGATTACTAGAGGGGTTTACTAGTTTTAAAACACCAGATAATAGTGGTTTTAATGGAGCCCTCCAGTTAGGATTAAAACAAGGCATTACTGAAGAACAAAAAGACAGAATATTTTATTTTATCAATAAATATTCTCATTTAGACAGAATTGAATCTTTTGATACAACAGTAGAAACATTATTTGAAGAAGGAAAAAATGTAGTAAATGATACTTTATTGCTTATAAAGAAAGTGGATGAAGATCATTATAATAGTATGCTAAGGGTCTGTGGATTTACTGACAAATTAATTGAAAAGAAAACCTACCTCAAACCTACCTCACAAACAAAAAAAGAAGAAATTAAAAAATAATTTCTTCGCCTTGGTTCAAGACTTCAAAAACTAAAAAAGTAAAACTTTACTTCCATTTAGGTTGTTGTCTGTATTTGTCTATAATTATCGATAAGAGTTGCAGTCCTCACTATTTTTATTTTTCACTGTCATTTTCTCTTTTTGTCTCCCCCACAAACCACGATGCCAAATAAGCAGTAAAAGTTCCAAACAGCCCAACACCGACCGTCATTAGAAATGCAGCAATGATCCTGCCTTCGGTTGTAACAGGAAATTTGTCGCCGTAACCAACTGTTGTAATCGTAACATAAGCCCACCAAATGGCATCCTCTGCCGTTTTAATATTGCTGTTTGGGTCATCTTCCACCTGTAAAATGGCTATGGAAGAAAAGATGATCATCAAAACCGCAATGATGGCTGCTGCTGTTAAAGCGCCCTGTGTTCTACGTTGGAAAATATGCTGTACTAAATGTTTGGTAGAACGAAAGGCCCTCAAAATTCTTAATAATCTTATAAGCCTCAGCATTCTTCCGGCTCTCATAAAATCAAGGGTTGGTATGCTAGATAACAGGTCTATCCATCCCCATCGCATAAATTTTAATTTGCTCTCTGCCCTGTAAAACTGGGTTCCAAAGTCAAATAAAAACACTAGGCAGATGACATTGTCAGCCATATTCAAAATCCGGGATACCTCCGGCGGAAGTTTAAAAATGGTATCAACCAATAAAGCAACCAGCATATAGATGGAAAGTACAAGTATGAGTAGGTTTAAGAAACCAAGTTTTTCAGTTTCGCTATTTTTTACTTCTGTCATTTATGCATGTAGATTTAAGGTTGTTGCTCGTTCAAAACCTATCTTTTTACAAGAATATCATAATTCAAAGCCCTCTGTTGTATATGCATCATCCATTTTTATAGTTCAGCATAAATTCTCGACATTCCCTTGTCACCTCTCTGATAGCCGGATCGTGGACCTTCAAATTGATTTGGGAAAATTGTAATGCCATCAGCTTTACCCAAATCATACATCTTCCAGCCAAATTTTCCTGTAGAGCTATAACCACCGATTTGAAAAGCACGTAGTCCTTCATTACCTGCAGTTGTTAATCCATAACAGTGAGGCTCTACAACCCTTAATTCTCCATCATAATAAAATTCTATTACGTTTTGGTTTTTGATTGATTCAACGATTTCCTGATTCATAGTTTTGTTTTTTTTGTGAATATTAAAAGTTATAAAAGGAGCATTAGTATTGACCTAATGCCTCATTGTAAGTATAAATTTGAGTGCATTAAAAGTATTTATTGTGCAGAGCAAAATTTTACGGCAAACCGTTAAATTCGTTGGGAAGTCTAGTGAACAAGTGACGTTAAAATGTGAGGGATTTATTAATCAGTGATAACAATATCCACATTCCCTTCGATGCCTAGCTTTGGCTGTCGTAATATCTGTTGTTTCGATATCAGTAGTGCATCTTCTCAGTCCTTTGCAATGACTGGTTTTATGGTAAACTTTTGATTGTGGCCCATTGCAGAGATAGACTGTTTTATTTTCGGCGCAGCCTATTAAACTGATAAAAAAGAAGAATAGAAGAACCTTTTGCATCAATATTGTTTTTAATACTCCCTCCAATTCCATCTTGTAGTTGGATTTTGCTCACTCCATTAATTTTAAGAGTCAAACGAAACAAAAGCATCAGCTTTATTTGAAGCTTATCTCCTTATTTTCGTTGTTTATCTCTATACTACCGAATCTTTCCAAAACCGTTTGTCCCAGTAGAAGTGGTGCATTTATATTATTTACGATGGTTGCCTTCACATTCTCTAAAACTAGGTTACCAATTTTAATCTCCCTCAGATTTATTCTTGTTCCTTCCGAAATTAACCCTGTTGCATCCTGGAAATATTCAACATCCAAAATGTCTTCCTTTCTTAATGTTCCTTGCCTGTACAAAACAGTCGCTTCTGCTGGTGAAATGCAAATACTGCTTGCCCCGGTGTCGAAAATAAAACGAAGTCTTATTCCATTGATCTCAATCCAAACATACCTAACACCGTTTTCCACTTCCATTTTAAGGACATTTTTGCTTTCAGAGATAATATTTTCAGGATTAGTTATTTCTGTTTCATTAATTTCTGTTTGAGATTTATCCTCACTACCGGATTTTTTATTCTCTCCCTGGTTGCGTTCATACTCTTTTCCCTCAGGGTGGTCGCATCCCAATATGGAAATGCAAATCCAAAAGACATAAACTAAGTATTTCATTCTCATTTCTTAAATGATGGTATCCGCTTTAATGTATCTTTTGCAAAAAAGAAAACTCCTTCCTTCTGTTCAAAGCAAGTTTTGTTCAGCTCAATAAGCTGCTTGGTGTAAATTATTTCTTGTCCTTTATAATAGCCTGTTATCTCGCCGGGATTTTTATCAAAAATTGTTTTCACAATGTCTTCTGCCTTTGTTCCATATTTAAGAATTTTAGCCATATTGCGGCAATCATTTGCGTTTAATTCAGAATTTGGTTTGGGATTTAATTCCTGAACAGGCGTGGGTAATACCTCTGGGGATTTGGGCTTGGGTTGTGTAGATACTTCCTGTCGCTGTGGCTGTATCAGTATAGTTTCTTCTTTAGAGTTGAAAAACAGGAAATATACCCATGTTCCAATGAGTAAAAGGAACAACAACAGGGTTGCAACTTTAAACATGTCTATTTTATTTTCCTCTGCTCTTCTGTCGCCGTTTTCCCGGCGGTTGTCTCCATAGCCATGATATTGTTGTTCTGATTTTAATCCGGATTTTGCGGTCACTTTTGAAATGCTATTAATAAAACTCGGTTTTTTAAGTTGATTTACACCTTCTATAAAACGACTTTTGTTTTCGTTGTAAATTTGTTTTATCTCAATTAAATTTTTATCTAATCTAATTTGATTAGTTAAGTCTTTTATCTTTGCGGAGAAGTCGCTATATATTTGTTCAACTTTCTGTAAATCGCCTCTTGATTCTTTTATTTTTCTGTCATTTTCCTGGTGAAGTTTTACATTTTGCTCAATTTGCTCCCTAATTTCAGCAAGCGTTTTATTTTTATCATCTTGTAATTTTTGAACTTCTTTTTCAAACTCTGAAATTGATGATTCTTTGATTCTTTTTCTTTCTTCATATAAATTTTGGAGTTCTTGATCAAGATCCTTTTTATCGCCGACATTTTGAATTAGTTTAAAAATCCCTTTCTGGTTTACAAATTCTGCTAATTCACGGCTGTCAGTGAAATAGATTGTGTCATAAACATTTAATAAATCAACTGCCTTTTTTAAAAGCTGCTCTAATTTATCCGCATTTGTATCGCAAAAAACAACTAAATTCTTACCGGACGACCGTATAAAATCCAATTCCTTCAAGGGTTTTAAATGAAATTCAATTTTATCAAAATCCCTTGGCTTAATTACTATGAATTTTTCAGAATGATTGACCGTAATAATATCATTCTGAACATTTTTATCAACCAAACTTTCGTGAAATTCATTTAGTTTATTAACTATTATTTGCTCTTCAGCAATTGTATTGTTGAACAATATACTTGAGCCAATAAATGTGCCGCTTCTATCCGAATTTTGTTCTTTGGCATAAGTATAGATACTATATGATATTATATTATACTCCCCTGCAAAGTCCTTTCGGATGGCATAAGCTTTAGTTTTAGGAAATAACTTTATGGCATTAGTGTTTAGATCAAAAGTCTTTATACTCCTGACAATATTTCTGTCGTCAGTAAACCAATATGATTGCCTGAAACCATTCGGACTTCCAAATGTTCCAAATGCTGTGATGAAGTAAGTGATATTGCTCATTAGTTAGTAAAGCTGAATTTTATACGCTCCCAAAATGTCCCCTCATAACTTAAGGGATAGCCAACTATGCTATCGTACAGCCAGTTTGCTAGCACTTCTGCTGTTGATAAACTTAATAAGCTGATTCTTTCTTCACCATTGCTACTGTGAATGTTGCCAATCGTATAGTAAGTTTTACTCAAACCGTAAGTATCAATGCGTTGGCTGGTTCTGCTTAATCGTTCGTTAATGAAGCTGTCCAACTCATCTGTATTGGCAACGTCCATTCGTCCTGATTTATCCCATTTTGAAACAACTAAAATCACATTAACTGATTTAAGGCTTTTCCCCTTTCTTTCTAGTTCATCTAAAAATTCATTAATTAAAGTATCATCCCTATGAGCCGTATCATAACTTGTAACAACAATGAATGTCAGTGGGATATTGGCATTCAAATATGATTCTATACTGCTATGGTAAGTTCCCCCTCGTCTTATTTCATTGTGGTTTTCTCCAGAAGTCTCCAAAAAGGTCAAGTTAATTGCAGGAACTTTTTTTGATTTATTATTTGGTTCAAATATTAAATCAAGTCTTGTTACCTGGTCTCTTGTTGTACGATTTGGCATAATTCCTTGCCGGATATTTTCAAAAAAGTCAGACAGCAAGACTTGTGCTTCCTTTGTATTAGGTGTTCCTAATTTGGGACGTAGTACACCGGCCTGGGAACTCAAATAGTATAACATTGAGGACAGTATTACGGATTTTCCAGATTCAGCCGTACCAAAGAAGAATATGAAATTGCTATCCTTGTTTTTAATTTCATTCGCACTCCCTTTTGAAAGGGGAACATAGTTGTCGCTATTGTCACTATTGCTTTTTGTCTCAAATGAAAGAGGCTTTAATTTCTCGTCTTCATTGTCAAAAGAAAGTGGCTTCAATTCTTCGTTGTCAATACTCATTTGTAAAAATTAATTGTTAGGAATTAGAGTTTTTCCACTTCTCTTTGAAGTAAAAATGCTTCCATTGTTATTTTGATTACCTCTGTTTTCAGTTGGGACTAAAAGTATAATAATCATAATACCGAAATCTAACAGAACACATCCCATTAAAACCACAAACTGATAAATGCTAAAATTTTTAATGGCGTGTGAAAAGGCAAACCCAATTTTACCAACCTCTTGTGTATTGGCATGTGCAGTTTCAAACTTCAACTTATCAGCGCCTAAAATAGATTGCGCTTTACTTCCTAACTTGTTATATTCGGTTAAGGCTTTATCAATTTGTCCTTGAGCCATATCGTCAATATCTTGATGGGATTTCAAAAGTAAATTTTGAATGTCTTTATTCCACTTTAGAGTAGCATTACTTATGTCAGTTATTAGATTTTTTTCCTCGGGTGTTAGATTATACACCATTTGAATAATTTGATCTTCCATTCTATTGGCTAAATCTTCATAGCCTGTGGGATTTTGGCTCACAGGTGTTAATGGAGTAACTTTTTTACCTATTAGCTTTTCAATCCTCCCGATAATTTGTTTTGCCTCTGGCCCAATGCCGATATTTTTTGGATCAGTAATTTGTATTTTCAAGAGATTTAACTCGCTTCTTATAGCTTGCCTTGTATTGGCATCAGCAACCGTGTAATTTAATTTCGATTCAACATTCGTTTCTAAGTCGCTAAACTTATCATTAATGTCTCTTAACTCTGTTGTATATATATCTGTTCTCATGAACCTGGTATATAAGGCATTAAAATTGGCTATGAAGCAGAATGACGCAAAGAAGAAATATATCCAACTTAATGCAGTCGTTGAATTTCCTCTCGTTTTGGCTACCCTGAGTTGCCATAGTAGAAAAAGTAACATAAGGGAAAGTACCAATGCTATTACAGAGGAACTACCTCCAAAAATTTGTTGTAAGCCCAACCAAGTCTGGTAAAAACTTACACTGATCAGTAAGACGGCCAGAATTGCCAGAAAAAGGTCTGTTGGAGTAATCGATCTTTTATTCATACAGTTATTATTATTGATTAAAAATTTTGGGAAAGTTTTTGTCGGTTTTTCCGCTGTTCTTGTTCTTCCATTTTGTTTAGGCATTTTTCGATGCTGGGTAGATCGGAAGCTGATAAAGCTTTACAACATCTTACTCTTCTTCATTCTAAATTCTGCTTCAGTAATAATCCCTTTCTCTTTAAGCGCATGTAGTTTTTCCAATTCGTCTGATACGCTTCCATGATTATTGGTGCTATATACAATTGGTGAAGTGCCATTATTATATTTATTATTAAAACTTCCTTCACCCATCGTAAGGAAAATAATAAAATCTATAAAAGCGATGATTGATGGAATGAAGGTCCAGCAAAAAAGTAGGTAAAGAAACCCCAAACCGATTTGATTTAAATAAAATCTATGCACTCCCAGTCCGCCAAGAAAAAGAGCAAGGATAGCAGCAGTTGTTTTGCTTTTCATAAATTATTTTTAATTATTGATTTTTATTCGAAAAAAAAGATTGAATTTATTGACCGTCCACCTTCACTCCATCATAATCCTCAACAGTCTGTATCAACAAATCAGCGTATTTAAAAATATCATCTAAAGAAGCCAATTCCTGTCTTACTTCTTTTCTATCTGCATCTAGTGTGGCTAAATACTTTTTGCTTCCGTCTAAATAAAGCCGGCAAATTGTTTTGCGGTTGTTATCATCAAGCAGAATGGCGAAATAGCTCTGGGCGTCTCTGTATGCAACTCTGCTAAGGGAAATTTTTTGACGCAGCATTGTTTTAACGATCATAAAAGCTTCTAACTCTTCTTCCGTGGTTACTACTTTTGAAATATCTTCCCTCTCTTCCGCTTGCCCCTGCTGAATTTCCTTTGCCTTGTCATCTTCCTTTGTAAGTGCAGATTTAAGCCTTTCTGTTATCAGGTCGTTTATATAGTTCTGTATGGTTCTTTTGGTTAAACTGGTAAACTGCTCTAGTACTTTTGCAGTGATCATACCCGGGTAAGCTTGCTTCGCAAAATGCTTTATAAATTCAGGACCAGGGTCTGTTAATTCTGAATTGATAAGCACTTTCAATTCGTTCATTATTTTTAATTCATTGGCCGTATTTACTATATTCTGAAAATCGAATTGCGCTTTATGAAATTTCTTTAGTTCTTCTATCTGGTTGTCTTTTATATCAGTGATATTAAAAACAAAAAAGGGCTTCTCATCCATTTTGTTCTTTTCTACCAAGTCGGTATAAAACCGATATTCAAAGCCATTCGTAAGAATAGAGAACTTTGCTTTGGTTGTGTGAAAGTACCTGAATAACTGGGAGGCATTGTTAACATTCAAAGGTGCCGCATGATGTTTACATTCTATTAAAATGATGGGCTCCCCATTTTGCATAATGGCGTAATCGATCTTTTCTCCTTGTTTTAAACCAATGTCTGCCACTAACTCCGGCGTAACTTCGTTTGGATTAAATACATCATAGCCAAGTTCTTTTATGAACGGCATAATAAAAGCATTTTTAGTAGCTTCTTCAGTAAGCACTTGATCTTTAAGCACTAAAAACCTTTCTCCCAGGAGCTTGATTTGGGTTTTAAAATCCATGATAGGGCAGAAGTTTTAAAGTGTAATAATATGGTTGTTTTGTTGCGGTGAACATGCCAGTTAGTTTGCAAATGATTGGAATAGGTTCAGTTTCAAAACTACCATACACCTTTTTCATTTTTTTACGGCAAACCGTAACCATTAACGAAACCCATATTTCGCTTTTATTAAGTCACAAAAAATGTAAAATGGAAATAGAGTTGCAGTTTGTATTTACAGTATCCCCGCCTCCTTACAAAACAATACCAACTGCTCATTCTTGGTAAAACCCAGTTCTTCCCGTATCTGGTTCAAACGTTTTTCAATAGTGCTTAAGCTGGATGGTCGGATATTACGCTGCCTCAGGTAGGCTGGTATTTCATTCTGCTGGTAACCCTGCGATAACAGTCGGATAATATTGATGTCAAATTCCGTAAACTCGTAAGTGTTCGATTGCTTTATAAGCTGGGCAATGGCCCGGGGATAGTAGCGCTGCTGTTTGCTGAGTGCGTCAAAGGCACATTTTAATTCCTGTACATCATGCCTGGCCTTGCGTACATAGGCATCAACTTCATATTCCTCGTATAGGCTGTCTATAATGACAGGGCGGTGTTCGCCCGAGAACACCAGCACCTGTATGCCCGGCTGAAGTGCCCTAACAGAACGAATCAGTTCAAACCCGTTCCTGATCTGTTGATTGGTGCCATCAGCCTCAAAACTCAGGTCAGTGATCAGCAGGTCATAAGGGCGTCCCTGCTGACCTGCCGCCTTTATTTTATTTAATGCATCATCGCAATAGAATACATGATCGCTCTGGCTGATCTGCAGTTCCTCCATTATTTTTTGCACAGAGAGATTGGCGCTTTCCTGGTCTTCGGCTATAATAATTTTATCAATCATAGTTTGTCAGATTATACCGGAAAGCTGATGATAATGGACGCACCTGCTTTACCGCTTTTGCCAAAGTTAACATCCCCTTTCAATGTCTGAATACGGCTAACCGTATTCTTCATTCCGTTTCCAAATTCGGGGTCGGGGCCAAAACCAATGCCGTCGTCTTTGTAATGAATAATGGCTTTATCATCCTCCTGTTTAAACTCCACTATTACATTTTTAGCACGACTATGCTTTTTCATATTTACCATCAACTCGGTAAGTACCAGTTGCAGTTCGTCTTTTTGGTGTGTACTTATCCTTCCACGAAAGCTTTGCATATCACCCACAATAAATACTTTGGTTTGCTCATCGTCAAAACCCATTAGTAATTCATGCAACTGGTTATGTTGGTCAGCATTGGCAGCTACTGTCAAATCCTCGTACGAAATGTCCCTTGACTTTTCATACAAAGTTTCAATCTTATCAAGCAGTGGCTCTTTCTCTATTTCCTTGCCATGTTCCAGTTCGTTCATAATGCGGTAAAGTCCGTTTGCCACCACATCATGCACCTTCTGTGATGTTTTTAGTTTCGATTCACGGATAGCAATAGCAGATTCCTGCCTGATCCTGTTCCGGCGTTTAATATACCACAAACGCAGGCCGGTAAAAACAATTACAGCAATAACGATCAGTCCATACAATAACGACCGCTGCCTGGTAATCCGCTGCTCTAGCAAAAGGTTATCGGCCTTGCTTTTCTGAACATCATATCGGATTAGCGCAAAACGATGACGTGTAGTATCCTTCGATAACTGGAGACTGTCATTAAGTAATTTATACTCCGCATACCATCGATCTTTTGCAGCAGGGAGATTATTTAACCTGATCAGTTTATCAATAGCTTCCTGCACATCTAAGGCGCTTTGGTTTTCTTTTGCTTTCTCCAGCATTTTTTGGGCATACCATAATGCCGAATCCCTATTTTCTTTTTCATAATAGTCAGCGAGGTGGGCATAACTGGCGTTTAATCCCTGGTTATCTTCTGCTTCTGCCCTTATTTTTAAAGCTGACCAGAATCCAGGTAATGCATCGTAGCCGGGATCCTGCAACCATCTCGTCCTAGCCTTGTTATCTGTTATCCTCGCAATAAGCTCTTGCTTGGCCGACCCCAGGGTAATTATGGAATCATAAACTGCAATGGCCTCAATATACCTTTTCTTTTTTTGAAGCGATGTCGCTTTTGCATTCATTACGTCTGGTAGGAACTCTGCTCCCTTAAAAAAAGGAATTGCCTTATTGTAAAAATTGATGGCTTCGTCATATAGTTTCAGATCCAGACTCACATTCCCTAGCATGTAATTTGTATATCCTATATCTTCCCGGTGTTTTTCATCGGATGGAGCCAGGATACGGATAGCAGTGGTCAGGTTTTCCTGAGCACCATACAGGTCACCAAAATCACGTTGCATTTCGCCCATATACCGGTATGCTTTAGCTTTTATAAGGCTGTCATCCGGGTTATTGACATAACGGTTAAACATCAGGAAAGCAGAATCCCAATTTTTATAATACATAAGGCGATAGCCTCGATCATAATCCGTGTATTTGGCCGTTGGGCTTTGCGACTTGCTGCTGAAACCCAAGAGCACCATGAAAACAGCAGTTAATAAGAAGTGATTTGAAGGTTTCAAGATATTAATTTTTCTAAATATAAAAAAAAGGCAGAAATTATTCTGCCTTTTTTTGTAAGATCAACCACCGGGTGGTGGTGGGGGGGGCGGTGGTTTTGGTGTACCCCCGGTTTCTCCGCCGGTATCGCCATTGGCATTGGACGTGTTATAATATTCAGAATCAGTACCGCTTTGATTTTCTACGGCATGGTTGGGGTTTGGGCATAAGAATGACGCAAACCAGATAAAAAAAGTTATCATTTTTTAAAAGATTTAAATTGTTTGAAAAAATTGCCCGTACCGGGTAGCTGGCCCAGCAGAGGCTGTTTTGTAAGAAGCGCTTCTTACGTTGGGAAGGAAGAGCATGATCGCAGTCCAGCCAGCAACTTCCCTGGCTGACTGACCTCGCTGCGATCCCGCTCTCAGCATATCAGTTGGTTTGGGTATACCTTACCAAATGATCATGAAGCAAATGTATAATGGGCTGATAGCCTCATCTGCAAATGATTCCAGCAATTCCGAAGATTCCGGTAATTCCGGTTTCCCGTAACCAGCAATTCCGATTATCCTGTATTTTTTCGCTTATTATTCCGATAATTCCGATTATTGATTACATTACGTAGAAGCAAAATGATATGAGAATAACCTATCCTGATTATATTAAACTTTTAATGGAGGACTATAATAAAAAGAGGACCAACAACGGACTTTCTCTTTTTTTGGCTCAATCTGCACCCGGCAGGATCAGGCAGGCTTGTGTGCATGTGTATCAGGAGTGTTTGTATAAAAAAGATCAACAGCTTCTCCGAAAAGATGAGCAACTCCTGAGAGATTTTTTTGGACCAGCTGAACACGGAAAACAATTTTTAGAGTTGATCCGGGATTTTGAAATTGACAGGTTTAGACCATTAGATAAATACCTAAAAAGAAATATTGACAATACTGATAAGAAGAATGTGGAACTGCTGGCCTGGCTGATAGATTTTAAACACAGGCCGTATTTATATGATAAGAACTTCACCTTGAGTGAAGAAGAAAAGGTTTTGATCGAAATACCAGGTGAAAAAATAGACGAACCAATTTTGGGAAATGAAGATCCACAAAATGAGCCCGAAGAAATAAATGAGGAAATAAAAGACACAAAGGATAGAAAATCAAGGGAAATTAAAATGGGAAGTTCAGTTCCCTTAAAAGCAATTCCCAAAAACACGATATGGAATAACAGATCTAAAATTGCATCCGTAATTGCTTTATTGATTTTTGCAGGGGGTATTTACATCTGGCAACAAAAGCCGGATGGGCAAATAATGGGAAGTGCAAATACAGTGTGCGTGTATTGGGCAGAAGACCACTACCAGGAAACAGCATGCAACGGAAATACCTATGGCCAGCCTATTCTGTCAATGGATGCAGAAAAAGCGAAGCGTTTTAAAAAGATCACAAAGAAGGATACGATTACGCAGTGGTCTGTTGGAAAACTTTTTTACGCAAAAAAAAATAATACAATAGAATGTTATACTGAGGGAGGCAAGAACCCGGAAAACCTTTCCCGTAATTTGAATGTAATTTCGCAACTTATATTTGATAAGTATTTGCGTACAATAGATTCTCCTGCCAAAGACACATTACCGACTACAAACACAACACTTACAAATAATAGGTAAACACAGTTATGAAAACGATTATCGTCATTTGTTTGTCTGTGCTGCTTTTCGCTTTTTTTAATGCTGGCAGGGATGGTGAAAAAATAGAAGAACTCAAACACCGAATTATCCGCCTCGAATCAAAAATTGATTCATTGGTCAGAGACAGAAATAACAGACCAGTTGAGTTCAATAGTACATATACCTTCCGTGACTCAGCTTATAATAATTTACGGGAGATGGCCCGTTGCCAGGCCCTCACCAAAAAAGGAACACAATGCAAAAGAAAAGCAAGGAATAATAGTTTTTGCTGGCAGCATGGTGGATAGTGATGAGTTTACACCTCCCTTTGTGTATTCGCAAATCCAAGTTCTTGCCATAACCATGCTACAACATATTATACGAAGGGTGATAACAAATAACACCAAATAAAAGCCATTTCTATATTATTGGGATTATATAAAGCAACAGATTTTTCCAGAATATTCTAAAAAGATAATTATATATTTTTTACAAGAATGCAATTGAGTCAATAATAAATAACATCATTAGTTAGGTATTAAAATTTATATCCAGGCCTGCGTTCGTGTCTTCACGAATGTATGTACATTATGTTGTGTTATTTCATTGATTTTTTTGGGCCTGTACACTAGTCTTTCATCAACGCAAAATAGATCACCTTACTCAGTGCTGCAGCTTCGTTCCTCAGCCTTGCACTTCCGTAGGCCACCTGCTGAGCGAAGTCGAAGCACGGCTTTCAATATACCCTCCCAATTTGTACATCCGGCAGTACTTGCCCAGTCGCATCAGCGGTATAGCTGCTTACTTACGCACATGCAAGAACTGCCGAAACCAACACACCTGGCATCACCTTACGTAATTAGATTTCCTCTCAGCGGGATTTTCGCACAGATAAACTATAAAATATGATGTTACTTTTTACAAAACATCTCCGCAACGTTGCATAACTTCCGTAACGATTGCTGCTATCACCCCGCTAATAGAAGCAAAATATTAATTTGTACGCCGCTAATCAGGGCCAAGCAGCGGTGGAGATGGTAGCGAAGAATTTAGCTATGCACCAACCGAGGATAAAAAATTAAACACTGCCAGTTAAATATCAACACTCCGCCGAGACGCAAAACTTACTTTGTAATCTCTATCGATAGAAATTGACATTACTTTTTGAGTCTACAAAAAACAATTTAAAGCTTCGTAGGATGACTTAATTATAATGCTAAGTTCTTTTGTACGTCGGGCTTGCCTGACGGTAAGCAGGCTTGCCTGACGGCAGTCAGGGTCCCACGGCCAATGTTATTATACTTCATATTTAGTGCTTGTGGAAACCCCGCCGTCACGCAAGGGTGTCAGATACCCTGATGGCTATTCCAGCCCCGCCTTCAAAGCATTTATATAATCGGCCTGCACCACATTGGAGCCGCAGCTATTCGGGTCGGGGTGTTGTTGGGTGGTGGCTTCATAATCGAGTATCTGGTCGATGGTCCATAAAAAAGCGCCGCCAATATAGGCCGGGCCGGCAAATCCGCTGATAAGTGTTTGCACGGCTGCCGGACAGTCGCCGTTCCATAATGAGCCCCATTCCTCCACATCCCAAAAGCGGGTCCAGTCGCTCACCATAATATAGCCATCGGTATTAAAGCTGGGTAGCGCCTTTTGTATCGCAGTGTTCCAGTCGGTGGGATTGTTGCCGCCGCCCCCAGCATAGCATTGCAGGTTCCACCACTTTACAGCGCCGGGATAGCTTTGCTCAAGTGCGCTAAGGGCGCCCGTCCAAAAACCAGGATCCGTATATGGACAAAACGTGATGCCATAACCCAAGGCGGCCCACATTTCACAAAAAGCTATGAAGCAGGCCTGTGCGTTGGCGGGCTGCCCGTTGGGGTATTCCACGTCCATATCAATCATATCGAAGGCGGGAAAATCTTTTTGAAATGCCGCTGCATTGGCCTGCAGGGCTGTGCCTTCAAAGCTATTATTGTTTTTATCGTAAATGCTTTGAATATTGGCAAAAGCACTGTCCCAACCGCCAAAAGTAGCCAGCAGTTTAGTGATGGTTCCACCTGTTTTCAATTGTTGCAATTGTGCATTCCAAGCGGTATCTAGCGGCTTGCCGTTGATACTAATATTTCCGCTTGCATCCACCTGAAACAGGCTCACCATCAGAGTATTCCAGCCGGCGCTTTGAATGGCGGCTATATTTGCGGTTAAATTGGGCGGGCAAACGGCGCCTTCGGCATAAACGGCAATGTTGAATGGGGTGCTCATAAAACGGGTTTTGTTGATTTTGAAACGATGACGTAGCAAATATAAACGGCAAATCGGCTATAAAAACAGGTAGAACTACCTGATTTTTGTGCCATCAATTGCCTCGGTTCAAGTCACTTCAAAGCACTCGCTAAAATCTTCGCTATTTTACTGTCCCTGCGGGGTTTTCGCACACATAAACCATAAATTGGAAAGAAAACTTGTTGCGAAACCCTGCTTACCGTCAGGCAAGCCCGACGTGTGATAGAGCTTAAATTTTTAGATGCCAAAGGTGACCCCAGTAAAAGAGTCCAATTAAACATCAACAGCCTGTAGAATTAAAAACTACTTAGTAATCTATACCCATAGAAATTGACATCACTTTTTTAGATAGCAAAAAATATTCTAAAGCTTCGTAGGATGACTTAATTATAATTCTAAGTTCTTTTGTGCGTTGGGGTTTCACTAATAGTTCTCTTATACTTCAATTATTATGCTTGTGAAAACCCCCGCCGAGTCGCAAGAACAAAAATTTGGAAATGCATTTTTTGTTGCAAGCAATGGTGAAACTAGATTGGAAAGATGCACGCAGCCTCAATTTACACCAAGCTTCTATATATTTAAAAATAGGAGTTAGCTGTTTAAGAAAAAATACCAGGCTATCTTATAATTTATTAGTACCCAGGCACGGCAGTGCTACCAGAAGGTATGCTTTGGCCAACATTATAATCGTCTATAATAAAAAAGCCGTTTTCATATTTGGCTTCTATTTTTTTAAATTGGCGATCATTTTCGTATTTTTTGTAACCAATGGTTTTTGTTTTTTCGTTAAATAAAATTTGATTCGCATCACGTGGCGCCTGCATAGATACATCCATATCACACTCTAGTTGAAAGTAAGTTCTTGCTGCAACAAATCTTTTATTGAAATAATCTGCATCCACTTGGCCAAAAGCCTTTCCTTTAAATGCTTTTAGTTGTTTCCATTGTTTCCCATTGGTGGCTATTACCGAAGCCTTGCGGCAGGTATTATAATCCCCATCTTTTTCTACCAGCAAAATTCTATTCTTTTCAATAGCATACATACCATCTACACTGGAAGATTGCGCATGCCCATCAAAAACGATGGTATAATCTGATAAACGTTTTATAAAATATTGGGGGCGGTTCATTATCTTATAACCAAATACCACGTACGATACCGAATCTACTACAAAAGTACTGGTGCCAATTTCAATGCCATTTTCTAGCCTGAAGAATTTGTAGTTTGTATAACCTTTTGCTATCAAAAACTTTTCATAGTCTTGGCTTTTTTTGTGCAGTATAAAAGCTTTAAAACTATTATCCAAGTGCGCAACTACTTTATAGTAATTAAATTCATTTTGTGGCAACGAATCTACTTTTCCATTTTGAAATGCGTTGTACAAATTGAAAGCACTGTTTAATGCTTTTACTTCTGTATCCTGCGCAAAAACTGAAATAGGCATGAATAGTAATAAGATAATTTTTAGCATTTATTTGTTGTTATTAATTGAGATTTAAAATATACGTTATCAAAATTTTTTACCCTGCAACATTAATTATTTTTTTATATGACCAGTATATCATTTCATTGTTTCTCGTTGTTTCTCTAAAATCTAATTTATGTAATAGCTTTACGGAACCAATATTATCTATCAAACAACGAGCCGTTATTTCTTTTACTACACTGTTTGAAAATACCCAATTAATAAGTGCTGTAGCAGCTTCTATTGCAAAACCTTTTCTCCTTTCTTCTTTAATAATGCCATATCCTAGGTCAATATTTTCTTCTCCCACATTAAATCCTTTAAACCCTATGTCGCCAATAATTTCAGAACTATCTTTTTTGATAATCATCCAGGATTCAAACCCAGAAGGCAACTCAACATTAGATAAGTTATTTATTATTTTGGGCAAGGTTTCTATCACGTCTTCATCGGGCCAACTGGCTCCTTTTTTTAAACCAAGTTTTAATAAATCACTAAAATTATTATTCAGTAAATTTTTGCAAATTTGAGTTGTAAAAGGAATAAGCAATAGCCTTTCAGTATGGAGATTGTTTATTGCTGACGTTTGTGTTTTCAATATATAGATTAAAGTTTTTCCTATGCTTTTGGGATTTTGTAAGATTAAATAAAATTAATGACAAAGAAAAAAGTATTAGTTTTACTGATATACAATCTTGTCAATCTTTCTCCCATTTACGTTTTATGGAGCCAACTGTTCTAACAATTCTCCAGCCGTTTTGTTTCGCTTTTGTAAATAAGCGCTTCCTCAATTTTTTCGGATAAAATATTTTCCAATATGTTTTTCTATAGCCATAATGGGGCAAAATATTTAATTGCTCCAAAATATCATAAGCGGCCGCCCCACAACGCATTCCTATCAGCGCATAATCATAAGGTGTTTGTTTTAAATAGACTGTTGTAATACTATCAAACGCTTGTTTTTGCTGCTGCGTAATGGGTATATAAACCATTGTTTTTTTTACACTATCAGCATTACCACCTAAAATGGCATAAAAATTATTTACAGAATGTATGGCATAAGTACTGTGCCTATTCTGTTTTTTTGCAAATAAATGAAACTTCCCTCTAGGTAAAAAACTTACAACCTTATCACTATCGCTCTCAATACCTACATGCCCACCAAACAAACCACCAAACCATTTTTTTTCGATGGACTTATATTTTTTTAAAGGCTTTGAGCCATACAGGAAATGAACTTTTAAGATTGTGCTATTTTGCGCATTTCCTAGGAAAGATATAAAGACAAGTAGTATTGTTAATTTGTGTCGCACCTATAAATGATAGGGTTATATTTTACATTGGGTTAAAGCAATCATTCTTATTGTAAAAATAGCTTAATGCTGAGGATTAGAAATAAATTATTTTACTAGTATGAATCGCTTAGTCTCGGTTAAAGTCTCTTCAAACCCCTCGCTAAAATCTTCGCAATTTTTCTTCAAAGCTGTTTGTCCCAAATGTTGGCGAAGCATTTAGCGACGACCAAAAAAATAAAATAAGTTTTATCTCAAAGCTTCTCTATTTCACTCTAATCACAATTACTATCCCCCCAGCTCCGCCCCTCAGCCACAGCCAACCAATCATTAAAAATGCTTTCTTGAATGAAATTGTTTTAGGGGTAATAAAACAAATATATTACAGTTAGAAAAACAAATATAAGCAGTTAGCAAATAAAAAACAAAAAGCCAATATCTACGACAACGTCTTCACCACTCTTCCAATCATACTCCCATTATACCATACCTGCAAGGTATAGTCACCTTTGAGAAAACCATCGGGCATTAGCGAAAAGTTTAGGCGCTTTTCTTCGCCTTGGGCTTCTACAAAAAGCTTGCGGGAGTACACTTTTTTGCCTTGGCTGGTTTCAAATGTGCCAGATTCCCAGGCGGAGTTTTTTATTACTCGGCCATCGGGTTGTACCACTACTACTATTACTTCGCCATTGCCTTTGCTGGCATTGGCTTTAAATAAAAAGGAGCCTACAATCTTTTCGGCATCATCGGCAAAGGAGGTTTCTATCTCTTTGGCATTGCTTTCGGCTATGGCAAATAAACGCAGATCGCCAGCTAGGGTAGCAGCTGTATTATTTGCAGGGGTTTTTTCTGTTATCCCTTTGTTTTTTTCTTTACTTGTATAACTTGTGGTAATGCCAGTTGTAGTCGCTTTGCTGTTAGCCATCAATTGCTCTATAAGCTTTTGTAAGCGCTTGTTTTCGCTCTCTACACCTGTATATCGGTTTTGTAAAAGGGCTACTTTTAATTGCAGTTCTTCTATTTTTAACTTAGCCGTAGCTAGGTCGGCATCGGTGCTTTGGTCTTTTAGCAGGGTGGCTATCTCCGATTTTAAGATATTCATCTCGGCAAACTTGACCTGTGCTTCTTTGTTTAATGGATTTACAGAATCTAAGAGTAGTGTACTATCTATTCCTTTTAGGGTATTGGTATATATACTTTGCAACGAATCTCTTTCTGCAGATTTCTTATATTGAATAGCCGATTTTTTTACAGTTTTTGTAGGCTCTTTTATATACGTATTGTACACAGATATGGCCAAAACAGTAGCGGATACTATTAGTAAAACAATAGAAGCATTCAGTAATTTGTCGTATTTATCTTCTCGCATATGTAGTTTTTACGTTGGTACATGCGGAATTCCGTAGAATTGGAAATATAAAGATGCAAAAAAAAAGTGATATTACACATTTTAATGAAAAAATTTATATGCGCATGGTAAAAATTAGGGTGATAAACAAATAGTAGTTTAAAATAAAAAATTGATAATATTATTTTTACACAGAGCTATTTTTGTGTAAATGCGTTTATTATTTCTTAGTAATCTATAATTTTGAAGTATTAATTATGCACTTCTTGGTTCACATAAGCCGAAATCCAACCAACTTGACCATTTTTTACCAAAAAAAACTGCTTTTTCTCTAATGTACCTTCAAATTGCCGCACAATTTTTAAGAGCAATGCAGTACCAGCCATTAAAGATTTTTGATCGAAAACCTTGTGTACCCTTTGTGCTTCATTCATAATGGCATTTTTATCGAGCGTGATATCAGTTACCGAAGCAACCAAC
Source organism: Ferruginibacter sp. (assembly GCA_031380515.1). Classification (GTDB taxonomy): domain Bacteria; phylum Bacteroidota; class Bacteroidia; order Chitinophagales; family Chitinophagaceae; genus Ferruginibacter. Next base: position 56,019 of record JANNGD010000179.1, on the reverse strand, counting down.
GCTTCTGGAGATAGCGACGCAAAATTATTGTTGAGCTTATCACTAAACCTTACCAATTCATTGAATGTTAGAGGCACTACGGTATTTTCTATAAGCTCGGGATACATGAGTGTAGCTGCTGACCAAGCAATACCACCACTAAAAGCAAAATAGTCGTTCATATTATAGGCACCACTCTCGTTTACAGCATATATAATTTCCTGTTCTGGTTCGCCCGTTATAACCCTGAACAATTGTTTTTTAAAATTGCTTACCGATTTATCTTCGTCCAACCTTTTGTCGGTTGCATTGGTAATCGTTTTGGTGCCCCAAGTAAGGGTAAACAATTTCAACTCCTTGGTATTTCCGTTTCTAAAATAGCCGCCCTTGGTGTTTCCGCTGCCAATATCAATCAAAAATGTATTGTATCTTCTGGCTTCTGGTACAATGCCCATATGAGAAAGTTTGGCTTCTTCCATAGCATCTATTACTGGCACAAGCCTTTGTGGTTCATTTATCAATAATCTAAAGCTATCTGCCATCGATTTTATAAGAAAACTCTTATTTTCTTTTTCGGCCTGCCCTTTTACCCCACTGCTTACAACCGTGTATATTTTATTGCTGGGTATACTATAGTCGGTATTGGCTGTATTGTACAAACCTACCAATGCTTTTACTGTAGCAGCGAAGGATATGGAAGAAAAACTGATAAAATCTGTGTTTATGGAGGAGTCTTTTACCGCAGAGAAATTACCCGTATTGGTTGCATTTTTAGCCATTTGTATAATACTCAGCTTTACGCCTTTGGAGCCTACCTCTATGCCTGCGTATAAGTTTAGTTTTTTTATTTTATTGGATACGCTTGTTTGTGCAAATGCATTTATTTGGCAAAATATACTAAGGGTAAAAAGAGTAGTTTTATACAGCTTTAAAAACATTTTACGACCGATTTTAGTAAAAATACTATTAATTCTTTTTCTGTAATAGGGTGTAGAGAAGTTGTGCAAATAAAATGAGCGCATGCTATTTGCATTTCACAAAAAGAGCCTGTCTAATCGTACGTAGGAAAGAAATCTAACGAGTTTCTCAATTCTTGTGCCCTTTTTGTATTACATAATTTTCATTCATAAAACATAAAACATTTTATATTCCTTCCTGTGCCCTTGTGGTAATACATAATTTTCATCCCTACAAAATTAAACACGACATTTTCTTCCTTCTGCCCTTGTGTTGGAACTAGTTTTACCAATCATACAGATTTACAACCTCCTAAATATCACCGCAGCAGTATTTTGTTACCGCTCTTCCCAATTTATCTTTACAATATGTTAAATTAATCCATATTTACATCAGCAATCAACGCAACATGAAACACACAACAGATAAAATAATATTGTTTTTGAGCAATTTTATTCTACACAATTTCAATACTTCGCCTCCAGCCGTTGGATAGGTTTTTCTTCATTTTACACATATTTTAATGAATGTTTATCTTACTGGATAAACAGAAAATTATTTTTTTCTAAAAGGAAGCTATTATTATTTATATTTATTTAGTAAATCAACTAACTATGTCTAGCATTTTTAAAAAAGCGCTCGGGCTTTTCGTAGAATTCGAACCCGAAGAACCCAAGCCAACCAACACAAATTCCTCTTGGAGCGAAGATGGTTTGCCCATACAAGTGAGGCCCGCCAAAAGCAATTTCAGCAAACCCACAGCTATAAAAGCAGGCCATGTAACCCAAGCGGATATCGATAAATTCGAAAACCATTTTGAGCAATTGTTTGACAATGCAAACCTGCCAGGGCCCGATTATTATGAGTTTTGGAAAATGATGGAAACTTTAGAAGCGGCTGTGCCAGATGAAGCGGTAAGAATGAACGCCGTTTTTTCTACCCTAAAAATACAAGGGTTGAGTAAAGAAACATTACTTAATAGTGCAGAGCAGTATTTAAAAATATTGGATAAAGATAAATTGGAATTTCAAAATGCAGTAAACACAAAAGTGCTGGGCGAAATTGAAGGAAGAAAAACGGCAGTAGAAGCTTTGGACAAAAAGAACCAAGAAAATGCGGCGCTCATTCAAAAACTAACTTCTGAAATAAATGACAATACCCAAAAAATAACGTCGCTAAAAAAAGAAGTAGTGGACGAAGAAGCAAAAATAAATGGCAATACCAATGGATACAATGTTGCATGCGATGCAATGATGGCAAAATTGGGAAGCGATATTCAACAAATTAAAACATCTTTATAAAAAATAGATTATGGAAACAAACATGTTCCCTGCAGCAGCGCAGGATAAATTAAAATCATATTGGAGCAGGCCTGGTGGAAAAGCGGGAATATTTATTGGCTTGGGCTTGTTGACCTTGATAGGTTATTATGTAATTCCTATACTTACCACAGTTGTATGGAACACATTGAACTTTAGCATTGCACTGGTAAGCTTGGGGGTATTTCTTTATTGTATTACCCACCGTAAACTTAGGTTGAGCCTATTTTATATGTACGAGATATTGATGAAAAAATTGGTTGGATTTGTAATAGAACTGGATCCCTTTATTATTGCCGAAGATTATATTGGCGATATGGAAAAACAACGGGAAAAGTTGTACAACCAAAGCATAGAAGTGGATGGGCAAAAGGAAAAAATAGACATTAAACTAAAAGAGAAAGAAAAAGAGATGGATGGCATGCTTAACAAAGCCAGGGCTGCAAAGGAAAATAACATGATGCCCGAGCTCGGTAATGCTACCAGGCAAGTGGCACGTATAAATGAATACATAAAACAATTGGTACCCATAAGAGATAGCTTGGCAAAAATTGGAGATTATCTTACCAAAGTGCATAAGAACAGTGGCTACCTGATAGAAGATGCCAAGAACGAGTTGGATTTGAAAAAGGACTTGTACAAATCGGTGAGCAGCGGCAACCAAGCACTTAGTTCTGCCTTGAAAATTTTTAAGGGAGACCCCGAAAAGAAAATGATGGTAGAGCAAAGTATGGAATATTTGAAAGACGATATTGCAGGTAAATTGGCCAGCATGAAAAAGGCGATAAGTTACTCTAGCGATTTTATGCGCAGCATAGACTTGGACAATGCCACTTTTGAAGTACAAGGTTTAAAAATGTTGGAGTCTTATGATTCCGATACCGAATTGAAATTGAACACACAGCTATGGCAACCGAGCAATGCACCTATTGTGCCAGGCAAGGTAAATAGCAATTACAATGATTTATTAAACTAACTAAAACGAAATAAAATGGCGGTTAAAGTAAAAACATCCGGAAAGGTTGTAGGAATATTATTATTATTGGGCGGTTTATTTGCCGCTAAAACATTTTGGTGGGATAAACGCCCCAAAGAAGCAAAAGTATCAAACGAAATTGGTAAAGTAGTATTGCCCGATGAGCCACAAGCTTCTTTACAAGGTAACGCAAGTGTAAAATTGCCTTTGCCAAGCGATGTGCCTAGTGCAAATGGCGGTACAAAAATAAAATGGGAAGTAATGGCATGGAATTCACAATTCCCGCTAATGTATGCAAATGGTGGAGCGCTTACTACAAAAGGTTCGTTGATAGACAATGCCAAAATGCAAATAAATATTTTGAGGCAAGATGATTGTAATAAATCTATTGCAGACATCGTAAAATTTGCACAGGATTATAAAAACAATCCAAGCATAGAAGGGGTATTTGCTTCTTACATGGGCGATGGTATGCCAGCCTTTTTTGCAGGGCTTAGCAAAGAGCTAGAGCCACTGGGAGCAGAGTACCAACCTGTAGCATTTTACGCAATGGGCAAAAGCTATGGCGAAGATAAATTGATGGGACCACAAAACTGGAAAACAGATCCTAAAATGGCCATTGGTAAAACAGTGAGTTGTTATTTGAGAGATGGAGATATGAATATTTTACTTAAGTGGGCAGGAGACAATGGTTTAAAAGTAAACCCCGATGAAACCACTTTTGATAGAGAAGCAATAAACCTGATATCTGCAGTAGATTTTTTAGATGCGGCTAATAAATACATAACTGGGTACAAAGAAAAACGTGCTTTTGTATTGAATGGAAAAAAATTGAGCAGTGACACAACTGTTGGGGTGGACGCTGTAGCAACTTGGACACCAGGCGATGTAAACATAGCTAGAAAAAAAGGAGGCTTGGTTAATATTGCATCTACCAAACAATACTCTATGCAAATGCCAAACATCACGATTACCATTCGCAAGTTTGCAAATGATCACCGCACAGATATCGAAAATTTGATTATGGCATTATCTCAAGCGGGCGATCAAGTGCGTAGCTACACCGATGCGAAAAAATTTGCTGCAGATGTAAGTGCAAAAGTGTACAATGAAGAAACCGGCGCTTATTGGATGAAATATTATGATGGTGTTACGGAAAAAGATGTACAAGGAAAAGAAGTAGAGCTTGGTGGTTCTATGGCTTTTAATTTACCCGATGCCGCTACCATGTTTGGTTTGGGTAAAGATGGTTTGGATAGATACAAAATTGTGTATACGACTTTTGGTGATATACTTTCTAAAATGTATCCCGAGTATATGGCAAAATATCCTGAGTATGCTAGAATGATAGACAAGTCTTACATGCAATCTGTTATTGTAAACCATCCGGAATTGATGGAAGGGAAAACAATAGCAGTTACCTATGCACCAACGATTACAGACAAGGTATCGTCTAAATCTTTTCAAATACAATTTGAAACGGGAAGTGCTAGAATATTGCCAGCATCATTTGCTGTGTTAGATGAAATATTGAAAAGTACCGTAGTAGCCGAAAATTTGAAAGTGGGTGTATATGGGCATACGGATAATACCGGAAATGATGTGACCAACCAAAGTTTATCAGAGCAAAGAGCAAATAGTGTGAGAGCATATTTAGCAAACAAAGGAATATCAAGCGCACGTATGGAAAGCAAAGGTATGGGTAGTAGTAAACCCGTTGCAGATAACAATACGATAGAAGGTAAAGCACAGAATAGAAGGGTGGAGATTGTGTTGGGGCAGTAAAAGATAATAGCCACGAATGCTTAAAAGGAAAACGCATAGAATGCACAAGCATTCGTTCGAGCATTCGTGGCATTTTTAATTGGTTAAATTATTCGAAAATATGAAACAACTAAAAACATTCTTTGAACCCTTTGGCACCGTAAGCAAAAGCAATATGCTTGTATTGGTTTTTGTGCAAATAATTTTGGCACTAGGCTTATGGCAGTTGCTTGGTGGTGGGCTTATACCTGCACCCAGTAAAATATTGGGTAAGGTATTGGAGATTGTAAAAACGGGAAGCTTTTGGGACAATTTTTTCACCAGCTTAATGCTTACACTAAAAGGAATGTTCATTGCTTTACTAATTGCATTGGCGGTAAGTTATCTTTCGCTTGTGCCGTTTTTTAAACCACTTGCCAAGTTTGTAATTAAGTGCCGTTACCTAACGCTTACCGGGTTGATATTTGCATTTACCTTACTGACGAGCGATGGCAGCCAATTAAAATTAAGCTTGCTGTTGTTTGGTATTGTACCCTTTTTTGTAACCTCTTTGTTATCTGTGATAGATGCAATAGACAGGCAAGAGTTTGAATTATGCGCTACCCTTGGTATGAACAAATGGAGAACTTTGTGGGAGGTGGTGATTGTAGGAAGATTGGACCAAGTGCTTGAAGTAATGCGCCAAAACTTTGCCATAGCATGGATGATGATAACAATGGTAGAAGGCTTGAGCATGAGCGAAGGCGGCTTGGGAACATTGCTGATAAAATCCAACAAATACATAGACCTTACAACCGTATTTGCCATACTGCTTATCATCTTTTTGATAGGCGTGTTTTTCGATTATATTTTAGGGGCGTTGCGCTATTGGTTATTTCCATATACAAAAATTCAATTAAGAGATAAATAATGACATACCAAAAAAACCAAGTTTTACTGAAAGCAGAAAACGTACAGCTAGCTTACGGGGATAAAGTTATTTTAAGGGATATAAATTTTACCATACAAGATATTGTACGCCCCAATTTGCAGCAGGGGCAAGTAGTTTCGTTGATAGGCAGAAGCGGTATTGGTAAAACCCAGCTCTTTAAAATATTGGCCGGAATGAACAAGCCCACCGCTGGTAAAGTAACCATCGGTAACGATATGCACGAAGTGCGTGAAGGAGAAGTAGGTGTAGTTTCGCAAAATTATATTTTGTTTAACCATCGTACCATAAAAAGAAATCTTGAAATAGCATTGGAGCACAACAATAAAAATTATACCGAAACGGATAAGAAAAATATAATTAAAGAATACGGTGATAAATTTAATCTCACCGAACATTTAGATAAATACCCACTGCAACTCTCGGGTGGGCAACGCCAGCGTGTAAGCATCTTGCAACAAGCGCTTACAAGCAATAACTTTATTTTATTGGATGAACCATTTTCGGGGCTCGATGCATTGGTGATAGATAAAGTGGTAGACCTGCTCATTAAAATATCTACGCTAGACGAACTGAACACACTTATTATTGTGAGCCACGATATTGAAAATACATTGGCCATATCAGATACCGCTTTTATAATGGCCAATCAGCCAAATAAAGCGGGTGCTACTATTACAGAAAAATTAGATCTGATAGAAATGGGTTTTGCCTGGAACAAGGATATTAAAAGCGATCATAAATTTCAGGAAATGGTGGGGCAAATGAAGTTTAAGATATAAAATGTTTATCCAAATAACTCTTGGGTTAAAGCTTGCTTAGTTATTCCAAAGTGTTCTGCTATATCAGAAATGATGGATGCTAATGTTCCTATTTTTAATGGGTCGTGATGTGGAACAGTAATATGATGCTGCCCATTTTGTTCTGTGCTTAATCTAATATGACTACCAGTTTGCCTTGTGATTGAATATCCATAAGGCTTTATTAGTTTTATTAAATCCTCTCCACTAATATCTCTAGGGATTTTCATGCGGCTATTACCTCTTCTTTAACAATATGTAAACGAATAATTCTTTTCATTTCATCATCAAAATGACAGTGAACAGCATCTATTACAGCTAACTTTAATAGCTCGTAAGTTTCCCCTTGTGTAAAAATAGAAACGCCTAGCCCTTTAGCAGTATAACCACCATCAAGACTTTCTTCTACAATAAAGATCAATTCTTCCATAAAATTCATTTAAACAAATTTACATTTTTATTGTATATCAAATTAAGATTTAATTAAGTGGTAATGATCCAATTTAACACACAAAATCTTGCTTTCGTAGGTCGCTTCGCTTCCTCGTGAGTGTCAAAGTATTCTGTAATAAGACCAAGCCTCGGACTCGGCAATGCTTTATAGGAGAGGATTTAATAAAACTCAAGACAAATACCAACCTCGGCGAGAAGTACCAACTGCGGAAAAAGCACTACCTACTACTGTACACTATTAGGACAGCCAAATGAGACAGATGATATTAATGGAATGTTTACTTTTCTACCATCTTCTGAATTTAATATTAACAAATACGGTACTGAACCAATCAGTATTAAATCATTTAGAGGGTCTGAATCTGAAAAAGAAGAATGGTATTTCGGCACTCGAGAGTCAATACTAATTCCCATTAATGGAAAAAATTGATTTCTTACATATTTATTCATTTTCAAAAGAGAATCCACTCCAATAACCCTAACCAAATAATTTGAGGGTTCTATATAATATTCATCATTATCTTTCACAACAATGCTTTTATCTATGTAATTAATCAATTTAGGGTACTTTACAAACAATGCATTGAGCTCTGGTTTGGTAAATTTTAATTCCACAACAGCTAAAATACGTTTAGATAATAACTCCCCTTTTTCAGAATAGATAACCACATGATATGGACTAGATTGGATTTTTGATAACCCTATTATAATTCCTAACTCCTTTAGATAAATTATTTGTGTAAGAGGTATAGTAGGGATATTAAAACTGCCATTACGAAGGCTTTTGAAAATTAACCTTGAAAAGTCATTCAAGGTATCAACAAAAATATTTTCTGGGTTTTCAAAAACTTTTTTTTCTTGAACTAATTTTGCAGTAAAATAGTAATGGTATAAAACGTAGTCATCGCCTTTAACTAATAACGTATCTTTACTGTTTTGTAAAGTTAAATTTGCTGAGTCTATTTTTAACTTATTTTGACTAAATGAGTTAGAAAGAATAAATAAAAAAAAGGGAATTATTTGAACTTTCTTTACATAATTCTTTACTTTTTTTTGTTTTTTCATTTTTCATTTTTTCGGTGGCTCAACACCATTGTGATCCCTTCCTTCGCTGGTCACCACGCTAACTCGTGAAGAACAGGCCTCGCCAATGCGTGATAGGGAATGACAAAATAAAACTCAATAAAAATACCACCTTCGGCAAGCAAAACTTGTTTGGTACTATAAAGTTACAATTTTATTAGTTTTCACATCTCCCCCTTCACAAAATCCATCAGCACTTTTATTTTCTCCGGGCTAAAATCAAATTCTAGTCCTGCAGCTTTGTATAGTTCTGGTAATGTTTTTGTACCGCCAAGGCTAAGCGCTGTGCAATAATTATCCAAGGCTTTTTCGGCGTTTTGTTTATACTGCATCCACATGCCAATAGCACCAAGCTGTGCAATACCATATTCAATATAATAAAATGGCACTTCGTACAAATGCAGTTGTCGCTGCCAAGCATTGTTTCTAAAAGCTTCTAAGCCGCTGTAATCAATTACTTCATCGGTAAATTCTGCCAGCGTAGCCACCCATGCAGCCGTGCGCTCCTCGTGTGTATGTGTAGCGTGCTCGTACACCCAATGCTGAAATTTATCTATAATGGCTATCCAAGGAAAAATCGTAATTACTCTCTCAAGTTGGTGCTCTTTGGCTCTTGCCAAATCATTTGCATTATCAAAAAAACTTTCCCAATGATCCATGCTAAACAATTCCATAGCCATGCTCGCCACTTCGGCAATTTCCATGGGATATTCTTTAAAACCGGTAAGCGCCAATGGGTGTGCAAGAAAAGAATGTATGGCATGCCCACCTTCGTGCACCATGGTAGTTACATCGTGCATTTGCCCTGCAGCATTCATAAAAATAAAGGGGGCACCACTTTCTGCTAGTGGACAATTATACCCACCGGGCGATTTGCCTTTTCTGCTTTCCAAATCTAGGTGCTGCATTTCTTTCATGCGTTGCAAGCAAGCCCCAAAAAACGGGCGCAACTTTGTAAAACAATCAATAGATTTTTGCAACAATTCTTCGCCTTTTTTAAATGGACGAAGCGGCGTAGTGCCGGCTGGTTCAGCATCCAAGTCCCATGGGCGTAGGGTTTCAAGCCCAAGCTTTTCTTTTTTCTTACGATAGATATCATTCACCAGCGGCATTACATATTGCTTTACCGCATCGTGAAATTTATAGCAATCCTCTTTTGTATAATCAAACCTGCCCAGCTCTTTAAACCTGTAATCTCTGTAATTATCAAAACTTGCATTCAAGGCTTCTTTGTTGCGCAAGCCAATGAGGGTGTCGTATAATTCGTTTAGCTTTTCTTTGTCTTCGAGCCTGCGGGTTTGTATTTTTCTATACACTTCTTCCCGCAAATTCCTGTCTTCATTTTCTAAAAACTTAGCTGCTTGTTGCAGTGTAAATTCTTCTCCGTTTACCGATACCATCATAGCACCCGTTATTTGCCCAAACTGTTGTTGCAAAACAGCAACTTCTGCCTGTACAGGAATATTCTCCTCTCTAAATAATTCAATATTTTTTTTGGTGCTGCGTATGTATGTGTGATACATTGCTTCATCCAACTCCGCCAAAAAAGGCGATGCCAATAATTTTTTGTTCAACGCATCGCTGTATGGTTTTATGTGCGGCTCTATTTCATTGCAGTAAAAATTAAATGCATCTTCCAATGTTTTGTTTTCATTATCACATGTCATTTTTATTTGGCGCCAGCAGGCATCTTCATTTACAGCAGCTTCAAGCTCACTCATATTGAGCAACCATTTTTCTAAACTTTCTTTACCCGTAATTTCTTGTTGGAGCAGTGTTTTAAAATAAGGCTCCAATGCCGGCCAGTCTGTAACCGTAAAATCTTTTGGAAGAAAATGTCTTTCTAATTTTTTTATATCTGCTGTGTACATGATTTAGTATTTAGTACTTAGTATTGAGACAGGCTCTTGAAGTTATTTGTCTCTTTGATAATGCTTCAAGTATTAATAAACTTCTTTTCTTAAGTTTTTTATTACCAATATTACCAATGGTCATTTTTCAAAAAAAAGAAATTTCATTTATTTACTATCAAATATGAAAGCAGATAAATGAAATATCGATATTATTTAAGCTAAAACTTATTCGCTCCAATCTTCTCCTTTTCTCTCTCCCCTTCGGGGAGAGGATAGGTGAGGGGCTTCTTACGCCATCTTTCTTGGTGTATTTATTTTCTTAGCTGGACCACTTTTTATAGCAGCAGCTTTTGGCGTAGCAGTTTTTACAGCAGCTTTCTTTTCAGAAACAGCAGCTTTTTCTTCTGTAGCATCTTCTTCACCTTCTGCATGCTCGGTTAATTTTATTTCTATACCCGCTTTTTCAAGGATATCATACCATTTTACCATTTTCTTCATATCGCTTGCATACACTCTTTCAAAATCCATGTCGGGATACACTTTTTCGAAATATGCTTTTATTGCTTTTGCATCAGCCTTTGCATCCGGCTTCACTTCTTTGCTTGCTTTCATTGCAAGAAATACCTCTGTAAGGTTTACATTGTCTTCTTTGGTAAACACTTCTATACTTTCTAAATGAGAGAAGCTGTGAACACGGTTGCTTACAAATTTTACAGATTTATCTTCTAGCGAACGTACAATACCGCCATCTGCTTTAGAAGAAACCAATTCAAACAAACCACTTAGGCCAGTTACTGATACCATTTTATTATAACTCATAAAAAACGAAATTTTAGGAGTGCAATTTAGCTGTTATTAAATTAATAATTACCGCTTATCCACCTACAACTTCTTTTTACACTAAAAAGTAAGACCTTTGTACGATTGTTTACGTATGTAGACCACATTTAATTATTATAGAAATAGAGTTTATGAGTAGAATTATTGGGATTACATTGTTTTTTTCATTGTTAGCAGCATGTAGTTTTGCACAAACGGGTGGTATTAAGGGAGTTATATTAGACAGAGTAGACAACAAACCAGTACCAGGCGCAATTGTTACTTTGCTAAAACAAAAAGATTCTGCTCTGGTAAATGAAACAGTGACATCAGAAGACGGGACTTATAATTTAAAAAACTTGGCAGCGGATAGTTTTATAGTAAAAATAAGCACCCTAAATTATCAAGCCTATACAACATTTATTAATGTAAAAGACATTATAAAAGAACTTGCTGCTATAAAATTGGAGCCGAGTGGAAAAAAACTGGCAGATGTTACGGTAATTTCAAAAGCGCCCCCAGTAGTACAAAAAGGCGATACCGCTCAGTTTAGTGCAAGCCAATACAAAGTAAATAGAGATGCTACTACCGAAGACTTACTAAAGAAAATGCCCGGTATTACTGTTGCAAAAGATGGTACCGTAACAGCTCAAGGAGAAACGGTAAAAAAAGTAACGGTAGATGGTAAAGATTATTTTGGCGATGATGCCTCTGCCGCACTTAAAAATGTGCAGTCGGATATGGTAGATAAAATACAGGTTTTTGACAGGCTAAGTGACCAAGCTAGGCTTACTGGTTTTGATGACGGAAACTCCGTAAAAGCAATAAATATTGTTACCAAATCGGGTATGAAGAATGGCAATTTTGGTCGCATATATGCAGGTATTGGTACAGACGATCGTTACAATGCAGGAGGCAATTCTACTTTTTTAAAAGGAAATAGGCGTTTATCAGTTGTTGGAAGTTTCAATAATATAAATCAACAAAATTTTGCATCGCAAGATTTATTGGGTCTTACCTCTAGTGGTGGTAATAGGGGTGGTGGCCAGCAAGGTGGCGGTGGTCCACAAGGTGGTAGTGGAAGACCTGGTGGAGGACAAGGAGGGGGAAATGACTTCAATGTAGGACAATCAAGTGGTATCAGCGTTACCAATGCTATGGGTTTAAACTTTACTAACCAGTACGGAAAAAAATTATCTGTAGCGGGAAGTTATTTTTACAACAATAGTAAGAACACCAACATATCCAATGTAAATACAGAAACATTTTTAAAGGCCGACACGAGTTTTTTTTCTAAACAAAATAACAATGCAGTAACCAATAATACAAACCACAGAATTAATCTGAGGTTAGAATATACTTTTGATTCATCCAACAGTTTATTTATTATTCCAAGTATAAGTTTTCAAAAAAATGACGCTGTTTCTTTTTCAGATTTAATAAGCCAAAATAGTGGTTTGGGTGCAACAAAATTTTACGATACAATCAACACCTCTTCCAGCAGAAATTCGTCTAACCGAAACGGTTATAATATTAGGAATAGTATTTTGTTTAGACATGCCTTTGCAAAAAAAGGCCGTTCTATTTCTTTTGGATTAAACAATAACTTTACAAATAATAATTCGGAAGCCATATCTGATGCGGATTTCAGGTATTTTGCTAATAACATTTTAATAAAGGATTCTATTCAAAAACAGCTAAGCGACAATGTTACAGATGGGGTAACCACAAGCGGTACCATTGCTTACACTGAGCCATTGAGTAAAAAAGCACAATTGCAATTTGATTATAATCCATCGGTACAAGTAAGCAAGGCAGACCAACAAACATTTGGTTATGACGGACAAAAATATTCAAGATTCGATTCAAGCCTTTCCAATAAATTCGATAATACCATTACAACAAACAATGGGGGCATTACTTACCGGTTTATCCCTAATAAAGACGATTTTTTTCAGGTAGGGTTAAGTTATCAAAATTCAAGATTGGAAAGCGATCGTTTGTTTCCTATTAAAACAAATGTGAACCAATCTTTTTCTAACCTACTAGGCAATTTACAAATACGAAAAAAATTCTCCACTAAAAGTTCTATGAGGCTTTTCTATAGGGGCTCTACAAACTTTCCATCGGTAAATCAATTACAAGATGTTATAAATCTTAGTAATCCCCTCAGAGTGAGCATAGGTAACCCAGCTCTTACGCAATCGTACACGCAATTCGTTGGGAGCAGGTTTACATATACGAACTCTAAAACAAGTAAAAGTTTTTTTGCAGGAATTTTTGTACAAACTGCCAATGATTACATAACAAACGCAACGTTTATCCCATCAAAAGATACAACACTACAAAATGGCGATACACTTAGAAGAGGTTCGCAACTTACCAAACCAGTGAACTTGAACGGTTATAGAAGTGCAAGATCATTTTTAACCTACAGCTTACCATTAAAGTTTATTAAGACCACGCTTAACATCAATGCAGGATTTAGTTACCAAAGATTACCAGGCTTGGTAAATAGCAATCAAATATTGACGAATAACTTTGGGTATAATACAGGCGTAACATTTGCTAGCAACATAAGCGAATATGTAGATTTCAACGTTTCTTATGCAGCAAATTTTAATAAAACCACCGGAAATACAACCAACACAAATTTTGTAAACCAAGTAGCAGGCCTTCAAATAAACTTGCTTAGTAAAACAGGATGGTTTGTGCAAAACGATGTTTCTTATCAAGCCAACAGCGGATTGAGTGCTGGTTTTAACCAACGATTTGGTTTATGGAATGCAGCAATAGGAAGGAAGTTTTTAAAGAAACAAGTGGGCGAATTAAAGCTTTCTGTATTTGATTTATTAAAACAAAATCAAAGCATAGTAAGAACAGTAGATGCACGTTATATTGAAGATGCACAAAGTGTGGTGTTACAGCAATATTTTATGCTTACGTTTACTTATAGTTTAAAGAATTTTGGAAAATCTGCAAAAACTTCAAATAGGTCTGAAAATAGAGAAGAGATAAATAGAATGATATCTCCACGTGGAGGGCCAAATGGAGGGTTTTAATTTTTTGAAGAAATATGAAATAATTAAATTAATTTACGGGTCTAAAAAACTTAAAATGAAAAGAAAACTATTATTTAGCTTATTAGCAATAGCAATTTCCATTACAACAGTGAAAGCGCAAGAAGGAGCAATGACAGCGCCTCCGGCTGGCATGGAACAAAAGCAGCCCAACGAACGTACAAAAGAAACATTGCTAAAATTGCAAACAGACCTTGGTTTATCCAGCGAACAAGGAGGTAAAGCGTATCCTGTATTTGAAGAATTTTATACTGCACAACAAAAAATGAGAGATGAAATGCGTGCGGCGGGCGGTGAAATGGATAGAGAGAAAATGAAAGCTACAAGAGAGGAGATGGCTACAAAGAGAGATGATAAATTAAAACTAATTTTTACAGAAGCGCAAATGAAAAAGTGGAAAGATGAAATAGAGCCATCTATGCGCCCACAAAGAAAACCCAAGCAATAATAAAATAGCAATAAAATTAAAAACATTGAAAAGCCCAGTAAATATTTACTGGGCTTTTTTTAGCTATTGAAGAGTTTGTGCTTTTTAATTTCTTTTCCTTTCCTAAGTTTTATGGCATGAAATAATGTAGGCACATCATTTGTCCATTTTTTTAAAGTAAGAATGATCACAATAATTTCGAGTCTGGTAACGATACCAAACCAAAAGCATAGCTCAAATAAAACCCTTGATTCGCAATGAAGGATGATTTCTATAAGAGTAGAAAATAAAAACAATGTCCAAAACTTAGCCCCCATAGTGTGTGTGGCTATTTCTTTTTTAAACTTTAAAAAACAAACCAAGTAAGCAAGTACTTCCATAGAAAAAAGTATGATAAGCTTTGTGGCGTTGGTTTTAAAAAATTGCGGGCATTGTATGTAAGTTGCTATCGCTACACTAATGAAAAAGATTTGGTCTATGGTGGAGTCTAAGCGCCTCAGTTTTTGTGTAGAAATGTTTAGATGCCTTGCAATGATGCCATCAAAAATATCGGAGAGTAAACCGATGGTTAATAAAACAATGGCAATAGTGGAATAGTGAACAACTTGCAAAATGCTACAAGCGATAATAATGAATCTAATTACTAGTCTAAGATAAATTAAGATTATTGGAATTGCTTTTATCAATTTTCTTTATTTTTTTCTTCAAAAGGCTTAAAATCCTCACTACCACTAACAACAAATGTTATGGGTTGTCTTCTAATGGCTTTTATTGGAATCCCAAAAAACATTGCTGGGGTCCAGTGTGGTCCATTTTTTACAACCCTTATGCCTTCATCTTCCATTCCAAAACCAAAATTTGTTTCTGCTACAATATTTGAAATTGTACCATCTACTTCAACAATAAATCTAATTATTGTTTTATAAATACCAGATTTGGCCCCTCTATCTGTTGGTATTAGGCCATTTAAATTTTTACGTAAATAATCAGTCCATTTATTGCACTTTGCTTCTATAAGTTCTCTTGAATACACTTTTTGAGATGTTACCTTGCCACTATCATAGCTATTGTATATTCCATTGTTCCTAATAAAGTTTGCATCATATTGTTTTATGCCAGTACTATCAAATGAAATATATTGATACGTGTTTTTTAAAGTATCTGTAAATGCGTATGAACTTATTTTTTTATTGGATAAATAGGTAAATGAAGCGTGCGAAATTTTTAATCCGTTGCTATAATTGGAAGAATCAATTACCAAGCCAATGGTATCTCTTAAAAGCCAAGGACCTTCTTCAACATTGTTTTTATAATTGCCCTCTATTTCTATGCCGCCGTTTTCATAATAGGATACAAAACTTCCGCTTAACTCACTTACAGTACTATCGGTGCAATGTAGTGTAAGAATTAGCTTTTTTGTAAACTTATTATAGCAGTCTAATTTGAATAGTTTCCCTTCGTAATTGCCATTACCAAGTATAACGGATAAATCCTTGCTGGTTGCAGCCAAACTTTTATCTAGATAGAAAGTATAGTTTCCTTCTTGAGCATAAACGGCAAAATTGAATCCGATTAAATTAAATAGGATAAATAATTTTATTTTCATTCGTTATAATAAACTTTTGATTTTCTCAATCACTTCACCCAACCCACTCACATTTTGTCCACCCGCAGTTGCCATGTTTTTTTGCCCACCGCCACCGCCTTGTATAAGGCCGCTCACAGTTTCTTTTATCATTTTGGATGCGTCTAAGTTTTTTGCCACTACCACAGTATCGCTGATGCTGATGGCTACATGTGCCTTTCCGCCTACGTTTGCACACAATACAATCACATGGTCGTGCAAATGATTTTTTAAATCGGTACACAGTTTCCTCAACGAATCTGCATGTGGCACTTCAATGATTTGTCCTACAAAAGTTACATTGTTTATTATTTCATCTTTGGTCATCAACTCGTTTCTGATACCCACCAATTGTCTTGCCTCCAACGAGTCTATTCTTTTGGCCAAAGCGGCATTTTCGGTTTGTAAACTTTCTATGGCCTTGCCTATTTCTTTCGGATTCTTGAGCAAGGATTTTACCACATCTATTTCTTCAAATGCCTGGTTAATTAATTTTTCTGCCGCTTCTCCACTTACCGCTTCTACCCTTCTTACCCCTGCAGCTATGGCCGTTTCACTTCTCAGTTTAAAGAAGCCTATTTCGCCGGTATTGCCTACATGCGTACCACCGCAAAGCTCTATGGAGTAATTGGGGTCAATGGTTACCACACGTACCATATCGCCATATTTTTCGCCAAACAATGCCATGGCACCCGTTTTCATGGCATCTTCCTTGCTCATACTTTTTATAACAACCGGTATGTTTTCCCTTATTTTTTGGTTCACTATTTTTTCTACCTGCGCTATTTCTTCATCCGTCATTTTTGCAAAGTGACTAAAATCGAAACGCAAATAATCCTCATTTACCAAACTTCCTTTTTGTGCCACATGCGTACCCAACACTTGGCGCAACGCAGCGTGCATAAGGTGTGTTACGCTGTGGTGAACCGTTATTTTATGGCGCCTTACTCCATCTACTGTTGCTATTACTTCCCCGGTTAAATTAGTAGGCAGTGTTTCCGCAAAATGAATAATCAAGTCATTTTCTTTCTTTGTATCAATTATTGCCAACTGCTCACTGCCAATTGCCAACTTGCCTTTATCCCCCACTTGCCCCCCGCTCTCTGCATAAAAAGCGGTTTCGTCTAAAACGATTTGGTATAATTCTTTGCCCTTGCCCGATACTTTTCTGTACTTTAAAATACGTGTTTTGGTTTCCAAGCTATCATAGCCTACAAAACTCACATTGCCTTCGTTTACAATTTGCCAATCTTCGGTATCCATTGCTGTGGCTGCACGGGAGCGATTTTTTTGTGCTGCCAATGCTTTATTAAAACCGTCTTCATCTACTGTCAAGTTATTTTCTTGAGCTATCAGGGTAGTTAAATCTATAGGGAAACCATAGGTATCCAATAATTCAAATGCGGCATCTCCATTTATTACACCGCTTTCTTTTGATACATTTACCAAATCATCTATTTTTTTCAAACCCTTATCCAATGTTCTCAAAAACGCCTCTTCTTCTTCCTTGATAACTTTGATTACAAAATCTTCCTGTTGAAACAATTCCGGAAAAACGTTTTCAAATTGTTTTGCCAATACGGGTACCAACTGGTGCATTAATGGCTGCTTATAATCCAAATAGGAATAATAATAACGAACGGCCCTGCGCAGTATGCGACGTATAACATAGCCTGCACCTGTGTTTGAAGGCAACTGTCCATCGGCAATACAGAAAGAGATTGCTCGAATATGATCCGCAATTACACGAAATGCAACCGCCTCTTTATCATCCCCAGCATTGTATTTTTTGTTTACTATTTTTTCCGTAGCCGCTATGGTACCGCTAAAAACATCGGTATCATAATTGCTTTTTTTATTTTGAATAACCCGTACCAACCGTTCGAAACCCATGCCGGTATCTACATGCGTAGCGGGCAAAGGAATCAATTTGGTACATTCAGTAATCTTTTTCGCCCTTTCTTCTTTGGTTGGCTCTTTTGTACTGGCAGCCCATTCATCAAACGCCTTCTTGTTATCCCATACACGGCTGTATTGCATAAATACATTGTTCCAAATTTCTATTACCTGCGGGTGATCTGCATTTACCAAATCCCTGCCTGGCACCAATGCCCTTTCCTTATCTGGCCTACAATCTATATGTATCTCGCTGCATGGGCCACATGGGCCTGTGTCGCCCATTTCCCAAAAATTGTCTTTTTTATTGCCAAACACAATCTGGCTTTCTGGCAAAAATTCTTTCCATTTTTCCAGTGCAATTTTAGATGCGGGTATGCCTTCAGATTCATCTCCTTCAAAAACAGAAGCGTACAATCTGTCTTTCGGAATTTTATACACTTCGGTAAGCAATTCCCAGCTCCAAGTAATGGCTTCTTTTTTAAAATAATCTCCAAAGCTCCAGTTGCCCAACATTTCAAACATGGTATGATGGTAAGTATCCACGCCTACCTCTTCCAAATCGTTGTGTTTGCCACTTACTCGCAAGCATTTTTGCGTATCTGCTATGCGACCATATGGAGGATTTTGATTGCCTAAAAAATAATCTTTAAACTGGTTCATACCCGCATTTGTAAAAAGTAGCGAAGGATCGTTTTTTACAACAATAGGGGCAGATGGAACAATAACGTGTTGCTTGCTTCTAAAAAAATCTAAAAATTTTTGCCTTATCTCACTAGCACTCATATAATTGTTATCCGTTTTATCAATGTTTAAGTCCATCAGTATTGCTTTAATTGTATTGGTTGCTATTCTTATTTATGTGTTTATATTTGTAATCTGGCAAAAATAGTTGATTAGTTGATTAGTATAAAATGCATTTGTATTAAAATGATAGACTATATGCCTTTACCCCCTTTCTAATAAATTGACATTGCAGGCTATTAATGAAAAAAATAAAATATTTCTATAATACAAATACGCTTCGCTACGAAAAGCTCACTACACCGCTTAGGGTGAAGCTGTTGCGTTTCTTTGGCTTTTTATCGGCACTTATTGTAAGCTCGGCCATTGTAATTTATTTATACAACCGGTTTATTCCCAAACCTACCGATATAGAGAGCAACCGCAAATACGAATTGATGCGGGAAAATTACAAATTGCTCAACGGTAAATTACATGCTGTAGAAGAACAGTTATCAGCATTGGAAAAAAGAGACAATGAAGTGTACCGTTCTATTTTTGAACAAAACCCATTGCCAGATAGTGCTCGGGCAAAGCTAATAGAAAAGCAAAAAGAGTTTGCTAAAGTAACTGCATTGAACGATGAAGAAATAGGCAAAGATGTAGCAGCACAATTAAACAACCTAGACGCTAGGATAAAATACCAAATGGGCAGCTACCTTGGTATAGAAAAACTGATACAAAACCAAGATGTAAAACTTGCCAGCATACCAGCTATACAACCCGTGAGTAATAAACAACTTACTAGGATAGCCAGTGGTTTTGGCATGCGCATACACCCAATATATGGTATTGCAAAAATGCACAATGGGCTAGACTTTACAGCGCCGCAAGGCACACCCATTTATGCAACCGGCGATGGGTTGGTAACCACAGCTGGTGTGGGAGGAGGTACAGGAAACCACGTAATAATAAACCATGGCTATGGCTACGAAACGGTGTACATGCACATGGTAAGAATAAAAGCAACGGTGGGGCAGCGTGTAAAGCGTGGCGAAGTTATAGGTTGGGTAGGCAGCACAGGTGCAAGTACTGGGCCGCATTGCCATTACGAAGTACATATAAACAGCATGCCGGTAGATCCTGTATATTTCTTTTACAACGATTTGAATGCAGAGGAGTTTGATAGGTTGCTAAAAATAGCCAGTACGGGTAGTGCGAAGAGTTTTGATTAGGGGTTTTTGATAGAAGCCACATTTTTATTAATGAATAAAATAAAGGGCTATAATTTTTCTAAATAGAATATTAGATCATCGTTGTCTAATGGCATTGTTAATTGTAGCTTGTTATTTTCAAGTGTATAAAAATATACATCTTCTTTCTTTATTGCTGTGTTTGAATTGGCAAAAATCACTATTTTATTGTTTAAAATATCTACAGAGAATGTACCTTCCTCAGGTGCTGCTTTACCAATGATGGTTTTATATGTACTGTCTTTTTTAAAATAAAAGAATGAATTTTCAAATATTCTCATAGCAAATTTGATCATTGATATGGCTTCAATTGTATCTTTTTTAGCTGTTGCTAAAGGGGCTTTAAACTCATTGCTTAATACAGTAGAATCTTTATCGAAATGATAGTAATACTCATCACCCATTACTGCAACAACTTTCCATTTGCCAATGATGGTATTGTTTTGTTGTGCGTAGCAAAAAGAGTTTGTGTAAAAAATAAAATGAGGAAAATTGGGAGACGCATATTTTTTAAAAATAAAGTAAATCTTATAGACAGATAATAATTTTTTAATCGACAAATTGCTAGCAGCCAAATTTCAAATATAAATACCCAAAAAGCTCCATAAATCATGAAACCTATTGGGTAATAATTTTTGCATTATTTTACTTTTTTCACAAAAGGTTTAAAAGTATATGAAGCTTTAAACTCTAACCAAATTGTAGGATTAGAACGAAAATCCTCATCCGGTGTGCCGTGTGCAATTACAAATGCTTTAAATCTATTTCTATCTATACCTATCAAAAATCGTGGCGCAATAAAACTAAATGAGCTTTTTGTATTTACTTTTAAATAATTGCCACTTGCATCAATTTCGCCCGTTAATTCATCATAACGAAAGCCAGTATTCATATTCATGTATCCAACACCAAGGCCAAGAATTAAACTAGACTTATGTTGCTTTTTCCATTTGAGGTAATAGTTTGCATCTAAAAAAACATCATATTTAAACCGTTTAATTTGTTTTGAATTTGGACTATTGGTTTCATAATGAAAATGGCCATATCTACAGTAGGATGATAATTCTACATATATTTTCTTTTTATAAACGAACTGCCCTATGTCTAATGAAATATTTCTATTTCTAGAAATATCAATTTGATTGTAAGAAAATCCAAAACTTCTTGCACTTCTTCTAGGGTAATCTGTTAATTCTATAGAGGCATTTCGAGCTGCTATTCCAATAGCGATTTCTGGTGATAATTTTTTTACAGTTTGAGCCATTAATTTACATGGCAAATAAGTGAAAGTGGAAATAAATATAATTGAATAAATTAATTTTAGCATTTAATGTTTTAATAATGTTCTATACTACAAAACTATATGTGTTTAAAAGTACAGCATAATTTGATTAAATTTGCTACATGTCTCACAAACAAACATCTCTTTTCGATTTTTTTGAAGAACCTGTTGAAAAAAAACAACAGGGAAAAATTGTAGAGCCTCTGCAAGACCAAGAGTCGTTGCTTGTAAATGAAGATCCAATAGAAGTTGAATTTGTAGAAAAGGTTTCCATAATGGAAGCTCCAATAATAGCACCGGTAAAACCTAACACCAGGGGTAGAAAAAAATTAACAGATGCCGCCATCAACGCCGGTGTGATAGATGTGCCAGAGGATGAAGAATTATTTCAAAAAAAATATTATGGCATTGGCTTAGTAGCCGACATGTTTAAAGTAAATATTTCGCTTATTCGTTTTTGGGAAAAAGAGTTTGATATACTTAAACCAAAACTAAATGGAAAAGGAGATAGGCATTTTAGGCCAGAAGATGTAAAGAACCTAAAACTGATTTATCATTTATTGAGAGAGAAAAAATATACGATAGAAGGAGCAAGGGACTTTTTAAAAAAGAATAAAAAAAGCGAAGAGGTATTTGGGGTAATAGAAGATTTGAAAAAGATGAAATTGTTTTTGAACGATTTGAAACTTAGCTTATAGGATTGGTATTAAAGAAATAAAAAAAAACGAAATGAAAAAAGGACTTCTTATAGTAATGATAGCAATGACCGCCTTTAAGGCAGCAACGGCTCAAACACCTTACACCTCTACCATTGATGATAGAAAAGTAACCATACTAAATGGTATTGTAACCAAGTATGCGATAGAAAACAACGATGCTTTTAAAAGCTGGTATGGCGCAAATCAATCTTCTTACAAGCCCAATGTAGCAGTGTTAAATGCCATGGAAGCAGCAAAAGAAAAAGTGCAGTATGTGGTTTTTGGGGGCACTTGGTGCGAGGATACACAGTTTATTTTACCTAAGTTTTTTAAGTTGCAAGAGCAAGCTGGTGTATCGGATAATAGCATTAGCTTTTATGGCGTAGATAGAAAAAAGAAAACGTTGGGCAATTTAGCAGACGCATTTAAAATAACAAACGTTCCCACTATTATCGTAATGAAAAACGGAATAGAAATAGGTAGGGTTGTAGAGTATGGAAAAGCGGGTAAGTGGGACGAAGAGCTTGCGGAGATTATAAAAAGATAAATATTTTACAACAAAGGCGATTGTTTTGGAGCAACAGTGTCTGCTTCGTTATTTACAACCGTTTTATTACTTGCTGCCGATGTCATTTCCAGCTGCAGTAATTCTATTAATCGCATCAACTCAAAATTTACTTGTTGTTTTACTTTATCGTATTCCCCTTGAGAAAAGGGTTGCGTAAAATATTCAACTGTAATTACTACAGCATCTTTTCCAACATCGGTTAAAAAAACACTGTTCTTTACAATTACTTCTTTTTGTTTATCTAGGTATTTTTTTATTTCTTCGATGGTGCTTTTTATTTCGGAGACTTTGCTTTTTTCCGAAAGGGTTAATTTTATTTCTGCACGGCGTTGGTTGCGCATACTCATATTATCTACAATGCTATCTACCATTTGTTTGTTGGGTACCGTCACCAATGTTTTATCGGCAGTGCGTATGCGGGTGCTGCGTAAGCCAATTCTTTCAACTGTTCCAGCTACATTGTTAACCTTTAGCGTATCGCCTGTGAAAAAAGGTTTGTCGAAAAAAATGATAAAAGAGGCAATTATATTTTCTATACTTTCCTTTGCGGCCAGTGCCAGTGCGGCTCCTACAATGCTAAGACCCGTAAGTAGGCTACCAATATTTTGATTAAAAGCAGTTCTTATTACCAGCAGTAAACCAATAGCCCCCACAAAAACTTTGAGTAAATCCCTAAAAAAAATAACAACTTGGTCATGACTTTGATCATTGGCAGCATGTTGCTCAATTAGCAAAGCGATAAAATCAATAAGGCTTACTAATAAATAAAACAGGGCGATGATTATGGCGGAGTTTCCTACTCTTTCCAAAATATCATTGAGTGTAATGCCATGCAGTTTATGGGTCCAAGAAACAGGAAAATTTAATTTTTCTATTGTGAGTACCGCAACCAGCACTACCAACAATATACTCAATGGCTTTAAAGTAAGCGATACAAATAAAGACTTATTAATAGAGCTCCACCTCTTTTTTACCAATAAATAAAGTAAGGAGGCAAGTGAATGGGAGAATATTTTTTTAAAAAAATATACAAAAGCAATAATTGAAAGTACAATCAAATAACTGCGTACACTATTATCCAAAAATATTTTATCTAAAACCTCCATTTAATTACTTTATTTTTTAAAGTATGTTATAAATTTCTATCCCATCTTTTTTTAGTAAATATACTTTGCCGTTCATTGCTTTTATGTCGGAATAATTATTAAAAAAATTAGGTAGTTTGTAGCTTTTCAGATTCAGAGAATTTAGCTCATAACTTTGTAACACAGTTCCCTCAATCCCCATTAATTTATTATTTGCTATAGCTATATGTTGCCAATGAAGAAAAGGTAAATTGTTTTTTAAGCTACCATAGTAATCAAAAATATAAAAACCCTTTTGAGCGTCGTATAAATAAACAAAATTATCCCTGTCAATAATTTCTGTAGGGCTGGGGGTTTCATCAAAAATTTGCCTCCAATCACTCGTTTCACTTATCGTGGTTCCATCATCTTTTATTTTTTTGAGTTTATAATCCTGCTCGTCAAATATCCAAATATTATTATCGTAAGAAGTAGATAAAGCTTGCACTTTAAAGATGTTTTCTTTTCTAAAGTTTATGCTATTTCTAAAGGTAAGAAACCGATCGAGGATAACAACTGTTGAAAAGTTTTTATAGTACAATAAAATTTTTAGCGGATTGTTTACATCTATCAAAGAAGGGTTACCAAACTTTTTTACATCGTTAAAAATAGCTACGGAGTCGCCATTCGCTTTTATTTTTTTTAGCTGGTTCGTTTCTGTTACCAGATACACATTGTCCAATACATCTACATTAAAATAAGAAAACCGCCCGGCAATAAAATTCGAGTACCTAAAATTGCTATCTGATTTTAATGGTGCTTCTGTAATGGGGTTATGCAATGCAGGCTTACTTTGTGCGCAAGAATAGAAACTCAGCAACACAAAAAATAAAAGGCTGTATGTATTTTTTAGTTTAAACAACATTATTCTTTATAATATTCCAATGAAAAATGTTCTCCGTCAAAAACGGCGTAGGTACAATATTTTATCCAATCACCTAGGTTTATGTACCTGCTTTTTTCATTTAATTGTATATCCAAAGGAAGGTGCCTATGACCAAAAACAAAATAGTCGTAATGTTCCTTTTGTAAAATTTCTTTTGTGTACACTACCAACCATTCTTTATCTTCTCCTAAAAATAGCTCATTGGTTTTTCCTGTTTTTGCCCTGCTTTTTCTACTAAAATAATCTGCTAGTCCTATACCAATAACAGGGGGCAAAATCCCAAACAACCATTGGCAAAATCTATTTCTAAATACCTTTTTTATAAATTTATATCCTTCATCCCTTGGGCCAAGTCCATCGCCATGCCCAATAAAAAACCGCTTGCCAGAAAAATTAAATTCTTTAGGCTCAAAATAAACAGCTGTATTTAATTCCTTTTGAAAATAATCTTTCATCCACATATCGTGGTTACCTACAAAAAAATGGATAGGTATACCCGCATCAGTGATTTCTGCCATTTTCCCCAGAATGCGTACATAACCTTTTGGCACTACTTTTTTATACTCGTACCAAAAATCAAACAGGTCACCTACTATAAAAATAACGGCAGCATCTTGTTTAATGATATCAAGAAAAGCTACAATTTTTTTTTCACGTGCAAGGCTAGTTGCAGCATCTGGCGCACCCAAATGAAAGTCCGATAAGAAATATATTTTTTTTTGTAAAGCCATTAAAAACTAGGCTTGGTTTTTTTGCTGAAGGTAAACTACTAAATCTCCCGTTTCAATATTAGGGAGGTCTGCCACACTTCTATTGTACCAATAAATCCAAGCAGTATGGGTTTTGTCATTCTGCAAAACTTCTACCAATTCCCTTTTGTATAGCGTCTCTTCACCAGGAAGTACATGCATGCCTTCGTAATCATCCAATTGTTCAAACGCCCAAGAAAATTCCTCGGCATTATTTAATTTGTAGAGTTCTCCCACCAAAAAATGGTCGCCCGTTGTAGGAACAGCTACGGGGTTATTGTCTTTTTCATAAAAGGTACCCTTTACTTTTCCTTCGCCAGCAAAACTAAAATATTGGGCAAGGTATTCATAAGCAGGATTTTTAAAGCCGCTGCGTAAAGTGCCATAAACAAATAGGTAAGGTGAAGCTGTGTTCATACAATAAAATTTATTTTATGTTTTCTACCAAAAAACAATATACTTCTTTTGGACCATGTACACCCGTTACCAATGTTTTTTCTATGTCTGCGGTTCTACTTGGTCCGCTAGCAAAGCTAACAAAAGAGGGAAAAGAATCCACGTATTTTTCTTTGAGTCCCAAAAGAGCATCTTTTACATCGTATACAACCTGGTTTGTATAGGCTACGCAAACGTGAATGGGTGCATATACACTTGTAGTGCGACCACTTTCTTGTGCAGCACTTAAAACCATGGTGCCGGTTCGAGCTACCAAAGTTTCACAACCAGTTATAGATACGTCGCAAGAGGGTAAATCATTGTATGAAGCAATTGATATGCTGTTTAGTATATCGTTCAATTTACTTTCTCTGCAATAAACCTTGGTCCAACCTTTTTCCGCAATCAAGTTTTGCAGTTGAATTTTCAAATCAGCTTCATTTGCACAAAAACTAAATTTGCCTTGCAGTTTTGTAAATTCTTCAGCAAAAATTACCAAAGGGTCTTCGTTGTTTTCCACAAAGACAGAACTATTGCCTTCACTCTGAGGAAAAGGCAAAGGCACTGGATTACTCAGTGCCTCCCGTATGCGTTTCAGCACATTTTCTTTAGCCGGCGATGTTGCCATTAAATTATATTAAATAGATGGAGGATTTATTAATTCATCTGCAATAGATGTAGCAGGTTCCGAAGCAATAACAGCAGGCGTTTCTATATCCAATAATTTCTTTTCTTCAAAAGGCCTTTTACCTATTAAATTCTCCAAATCAGATTTGAATAAAACTTCTTTTATCAATAGTTCTTTGGCAAGTTTTTCCACATCTCCTCTTTTTTCTTCAAGCAAAGCTTTTGTTTTTACATATGCTTCTTCAATCAATTTTCTCACTTCTGCATCAATCATTTTGCCCGTTTCTTCACTAAAAGGTTTTGTAAAAGTATTTTCTTGAGATGGGTCGTAATAACTAATATTACCTACTTTATCATTCATACCATATACGGTAACCATGCTGTAGGCTATTTTGGTTATTTGTTGTAAGTCATTGCTTGCACCAGTACTTATTTTGCCAAAGAAAATATCCTCTGCCGCACGACCTCCAAGGGTCATACAAATTTGATCTATCAATTGATCTGTGTTATAAAGGTATTGCTCTTTTGGCGTGTATTGTGCGTATCCAAGTGCAGCGCTTCCTCTAGGCACAATGGTAACTTTTAATAGTGGATGTGCGTGCTCTAGGTACCATCCACAAATAGCATGTCCTGCTTCGTGGTAGGCAATTATTTCTTTTTCTTCGGGAGAAATGATTTTATTTTTTTTCTCCAAGCCACCAATTACCCTGTCTATGGCATCTTGAAAATCGCTCATATCTACTGCCTCTTTATTTTTTCTTGCAGCTATTAGTGCGGCCTCATTACACACATTGGCAATATCTGCACCAGCAAAGCCAGGTGTTTGTTCTGCAAGTTTATGTATGTCTAAGGTTTGCGAAATTTTTATGGGACCAAGATGCACTTTAAAAATGGCTTCTCTTCCTACCAAATCGGGTCTATCAATAGAAATTTGCCTATCAAAACGACCTGGGCGAAGTAGGGCAGCATCTAATACATCGGGCCTATTTGTTGCAGCAAGAATAATAATACCAAGGTCTGTACCAAAACCATCCATTTCTACCAACAATTGGTTTAAGGTATTCTCTCTTTCGTCGTTGCTCATCATGGCATTTTTTCCTCTTGCTCTGCCTATGGCGTCTATCTCATCAATAAAAATGATGCAGGGTGCTTTTTCTCTTGCTTGTTTAAACAAATCACGTACACGGCTAGCTCCTACACCTACAAACATTTCTACAAAATCTGAACCACTCAAACTAAAGAAGGGTACTTGTGCTTCGCCTGCTACCGCTTTTGCAAGCAATGTTTTACCAGTACCTGGAGGGCCAATAAGCAAGGCACCTTTTGGTATTTTACCACCTAGGTTGGTATATTTCTTTGGGTTTTTTAGAAAATCTACAATTTCCATTACCTCTACTTTGGCTTCATCTAGACCTGCTACATCGCCAAAATTTATATTTACCCTTGTACCCTTATCAAATAAAGTAGCTTTGGATTTTCCAATGCTAAAAATACCACCTGGGCCACCGCCACCAGCAGGGCCACCCATTTTGCGCATCATCATTACTATAAGCAATCCAAAAAGCAGTATAGGCAATAGTGTTTTTAAAAGATCAGAAAAACCATCTTCCTCTTTTGTATAATAAGGCAGTATTTCTTTGAAACTGGGGTTTTCTTTATAAAATTCTTCAATCTGCTTGTCAAAAACTTCTGCAGTTGGAATATTGAATGTAAGCTGAGGGTTAGCGCTTTTTTCCAACCTAGCATAATCTTGCTCATTCATGATAGATTTGTAGTAGGCTGCTTTTACTTTCAAACTATCTTTATTGATAAATAGTTTTGCAATATCTCTATTCTTTATGACAACAAATCCAGTTCGCTCTTTATCCAATTTTTGATCTTCTACTACATCTCCCTTTTTTAATATTTCTTTTAGATGTATAAGACTTACTTCAATGCCAACGGCAGAAACTTTGCTCATCACATTATAGGCAATGAGTGCCACCAATACAATGCCCCAAACCCAATAAATATTGAACTTGCTTTTTTTCTTTGGGTCGCCGCCCATGCCCGGTATATTATCGGGTATAAAATTTTTTTTGCCGTCTGTAGAATTCTTTTGTTGTTGTGCCATTTTACTTTTCTCGCTTGTCGTTCTGTATAAAATTATTGTTCGTTGTGTTCTGTCGCTACCGCATCGCTCCACATTTCTTCCAGTCTATAAAATTTCCTTGGTTCTGGTAGCATAATGTGAACTACTACATTTACGTAATCTATCAAAATCCATTGTTGTGCCTGCCTGCCCTCATGTTTGTAAGCAGCTTCGCCACATTTTTCTTTTACTTCATATTCTATTTCATCGGCCACTGCTTTTAGCAAAGAGGGGTTGTTGGCTTCACATACGATAAAAAAGTCAGCTACGGCTTCGGGTATTTTACGAAGATCTAAACTTATTATATTTTCGCCTTTCTTTTCGTGAATAGCGTGTATGATTGTTTTGATGATTTTACTACTTTTTGTAAGTCTAGTAATGGTACTTTTTTTCCTAGTTTCTAATACGCTTAAATTGTTATTCAAATTTTCTTTTTTTTATTAAATGAAATATGGTTACTACCATGCTGCTCATACTAAAAATAGTAGATTGCAGATATTATCAAAATTACAATTTCTTTTTTACCCATAGTGTTTTATCATGTCGCAAAACCAATTATTTAGCATTTTAGATAGAGTAGAAAGTACCAACAACTATGCCATGGAGCAAGTACATGCAGGATTGGCTAGCCATGGACAAGCTTGGTTTGCAAAAGAACAATGGGGAGGAAAGGGGCAGAGGGGCAAAATATGGCAAAGTACTGTGGGTGAAAATGTTATTATGAGTATAGCATTGAGGCCCAATAAGGCTTTTAATGGTAAACCCTATCTACTAAGTGCCACAGTAGCTGCTATATGCCAACAGTTAATAATGGAATATACAGCTAATGAAATAACAATTAAATGGCCAAATGATATTTATTGGAGTGACAGAAAGGCAGCAGGTATTTTGATAGAAAATATTTTTAAAGGAAATAGTTGGGAATGGGCAATTGTAGGGATTGGGATAAATGTTAATCAAACAGTTTTTGATTTTGTAGGCGTAAACCCAACATCCTTAAAATTAATTACAAATATGGTACTAGATCCCGTAGAAATTGCGAAAAAACTACACAACAAGTTGCTAAATGCATTGGAAGTTGTACAAGAAGAGAGGTTTTACTTAAAGTATTTAAACGAGTATTTATACAAGAAGAATGAAAACGTACAACTAAAAAAGGATAATGCCGTTTTTGAAACAAAAATAATAGCGGTAAATGAATATGGGCAATTGCTCACAAAAGATACAATGGAGCGAGTATTTAATGTGGGAGAAGTAGAATGGGTAATAAGCTAAAAAGTATAAGGTATAATAATCAAATTATCTTACAACCTTATACTGTACAACTAAGCTAGTTTATTTCTACTAAAATTCTTGTACATACGATGCATTACGGCGAGGTGTGGTAATGTAAGTACAGATAAGACAATAAGCAATGCAAATAGCAAATTCATATCTGGTATAAAATAATCTAAAGCAAAATACAAGCCTACAATACTTCCTAAGGCTAGTAAACTAAATAGAATACTCTTGTTACAAAAAACAGTAAACTTTTTGCTGTTATTAAAATCTTTAAAATAAGAAAATATATTTCTTACAGAAAGGATAGAATGCCACAGTGCAAAATAAAATGTAAAAGCTAAAAGAAGCGGTAGTAAGCTAATTACAAGCAAGAGTGTAGAAAACTGTAATATTTGAGAAAAACTTATTTTTATAATTTCTCCTTTTCGGTGAAGAAAAAACACGGCCGATATAAAAAACAGCGCAAGAACAATTATTATATAGCTGCTATAGCGCTCCAGAAAAGAATAAAAAATAGTGCCGTTTAAAAAATCTCCAACAATGGGAATAGAAGCAGCAATTTCGGAAAGATGGCTAAGTAATAAAACCGCTAAGATTAAAGAACCATAAGCGATATATAAAATAGAAGATGTTTTATTTGGTTTCATGATACTGGACATATCTGTTTCTCCAAAATGATAGATAGAGAAAACCATGAACAATGAAAAAGCAACCCATGGCATAAACCAGAAAAGCGAAAATGCAAATAGCCTTGTAAGATAAACGCTTACAAATTTTTTAATAGAAAATGTTCTTTTTACCAATTCTTCATTTTGCTCATCCACCAAAAAATCCAAAGCACCGTGTGGCACCCCAATTAAAAAAACAAAGGTTAATAGGATACCCATTTGAATATTAAGCGGCATTGGAATAAAATAGCTATGAAAAACCAAAGCTATTAACCCAAGTGCCAATAAAACGAATTCCGTTGTTACTTTGGTAATCCTTTCCATCATTTTCATAAAGCAATTGAATATATTGTGGGTTAAGAAGTTTGCAACAAAAATTATTATTCCTTTTGATTACGAAATAAAAGGAAACTTGGTTTTAATACATGTTTTTATAATTTTAAGTTAAAAAATGCAATAGAAAAATAAACAAAAATTATAAGTAATTGATTATTAGTTAATTAAAAATAAATCTATTTAAATCAATTTTACGTTTGTTTCTAATAATTTAACAAACGCTTGTTAGTATATCCTATCAAGCGAATCACAAAACCAACCTCATATGTTACAAATTTTTTTAGATGTAAAGGCGATTGACCCTAACAATTATGTGGCCTTCACTTTTTTTATTGGCACCATGGCAATGATGGCAGCCGCAATGTTCTTTTTTATGGAAGTTGGAGGCACTAGTCCCCAATGGCGTACCTCCGTTTTAGTTTCTGGTCTTATTACCTTTATTGCAGCCGTGCATTATTATTACATGAGAGGCTACAATTTAGATACAGGAGAATCGCCTACATTCTTTCGTTATGTAGATTGGATACTTACTGTTCCATTAATGTGTGTGGAGTTTTATCTAATTACAAAGAAAGCGGGTGCTAAAATTGACTTGCTTTGGAAATTGATTTTTGCTTCAGTAGTAATGCTGGTTACAGGTTACATTGGAGAAGCTATCAACGGAGGAGAAACAATTAGTTGGGTATGGGGTGCTATTAGTGGTGCTGCTTACTTTTACATTGTTTACTTGGTATGGGCTGGCGATGTTGCAAAATTGGCAAAATCTTCTAGTCCATCAGTAGCCAAAGCTGTAAAAGTTTTGGGATGGTTCGTGTTGGTAGGCTGGGCTATTTATCCATTAGGATACATACTTGGTACCAAAGGCGGATTGTTTGGTATGGAAATCGTTAGCGATAGGGCTGCTGCAGTAGCTGCTATGGATATCGTTTACAATATTGGTGATGCTATAAACAAAATCGGATTCGGTTTAGTTATATATGCACTTAGCAGAAGTGAAGATAACAAAGGATAGAGCTTAACATGGAGGCTAAATGAAAAAAGGTTGTTCAAATTTTGAACAACCTTTTTCTTTGGTTAAAAAAATAAACGAAAAACTTACAAAATTATTTTTCGTCAGAAGACCCAATAAATATCTTTCCAAAAAAGTTTTTTAATGTTTCCACACCACCCTTGTCTTTAGCCGCATCGTATGGCTCATTGCTCATTCTACCAAATTCTGCTATTGTTCCTATGCCAAAAATAATAAATAGCACAACGAGTATAATAGAAAATATAATGATGTCTAAATTTTCCATGATTATTTTTTTAGTTTAACGTTTATGTAAATGAGCACTAAAATGATAGTTGGTGGCCAGAGCCCAAGAAAAATGGCTCTTAGATTGTCGTGAAGAACAACATAATTATATTCGGATACAAAAATAAGAGCAATAGCAAACAGGAATATAAAAATTTCCGCTTTTTTAAGTTTTTGAAGCATTGTTAAGTTATTTAAATTTAAGAAAAGTAAATAAGACACATGTTGATGATGAAGCAAAATATGAATTATTTTCCATTTACTATAAAAATAAGATATAAGATTCAAAATAATATTATGAACCAACAAAATATTTATAGCGTAGGTCGTTTATGAAATATACAAACGCTTTCTTGTCGGCTTATGATGGTTTTGAAAGCAAATGGCATTCCCTACAAAAATCAAAACTGATAAGCAATATTGTTATTACGTTTTTTATTATAGGAATTGTAGCTACTTTATTATCTTATTTTCGTGTTATAGAGGTAAAGCTGGGTAAATTCTTTGCAATAGAATTGGCATTTAGCGTATTGCTTTTTGTAGAAGTATTTGATTTGTTTTTTATCATCACCCACTCTGTAGCAGATTCTGTAGGTAAACAGTTTGAGATTTTTTCCCTTATCTTATTGCGAAGTGCTTTTAAAGAACTTGGGCATCTTCCTATGAATATAAATTGGAACATGGAAAGCCTTCATGAATTAATGCCAATTATTGCAGATGCAATTGGGGCGGTAATCATATTTCTAATAACAGTACTTTTCTACAGAAAGCAACGCCATATTCAAATAACAAAATCGGATGCAGAGCGCCTTCACTTTACCCTGCAGAAAAAGGTAGTGGCGTCGTTTATGCTTCTTTTCTTTTTTAGCGAAGTTATTTACAGCATTATTTTGTTTTGCACAACTGGTAATATTAATCAAGATATTTTTAACCAGCTTTACACTGTACTTATCTTTTCTGATATCCTGATACTTATCCTTTCGCTCCGCTACAGTAATTTATACGTTCATTTATTTCGTTACTCGGCATTTGCATTAACAACTGTTATTTTAAGACTGTCGCTTTCAGCCCCCAAATATGTTAATGTACTATTGAGTGTATCTGCCGGGTTGTTTATTTTATTAATTGCAAATATTTACAATTTTTTAAATAAAGAGGTAGACAAAGAATCTGCTGTATAGCATTTGACAATCTTCTATTAATCTATCATCGTGTTTTTAAAATACAATAGGAAAGGTTATTTTCTATAACTTATTCATTTCGTATGTATATTCAAAAAATGACAGATTATCAATTATTACAAAAAGGCGAATGGCGCATTTTTGCCAAACGAGAATTAAGGAATAGTTCCTAAAATACCCAATACAAGGTATAAAATATACAAGTTAAAAAGCTACATTTACCAAAACAAAATATTTAGTATATGAAAAAATTATGTACAATTTTACTCGTAAGTGTATCACTTATAGCTTGCAACGAAAAAAAGGTGGATGTTATTACAAATACCTTTGATTTAGAAAAAGTAAAAGCTGAAATTGCTGCTAGTAACAAAACGTATTCTGATGGATTTGCGAAAGGAGATTCTTCTTTATTTATCAACCATTATACAAAGGATGGATGCATAATGCCGGCAAATGCGCCAAAGCTTTGCGGCCCCCAAGCGCTAGCAATGTTTTTTAAAGGTGCTATGGGAATGGGTGTAAAGAGCATTAATCTTGTGACAGAAGAAGTAATGGGTGGGCAAGAGGGCGTAGTAGAAATAGGCACATATGATCTTTTAGGAGATGCCAATACAAGTTTAGATAAAGGAAAGTTTATAGTAGCGTGGAAACTTGAAGACGGGAAATGGAAAATGCACAGGGATATGTTTACGACAAGTAATCCAGCTCCTGCAAAATAAATAATCTATTTCAATGTATATATCAATAGAGGATGAAGTTTCATTCTCTATTTTTTTGTTTAAAAACAAAACAGCCAAGCATAAAGCCTGGCCATTTTGACTGAAAATTGCCTTATCTTTTTAAAGTAGATTTTGGCTACTTAAGGTTCGGCTGGTTTTCAATATGTAATCATAGGGGATTACCAACTTAGGGGGTTTCATACTAATTTATAGAAAAAGCCAAGTTTCAATTTCGACTTAATAAAAAAGATAAGTGGTTTTTGTGCACTTATCTAGGCATATTAAGCCAGAAATTAATGGGGTTTTCTATTTTATAATGCTAATTTTAAAGCGGTCGTATATAAGACGAAATATGTATAAAGAAGGTTTCTTAGGACGAGACTTTTTTATGTTTATAAACAATACATATTGGTTTAAAGGGTATAAGCCCAAAAATTTTATTGAAAGAGGGTGCTTTTTTAATTCGTTTATAAAGAAATAAATTGATCGGTAACCAGCAATAAAAAAACCGAGCAAAAAGCTCGGTTGG
This sequence comes from Ferruginibacter sp., assembly GCA_031380515.1. Lineage (GTDB taxonomy): Bacteria > Bacteroidota > Bacteroidia > Chitinophagales > Chitinophagaceae > Ferruginibacter. The sequence continues at coordinate 21,577 of JANNGD010000179.1, read as the reverse complement.
GGGGTTGAACAATAATTGAATTGATGTAAAGTAGGTTGGTTTACTTTAATATTCTGCTTTTGTTCCTCTTAGATCATAGGGGTTTAATATGTTGTAAACTGTATATTAATGTATTTGTATATAAGACGAATGAGGGGTTCTTTAGGTTTCTTTATTTTATAAAAAAAAGCATTACTTTTTGAGTAATGCTTGTATATAATTGAAATCGTTGCTTTTATATCTTTCTTGCAATAGCTTTTTCTGCTGCCAACACGATATGATTGGCATCCAAACCATATTTCACCAATAGCTCTTCTGGTTTTCCACTTTCTCCAAAAGTATCTTTTGTACCTATGTATTCTATAGGTACTGGAAATTCTTTAGCAGCCACTTGGGCAATGCTATCTCCTAAACCACCTATAATATTGTGTTCCTCTGCAGTTACAGCACAGCCTGTTTTTTTAATAGATTCCAATACTGCTGCAGCATCTAAGGGTTTAATAGTGTGTATATTTATCAATTCTACACTGATTCCTTTTGCTTCTAATATTTTTGCAGCTTCTACAGCAATCCATACCAAGTGGCCACAGGCAAAAATGGAAACATCTTTTCCTTCATTTAATACTTGAGCTTTGCCTATTTCAAAATCTTCTTCTTTGGTAAATATGGGCCAAACAGGGCGGCCAAAACGTAGGTAAACAGGCCCTTCGTAATTTGCAATTGCTTTGGTAGCAGCTTTTGTTTGGTTATAATCGCAAGGTACAATTACAGTCATACCAGGTAGCATTTTCATTAAACCAATGTCTTCTAGTATTTGGTGAGTTGCTCCATCTTCACCAAGTGTAAGTCCTGCATGTGAAGCACAAATTTTTACATTTTTGCAGCTGTACGCTACACTTTGCCTTATCTGATCGTATACACGGCCCGTGCTAAAATTTGCAAAAGTGGTAGTATAAGGTATTTTGCCGCCAATGGTAAGTCCCGCAGCAATGCCTATCATATTGGCTTCTGCAATGCCGCATTGAATAAATCTTTCGGGAAATGCTTTTATAAAACCGCCCAGTTTTAGTGAGCCAGCTAGGTCTGCGGTAAGGGCTACAATATTTTCATTTGCTTGGGCGGCTTCCAAAATCCCATCTCCAAAACCGCTTCTGGTGTCTTTTTTACCCGTTACTTCTATTTCGCTTAACATATTAATTTTTAATTTGGGTGCAATTTAAGTTTGTTAGGTTAAATATGCAGTTGTAGGGGGAAATAAATTTGATTTGGCTAAAACCACTTTGCCAGGGGGCGTCTGTTGTTTTTTGCCGGCAAGTCGGCAAGGCGTTTTTTATAGGTAAGGCGGGGTTGGCATAAAAGATTTTTAAAGGGTAGAACGAAAGAAATTGATTTACACTATATTATAAAAAGCCCTTTAACCCTTCAACAATTTGCAACAACCTTTCAACAGTCTTCCACCCTTCAACACCCATCAACCCTTCTACAAACCACCCTTAATCTTCTGCTCCCACTCCCAAGCAGAGTGCATCATATCCTCAATGTTATATTTTGTATGCCATTGTAATTCATTTATTGCTTTGTCGTTATTGGCATAAATTGCTACCACATCCCCTGCTCTCCTTGCTGCTAAAATATAATTTAAAGAAACGCCACTTACTTTTTCAAAAGTCTTTATCATTTCTAACACCGTAAAACCTGTGCCCGTACCCAAGTTAAAAATTTCGCAGGCCAATTTGTTTTTGCCTTGCTCCAAATATTGAATTGCCAACGTATGTGCATGTGCTATATCACATATATGTATGTAGTCCCGTACGCAGGTGCCATCTTTTGTATTATAGTCGCTACCCCATACTTTCATTTGTGGTAATTTGCCAATAGCGGTTTGCGTAATGGCTGGCACTAGGTTTTGAGGTTTGCCAATGGGCAATTCACCAATGGCAATAGAAGGGTGCGCACCAACAGGATTAAAATAGCGCAACAAGACCGCTTTCAGTTCAGGCACCGCTGTCAAGCAGTTTTGTACAATTTCTTCACCCATTTGTTTGGTAGCGCCATAGGGTGATGATGCTGGCTGAAAAGGAGAATCCTCCGTAACGGGTATGCTCAATGGATTTCCATAAACAGTACAAGACGACGAAAAAACAAAATGTGGCACATTAAATTCTACCGCACAGCGTAAAATATTTATAAGGGAATTTAAATTGTTGTCGTAATAATCCAATGGGTTTTCTACCGATTCGCCTACTGCTTTGTATGCGGCAAAATGTATGATGCCGCTTATGTTTTCATTCTCTTGAAATATCGCATGTGTTTCATCAAAATTGCAGAGGTTTACTTTGTAGTTTTTTACGGCTACACCCGTTATTTGTTTTACACCGTTGAGAATAGAGGCATCGCTACGACTGTTATTGTCAATAGAAATAACATGGTATCCGTTTTCTATCAGGTCTACAATGGTGTGGGAGCCAATGTAGCCACAGCCGCCGGTAACTAGTATTGTATTCATATTTTTATTAGCTGGAATTTTAGATTGAAGACTTTTGCAAATACGTCGTCAGCGCTTAAAAGGGTAGCGCTATTTACTATAGTTGTAGCAGCTATTAAGGCATCGGGTAGTTTTAATTTGTATCTTTTTCTGATTTTTATGGTCTCTTTAAAGATTTTTTCTTCCTTATCTGACAAATAAAAAATTTTGATATATTCTTCAAGCGTGTTAAATAGATGGATATCTTTCACGCCGAGTTCGGGGTTTACCAGATATTCTATTTTTGTAATTATTGATATCCCTATATGATTTATGTCAACTTTAATTTCAAGTTTTCCTTGCAAATAAAACAATAAGGTATTTGTATCTAAAATAATTTTAGTTCCACTCATCTCTTATTTCTTTTTGATAAGCGATTGCATCGCCTTTCCATTTCATTTTACCAGCAAAATCTGCTGTTGTTTTATTTATTTTTAATATTGGGGTTACAATTTGGAGTATCACTTCTACTTCGTTTTCAGTAATAGCAGCAGGCAAATCAATTTTATATTTCCCTGTTTTTGTTCTTTTGGCTATTGCCTTTATAGCTTCCATTTCTATTGTTTGTACAAATTTAAGTTTTTATTGTACTTAAAAGAAATTTTGTGTAACAACAAACGATTTCATAAAAAAAGCCACCAACATTTAATCGTTGGTAGCTTTTAAATATTTTTCAATAATTATTTATCCGTGCCCTAAGAAAAACCTCACAATAAAATATACCAATGCTGCCAGCAATCCACTCACAGGAATGGTTAGTATCCATGCCCATAATAAATTTACCGTAACACCCCATCGCACCGCACTCAAACGTTTGGTGGCGCCTACTCCCACAATACTACCAGTAATAGTGTGTGTTGTAGAAACCGGAATACCCATTTGCCCGGTGAAAAACAGTGTTAAAGCGCCAGCGGTTTCTGCGGCCACCCCTTCGAGCGGCGTAACTTTTGTTATTTTGGTGCCCATGGTTTTAATAATTTTCCATCCGCCACTCATTGTTCCAAACCCAATAGCAAGATAACAGGCTATGGGCACCCAGTTGGGAAGGTCAGAAAAGTTTTGTATTTGCCCACTTGAAATAAGTGCTACGCCAATTACACCCATTACTTTTTGCGCATCGTTACCACCATGGCCAATACTAAATGCTGCAGAGCTAAATAGCTGTAGTTTTTTGAACATGTTGGCCATCTTATAAGCATTGGGTGTTCTTATTTTTTCTACATATAAGTATATTAAGCAAAAGAAAATAGACGTGAATACAATTCCCCAGGCTATTATTCTGTTGTCAGCCATTCCAATCTCTTTGGCAAATGATTTTTCAATACTAAATTTTTGAATTTTATCTTGAACATTTTTCTTAAACTCGGGTGCAATCGGATAAATAGCATTTAAGGCAAGCATGGTGCTGTCCAAAGAAATTGTTCTGTTGCAATATTTCTTTAGAGGGTCTTTATAATCTTCCGTAAGCAGTTTTGCCTTTGTAAATTCTAATTTTATGAGCGAGTCTGTAGCTGAATTTGCTTCTAGGATCAAATAACCATTTGCATTGCGAACATCATCTTTTAACCTACTGGCTTCTATATCTTTTAGCCATCCATTTTCTTCCGCTTTTTTTGCAATTGCATCTGCACCTGTCTTATCATAACGACTCAGCTCCCCTTTTATGTGCTCATAATTTGGCAAAGCCTTGCTTAATTTTTCTTGAGCGGTAGCTAAAAATTTTATATTCTTGCTATCAGTAGGATTGGCAGCTAGATTAGCAGTACCTAGTTTTACCTCTGCTTTGTATTTATCTATTTTTAAAAACTTTTGTGCGCCCTCGTCCATTTTGGAGAGTTGAAATTTTCCGAATGCAAAAAAAGTGATAATGGTGGCTAACGCTATAATTAAGATTCTTAGCCAAAGGTTTCGCATGATTGTGACCACCGTAATGAAAATAGAAATAACCATACCAATTAGTGGCGCTAAGAAAATAAAAAGTATAATATTGATAATAGAATTGGACTCAATTACACTGGCCCAACTTACGCCCATTCCTTTAGAGGCCATGGCATGGGCAATAGCAGCACCAGCTAGCCCACCAATAAGTGTGTGCGAAGAAGAGGAAGGAATACCATACCACCATGTAAGCAAGTTCCAAAAAATAGCTGCAATTAAACCAGAAAGTATTACAGGTAAAGTAATAAACTCTTTTTGTACTGTTTTGCTAATTGTATTGGCAACAGCATGGTCTTTAAAAATAAAATAAGCTACACAATTAAAAATAGCTGCCCACAATACGGCCTGAAAAGGGGTGAGCACCTTGGTAGAAACTACGGTGGCAATGGAGTTTGCGGCATCATGAAAACCATTGATGTAGTCAAATATTAATGCCAGCGCTATGATTACGATTACTAGGGTCATAAAGAAAATTTGAAAATGAGCAAATATGCAAATGGGCAAATGTGCAGATATGCAAATAAGTTAAGTCGATTGCGTTTCTATTTGCAAATTGTCATATTTGCAAATCTGCATATTGTTTTAAGCGTATTTCACAATAATGCTTTCAATTACGTTTGCAGCATCCTCACACTTGTCAGTCACAATTTCCATTACCTGATAAATCTCCCTCTTTTTAATTACTTCTTTGGCATCGGGCTCTGTTGCAAAAAGTCTTTCAATACTCATATCAAAAATGTCGTCTGCCTGGTTTTCAATACTGTTTATGATAACCAAAGCATCTGTAATTTGTCGCATATTTTTCATATTGCGCAGTTCGATAACAGCATTGTGTACGGCTACACAAGCTTGTGGGATGATATCCCCGAACTTTTTTATGCCAATATCATCCGGATTTACATGGTAGAAATTTATTTTTTTGGCAGATGCATAAATGTAATCAGCAATATCATCTAATGCAGAAGCCAAGTAATGTATATCCTCTCTATCAAATGGAGTAATAAAGTTTTTGCCTAGCTCTGTAAATATTTGATGGGTATAGTCATCATTTACATGCTCCATATCTTCTAATTCTAATATTAATTTTGCACGGGCATCAAAATCTGGTTCGTTTACCAGTACCTTTAACTTTTCACCCATTTTTACCAACTCTGCCGATACGCTTTCAAATAGTTGATAAAATATCCTGTCTTTAGGTAAGAAGATTTTTAGAATAGAGTTTAGTCCTGCCATAATTTTGTAATGTTTGGGGACAAAAGTAGGATTATAGCCACTTATAAGCATAGCTTTATTTTTGGTAACTATTTCTTAACATAGCACAACAACACACGCCTTAACTATTTGGTAACATTTCGTTCACTATCCCGTAACATTGAAATGTTCTCTTTGCATTCAAATAAAGAGAAGAGATGAGATCATTATTATTAGCCATTACAATATTATTAACCTCTATAGTAAGTTTCGCACAAAAAGGGAAAATAGAAGGGAAAGTTACCGACTCTAAAACTGGTCAGCCATTGGCAGGTGTTACAATAACTAATAAGCAAACTGGTAAAGGAACATCTACAGACGTTGACGGTAGGTACACTATTATAGTAGAAGGAGCTTCAAAAATAACGTTGGTATTTTCTTACAATGGGGTTACACAACCTATTGATGATATTGAAATAAAAGAAGGGGCTATAACAACGCAAGATCTTGCACTTACCCAAAGAGAAAAAACGGAAGAGGCGGTAGTAGTAAGGTCTACAAGCACTGCTCGTAAAGCAAATGCTGCATCATTGTTAACTTTTCAAAAAAACAACACAGCCTTGTCTAGCGGCTTAGGAGCAGATTTTATAAAGCGTACTCCAGATAAAAACACTGGGGAGGTTCTACGCAGGGTAAGTGGTACATCTATACAGGACAATAAATTTGTAATAGTAAGAGGGCTTAGCGACAGGTACAATGCAGCCTTTATTAATGGTGCAGCATTGCCTAGTAGCGAGCCAGACAAAAAAGCATTTTCTTTTGATGTTATCCCATCTACACTTATTGATAACATAATAATAAATAAAACAGCTACTCCCGATATTACAGGAGAATTTGCTGGAGGACTTGTACAAATACAAACAAAAGATATTCCATCTAAAAACGAAATAATTGTTGGCGTAAGTTTGGGTTTTAATACGCAATCTGTTTTTAAAGATTTTGTAAGCAATGAGAGGGCAAGTACAGAAGCATTGGGTTTTAGTAAAGGAAGGGCGCTGCAAGGGTCATATCCAATAAAGTTTCAAGAGTACGATAAACTTTCTGTAAACGAACAACTAGACATTTCAAAATCGTTTAACGATAGAGCGTATGATGAAGTAAATACCAAAGCAGGCCCGGTGCAGCAGTATAACCTTACACTTGCAAACGTAAAAAAGTTTAAAAACGGAGCTGCTTTTGGTTCTATATTAGGTTTGACGTACAGAAATTCTAAATTGATTTTTGATGCTACTAAATCTGTTTTTCAAGCAGGAGCTACTGGCCAAGCAGATTTTGACTATGTAGATGTTCAAAATAAATACAGCGTAAATGTAGGTGCTATAGCAAATTTCGCTTGGACATATAAGAAAAGCAAAATAGCATTCAAGAACTTGTTTAACCAATTATTGGAAGATAATTATTATAACAGAACTGGTATTAGTAACGACAACAATCAAGATGTACGATTAAAATCATCTATATTAAACCAAAGAAGTTTATATGCTGCTCAGTTAGAAGGTTCACATGGCTTGAATTTTAAAAATATAAAATTAAACTGGAATTTGAATTTCTCTTTGAATGAAAAATCCCAACCAGATTTGAGGGTACAAACTTATACTAGATCTATAGGAACAACGGATATATTCAGTTTAAACGTGCGGGGAAACAATACCAATAGATTTTTTAGCGACTTATCTGACAGATCGTTTGGATACAACGCATCTGCATCTTTACCGTTTCAAATTGGTAAACTTAAGCAGTCTTTAAAAATTGGTGGCGCAGCAACTGTAAGGCTTAGAGATTTTAAAGCAATTATTTTAGGTTTAAAAGAACCTACAGACTTGAGTCTTCTTAGGCTGCCCTACAACCAAATATTTAATAATGCAAATTTTAGAAACGATGGTTTTAGGTTTACAACCGACCTTCAAACCCCATCAGATAAATATATGGGTGTATCTGCCCTTAGTGCAGGTTATATAATGCTTGATAACAAAATTGCAGAGAAGATAAGGATAGTTTGGGGAGCTAGAGCGGAGTATTTTGAACAGTTTTTAAAATCCAATAAAAGAGGTACAGACAAGGCACAAATTGTAAATTCTAAGAAATTAGATGTTTTGCCATCTATAAACTTTACATATAGCCCAACGAGTAAAACAAATATAAGATTGGCAGCATCTAGAACAGTAGCTCGCCCAGAGTTTAGGGAGATTGCAAGTTTTGCATTCTTCGATTTTGAGCAATTGGCTTCTACAGCTGGTAACGATAGCTTAAAACGTGCTAGCATAAATAATTATGATATTAGATATGAGTTTTATCCAAAAGCTGGAGAAGTAGTTTCATTGGGTGCTTTTTACAAAAGCTTTACAGACCCTATTGAGCTTAAGCTAAATGAAGCCAGCGGATTGAGCAGACGATTGTATGAATTTACAAATGCAGAAAAAGCAAATCTGTTTGGCATTGAAGCAGAAATAAGAAAAAGTTTATCTTTTCTTAATGCAGGGAAGGAAGGATGGTTAAATAATTTGTATTTTAATGCAAATGCATCTTTTATTATTTCTAAAGTTACATTAGGCGGTGTAAACCCAACTACAGGGCTAAAAAATGAAGCTACGGATCGTCCACTACAAGGGCAATCTCCTTACCTAATAAATGCAGGGTTTCAATATGATGGCGAAAAAGGCACAAACATATCGCTACTTTATAATAGGATAGGAGAAAGACTCACTTTGGTAGGTAATAAAACTATAGGTAGTTTTTATGAAAAACCAAGAGATTTAATAGACTTTCAAATAAGCCAAAAAGTACTAAAAAATAAGGGAGAAGTGAAATTGACAATGAGCGATTTATTAAACCAGCAAGTAGCTACATACGAAAACAGAGATGATAAAAATGCTTTTAATGGTGCTACTGATAAATATTTTTCTAGGTATAAACCAGGCACCACTATCACTGTAGGTTTTAATTACACATTTTAATACAACATATAAAACTAAAAACGTAAATAATAAAAATAAGTATCATGAAAAAAATAATTGGATTGCTTTCTTTATCAGCTATTTTAATGACGAGCTGTGTGAAAGTAGAAGTAGATGACTCTGTAACAAACAATGGTGGAAGCTCTTCAAGCGGATTGGGCACCAAACAAGAACAAATTATAGCTAGTAAAATAATTACTGGTAATATTGAAGATGTTATAGAATTGCCAAAAGGAAAGTACATTTTAAAAGGCTATGTATTTGTAACCAATAGAGGGACAATAAGATTCGCACCAGGGTCCGTAATCGTGAGCGATAGCGTACAAAAAGGGGCTTTAATAATTGAAAGAAACAGCCGCTTGTTCGCCGATGGAACTGCTGCTGAGCCTATTGTATTTACTTCTGGCAAATCGCCAGCTACAAGAGCACCTGGCGATTGGGGTGGTATTGTTTTGTTGGGCAATGCTCCTACAAACAGGGCAACTGAGCCAATTATTGAAGGTGGTATAAATAGTAAATATGGTGGTTCTGTTGTAGCTGATAACAGCGGCATATTGCGTTATGTAAGAATAGAGTTTGCTGGTATAGCTGCCGATCCTAACTCAGAAATAAATGGCCTTACTTGCGGTGGTGTAGGTAGCGGTACCATTTTAGAAAACATACAAGTATCTTATGGTAATGATGATGCGTATGAATTTTTTGGTGGTACGGTGAACCCTAAAAATTTAATTGCATTTGCAACTGCTGATGATGATTTTGATTTTGATTTTGGATTTGTAGGTCGCTTACAATTTGGTATATCTCTTCGTGATCCTTTATTTATAGATGGTGGTGATGCTGGCAATGGTATAGAGTGTGATAATGATGGTACAGGAACATTGGCTACTCCTTTTACTCGACCACAAATGAGCAATTTCACATTTTGTGGTCCTAATGGTGCAGCAGGTGTGTTGGGCAATCATAATTTTAATACCCGTTGGAGACGTTCTACGCAGTTTGTATTGCGCAACTCTATTTTAATGGGCTATCAAAAAGGAGGTTTTCAGTTTGAGAGCGATGCTACTGCACAATCTTATATCGATAATATTTCTACATTCCGTCATAACTTAGTACACGCAATAGTTGAGCCGTACAAGGTATCAAGTACTGCATTAATTACTGCTGCTACAGTAAAAACCAAAGCAGAGGGATTAGATAGTTGTAAAACTTATACGGCTGCAACAGATATAATGTTGGAAAATCCGTTCAACCTTGCTGCGCCAAATTTTGCTCCTAAAGCAGGTAGCCCTGCTACTGCTGCAAATGCTGCTAGCTTTTTTGGATTAACAGGTTTTACTGCTACTAGCTATGTAGGAGCAGTTGGAACTACCAACTGGTTACAAGGGTGGACAAGTTTTACACCTAAAACAAATGTATACTAAAAAATAGTTTAATAGATTTGCAAAGCCGCTTAATTTTAAGCGGCTTTGTTGTAAAATCAATCTTTTATGAATAAAATTATCTCGCCTTCGCTTTTGTTTTTTTGTTTTACCGTTTTAGTTGCATGTACTACAAATGGCAAAAAAGTAAAGCCAGAAAATGCGAAAAACATCACCCAAGATTCAATAGAATCAATCATTAATATTGAGAACAAATTACAAAAATTAGACAGTTTAGTATTTGTTTTTTACAAAGACCCTCTTGGTAAAGACTCGCTTAGGTATACTAGATTTTATACACAATTTAAAACCGCTGATACCACAAATATTAGCTTTTTAGAAAAACAGCTTGAAAAAAAAGCAGCCCTTTTTTCTACCATAAAAAAATGCAGGAGCATTGGAAAAATTTGGTGTTTTTACAAAGAAGATGTTATACAAACAATTTATTTTTCTTACAGTAGCGATGATTGTAGGCATATGTACATAATAAAAAACGGGCTGTTTTACTATGTAGATATCGATGATATATTTATAGAAAAAATGAATAATTTAAAATTGCTGGCAAAATAAAGTACAGTTTTTTTGCGTTTGTAATTAGAATTAGAAATAATGTTGTAAGGTTTATCAATATTTTATCGTTTCATAATTGCTAATAATATTTAACTTTAGTTCTTATATTATTTTTTTGAAAACTATAAATGCGATATTGCTGGTACTGTGGTTTCTTTTTCTTTCTCCTAATAATGGGTTTGGGCAAAAGCTATTGGGTAGGTTGAATGTTGTATATTTTGGTGATACAATTACGATTCAAACGGAGCTCGAATATTGTGTTGACTTACAAAAAAATATAACAGAAAAGGAAGCACTTGCTTTTTTTACCTACACAAACAATCAAAACTTTCAACCCGTAATAGACTCGCTTTTAAACTATAAGAATAAGTTTGCACTAAACGATTGGCTGTACTACCAGCTTATAAGAAGAACGGCAGAAGCCATTTGCCCTAAAAAAAGCAACTTCGATTATTATACTTTGTACAAGTGGTTCTTGTTGTTAAAAAGTGGATACAATGCGCAATTAGCATTTATAAATAAAAAGTTGTTGCTCTATGTACAAAGTAACGACAATGTGTATGACTTACCACTTTTTGTAGTAAACGAAAAGCAATATGTGTGCTTAAATATACATGACTTTGAAAAAATAAATTTTAAAGAAAATGAGCTAAGGCGGGTAAATATTGATTTGCAAACAGCAACAAAACCATTTTCATACAAGATAGATTATATACCGGAGTTTAAAGAAAAATACATTAAAGAGAAAGAAGTATTTTTTAAATACCATCGCAGGATGAATACATTTAAAATTGCGATAGATGCACAAATGGAAATACTCTTTAATAACTATCCCCAAGTAGATTTTGATTACTATTTTAATATTCCACTAAGTAAAAAAACATACAATTCCCTTATTCCAAAATTAAAGAAGGAAGTAAAAAAGAAATCTCAAAAAGCAGGTGTAGCTTATCTAATGAACTTTACAAGAAATGCTTTTTTATACGAAACGGATGAGCAGAATTTTGGAGTGGAAAAAAGGCTTTCGCCAGAGCAAACACTTATGAATAAATACAGCGACTGCGATGATAGGGTGGCATTGTTTTATTATTTAGTAAAAGAAATGTATGATTTGCCAATGATATTATTGCTATACCCTACACATGTTACAATAGCCGTAGCGTTGCAAAAACCTGTGGGCATCCCTATATCATATAAAGGGATATTATTTACGCTTTGCGAACCTACACCCCAAAAAGATGATTTGCCCATTGGCGAAATGATGGAATCCTATAAAAATATTGAATATAAGATTGCGTACGAATATTTTCCGGTAAAGAAATAACCCAAAAAGATTATTTGATGTAAATGCTGTAGTTGAAATTAATTAAAAAGTATACCGGTAAAAACGTAAACAATTTCTAGTTTATGCATGGTAATAAACGAAACAAAATGGTGCTTTTAATTTTTTTAAAGTGTAAAGCAAAACCTTACTTGAAAATATAAACTAAGAAATTTTTTTCGTAATAATTTAATAACAATAACCATTTAATAAACCAACATGTTATGCTAACCTTTGTTTAGTTTCAATGCATTTTTATTAGAAGGCTAAAGGGGATACATTAACTTGTTCCCCTTTTTTGTAAACAATCCCCAATAAAAGATTTTTAAAATCCTGTCAACAGCAAGAGTTAATATTTGCATAACGTTTTGTTAACCTCCGTAAAGCAATAATAATTTTCCTTTGCACAAATTGGAACAAATGAAAAGATTTTATTGCCTCATATTACTTATTGCCATATCTCATGTAGTATTTGCACAAAATGGAAAAATTACCGGAAAAGTTATAAGTGCCAGTTCGGGGCAACCATTAGGTGGTGCCAGTCTTACACTTATAGAAAAAACTAAAACAAAAGCTGCTGACCAAAATGGCGTTTTTAGTTTTAATAAATTAGACACTGGAAAATATTCTATAAAGTGCAGCTACGCAGGCTATGAAGCAAAAATTATTGAAGAAGTAATAGTGAAGGAAAATGACAATACAGATATTAGTATTTCTTTGGATGTAAAGGCTTCTGATGCAGTAGTAATAACAGGAACCAAAAGATTAAAAGCCGCTGGGGCTACAGTAGAATCCTTATTGATAGCACAAAAAAACAGTGCCAGTGTAAGTGATGGAATATCTGAGCAAAGTATAAAGAAAACACCTGATAGGAGTTCGAGCGATGTTATAAAGAGAGTAAGTGGTGCAAGCATACAAGATGATAAGTTTGCTGTAATAAGGGGGCTAAACGATAGGTACAATGCCGCTTTTATAAATGGAGCACCATTACCAAGTACAGAAAGCGATAGAAAGGCATTTGCATTTGATATCTTCCCTTCTGCCATTTTAGAAAATCTTATTATTTATAAAACTGCCACGCCAGATAAAAGTGGGGAGTTTGCAGGAGGTATTATCGATATTACCACAAAATCTACCTCATCTAAACGAATTGGTGTAATTACTATTGGGCAGGGCTACAACTCTTTAATAACAGGGAAAAACCGCCTATTTAATGAAATGAAAGGCAAAAACGACTGGCTGGGGTTGGATGATGGAAGTAGAGCGGTGCCAGATGGGATACCAGCCGATAAAAATGGATTTGGAAATTTGACATTTGATGAACGACTGAATTTAGCAAAACTTTTCGGTAAATATAAATGGGGTACAAAAACGGCCAATACAAGACCCAATTTTAATTTTCAGGTAGTAAAAAGTCTTAACATAAACAGAAAAGAACAGGAATTCATTTCTTCTTTGGTTTCTTTAACGTACAACAGAAGTTTTACTTTTGTAACCGGCGAAAGAAACAGTTATAACAATCCCGATTATTCCCTTGACCCTTCTGACCCAAGCTATTTTCCTCAGCAAATAAGAAAAGCAAAAGATTCTATTTATAATGATGAAATAATATGGGCAGCCCTTGGTAATATTGGTATTAAAATAAATAACCGAAACAGCATTAGCTGGAAAAACAACCTAAGTGTGAATACCGATAATAGATTCGTAAGAAGGTTTGGTAATGTAGATCTTACTTTTGATTCTAGCAATATCCAGGGTGAAACACTCATGCAATTTATATCTGATAAAATATTCAGTAGCCAGCTTACAGGGGACCACCAAATAGGTAAAATAAAAACAAAAGTTAACTGGTTAGCAGCTTACAGTGAGGTGAGTAGAGAAATGCCCAACCAATTGCTGCTAGCACCAGGTTTACTTGGAGGAGGCGCAGCAGCTAGAGGTGCACCCGGCGGTATGATTTCTACAAACTCACAAGAAATTTTGAGAAGTGCTAAAATAGACATTACACAGCCTTATACTTTTATGAAGAATAGCCAAAATTTTATAAAAATTGGTGCAGGTTATCAAATGCGAGATAGAGTGTTTGGTACAAGAGATTTAAATTTTATACAATATGAGGGTACTACTTACCCGAAAGATTTTTCCGTTATTAATCTACCTGATGATCAAAGATTTTTAAGTCAATATTTAGGCCCAATGGCTAATGGTAAAGCTTCTGTATCCGTTCAGGATGGCACTGTGCCAAATTCTGAATACGTAGCCTCCTCATCTAATACACATGCATACATTATGAATGACCAACGTTTTTTTAAAAAACTAAGGCTTATAGCAGGTGTGCGTATGGAAAGCTTTAACCAAAAATTAGTTGCTGCGCAAAGGGGATTAGGTGCAGTTAACATTAATTTTACTAAAGTAGATTTTTTGCCCTCCGCCAATTTTGTGTATGCCCTAACCCCAAAAACAAACTTACGGGTATCATATAGCGAAACCGTTAACAGACCTGAGTTTAGAGAATTAGCCTCCTTCGGTTTTTATGAATTTATTAGTGGATTATTTATTTATGGAAATCCGTCTATAACAAGGGCAAAAATAAATAATTACGATCTTAGATACGAAATTTACCCAGGTAAGTCACAGCTATTATCTGTATCTGCATTTTATAAAAAATTCACAAACCCTATAGAGTTCATTTTGTCACCTAATGCCCCTTCTGAAGCTACTTATGAAAACAAACCAACTTCTACTTTATACGGTGTAGAAGCGGAGTTTAGGGTGCTATTATCTACCTTGTTTGGTAAAAAAAATGAAAATACGCTGCTAAGTAAATTTACACTTTCTGGCAATGGGGCTTACATGAAATCAGAAGTTCCATTAGGGTTATCAAAAGATAGTAGTACTGAACTTAGCCGACCTCTGCAAGGTCAGTCGCCTTATATTGTAAATGGTTCGCTTGGGTATAGTGATGAAAAAACAGGCTTATCTTCTACCTTATCTGTAAATAGAATTGGGGAGAGGCTAGTACTTGGAGGAAGTAGGTTATTACCTGATGTGTATGATAGAGAAAGAACAGTAATAGATTTTCAGATAGCTAAAACTTTTTACGATAGCAAAGTCGAATTGAAATTTAATATTAGAGATTTATTGGCTCAAAATATCACTACTTATTTTGATTATGATAAAACCAAATCCTTTACAGAGAAGGATAGAATTTTTTCTTCAAACATTTCTCCTAGGTCATTTATTTTTAGTGCAACTTTTAAATTTTAATGTAAAAAACATAGCATAGTAAACCAATAGGAATATAGTAAAAACGTGTTAAACAAATAAAAATGTTTAGCACTTTTTTATTTACAGCAATTTCTTTTTATCTCCAATTGGATATAAATACATAATTATTTGTATCATTTTTCTAATTAGGTAATTAATTACAATAATAAATTTCTCGCTTCATTTTCTTGCTTCATACTTGCAAAGTCATAACATTTTCTTCATTTAAAAAACACAATTTGATTATGTTTTGGTAATGGTAAAAATCCAATAAACTTTAACATAAAATATACTTTTACGTCCAAGTTTTTAGCTTTAAAAATCCTCCAATATCTGAAGAAAAACACCTGTGTTTACAGGGTTTTTATATTATAATATTTTTTTAAATTATTGAATAAAATGCAATTTCTTACGAGTATAACAATACAACCACCACCTCAAGTTTATTATTTAGCATTTGGTTATTATTTAGATAGCAGGTGCAAATTACAAAACACAACTATACAAATTTTCTAACATAAAAATTATTTGCAAATGAAGTAAAACAACAAATCGACTTAACACAAATTAATTCAAAAAAAATCATTAAATCTTTACAAAAAAACATTAAAATGAAAAAGAAAATCTTATCAATTTTACCCTTACTATTATTTACAGCAACGCTTGTAAATGCTCAGTTTGTAGAACCTACAAGTTACCGTGGCGCATTTGCACCAGCACCCACTGCACAGTGGACAGACAATTGGACCAACTGGGATCCTCAAAATACTTTTTATGCGGCACCTACTGTAAACGTATCGGGTGTTATAACTGCAAATACAACCTGGACAAAAAACAATGTTTACCTTCTACAAGGGATTGTTTACGTAGATACATTGATTACGCTAACTATTGAGCCTGGTACTGTAATACGTGGAGATGCAAATACCATTATCAGCACTTTAATTATTCAAAGAGGAGCTAAAATAATTGCAAATGGTACAGCTTGTAACCCTATTGTTTTTACATCTAGCAGAGCTGCGGGCGCTAGGGTTAAAGGCGATTGGGGTGGTATAGCAATTTTAGGGAAAGGCATTAACAACTTAGGCACAAACGTGCCTATTGAAGGAATTGGAGCTACTGAGCCAAGGGCTCGCTTTGGTGGTACTGATAATACGGACAACTCTGGGTCTTTAAAGTATGTACGTATTGAATATGCTGGTTTTGCAATAGCTACTGATAACGAATTAAATTCTTTAACATTTGGTGCTGTAGGTAGTGGTACTACTGTAGATTATATACAAACCTCTTTTGGTAATGATGATGCATTTGAGTGGTTTGGTGGTGCAGTAAATTGCAAGCATTTGGTTGCTTACAGAACATTGGATGATGATTTTGATACAGATAATGGCTATAGTGGTATAGTACAATTTGCTTTGTCTGTAAAAGATCCTAACGTAGCTGATAATAATACAAGTTCTACTTCTGAGGGCTTTGAGTCAGACAACCAGAATCCTGGTCCATTTACATCATTACCAAAAACAAGTGCAAGTTTCTATAACGTTACACAAATAGGTGCTTTTAGATGTACAGCTAATACACCTTCAGTTACAATACCTCCGGCTTCCCCAGCTGCTTTTAGAAGAGGTGCACGTTTAAGAAGAAATACACAATTGAAAATATACAACAGTATTCTTATGAACAACTGGAGAGGTTTGGTTATGGATACTGATGTAATAGCAAATAGTGCTACTGTAGGTGGTGCTGCATTCCAAAATAACATTATTGCAATGGATTTAACCACCGTATGGCCAGCTCCTTATGCAGGCGTGGCTGTAGCTGCTGAAAATGCTGCAACTGCTACTTATTTAACAGCTGCTGCAAATACAAATACTACAGTAGGTACACCTTGTGATGTTTTAACAAATGCATGGGATTTCTTAAACCCAGATTATCGTCCAAATTTAACAGCTGGTTCTTCTGGTGCTGCATTATCTGGTTGCGATCTTACACCTGGTATTCAGGTAGAAACATCTTTATTTAACCTTGCTACTGTTACTACAGCTCAAGAGCTAGTAGTAGATTTATTTGAAAATGCTGTAGGTAATTCAAATGGTACTATCACTGTTACCATTGCAATACCACCTTCATTTAATGCCGCAGTAAATGGTATTACTACGCTTCCAACTACTTTGGCTACAGCAGTAGTAGGTAATGCTGGAACTTCGGCAAACCTAGGAGCTACTTATGATAACACAACTTGGAAATTCTATAAGAGTGGTTTAAATATCATAGCGGTTTCTCAACCTGGCTTTAGTGTTTCGGTTGGTGGTCAGGCTTCTTTAGGTCTTACTATCAGAAGAAATTCTGGTGTACCAGCAGGAACAAATCAAAGTGTGAACGTAACTGTTGTAGGTGGTGCAGATACCAATTCGACTAATGATGGTGCACTTTCAGGAATAGGGACAATTAATTAATTAAATAAAAGAAACAGAATAAACTATCCGTAGAGCTTGAGTAGCGCTCTACGGATTTTTAATAAGCAATAGAATTGGTCTGTTTTACATTGAATGAGTAAAAAACATTTTATTTTAAAATCCTTAAAGAAGGCCTTGTCTTAAAGCTAAGGATAGAAAGGGGCAAAAAATATTGATACTGCTTATCAGCATATTGCAAGAATAGCAAGTAAAACACACTAGGAATAAACTGGAATTTCAGTTCAATGCTTCTGTCCCAACAAGCTTTTCTCAAACATATAATTATCAGCATAAAAGTACCATAGTTGAATCCCCTCTGCAGAAAGAAAGAACAGTATATCTGAAAGCAAAATTCTAAGTATCAAAACCCTGCCTAGGTAATTTGGATAAAAAGAGGGCTCATAAAGTACTTTTATTGTTTACCTCCCGAAAAATTTGAATCCCACAGAAAGGTTTAGTTCTCCAAATTTAAATTTAGGATCATAGTCTATTCCCTCTATATCAAATCCTCTCTTTCTAAATGGTCGTGTTGTTCCAGCTTTACAAAAAAATATGGTCCCCCCAGAATTTGACTTGTCAGATAAAACATATTCAATGCCTAAGCCCACTTTATATGAAAGTGGTAAATGACTGGCTATGATAGACCGATCATTTACTACGATTGTACTGATGTTTGAGAAAGTATCATTTAATGCCGCAGGAGAATTGTATTTTAGGTCTATACCTGCTACTCCAATTCCAACATAAGGGTAGATGTTTATTTTGCGACTTTTAACTATATCATATCCCCATGTCATAAAAAAAAAGGAAGATGAGTTAATACTAATTGATTCCATTTCTTTTTTTTCTTTTTTTCGAATGCCAAAACTTGCGAGTTCAAAATCAAAAATCCGACGCTTTTTTTTGCCGCTAAAACCAATGCCTATCGAATACATATTTCCTGAAAATGCATTAAAACCGCTTCTAAAAATATCGGAGTTGAATTTTTTGAAATCAATACCATAAACGGATGTATATAACATGAATGCAGAATAATCATCGGTTTTAATTTTTAGATTCCTGATTTTTTCAGACACTTCCTTAAATTCTGCGTTATTGTACAAGGAGTCCCTGCTCGCCTTGAATAACTTCCCTAATTGCTTCTGATAATATTTAATGGAATCACTACCTTGGTTAGTCGATTGGGCTGTTACTGCACTTGACAAAAAAAGATACAGTATTACATAAAAAAAACGTTTCATAGATATTTGTTTAATATGGTTTTAGCTTTTGAGGATTTATTTTAATCTGTTATCAAAAATGCACTCTACTCTAAATTGCGATAAAGTGCAAGTTAGCTGTTACTTTTTAAATAGCATCTTTTTGTAATACATATTTAACACTGCCGTGTTTTCGCAAGGATATGCTCATTAGCAAAAAAATAATACCTATCAAACCGTGTTGCAGAAAAAAAGCTCGTTTTTCGGAACTTAAAATTCGAACGAGTAAAGTAAGTCGGGGTTTGGCAAGGAACTTTCATTCTAATATAAAATTACTGGTTGAAAAACTTACTTTACCTAGAATTAGCACAGCACTCTACGGATTTTATTAAGAATCAACGCTAGTGTTCTTTGCATTAAATGTGTAAATACTGATTCTTATTTTTCAAATCCTAAAATGCGGCCTCGCCTTAACTCTAAGGATAGAGGGGTAAGGAAAGAGGGAAATAATTTATGCACTACAAACGAAATGTTATTTACCATTACATTAAGATTTTCCTACAACCCCCTCTCCTACTTTTGGGTTACAATTATTTTTAACCAAAACAAATAACATGTTACAAAAACCATCTAATGCATTTGTTGCTGCATCGTGGGCGGCAATGGGAATCGGTATCATCGGGTATTTTATAGGGCTGTGGAGGTCTGCCATGTCGCTCAACGAAAAGGGCTATTATTTTACCGTAGTTATGTTTGGATTATTCTCTGCAGTGTCTGTACAAAAATCGGTAAGGGATCGGTTGGAGGGCATTGCAGTAACTGATATTTATTATGGCCTGAGTTGGTTTGCCACCATATTGTGCATGGTATTGCTTGCCGTGGGTTTATTTAATGCAGACCTGCTGCCAAGCGAAAAAGGGTTTTATGCTTTTGCATTTGTATTGGCTATATTTGGGGCTATTGCGGTTCAAAAAAATATTCGAGATTCACAATCTAACCAAGACTAAACTTTTAATTATGGCATTCTCCAATGCAATTTCAACTTACAGAACCCCATTTTTAAAAAACAAATGGCTTATTGCTTTTTGCATTATTTTCTTTTCTATTTGGGTTAGCACTTTTATAGGTACTACCGATATAAAGAATTGGTTTATGGAAAACGCCTTGGTTTTTGGCTTTCTCATTTACTTGTTTT
Organism: Ferruginibacter sp.; assembly: GCA_031380515.1. Classification (GTDB taxonomy): domain Bacteria; phylum Bacteroidota; class Bacteroidia; order Chitinophagales; family Chitinophagaceae; genus Ferruginibacter. Next base: position 1,505 of record JANNGD010000179.1, on the reverse strand, counting down.
TTAGTTTTAAAAAGCACCAGTTTAGCGATCTGAGTTATTTACTTATTACCATTTACTTGTGCTTACATATTTATGGTGCAAAATATACGTATGCCGAAAATCCTTTTGGCTATTGGTTAAAAGATGCGCTACACTGGCAAAGAAATCATTATGATAGAATCGTACATTTCTCATTTGGCTTTTTACTAGCTTACCCCATGCGTGAATTGTTTTTAAATTATTTTAAATTTCCTACTTGGGTGGGTTGGGCTTTGCCTATAGAAATCACTTTATCTATCAGTGCATTTTATGAGCTGATAGAATGGGGGGTGGCTGGTGTGTTTTTTCCTGCACAAGGCGATGCATACCTAGGCACACAAGGCGATATTTGGGATGCACAGAAAGATATTTTTATGGCTACTTTGGGCGCAATATTGGCCACTACCATTGTTTCGGTTATAAAGAAAACGTTTAAAATATACCATCCTACACCTAATAATTAGTGGTTATAAATAGTTTTATGTTGTAATGGGTAATTTGTAACTTTACACAAACGATAATTTTATGGAAAAAGAATTATTAAAAAGGATAACGATAATACCTGGGTTGATGAGTGGAAAGCCAACTATAAGAGGCATGCGTTTTCCTGTAAAAGATATCTTAGAATTACTTTCGTGTGGTATGAGTAATGCACAGATTATAGAGGAACACCCCGCCTTAGAAGAAGATGATATTAAAGCGGCCTTATTATATGCTGCACAAAAAGTAGGCAATACAACTATTTTACATGCAGCTTAATGAGATTGAATTATGGCTTGATATGCAATTATCTCCCGCTTTAGCTAAGTGGATAGTAAATGAGTTTGGTATAAAAGCAATTTCCTCATATGACTTGTTTATTAACAATGAAAAAGATGAAATAATTTTTTTAAGTGCAAAAAATAAAGCCAATGTAATTATTCTATCTAAAGACAATGATTTTGCAGATTTATTAGATAGACTGTTGCCTCCTCCCAAATTAATTTGGCTTCGTATGGGTAATTGTCCGAATAGCCAGATGAAACTTATTCTCAAAAACACGTTAGCTCCTGCAATTAAGGAGTTATTGGATACATCAACTTTATTAATAGAAATTACTAAATAAATAAACGAATGAGCAAATTTTCCGACTTCAACTTCAAAGGCCACAAAGCCTTGGTACGTGTAGATTTTAATGTACCCCTCGACGATAAATTTATTATTACCGACGATACCAGAATGACTGCTACCATTCCTACCATTAAAAAAATATTGGCAGATGGCGGCAGTGCAATTTTAATGAGTCACTTGGGCAGACCAAAAGATGGCCCTACAGATAAATATTCCCTAAAACATCTGGTAAAACATTTACATGAATTATTGGGTGGCGAAACGAAGGTTTTCTTTGCCGATGATTGTATAGGCACACAAGCTGGCATGACGGCGGGTATGATGCGTGCGGGGGAAGTGCTGTTGCTAGAGAACTTACGTTTTTATAAAGAAGAAGA
>JANNGD010000169.1:0-2189 GCA_031380515.1 Ferruginibacter sp. | reverse complement strand
GGTATATGCCGATAGCAATAGCCAGGTTTTGCCAGCCGCATCACTGATAAAAGCTGTCTTGTTTAATACCGCAGATGATGTTTTTAGAACGGGCATTGATTATAAAACTGGTTTCGGCTTGGTAAATAGTTATGAAGCGGTAAAAGCTATACAACAAAAAAAATATGATGGCTCAACAATTTCTCAAAACCAAGTATGGACAAAAAATATTACCCTGCCTATCAATACTGCACAATTAAAAATTACACTTGCTTATACCGATAGCAATGCTACATTAAATAACAATAAAGCCATAGTAAATGATATTGACATTGAGCTGCAGGAAATGAGTACAGGTACCATTTTCAAGCCTTGGGTACTCAGTACATTTGCTACTGCCGATTCGCTGAGTAAACTACCCAACCGCAAAAGAGATTCATTAAATACTGCCGAGCAAATAAGCATTGCTTTGCCCACAGCCGGTAATTACACAATAAAAGTGATGGGCTCCAATATTAGCAATACCCCTTTGCCATTTCATATTGCCTTTAATGTAGATACCCTGAATACGTTTTCGTTTATAAACCCACAACATGCATCGGATGTAAATAGGGCGGAGAATGAAATGCTAAACATTAAATGGAAAACATTTGTAGCAGATACAAACCAACTGGGCAACTTGTACATTAGTTATAATAACGGCGCAAATTGGCAATTGATAAAGCAATCGCTAAAAGTATATTCCAATAAATTTGCCTGGCAAATAAAAGATACCAGCAGCACAGCTGTTTTAAAAATGGAAACAACCTACGGCACTTTTTTATCTAAAAACTTTATCATTTGTAAAGTAACAAGGCCCAATGTAGATTTTGTGTGCGCAGATTCGTTTCGCTTATCTTGGAACAAGCATGTGTATGCGAGCGGATACAAGATTTATTCGCTTATAGACAGTGCTTTTTTAAAACCCATCACCACCGTTACCGATACATTTAATGTGTTTAATCGCTCCATTTATCCATCGTTGGTTTATGCCGTAGAACCAATATTGAGCAACGGCTTACCAGCAGCCAGAAGCGTTGCTTTAAATATAGAACTGCAGGGCATAAATTGCTTTTACAAAACACTTAACTACAATTTGCTCGATGGTAATAAGCTTGATCTCATACTGGAGCTGAGTGTGGCAGGTTATGTAGATAGCATCTTTTTTGAAAAATTATCTTCTTTAGGGCAGTTTCAAAAAAGCTATGGCTCAGTAAAAGCAATAGGCAATAACCTTATATACACCCAGCCTGTAAACGAATTGGACAATGGCATTACTTATTTTAGGGCTAAGCTTTTATTAAAAAGCGGTGCTATTGTTTATACCGATGTTATTTCTGTGCTCACTGCTGGCAGGCAAAATATAGTATTTTTTCCTAATCCGGTGAGTAAAACAGGGACATTACAATATGTACTAAAACAGGGTTTGTCGCCAAATAAACGCTTACAAATTTTTGACAGAACGGGTCGTTTATTTAAGGATTATGCCATACTTCCAACGGCAATAAATGTAGCTGATTTTGCAACCGGTTTGGTTTTTTATAAATTGTATAATGAAGACAATACATTGTTGGAGCAGGGAAAGATACTCGTTATGCCTTAATTTTCTAGACAAACAGTTAGTGATATTTTTGTTTGACTTTTCATAAATGCTTGTTATATTAATCAAGCTCTTTTACCTTGCCAATTAGAAAACTAATGCCCAATCCTGCAAATGCAATGGTGGAAAATGAATATTGTAGGCCTGCTATTTGAGCAATATACCCGATTAATGGTGGCCCCATTAAAAAGCCGAGAAAGCTAAAACTACTTACGGTGGCAATGGCTATACTTTTAGAAACATGTAGGTTTGCCTTACCCAGTGTGCTATACAACAACGGTATAATGGTGCTTACTCCCAATCCTACTATTAAAAAACCGATTGTGGCAGTTAATAAGTAGGGAAATATTACGGCTATCATCATTCCAGTAAAAATCAGTACACCACTTACTTGTACCATTCTTTTTCGGCTAAATTTTTGAGCTAGTCTATCACCCATAAACCTTCCAGTAGCCATCATGATCATAAAAGATGCATATCCTACAGAAATTAAAGAACCTTCCGCTTTTACGATTTGTTTAAAATACACGCCACTCCAATCAAACATACAGCCTTTGCAACTTAAACATAA
>JANNGD010000164.1:0-27489 GCA_031380515.1 Ferruginibacter sp. | reverse complement strand
CTTTCGGCTCGGGCATCTAAACGTTTGTCTCCAGTCATACCTTTAAAATTTGCCATAAAACTTAATGGCGATATATTAACTTCCATTTTTTTTCAAATATCCTATTTTAAAACTAAATAACTTGTGTGTACAGGGTAGCTGTCGGTAGGCAAGTTTGACAGAAGTACACAGATTTTTGTGCCCTTTGTGGGATATTATTTCCCCAACCAATCTTTAAAGCCATTTACCCGTTCTCTACTTACAATTGTCTCTACATTTGCAGTAGGTACAATTTCTATTTTTAGCCTACCGCCAAGCCATGTATGTACTTTTTTTATGGCTTCTATGTTTACCAATAAATTTCTATTTATTCTAAAAAAATTATTTGGCTGCAACTGTTCTTCCAATTGGGAAAGGTTGTTTTCCAATAAGTATTTATTGCCATTAAAATCTACGGCATAACAAAGTTTGCCATCTGCAAAACAATGCGCTGTATTGTCTGTTTTAAGATAGCTAAGTTGTTGTCCTCTTTTTATAAGTAAGCGCTCTTTGTATTTTACGGTATTGATATCTTGTAACAATTTTATCATTCTTTCGGAGAAATTGTTTTCCTTTTTTTGAAACAATTGTTGGTACTTATCCAACGATTGATGTAACTCCATTTCATCAATTGGTTTTAATAAGTAATCTATGCTATTTACTTTAAAAGCTTTGAGCGTATATTGGTCAAATGCGGTGGTAAAAATTACAGGCGTAGCAATGTTTATTTGATTAAAAATTTCGAAACTAAGGCCATCAGCCAATTGTATATCCATAAAAATTAAATCGATGTTATCAGCATGCTCAAGATAGCGCACACTGCTCTCTATGCTATCTAATTTTTGAAGAATCTCAATGCTGTTATCATAACTACGCAATAATACAGAAAGTCTATTGGCGGCAGGGGTTTCGTCTTCAATAATAATTACTCGCATAGCTCTAATTATCTATTAAGGGTATGGATACGGTGAAATTTGTTTCACTTTCTGTTACTTTTACTGGTCGCTCGCAAATTATTTTATAACGATTTCGTATGTTTTCTAAACCAATGCCAGTCGATTCATTTACTTGGTTTTTCATTTGAAGGTTATTGCTTATTACCAAACTTCCATTTTCTGTAAATACATTTATTTGTAATGGCTTATCGGAAGATACAATGTTGTGCTTTATGGCATTTTCCATAAGTATTTGTAAAGAAAGGGGAACAATTCTTTGGCGTAATTTTTCGGTGGGTATATCAATGTTTACTTCAAGGTTTTTATCGAACCTCGTTTTTAATAAAAAAGTATATGCATTAAATACTTCTATCTCATCTTTTAGTAAAATTGTTTTTTCGTCTTTTACTTCTAAAATATGCCGATAAACTTTTGATAATTCTTGCACAAAATCTACCGCATGTTTTGGGTTTTCTGGAATCAAGGAACTAAGTGTATTTAAATTGTTGAAAAGAAAGTGAGGATTTACCTGGGTACGCAATGCGTTTAGCTGTGCCGAAAGACTTTCTCTTTTCAATTTTTCTGTTTCTTCAACAGAACCCTTTAGTTCGTGCATAAAATAAACACTTTCATAAATGGCCATAATCATAATGGTGCAAAATATGGCAGCAGCATTTGTATTGATAAACATATCAACACCAAAATGATGCCCAGGATCATTAAATACAATACAATCAAAAAAATACCCAAGGAAATTATTAAAAATTAAGGTGAAAAGCAACATGAAACTACTTTGGTAAATTAGCCTTTTTTTTACATCTTTAAACAAAGGGAATCTACGCCTGCTATATACCATGATGGCTCTATTGCCCATCCATAAAAAACTAGTTATGAAAAGGGTTGTAATAAATTTATCCCAACTAAAATAAGGATACCTCCCAAAACGGCAGCCCATAAATACAATGGGAATAATAAAACTAAGAATAGGGATTGTAATAAGCATTACAATCCGATCATCAAATCCTATTCTGCAATTATGTTTTCGCATAATTAAAGTTACTATTAAATAAATTATTTTAGCAAAGCTTTAAACTAACAACTAACATCTATCAACTAATTTCTAAAAAGTAATTTGGTAATTAATGTTAGGGAAAAGTCCAATCTGATTTATTTGACTCACTGTTCCCGTTTTTGGATTTAAGGTTCTTAGGTAGATATTTTGCCTATTGGTAAGGTTTTGTAAATCAATATACCACTTTTGTGTTACCCGTTTCCATTTCTGTTGTAAGAAAATTTCAAATCGAATCTTACATAAGCATCGTTTTGGTTTTCGAATGTTTCTGCCTCTTTATAAATTACATAGCCAGCATTTTTGGACGCAGTTACATCAAAAGGGGTATAACGCTGCCCACCAGTTATCGTAATTTTGCTATCAATACCAAATGTAGCTTTCTTGCTAAGTTTAATTTCTTTACCAGCCAAGGCATTTACTACAAAATTGCTATTGAATGCGGTATTTCTCCAGATATTGTTACTGCCTCTATATTTTGATTCAAATATAGATGTAGTGAAAAGATAATAAAATCCTTTGTTTAAGAATCTTTCAAGTGTTAATTCTATTCCATAGTTATAGCCGTTGCCATTGTTTACTAAGTTTGTCTTATTGGGAAATCCGAAATTAGCACCCGCATTTAACATACTAAAATTACTTTTTGTTTGTTCTACCGCTGCATTGTAAATGTATTGGGCATATAGTTCCGTTTTAAAACGAAGTAGTTTAGAAAAATTAATATCATAACCTAATACGCCATGCAAGCTTTTTACAAAACCTAAATCTTTATTGGTCAAAAGGGTTTGGCCCTCCGTATTTTTAGTTTGATAGAAATATACTTCCAAAGGTTGTGTTTGGCTATGCATGCCTACACCAAATGCTAGAGATTGGTTTTGTTTGAATTGATATTTCAGATTCCAGCGGGGTTCAATACTTTGCGAATTGTTCAACGAAAACTGTTGATAATATAATCCAAGGTTGGTTGAAAACTTATCTGAAAAACGATGACCAAAATTTATGAATGACCTCAATAAAGAGGCTTTCTCTTTGCTATTTATCAAATTGGTAAGCATCGAATCTCCATCAGGAATATAATCCTGCTTTAGTTTTAAATGATTAATGTCTGCATTGATGCCAGTTGTAAGTACACTGCGGGCATTAAATTTTTTATTGAAATTATAACCAATAGAGAATTTTGTTTGATCCGATTTTCTGAAAAAGCCGAGCGTGTTTGGTTTGCCAACGTTAACAATATCTTCATTGTACTTTGATGCAAAATTTGAAACAGCCAGTATTAATTTGCCAGAAGTATTTGCATTAAAAAAGTAATTATGCGACAAACCATTGAATGATGTAAACGATTTAAAATTTCTATCTCTAATACTACCATCACTTGTAGAGTATAGATTGTCTTCTCCTTGCGTCTCTGGTGGAAAATTAATATGGCTTTCGCCTATTACGCCAAAAAGGCTAAATGTACCTGCATTTTTTGTAGGAAGATTTATTTTATAAGTCCCATCTTGATAATATGGCGTTGCAGAACCTGTACCAAAATTAAGACCAATACCTTGCAATGCGGCCACCAAAGAATATCTGTAATTAACCAGGTAAGATGCTTTTGTTTTTTTATTGAGTGGTCCTTCGGCCCCAAATTCAAAACCATTAAAGCCAGCTTGCCCAAGAAACTCTTGCTTTTCATTGTTGCCATTGCGCAATTTCAAATCGAAAACTCCAGACAATGCATTGCCATATTGAGCAGGAAAAGCACTCGTTAAAAAGTCTGAATTTTTTAGCGTGTTTATATTTAGCATACTTACAGGACCTCCAGTAGCACCCAATGTACTAAAATGATTTGGGTTTGGAATATCAATCCCATCCATACGCCATAGAACACCTACAGGTGAGTTGCCTCGGATGATAATATCGTTTCTGCCATCATTGGTACCACTTACGCCTGCAAAGTTTTGTGCCATGCGGCTTGGGTCACTTCTTGTGCCCGAGTATCTGAAAGCTTCGTCAATACTAAGTTGTCTGGCACTTACAACTGCTGCTTCGTTTAATGCCTTATTTTTAGATTTACCAGCTTTTATTATTACTTCATCCAACTTTCTTACTTTTTCTTTCAGCTTTATTTCCAATACTACTTCTTTGGAAGAAGTTACTTCTATGTTTTGAATAAATGCATCTTCATAGCCTAAAGCCGTTACTGTAATATTCTGTCTGCCAATGGAAACGTTGGAAAGTTTAAACTGGCCTTTATTATCAGTAATTGTTGCGCTTGCATTGTTTAAAGCTACTGTTGCTCTCTCTAAAACATTGCCCGATTGCTCATCTAATACAACACCCTTTATGGTTTGTGTAAAGTTTGTAGTTTGTGCTACAGAAAACATAGACAAGAAAAGAAAAAAGATGAATGCGATTTGCTTTTTCATAATTCTAAAAAATTATTTTGTTGTATAATTATTGAAAATTTCTATTGGTTGCTGAAGTTTGGCCATATCTCCGTTGATGGTTTTTGCTCTTTCTACTGCTTCGGTACAGGAAGCTAAATCGTTTGAAATAAAAGCACCAACTGTTTTCTTGCTCAGCCGAGTAAGTTTTTTATTAGTATAAACAAAGTAATCACCAATACTTCCTTCTGTACCGTTATTAAAAATGGCTTCTGTACCATTGTATGAAACTTTATCGGATGCATTGCTTTGTTTCTGTACGAAATTTAATTTTCCAGTAGCAATTATTTTAAAAAAATCTCCGCTAACACATAAATAATTTACCTCCCCAATTGTTAGTTCTTTGATATCACTGCCTTCGTATTGCTTTTTTTGACTCCCCGCTTCTTCTATAAAATAAATGGAGGCAGATTTCTTAATATTGTCTTTTACATACCCAGATAAAATGGTACCGTCAAATAAATGGATAGTTGATTTTACATAACCAGCGGGAGTGTTATTTTGTGCTTGAATACCCACGAAAGAAAAACACATTGCAAGGCTAAAAAAGAGATTTTTAATTTTCATGACTAATTGTTTTAATGTTTGGTAAGAAGGTTAATTGTATTTCTTGCACAAGATTATAACGAGTAGGCACGCTTACAAAGTAAATAAGTTTAAGTTGTAGAAAAAGAGGAGTGAGTTGTAGTTAGCTTAATAAGTATTGAAGGGCAGTTAGTCCAATTTTTTTGTAAAGGATACTTTTTGCCAAATAGCGAACCCCATACTAGGTTGATATGGGGTTACAATATTTATGAAAACGCTAGGGTAATTTTTTTTATTTAGCCTTCATCATATTTCCCTTAGCATTATGGGTTACCTCAGCGAGTCCTAGTGCCTCCATCAATGGTGGAATGTACATCCCAAAGCGCCCACGAAAACCTTTCTTTAAACCATACCAACCACCTACTGGATTTTTTTCAGAGCGCCCCCAGGCTTCCACCGTGCCATCTTTTGCAGGTTTTTGTTCATCGGCACTCCCTAGCTCCATCCAATCACCATGCTTTTTAAGCATTTTGTGTAAGTCGTTTAGGCAATCCATGTTGTATAACAACACCGTTTTTCCTACGGTACATACCAATACTTCCTTGCCATCTTTTTCATCTACATGCATAGTATATTCCGATGATAAAGGCGGGGTTTTTAAAACCATTGGTTTGTCCTTTGTTCCAATTTTGTATGCCATTTTAATTTTTATTTATTTGAATAAATTTATATAAAAAACCAAAACTATAAATGATAAAAAATAAGTTATCTCCATAAACTTAAAATACCAGCAGCTACAGCTAATCTAATAAACCAATAACCTGATTGTGCTATCATCCATCCTTTGGGTTTACCTTCATGTAAAGAAGGAGTGCCCAAAACAGGTATGATTACCATAATGGTAAGTACTAGGGCGTGAACAAGCCCATGTTGAAAAGTGTGAAAGCTATGCCCGTCTGGAGCAGTATCTTGACCTGGCCCAGTAACATTAGCAGCAATCCAAAATATAAAAATCAAAGTGTACAGAATTGTTATGCCATAAACCAATCCAGGGTTTTTGGGTTTCATTTCTTCAAAAGTTTTCCCATTTGATTTTGCCCACATTTTACCCATAACTGCTGGGTGAAACCAAATATAACCAACTAACATTTGAGCTACAAAAGCTACCCCCATTGCGGCCCAATTAAAATGCATTCCTTCCATGATTTTTATTTTAAGCTAAAAGAATAAATTGAAATTATGTTTTTTTGAAACTAAGTTAACCCTAAGAAATCATCTCAGTTTCGAAATAACTTTTGTTGCTAAATTAATACTTCATTGCTTCATTTGTATGGTATTTTTTTAAAAAGCCTAGCTGGCCAATATCATAACTTTCGTGCTGGGTTAAGAAAGCAATGGTACCTCCAAAAGTAAAATCTCCAATGGGGCTTTTCAATGGGCAATCTGCAGCTAAGTGCTCTTCGGTAACATTAGCCAATGCTTCTTTTAATAATTCTGTAGCCTTGTTCCATTCGGCTTTTATCTCGGCCAGAGTTGGGTAATTATCAGTTGGGTCAAAAGCTTTAAAGTTCTCAAACTTTCCATCATAAGGATTTGTAGCAGTAGGCTTACCAAGCATTGAACAAATATTGTATCTAGCCCATACAGTATGCGTACCAAGCCAAATGATTGAATTGTTGTGGTCGCTCATTCTTTGAGTAGCTTGCTCTTCGGTAACGGCTTCTAATGCATTCATAAAAAGACGACTGTTCATGTTTAACATGATTTCTGATTGATAGATTGATTTTGCCATTTTAAATTTTTTTTTAATAATTAGATTGATATATTAATGACGAATAAGATTATAGAATCCGGACATGGTTCTGATATTTTTTTTGTTTACTGTAAGCTTGGCTTATAAAAGGCTTCCCTGTTTCTTTTTTGATAAAACTGCCTTAAACTATTCATGTATTGTTGCCAAATAAAACAGGAGCCTTATAAAAATTATCCTGCTCGCAACAACCATTAAAAAAAACACACTGCCATTCTTAAAATATTTCTATACCTAGGCAGATTTCAAAATACTACAAGAGTAGTTTATTTTGAATTGCTTATTGCTTCTGCTTCCTTTTTTAAATCGCTAGCAAATTGTTCAAATGATTGATCAAATGGAGGAATCATTTTGGCAAACAAAGGGAAAAGCGGCCCGCCTATTTTCTCCTTCATACAAAAATTTGTAGAGCCATTTATATCTTTGTGTAGAGTAAACAGCCTGGTACCCATTGCATCTCCCCAAGCAATTCTGTTTTCGGGCAAAAACTCTTTTATTTTCAGTTTAAAGGTCCTTTTGGGATCAAGTATTGATTTAAGTGCAATTTTTTCTCCTTTTTCAATTTTTCCCTCAATAGAAACAATCGTAGAATTCCACCGAGGGTAAGCAGAAGCATTTGTCAATAGTTCCCATATCACAGATGGAGTAGATAAAATCTCAATGTTTATGGATGTTTCTCTACTGAATATCTTTTTGATAGTGTGGGCTTTTCCATCTTGAAGTGGGTTGTAACTGGCGTTCATTTTTTTTATAAAGGTGTATAATGAAAGTATGTTTTAATTGTAATTGACTGCCAAAAAATGGTTATTTTGTGCCAAGTACGTTAAGATATTATTATCAACCTCCTTAAAAAAATGGATTACAGTGTAAGTTATATAAAAGATTATTGTAAGTTTTTAAATGCCTTTGGGTTAGCTAATAAAGAGTTATACAGTATTTTGAATACGTCTGCTTTTAAAATGCAAGTACCGTTTTTGCGAATAAAAGCAGAACAGGCAAATGAATTGTTTGAATACGCCACGGAGAAAACGGGAGATACCAATCTTGGATTGAAATTACCCTGCGAATCGTGGTACGTTCCCGATAAAGTGATTTATATGCTAATGTGGAACAGTAAATCGCCGATGCATGCTATTCGCATAGCTTGCAAATATGTGAAGCTTATCACTACTACTTTTGCGGCCATTTTTACGGAAGACGATTCTACGTTTTCTGTAGAGTTTACGGAATCTTCTCAGTGGCTAAAACAAAAAAAAACATGGAATGTCTTAATAAAAACTACGTTGGATACGGCTATTAGTACCATGCAAAACAGTTTTCCTAAAATGTTTAATAAAGTACTTTTTCCTCTTGAAGTGAGGTTAACAATTGAAACCCCTGCGGATGATGACTTGTATTATGAATTGTTTAAATGCCCGGTATATTTTAATGATACTAGGAATATAATGATTTATGATAAATCGGTTTTGCAAAATGAAAACAACGAATACTACGATAAGAAATCTTTTGACAACATTATTGCCTATGCCGACAATTTAATATTGCAACAGTTAAATAAAACGGATGACTTTTCAATAGTTGTGGAAAATGAAATTCTTTCTATGATTGGCAAAGGGGAAGTTTTTCCAAATATTGAAAAAATTGCAAAAAGCTTTAGCATGAGTGTTCGCTCGTTTCAGCGAAAAATGGAACAGGAAAATATAAGTTACAAAGATTTGCTAGATGCTGTAAGAAAAAATTTTGCGTTTAGTTACATAAATCAGCAAAATGATTTTAATGTAAACGAACTAGCTTTTGCATTGGGATATAGCGATGCTAGTTCTTTTATTAAGGCATTTAAAAGATGGTATGGCATTACGCCTGGAAAATTCACTTTGCCATTGTAGGTATATTATTTCTTTTGTAGTTTGTTTATAATCGAATCTTCTATTGGTGTTTTCATAATTACAGCAGCATCTAACAAATCGTTGGGCATGGTGATGGACAATACATACTGCTGAATTTTCCAGTTATTGTCTTCTTTTACTAATACCCCAGAGCCCCTGCAGATTTTCATTTGTGTATTTAAAAGTTCATCAAACCATACTAGCAATCCAGATTTATCAAAATACAGATGCCGGTCTAGGGATGTAAAATTCCAAGCTTTTCCTTTGTCAAATATAGGTTTGGCCCAAATCATAAAACTTTTTTTATCCCAGCGTTCCGTTGCATCTGTGCCAATAAAAATGGCATCATCACTCAGGTAACTAAAATAGGCATTGTAATCTGCTTTGGCTGCAGCTGCATTCCATGAGTCTAGTACATTATTTATTTCTTTGCTTTCTTTGGCAGCATCTACATGGCTGCTTTTACAACCAAGGAACACGCAAAAAACATATACCGTTAAAAAGTATTTAAAATATACATTGTTGGTTTTTGCATTCATGCTTAAAATTTAAATATTAAAAAATTGAGTTTATGTTTCATTATACATTTTGTCTTTCCAGTACCACCAGTTCAGTTTTTCTTTATCGTGTTTTTTCTCTGTAGCAAAATATACGGCACAACGAAAAGTGTACAACATACATATATCGTGAGTTACACCTGTTATCTTGTTCAGCCTTTTATACAAAGAATTTGGGTTTTGCCCTTTAAGATCTGATACTTTTCTTAAACCTATATTCCATAAATCCAATGCACAAGCTTTGCCAATGCTGGGTATTATTTGAAACTGTTTTAGAACATAAGCTTTGTCATTGGCTTCATTTTTCATCGTGTACGAAAGTTTATCAAATCTCTGGGGAGTAAGTTAACCAAACTTTTTTGATTCTAAAGCATTATAGGGCTACATTCAAATGAGAAATTTTGGTAGGGTTCTTCTTTAATTTGTTCATAAGCAGCGTATTTTAGAATTTTTTTAAACCTGTAGAATAACAAATTACTACCATGCTGGTTGGCACATTTATTTTTTACTAATTTGAAAGATTTATATCGAATTAAGCTCCCAGATAGATTATTTGTTTCAAACAAACCAAGTATTAATACCTATAAAAAAATACAGGTATTAAAGCGCTTAAATGTTGCGAATGGATATTTTAAATTTGTTGATACAATTATTAAAGGGAATGCAGAAAACCTGTAAAAGAGTAAGCACTAAAAAAAAAGCAACATATTATGGCCAGTCCACTCACACTTTATGTACAAATAAAGCAAGATGCTACCTCACAAACTATTGCAGAAAGCATGATTAAAGCATTTGCAACCAATGTAGCGACATTACTCAATTCTACTGATATCGTTCATTATGCTTCTTTATGCCTTGTTCCAAATCCTTCTACTACCCCAGGTGCTGCATCTTCTGGTTATTTAGGACTTTTGTTATTAACGGATTTTGACTTGGCAATGACACCTTATCTCCAAGTTTTTTATGGTAATGCTGGCATCAATAGTTTCTTATCTGAAGTAGCATCTATTGCCTATAATCCAGTACCAGCTTTGGATTCGTTTACTGCTTTCGAAAATTTTATTGTAGGTGCAAATCTAACACCTACACCTCCTTCTACAAGTTTTGAAACGCAGTTTTACCAAGCGTATCCTTGGACGGTCAATCAAATAAACGAAGCAATGAAATGAGAAGTGGAGTATTAAGTTATTAGGCAGCATTCATTTTATGCAATGCTCATTAGCAAAATTATGCAATGCACGATTGCAAAAATTATTTATATGAATGAAACATATTCCAAACTTGATAGGTCAAATGTGCAAGGTCTCATATTGAGAGGATATACACATCCATTTTCTTGCCATTTGCTTTTTAGTTTTATTAATAATGGTGTAGAGGCAAATACAAAGATTTTTTTCGATAGTCTATACGATAAAGTACAATCAGCTGTAGATTGGGGAAAAAACAAACCTGTATCTATGCTCAATATTGGAATTACTTTTAATGGAATCAAGCTATTGAGCACGGCAAACCCAGCTATAGTTAAACCTGCAGATTTAAATTCGTTTCCTTCAAGTTTTCAAAATGGCCCATGGTCAGGATATTCACAACAATCACTTACCGATATTTATAATCCTGCAAGTGTACCATCCAATTGGTGGAATGGTAATGGTGATAATGTAAATGCAAATCTTCATTGTATTGTGCATGTGTATGCACTCTCACAGCAAGATTTGGATGAGCTGGTAAATTACGTTACAGCAGCTGCTAGCAAAAATGGATTGGTAGAAATTTTGCCATTGGCAGAGAAGAATACGAACGGAAGATTATACCAAACTATTGTAGATAATGATACAGCAAAAATTCATTTTGGATACACAGATGGGATTTCGGAACCAGCCTTAGGAGTTTCTGGATCATCTGGTCTACCAACTCAAGAAGACTTTAGTAATTTTATTATTGGATATGGCAATAGTACCATCGTCCAGCCTGGGCCATTCGATAATACAACAGCAAGTATTTTTGCAAAAGATGGTTGTTACAATGCATTTAGAATTCTATATCAAGACGTAGCTACTTTTAATAATTTTTTAAAACAGCAAGCTACTAAATTTGCAGATGCACTTTCTTATTTGGGGCTAAACGAATCGGAACTGGAAGAATGGTTTGCAGCAAAATTATGTGGTAGATGGAGAAATGGCTCCCCTTTAATGTTAAGTCCAGATAAACCTAGTAATACAACAAACACCGCCGAAACAGGAGAAGACTTTGGTTATATTTCTTTGGATAATCCTTCGTTGCCAGACCCATCTATTCCTAGTGCATCTAGGTGCCCGTTCTCTGCACATACTCGTGTTGCAAATCCGAGGAATCAAAATTTAATTCCAAATACAGAAGGCACCAACGGACCACCACGCATTTTAAGACGTGGTATACCTTACGGCCCACAATTGAAGACAGAAAAAGATGATGGATTAGACAGGGGTTTAATTGGTTTGTTTCTTTGTGGTGATTTTGCCTTGCAGTTTGAAAAGTTATATGGATGGATGAATTATAATAACTTTAGTGTTAGTCCATTTTATAATGTAATACACCCTCCACAAGATGCTATCCTAGGTAACAGATCCTTGGTAACTGCTACCAATAGTCCATTTCCTGGCGTTACTTCCAGTTTTATAATACCGATAGAAAGTACTGCAACTTCACCAAGAAACAGTATCACAATTGATGCTTTGCCACAATTTATCGCTACCAGAGGAACTGCTTATTGTTTGCTGCCAAGTTTGCGTAGTTTGGCGGAGATTGCCGGAAGGTAGATCTGGTTTTTATTGGAAGATAAATCTGTGCACTTAGGGAATTTTTACCAATCTCTCCATTCAGATGCCAAACCCTCACCGCCGCCATATTTTTCTGGGTCAAGACCACTAGCTCTTGTAATAATATCAGTAAGATCACATAAATCTTCTCTTTCTCCGGTTTCAATTAGTCCATCTATTTCATTGTTAAGTTCATTGCTAGCTAAAATGGCGGTCTTAAATAGCGCTACTTTTTCTGTCTCTGAAATATTTTCTCCAGCACTAATTAATCCAGCAATAAGGTTGTCAAAAATTTCTTTTACCTTATTGCAATTCTCTTCAGTGTATTGCTCCAAGCCATGTGAAAAGGATTCTTTCCAACGATTAAATGGATAAGACTTTTTACATTCGTTTAATTTGTTTTGATATTCCATTGTTTCTTTATTGTCTATTTTATTATTACTGTTGCAAGATATTAGAACTATTGTTATCAATGAAACAAATTTTATAATAAATGGCGTAACAATTTTAAACATTTTTATTTTTTTGAGTATGATAACAAAAAGTTCTTGTAGCTCAAATTTACCATTTACTTATGTAACGTCCCAATATTTAATACTTGAAGCCATTGCCTTGGTTGTATCTTAACAGACAACTAATTTGCAAATTTTCACTTTTTTCTTTGCTAAATTTTCTTCAATCCTTTTCCCATTTGCGTTTATTTGATCCTTTCTGTCTTACTACTTTCCATCCATTTATACTTGCTTTTTTTAATAACCTTTTTCTTAATTTTTTAGGATAAAATATTTTTCTATACGTTTTTCGCTGGCTATTGCTAGTAAGAATGTCTAATTGCGCTAGCATATCATGAGCTGCAGCACCACAACGCATACCCATAAGCGCATATTCGCAAGGGGTATTTTTAAAATAGACAGAAGCAATACTACCAAACTTTTGTTTTTGTTGTATCGTTACTGGGATAAACATGATTGCTTTTTTTACAGCTTCAGGTTTTCCTCCTAGTATTTCATGGAAATTTGTTACAGTGTGCACTGCAAAAGAACTGTGCTTATTATTTTTTTTAGCAAAACAATGAAATTTACCACCAGGTAAAAAGTTTACAACTTTATCACTATCTGCTTCGATGCCAACATGACCACCCAAAACGCCACCAAACCATTTTTGTTCTGTGTCCTTGTATTTTTTAATGGCTTTGAGCCGTAGAGAAAATGAACTTTTAAATAGCTTGTGTCCTGCGAAGAACTCTGAATAGAAATAAAGCAAAATAGTATGATTGTGTTTAATCGCATCTAAAACTAAAGTGTCTCTAGTATAGCACTACATTTCAAATATATGTGAACCTTTTTTCTCCCCAAAATCATTAATATTAATACCCTTGGTGTAAGATACAACGGCACAGAAAGCAAGCACATAATGCTAGGCCTCATTTGTGCGCCAGAAATACATTATGCTTGGCTTTTTATTATATACGTACAGAAAGCCAACTCACAATGCTAGGTATCATTTCTGCACCAGAGATTGTTTTTTAATTTGAAATTATATCTGCTCCCGTTGGGGGCAAAAAAGTTACATCACTGTTTATTAGAAAACAGATATAGTAACACTCCTTTACATCTTTACATAAATGCCAAAAGGTGGAACAAGCTTTTATACCTAATTTAATAAACAGGTATTATTACGCTAAACTAAATCAAACCTTCATCGGATATTTACTTAAGAATAAAAAGAAATATTTCGATTGAGTAGCTACTTTATTTCTTTTTATTTTAAAGGCGGCATCTGAAAAGCCTAGTCAAATAGAGTAAGAATTATTATGAAATTAAATTTTATATTATGTCACGTATAACATTAGAAGCACTTGGAAAAGAAGTAGGAAAATACCTAAGTCATGCACTTGATAAAGTGTGGCTTTAAAACGGCGTTCAAGGAGATGGAGAGGTTTTTGTTCTTGAAAACCTACCAAATGATCGAGTAGCATTAGCTTGCACTGGTGGTGAAGCAGGAAAATACTTGAGCCATGCATTCGATAAATTATGGCTGCAAAACGGAATACAGGGAGAAGGGGAAGAATGGATAATGATAGACCACGGAAATGGAAACGTTTCTTTCAATTGCTTAGGAAAAGAAATTGGAAAGACACTTAGCCATGCATTCGATAAGATGTGGCTTCAAGACGGCTACCAAGGACAAGGGGAGTTATGGGCAAAAAGAAATGCCTAAAGTAATTTTTATCTAAACGAAAAGACCTGAATGACAAATAGCTTTCAGGTCTTTTTTTTGACATGCGCACTACAATAGAAGAAAATTTATTTATGCAAAATTATAAGTAGTATTTATTCTTTGTTTATGTAAGGGTTCTCTGCTGGAACCTCAAAGAACCAAGCCTAGGATCTTTTTGGATAGGAGGGTGTTTGCAAAAGGAGGCGAAGAGATAGCTCAATATCAGCGGCTTTTATTTTTTGATAGCCATTGTAATGCCAATATAATTTTTTTGTCGCTCATCAAATTTTCAAAATTTTCGCCTTGAAAAACATTAATGTCTGGATTTACCATAGTTTTATAAATATTCTTAGCCCTGTCAGCTACAAAGTGTGTAGCAAAATTCAATGTCAAATTTGGTGCAAATTGAAAATAGCCGTTTGATGTTGTATAACCGTCAGCCGTTGACTCTCCAATAAAAAATGTTTTCGGTCTTTTCTTAAACGCTATTGCTGTCATACTACCTGAACTTTTTGTTACAGGAGAAATTAAAACTACCACAGGTATTTTTTGAGATTTGGAATTTATTTTAGTTGATATTTCGGTAGTTTTATAATCACCGATAATAAAATTTCCATTTTTTATTTTCCATATTCTGGTAATACTATCCTGAATATCTGTTTCATATCCAATAATGCTGTCGCCTAAAAAAGAACTAAGACCTGACAACATTGGATAAATATTTCCACCCCCATTTAGGCGAAGGTCAATAATAAACCCCTTTAATTCTTTAAAAGCAAATTTGTTTACACTGTCGTACAATGATTGAGCATAGTTGTTGATTTGTTTCTTGTCATAAACTTGCATTGAAGGAACTCGTACATAAGCAATTTTATTTGGGAGCAATTCTGTATAAATTCTATTTGTTATTGAAACGGCTTTGTCATTTAATGGTTTGAGCCATATTAAAGTGGTATCTTCAAATTTTGGATAGTTGCCGTAATATTGATTGTTTAAAAAGATTTGAGTATGGACATCATTTAGTTTATCTAAAACATAAACAAAACAGTTCATTGTGTCTTTTAACGATTGTGCATTTATCAGGCTTCTACGAAAGGCTGTGTCAATTGGTGACCAGTCAACAGTATTGCGGTAAACAGAATTAGATTTTATAAATGTATATAAACTGTCTACTGAGCCGGGGAATTGTCCAAATGAATCAGAGGAGAAATTTGTCAGTATAAATATGAATATTATTTTTTTCATTGTAACATGAGTCAATTTAATAGCCGCCAAAGTTACCGCTTTGTGCGAGGGTGGCATTAGAATACCGTTCACTCTAAAAGCGCAACACTGGTGTAAGGACTGTATGAAGATAGAAAAAATAATGAAAAGAATCAGTAGGCTGAATTTAAAAATGTCGCAAGGGTTGTCAACCTTAATTCGTAATTTGAAAAAATGTACTGCGTAAAGGTTTACAATCCTATCAGCAAAGCTCAATTGTTTGGTCTTTGTGTGGTCTTAGGTAAGCCGTTCTATTTTGTATAAGTCTTAAGTAATTATTTTAAGCATTCTTCTGTATTCCATTGGTAGGGTAAGGAAAAAATCTAGTCGATGGTGTGGTAGTAGGATTTGTTACCAACTAAGGTGGGGAATTTTTTCGTAATGGCTGTCAACCCTAATTCGTAAATTACTTTTTTCAAATTCTTATTTTTCAAATGCTTATTTTCTGCCTTCTTATTTTAAGTTTTTTCTTTATGTATTTAAATATATAACAAAAATACGTTATATTGTATTTAATTTTTTAACCAAAAATCAACATGCAATGGCTATTATAGAACAAGATGCCAATGGTAATAAAATCTATACAAAAGATCCAAACGGCAACGAAATTGGTATACAAGGGAAAGTGATTTCAGGTATTTTATTAGTACTTGTAACACTGCTAACTATGCTTCTAATAATTGCACATTGGCCAGATAGATTACCACCTGTAAATGAAAAAGCCTCTACCAAATACTATTATAAATTCTTTAGTGTAACGTATGTTGGTGTAGATGGTGTGAGAGATGATAGTACCGTTTTGCGAATCCCTAAAAATATTGCAAATATTAAAAAAGATACCGTTGCAAATGAGAATACCAATATTGATACTACTGCAGAAGAGGTAGATACTACCATTTCTGCAACAGCCTTAACAACACAAACTGATACCAATAGAAAGCCCATCACAAATATGGGGTCGTCGAAAAAGGCTGAATGTTTAGCTAAAAATACGCACCCAAAATCATTAATAGACCTAAATACCCTTTTATTGTTATTGGTTGCTTTGTCGGGCTTTTTGGGTAATATGATTCATGTTGGTACTTCCTTTACCACTTTTGTAGGGGCAGGTAAGTTTAAGAGGAGTTGGCTTTTATGGTATTTTGTAAAACCGTTTACAGCAGCAGCATTGGCGGTAGGTGTATACATTATATTTAGGGCAGGTTTTTTAAATTCTGGCGATGTGGCTGCAAGTGTAAACTTATATGGCGTAATTGCCATTGCAGTTTTTGCTGGGCTTTTTACCGATATGGCTACTCAAAAATTAAAAGAGGTTTTTGCAGTTGTTTTTCAATCTGGCAGTACAAGGCCAGACCCTCTAAGTCATGCGCCTATAACTATAACAAGTGTTTCACCTGATCCGCTTCCGTTGAATTTAGAAGTAGCCATGGTTATTTCTGGGGAGGGTTTTGCCAATCGCACCCTTACAATAAAAATAGATGGCGAAGAAATAGAGGAAGTATTAGTAAAGCCTAATGCGTTATTATTTAGTTATACAGCTTTAAAAGAAAAACCTGAAATGATTTTGTACGATGAAAAAAATGTAGAAATTATTAAATACACATTAATAACGGAAACAGCATCTACTGTACAACCTATTCCTGCTCTTGTAAAAGTTGATACGGTAGACCCAGCCACTATTGTTGTAGGAAAACAAGTTATTATTACGATAAACGGAAGTGGGTTACAAGCAGATGCTATTGTGGTAAAAATGGGCGACGCAGTAATTACAAACTTTACAGGTAGCACTACAACGATTACATTTACTTATACTGCAAGCGAAACAGGTATTATTAAATTATTGGTGACCGATAAATTAGGTAATGAACTAAACAAAACAGATATAACTGCTACAGTTGCCAACGAATAGAAACCAGGTTGCAACAATCAAGTACTTAGTAGCAGTAGGTAAAGTATTGGCCAATAAAAAAGCATGATTCCAATTGCAAGCAAATATTAATCTAAATAAAAATGACATTGCACGGCAACCCACTAGGCAGGACACAAATAACAATGTAAAAGTTTTTGTTTAGATAATATAGCCAATAGTGGCAAAAGAATGTTATGTTTATTGGACCAATAAGGTAAACAATAAAATAATGAAAGCACTTATTATAGGCGCTACCGGCGCTACCGGAAAGGACTTGTTGAATGTACTGCTACTGGATACGAGCTATGCAGAAGTTGTAATATTTGTTCGCAGGCCCAGTGGCGTTAAGCATCCCAAATTGGTAGAAGTCATAATTGATTTTGAAAAGCAGGAAGAAGTATCAAATCAAATAAATGGAGAGGTGTTTTTTTCTTGCTTGGGAACTACATTAAAAGTAGCTGGCTCAAAAGACCAACAAAAACATATTGACTATGAGATTCCCTTGAAGTTTGCAGAAATTGCCCGCAACAATGGCGTATCCAAAATGATTTTGTTGTCCGCCTACGGAGCTTCTGCTACCAGTAAAGTATTTTATTCCAGGATAAAAGCTGCGCTTGAAGATAGAATCTCGGCACTCTCATTTAAGCAGTTTGTTATTTTTAGGCCCGGTTTATTATTGAGAAATAATACGGATCGTTTTGGAGAACGACTAACGGCTTCGCTGTTAAAAGGCTTGAATGGCATTGGATTGTTTAAAAAATTTCGCCCGATGCCCACGCTAACGCTTGCGCAAAAAATGGCCAAAGCGCCTAGCTTGTTAGGCGCTGGCAAGAATGTAATTGAGTTGGCCGATATTTTTACTTGTTAAAGTTTTTTTAAAGCACGATCACTTTACGATTTAATTGGTTAAGATACACGGAAGCTATTTACAGCCGCAAGGTTTGCGAATATTTTTTAAACGAGGATTAATTGGTTAATTGGATTTTATAAACCATGCCTTGTTGCGTTAGAACGTTTGTGAATAGTTCATGTTGATAAGAAAAATAAATAGGCCGCTTGTTAATATTGCAGTTGATGATATCTAACAGTAAGAAATCGGGCATAAACAGAAAGTCATTCAGTTTGATAACTTTTGAAACGGTAATGGATGCGCCAGTTCCTGACTTTATTGGAAAATACACTTCTTTTGAATCATATTTTTTAATTAGTTCGCCATTATAAGTCAATGTTTCATCAGATGATTTTGCAAATGAACCTGCTTTGTTTAGTGTTTCAATAAATTTACCCACTGGTACTGCAGCCGATTTTTTGCTTGTTTTATTGTAAAGGAAATAGTCGAAATTTTGTTTATTATACACACTGTCTTTGCTGGTAAAAAGCTTTCCTTTAAATTGGTTATCTATCATTTTTACAAATCTTCTCAAACCCAACAAACTGGTATTTAGTACCAATACATCTGTCCGATAATGGGCTGTTTGTTGAACGTACCAAAGTGGGTAAGTATCATTATCGCCACCAGTAAACAAAATGCCATTTTTTGATATGGCATCTAAATACTGTTTGCTAAGTTTTATAATGCTATCTGGGTAATTAACATCTACTAAAAATTGTTTTGCATGTAAGGTATCTCCAGCCATCATTAAATCGCAGTATGCAAAAATATATTCGTTGGCGCATTTAAGTTTAATATTACCTACTTTGGTTTCGTAATTTGGATTAAGCTTTATAATTTCTTTATAGGCATCAATGGCTTTGTTCATGTAAACCATAAACTTTTTTGTACGGGCTGTTGAAATTTTTTCAACATCTTTCAACAGTATTCTATCTGGATCTCCATTTTGAAATAAGTCTCTCGACTGGTCAAACAAAAAACCGGCTGCATAATTTGAATTGGCTCTGGCAATACCTTCCCACAAGGTGTCTGTCATATTGTTCCTATCTATTGGTTCGTTTATTACGTCCCAGTCCCAACCACTGTATCCATAATATTTTATTCTGGCAAATGGATATTGTAAATAATCAAAATCGATGCTTTGCAAATATTTTTCTACCTGATTAGAAATGGATATGCTATCGCCATTGGCTTTAGGATAATTGAGGACCTTAAAATCATTCTCTTTGGCCGACCAAAATAAATCTTGGTTTGTTAATCGACCTGGTTCAGCATAATAATCTTCTGTTATGTACCACCCATCTTTTTTTTTATAAAATTTTAGATAAGTTTCTTGACTAGAGAAAGTGTATGTATCAAAAAATGTATTGACCACTTGTTTAAAAGTAGGCATTTGTTGGGCATATAGGTTAACGTTCAGTAACAAAAGAAAAAGTGAAAATTTGATATGTTTCATGGCAGTTTTGTTATTGACTGAATAGGAATTTGGTGATAAATCAAATATAAGTGTAACCAGCGATAGCTCCGAATATTTTTTCCACTTCTAAATGGGCTATCAATAATTTTGAGCATGTTTAAAAATAGGCAGTACTTTATTTATAAGCTTACTAAGATAATAAAAGTCGTGATATTAATGAAGGAATGGCTAAAGGGATTTTTATTGATTTTAAAGCTACAAGCATAATTATAAAAAGCAATCATATCTGCTAGCACTGCAACTGCACTAACCCAAGCTAGGAAGTAAACACTCATAAATTTCTATTCGTTATACTATCAATGTTGTTTATTTTTTTACGTAAAGCCGTTAGAGCACCTGTGCTCCATAATGCCCAAAAAATTAAAACAGGCTGAAAGAAAAGCCGGATAAATCTTGCCTTATCCGTATCTAGGCCAAAAGCGTTGATATGGTTCACGTATTGATTGATATTTCCCGGAAAAATGAGTACATAGAATATTGCCAATGCTATACCAACCCTTACCCTTTCCTTTTTCCAAAACAACATGCTGAGGCCAAAAGCCAGTTCCACTATGCCAGACAATACCACTACCAAATCTTTACTAAGCGGGATCCAACTTGGAACCTGTGCTTGAAATGTT
Source organism: Ferruginibacter sp. (assembly GCA_031380515.1). Lineage (GTDB taxonomy): Bacteria > Bacteroidota > Bacteroidia > Chitinophagales > Chitinophagaceae > Ferruginibacter. The sequence continues at coordinate 7,081 of JANNGD010000164.1, read as the reverse complement.
GCTCGCTGAAAAGTTAAATGACCTATTGCGGCCAATAGCATAAAACTTCCCAGTATTATCCTAAATACTTTTTGAGTTGTATTTGTTGTAATTGTTTTGTCCATCTTGTACATTTTAAGCCTAACAGTGAATTTTTTTTGTTGTAAATATAGACTTAATATGGTAGGTAAGGTATTGCAGCATTAGCACATTGTTACCCTGGCATAGGCGATTGTGGAAAAGGAGAATTATACACTGCACCGCATCAGAATTTACAATGATTGGTTTCAATGAATACAAATTTTTAAAAGAAGAGCGGTATAAAAAATCCCAGCATAATAATTTCCTGACAGATAGGAGAACTACCCAGCTAGCGAAAAGCGGTTACGAATAAATTGGATAGCTGTAGGAATTCGCCTGTGGCGAATTCTAGCGCAATTTGCCGAAGGCAAATTCCGTAAATCTTTGCTGAAAGCAAATGCTATACGCTTAATCACATAAAAATATGAAATGATTGTTTTGAATGAATGCATATTTATATAGCGTGCAGTCGGAGACCAAGAGAGGTGAAGAACTGTTGTTGAATTTTGTGCTGAACCCGCCATTAGGTCTAACTAATGTTATTCTTCTTTTTGCTTATCTTTTTTAAAAATAAAGTAAAGGGTCATTAAAAAAGTTAGTATATAAACTACTGCCAATGCTGGCTTTTCAAATTTTAAATTTTTAAAATCAAAATCTCTAAAGATTGTCCAACCTATAACAACTGCAATAATTATTAAAGGAAATGAGTATCCTTTTCTTTTGGCCATACATTTTAATGTTTTATTATTAAGTGTGTTAAATTTTCAATTGTTATTGCTATCAAAGTAAAATTTAGCTTGGTTCCCCAAATCAAAATTTCACCTATATGTGCGCAAACAAATGTATAAAACAAAATCACAAATTGCAAAAAATAGCGAAGCCCTGCTCGCTTATATAAAAGCTGAAAAAAGTTCTACTGCTGTGCCTAGCCCGCATGGGAGCGGCACCGAAGCCCTGTATAGCAACCAAGGCGAGGCACGAGCCGTAGTGTTGCATACAGGGCGCAGGTATAGCGTACAGGCGGATACAAATGTTAGGTCATTTTCTAATGCTCATGCTCCCTGTTTATAATATATTTTTATAAAATTTATGAGCTACTTCTTTTAAATGACAATAGTTTGATTGGAGTATCGGGCTAGCATTGTCAAAGTCGATTTGCTTGCTCAAATCCGCCTTCGACAGGCTCAGGCTGACATCGTTTTAACTTGAAATTTACTCGCTAAAAATATAAAACTGAAACAATTTTTTAAAACTCCTACTTCAAATACGCAATCAAATCTCCCAACGTTACGGGTGCTTTTTTATCGTCTATTTCTATTACAATCAAATATCCTTTGGCGCCGCCAGCTTTTTGTACGGCTTGGGTGAGTAGGAGCTGGTCGCTTGTTTGTAGAAAGCCCGTTTTGTTGTTCCATATTTCTTTGGTGGCCAGACAGCCGGCAGTGGGTGTGTAAGGGTAGTAAATAGTTGTTTTGTAAAACGCAGGATCTACCGTGGTACCATGGGCTATGATTTCGCTACGGCCAGCTTTACCTGCATAAAATGTGCCATAGAGTGGGTGGTAGTTTTTGAAATTGGCGGGTAATAAATTTTTGTACTGATCCATGCTCCAAGTAGTATCAATCAATTTGCCATCTATATAAAATGGGTTGTACTCGTGAGGCATACCCAATTGGATATTGGTAGTAGGGCCTATGAAAAAACTGTTGCTGGTGTCAAAACCATTCATCCTAAAAAATCCTTGTGGCGTGTTGCCATTGGTTATATACCCCGGCATATTGCTCACGCTGCGTGCTATCTGCCCCACGGCAAAATATTTCCCATCGGTATTTTTTACAAACGCTCCACTTGTATCTCTTACCAATGCTAGTCCGGTGTAGTTCCTGTCTTTGCGGTGAAAACTAAAAACCAATACTTGTCCGGACAAATAATCTTTTGCAAAAAATGTTTTGATAGGTGGTACGACTGGTTTTTTATTCCAATTTTTTAACTGGTGGATCAGCTCAAATAAAATGGCATTGTCTGGTTGTTGTTTTTGTGCAGCCTCTGCTTGTTGCAGCATCATTTTTACATCGGCTGCGCTGGCAGTAGGCAATAGGTAATTTGCTGCCATTGCCATCAGTTTAAAATCTGCTGCAGTTTTAAATACTGTTTTAATTTGTGACGCATATTTTTTGGGGTACTCGCTGTAAATAAGATTAAGGAATGCTTTTTTGAAATCGGTACTTTGGGTCTGTATGATTTTTGCAGCAGCATCTATCTTGCTGTTTACAAAAGCTGTTTTGTATTGTATGAGACCAATATTATAAAAAGCGCTGTTCCACCTGTCTTCATTGGTAGAATCGAGCGGCAACTCCAATGTTTTATTGATACCAGATACAATTTTATTGTAAAACTTCGTACGGTTATCTTGCAGGGCATCTTTAAAATAGGATTGTGCTTGCACAAAATTGGTTGCACACAATAAGGTTGCAATTAAAAATGATATGGCTACTTTTTTATTGAACATTGGCTGTAAGAAATGCAACTGCTTTATCATAAGTGTCGAGTAAACTCACACCTAGATAGGCATGCCCTTCTGTAGGGTAAAATACATATTGCCTTGTAACACCGCTGATGCCAAGTTTTGTATGCAGCGATGATGATTGAAATGGTCGTACCAAGGTATCTAACCCACCTTGAAAAATAATCGTTGGTGCGCTTTGTGCTGTTACAAAATTAACAGGGCTAGATGCTGTAAAAGCTGCAGCGCCATTGGTTGGGTTGCCTATGGGATTGGCAGTTGTTATAAAGCCAATAAAACTAGCTGGCACGGCAGAGGATGCGGGGTTGTTGTACATATCTACCAAATCGGTAGGCCCATATAAATCTACCACCGCTTTTATTTTTGGTAAGGCATTTTTATACGCTTGCAATAAAGCCAAATGGCCTCCAGCGCTTGCACCTAGCAAGGCAAACTTATCGGAAATATTATACTCGGCACGTTTGCTATAAATTAAATCTACCACCGTTTTTATATCTGTTTCCTGTGTTGGAAACGGGTTTATATTGGGCAGCGCCGCTAGCCTATAGTTTACATTAAACACGGCATAGTCTGGCAAGCGCTGTTTGATGATATCTACAAAAGGAGTCATTTCAGATTTATCGCCAGATACCCAACCGCCGCCATGTATTATAATCAACACTTTTGTTGTTGTGGTGGTTCTATTTGCTGGTAAGTAATAATCATATTTTTGTAATGCATCGGCACCATAAGTAACATTGTTAACCGTGCTTGCTGCCAGCGGTGCAGGATCTACCGTATTTTTTGTACAAGAAAAAAATGCAAGTGTAACAGCAGTGAAGAAAACCAAACGTAGTTTCATGTGTTTATATTTATTGTAATTTAATTGCTACACGTTTATCGTTTGTAAACATGTAAAGTTGCTATCAACTTCATTAAGGCTCAATTCATGTAAATGATTTGAGGCAATTTAGTACTTTTATATCTAAAAATGTATCCTGCCATGTTTAAAAAAAAGGAAGGTTAAGATTTATTTAACGATTAGTTTTTGACAAGGCGTAAGTTGTTTTCTATTTTTATGGCATTAACTTAATTTATGCGCAATTACTTATTCGCTAATAAAAGGCATACAATACAGAACAAAAAGAAAATGAACCGCAAAAGGTGGGGCAATTTATTGGATGTTTTTTTTACAATATTAGAGTTGGTTGCCCTACTATTCTAAAGTAGATTCCTTTTTGCATACTTTTTTCTTCATTTGGTTGTGTTATACGCTATACTTTCTTAAAGAAATTATCAATTTCGGCCAATTGCTTTTCTTCAGCATTTAATTTTATGAGCCTCTTTAATTTTAAAGAATTTATTAGTATGTATATGCCAGAGAAGATTAATATAGAAAAAATAGCCAACATCAGTATTGATAAATCATCTTCTTTTCCTTTACTGAATCGGTTTATAGTATCATAAATGCCATAAAAATAAACAAGGGTTATGCAAAAAATTGCTATGCAATAAAAAATAAAAAGGAATAAAAATAAAGAATGGTTATTTGAAGTTAAATCGGTATTTGGAAAATTCTTTTGAATTATATAAATGTTTAATACTGGAAAAGCAAACAGATTTGTAAACAAAATCAAAAACAATGCATTCCATAGAAAATTACTTGTTTTTAAATTATGATAATTCGTTGCCATAGAATAGGCTAGTGAAGCAATGATAAGAAGGCTAAAAACTATCTGCACAATTGCTATAACTTTAAAAACTTTCCATTTTTTTGGCATATAATGACTTACTTTGCGCCCTTTGTTATCTTTGCTCCTTTGCGTGAAATTTCTTTATTACGTTGCGTGATATTTCTTTAGGTGAAACTTTTGTTCTATCACATGAAATCTCTTTGCGTCTTAGTTATCTTTGTTCCGCTGTGTGAAACTTCTTTGCGTGAAATTTCTTTGCGTGAAACTTTTGTTCTACCAAATTAAATCTCTTTGCGTCTTTGTTATCTTTGTTTCGCTGTGTGAAACTTCTTTGCGTGAAATTTCTTTGCGTGCAACTTTTGTTCTACCACATGAAATCTCTTTGCGTCTTAGTTATCTTTGTTCCGCAGTGTGAAACTTCTTTGCTTCTTTGCGTGAAATTTCTTTGCGTGAAACCCTTACCCCTTCAAATTCAACTTTATTCCCAATTCATCAAACTGTTTGTCATCAATGGTGCTTGGTGCATCTATCATTACATCTCTGCCACTGTTGTTTTTAGGGAAGGCTATAAAATCTCGAATACTTTCGCTGCCACCAATAATGGCGCATAGCCTGTCAAAACCAAAAGCCAGCCCACCATGCGGTGGTGCACCATATTCAAAAGCGCCTAGTAAGAAACCAAATTTATGTTGTTGCTCTGCCTCATCCATACCCAATGCGGCAAACATTTTTTGTTGCAATTCTTTTTGAAAAATACGGATACTACCACCTCCAATTTCGTTGCCGTTTAGTACCATATCGTATGCATTGGCTTTTATGTTTGCATAAGGGTGTTTAAGGTATTCTGCTGCATTGGCAATAGTAGGATCGTTGTTTATCATCGTATCTATATCGCTTGGCTTGGGCGATGTAAATGGATGATGCCTTGCTACCCAGCGGTTATCTTCTTCTGCATATTCAAACAACGGAAAATCCAATACCCACAATAATTTAAAATCATCGGCTTTGCGCAAGCCTAAGGTAGTACCCATGTACATACGCAGGTCGCTAGCTGCTTTGCGGGTGCGCTCCTCTGCACCGGCCACAATCAAAATTAAATCGCCGGCTACTGCATTGGCTGCTGTTGCTATTGCTTTTAATTTTTCTTCGGGGTAAAATTTATCTACGCTGCTTTTGTATGTGCTATCTTCATTGCACTTAATAAAAACCAATCCCTTCATGCCTATTTGTGGGCGTTTTACCCATTCGGTTAGTTCATCTGTTTGCTTGCGGGTATAATTTGCACAGCCTGGTACAGCAATGGCTATTACAGTTTCGGCTTCGTCAAATACTTTAAAGTCTACACCATTTATTAAATCAGCAATATCTGGGTAAACTTCACCAATATTCTTTTCAAAAGATTGCGCATGCGATTCTGAAATATTTTCCGCTTCTATCTCCGCTACATTCTCCGCTAAAGCCCCTCCTTCGGAGGGGTTTGGGGAGGTAGGAAAAGTGTGCGATGGAAATTTCAAATTGCACAACTTCATACCAAACCTAATATCTGGCTTGTCATTGCCATAAGTCCACATAGCATCCATCCATGTCATGCGCTCAATGGTTTCTGTATAGTCTATATTTTTTACATCTTTAAAAATGCGGCGCACCAATCCTTCAAACATTTGCAAAATATCTTCCTGCTCTACAAAACACATTTCACAATCTATTTGTGTAAACTCTGGTTGCCTATCGGCACGTAAATCTTCATCTCTAAAACATTTTACAATTTGGTAGTAGCGATCGTAGCCGCTCACCATTAGCAATTGCTTAAAAGTTTGCGGGCTTTGTGGCAAAGCATAAAATTGTCCGGCATTCATGCGACTAGGCACTACAAAATCTCTGGCTCCTTCTGGCGTACTTTTTATAAGAAAAGGTGTTTCTATATCCATAAAATTATTTTCATGCAAATAATTTCTGGAGCTTCTTCCTACAGCATATCTAAGTTCTAAATTTTTCTTTACCGCATTTCTACGCAAATCTAGATACCGATATTTCATGCGCAGCTCATCGCCACCATCGGTATCATCTTGTATGGTAAAGGGTGGCGTAATAGATTTATTTAAAATAGAAAAACTTGTCACCGCAAGCTCAATATCGCCGGTAGGCATATTTGGATTTTTATTGCTACGCTCACTCACCAATCCTTTTACTTGTAGCACATATTCACGTCCCAGTGGGTTTGCATCCAGCGTTGCATTCAAGCTTTCGTTGAACAACAATTGGGTAATACCATAACGGTCCCTAAGGTCCACAAAAGTGATGCTACCAAATTTACGTACGGTTTGTACCCATCCAGCAAGGGTTACTTCTTTGTTTACATCGGCCATTTTCAATTCGCCGCAGGTGTGCGTTCTAAACATTGTATTGAGCTTATTTTGCTGCGAAGATAAGAGAAAAAATGAAGCCCCTTAAAAGCCCCCTAAATCCCCCGAAAAGCCCCCTAAATCCGCCGAACGGGGATTTTTTGAACCCTGAAATGGAATTTTAGATTTTTTTTTATTAAGGTATACTGAAACTACATTTTTGGGCTGTGAGGGGCAGTACATTTGGCATCATTTGTCCGGTCTCAGTCGCTGTTCCGTGCGTATATGTATGCGTATGCCACCGCAGGCGGTACGCATACATATACGCACATCGCTCCCCCTGCCTGCCGGCAGCTACCCTGTACACATATCTTTAGCAATGTTAATTCCTTCTATAATCGCATTAAACCTATCGAGTCCTTTTTTCAAACATATAACCCCTGGCGGACCTTGAGAGTCGTATCCTTTCCATCCTCCCAATC
>JANNGD010000016.1:0-23626 GCA_031380515.1 Ferruginibacter sp. | reverse complement strand
TTTCGTTGCGTCCGGAGGACGAACAATGAAAGCGATGTTGAACGAAACCGATGTTGATGTTATGGGTATATTGTTGAGTGGAGCTAAGCAAAACCTGATCTGATTTTGCGGATTTGTTTTCATAGGTGCAATGTTGGTTTGGGCTCGCACGATTTTTACTTCATTTTTTATACAAAAGCACAAAGCATCCCCTACCCATGGTTTTTAGTCACAGGCAATTGTGCCTGCCTCTTGTGGCAAGGCGGTGTCCATAAAATATTTTGCAGGTGGGCCACGTTTACCAAATACCTCGAGCGTTATCATCGTACCTGTTTTGCAATGCGGACATTTATGCAATTGTGTTTCGGCTTTGAGGTTCTTAACCATCACACCTAATTTTTTCTGTAAGTCTTTCAACTTTTTTCGCTTCCATGTACTACTCAAAAATCCATAATGTCTTATTCGAACAAAACGATGTGGTAGTACATGCATGGCAAAGCGACGCACAAATTCTTGCAAGCTTAGGTGCATTTCTTTTTTTATGCCCTTATCCTTATAATCTTTGTATTGGAACCTAACACCCTGTTGACTTACCGATTGTATACGCTGGTTACTAATGGCTATCTTGTGGGTATATCGGCCTAAATATTCTAGCACACTCGATGGATTTCCAAATGGACGCTTGGCATATACAACCCAATTTTTTTGAAACAAGTTTTCTATCAGCACTTTGTCGTTGTATTCTTGCTTGCGCAAACTGGCTATGTACTTTGCCCTAAATATTTTACCCATGCCTTTTACTGGAAACAAAAATTTATCCTTGCTGTGTATTTTTTGCCAATTGCCCTTGGCATCTATTCCTGCACCGGGTACTATACAATGCAAGTGCGGATGTAACGATAAATTTTGACCCCAGGTATGCAATATGCAAATCATGCCCAGTTGCAGGTTTTTACTGCTTCCCATTTTTTGCAACGTTTGCCAGGCACTTTCAAACAACGCATTGTACACTAGTTTTGGACGGTACAAACAAAGTTGGTTTAGCTCACTCGGTATGGTGAACACCACATGATAATACACGGTAGGTAGTAATTCATTTTCTCTTTGCTCTATCCATTGCACACGACGATGCCCTTGGCATTTGGGGCAATGCCGATTGCGACAAGAGTTGTACGATATCTGTATAGTACCACACGCATTGCACGCATCTACATGACCTCCCAGTGCAGCAGTGCGACATTGACTTATGGCTCGCAATGTTTTTAATACATGTACGGGGAAATTCAGTTGATCCAACCCTTCGCCCAGTAGCCTAATTGCACTTGCTACTTCTGCTGTGGTGCGCATTGGGCAAATAAGGTATCTATCGGACTAAATGATTTTAGGTTTTCCAATTGGCATACATGCAAATATTCCATCGTCGTTTCTATCGACTGATGCCCCAATAGATTTTTTAGGGTAACAATGTTTATTCCATCTTCGAGCAAGTGTGTAGCATAACAATGGCGCAGCGTATGCGTATGTACATCTTTACTTATACCCGCTTGTTTGGCTATTGATTTTATTACCCATTGCACACCACGTTGGCTATAACGACTATCAAAATCGCCTCCAGCACGACCGTCTGGCTTGCCGTTGAATAAATATTCTTGGGGATGCTCACTTGCAATGTATTTTTGGATACCTCGTATTAAATGATCGCTTAAGGGCACATACCTATCTTTGTTCCCTTTGCTTTGTACAATATGCAGTTGCTTGCGCTCTAACTGCAAATCCTCTAGGCGGATATTACGTAGTTCCATGCAACGCAAACCACAACCATAAATTAAACCTATAAGAATACGATGCTTTAATAATTTCGCACTCATCAGCATACGCCACACTTCTTCTTTGCTTAGAATAATGGGCAACTTTTTTTCTTTCTTTATTGCTGGCAAATGCAGAAAATCATACGGCAAGCCTTCTGTCTTTAGCATAAACCGAAGCCCATACACCGTATGTTTAAAATAAGTTTGTGATGGCGTTTTGCTTCTTTGCTGCAATAAGTACAAATAATCTTTTATTTGCTCTGCATCCAAATCTGTAGGCAAACATTTAAAATGCAACGCTATTGCGGCTACATGACGGGAGTAGTTCTCAAACGTTTTGGCACTACGACCCAATATACTGATGTTACGTTCAAAACGCTCCAATAATGCACTAAAGCCTGCCACTTCACGGCATGCCTGATTTAGGTATTTATTATACCGTAAATCTTCGGGTAATTTTTTTTGTCATAATATATTTGTTTATGTTTTAAATTTACGAAATATTAATGGTGATAGGCTACCAGAGGTTTTGTTCAACATCAGGCTGGCTGAAAATTGGAGCAATGGGCATATCTCTGTTGTGCTTTATTTGGGCTGGCGAAAATATCCTACTGGCGCAGATAACTAAACTTCCTATCCCACAAACCCTAGCTGGGTTTGCAGCCGAGCCTTTTGCGGCAGCGTATCTGTGCGGTGTCATTTTAAAAGATTTTTTCCCCTCTACCATTATAAATAAACAAAGTTATTCTACCTGTTTTCAATAAAGGAGAAACGTTACATTATCACAGCATAGCTACTTTCCCATCATTGTCTCACGCAGGTGCTATTCCTGTAATTACAATTTTTTAAGTGTTAGATTTTCCGTTAGGTTTCCTAATAATAGCAAAGGAAGCGAAGGCTGTCATATCTTTTAAAAAATAAGGAACTGTAAAAATATAATACCACAACAAGATATTATTGGTAACGCTAAACATAAGATTTTTAATTTTGTTGAAAATTATTGGATACCGTATATATTTGTGTACCCTTTAATATGACAAACGACAGAGGTTTCAAACATACCACTATGAAAAAAACAATTATTGGAATTATTATCTTAACCCTATTTTTAATTAGTTGCCAAAAAGATTTTTCGATAGAATCGGAAACAACTACTCCAAATCAAACATTAGTAGAAGACAGTACACTCTTATCTATGTATGTAGAAATAGATACAACTGCACCTATAAATTTAGATACGTTATCGAAAGCGATTTATGCTTATGATAACCTAAAAAGAATTATCAAATACGATTGGGTTTATTATACAAATGGAGTAATAACTTCTCCAGTCGATTTAAGATGGAAAAATTTATATTTTTATAATGCGACAGATACTTTACCATATAAAGAAATTGACTCATCATATGAACAAGGTAATATTACAACAGAAACAATTTATCATACATATCTAAATGGGAAGATCATACTTGACTCTAGCGATAATGGCACCTTAAATAAATATTCTTATTTTCCATCAAAAACAGTTGACACTGTGATCGGTTTTAATAATTCTACCCCTCCATTTGTAAGAAGGCTTGGCTACAAAGTAAGCTACAGACAATTTACAAATAGCAATTTAATTTCACAAAAAGACTCACTATTTTTAGCAGACTATTCAACAAATCCATTCACATATAGCTTTTATATTGTAGAGAATCGTACAAGCACATATGACAATTCAAAGAATCCGTTAATTAAATTTAATAATATATTGCCTTTCCCATACGATGGATACTTCCCAAAGTTAAATGATTATGAAAGTCAAAGTAAAAACAATATTATTGAATTTGTACAAGTTAAAAGAGGGGCTTCAGGTACTATGAACAATTCTGACGAGCATTTAACTACGACATATATTTATAAGTCGAATGGCTATCCAAAAATTGCTAGAACAACAGATTTATTAAACGCCTCATACTCCACAAAATCTTTTTACTATTACACAAGTTAAAATTTACAAATTACCTTCTAGTGCAGGTATGTGGGATTAATTTTAACTTATTACACCAACTGGTGCAGATATCTGCGCAACCTATCCCACAAACCCTAGCGTGATATGCAGCCTAGCCTTTTGCGGCAGCGTATCTGTGCGGTGTCATTTAAAAGATTTATTTCCCACTTGCCCTATTATCACAACGATAATACGTTTTAAATAACGTTAAACAAAAGAATATCAATTGTGCTGAAAATTATTAGATAGCGTATATATTTGTATTAGGCAGCTATTTTTAAGACACTTAAAATTTAAAATATGAAAATTATATTTTCCATTCTTTTGACAATTTCTTTTTCTAATTCTTTCGGACAAACTGAAGAAAAAATAAATATCCCAAAGGGAGTAGTTTATAAGTACTGCGATAAGAAAATTGTAGACAAAGCTAAACTTCTTATAACAAAAAACCTTAGTGACAGCTCAAACTATACATTGTCAGGCGAACTGCTAATTGTTGGCCCTGTTCTATGGAAACGTTTCAAAAACATTGAAGTCCTAAAAAATATTGAAGGTGGTAATACTACCTTTCACGTAGACAAAGATTTTTTGACGGGTAAAATGACTCAAGATATTAACGACACAAAAAAAGTATGGACTGAATTTAGAAAAGAAATTAATGGACAGGAGTATATTATAAGAAAACTTAACGAAAAAGAATTACAATATTATTGGGCTATTATATCATTTGACATTGACGAACCATTATTAATTGTTGAAACCAAAGACCATAAATATATTTTGAATATTTTGAAAGACAGCCTGAAATTGATGTGGCTGGACGAAGCACCACAATAAAACTGCTGCCGCCCAACTGGCGCAGATATCTAAGCGACCTATCCCAGAAACCCTAGCGCTAATTTGCACCCCAGCCTTGTGCAACATCGTATCTGTGCAGTGCCTTTTAAAAGATTTAGATCCTTCTCTATTCTGGCTACTATAAGTTTTTTGCAGAATATGTATTATACTTATTAAAAATAAATTAACTTCGGCAGCAAAAAATATAAAACAATGAAAAAACTTATTTCCATTCTATTTGCAACTGTACTTTGTATGAATGTTATGGCACAGGGAACAAACGAGCTAGGCAATCATTTCCTTAAAGTATACCGCCAAGCCCTCAGGTACAATGATCCATCTACTGCCATCAGCTCCTTACATAATTATATAGTAACAGACGCCAATAGCATGGTTTATAAAGATACTTTGTCTATGTTGTATTTTACTACAAAGTCCTATTTCAATGCACTACTGTTGGCAGAAGAAGTTTACAAAGCAGTCCCAGAAAATTTTACTGCTATGGCACGAGCAGCAGAATGTTACCAGGAATTAGGTGACCCCAAAACGGCTTGCAACCTATATGAAAAAGCAATTCCAACTACGAAGAATCCATATGATGTTTACAAACTGGCATTGTGCCAGTATCAACTAAAACGCTTAGCAGAATCTGAAGCCTCCGCTAAAATAGTATTGTCTGATACCAGCAGCAAAAAGATTGGAGTAAATTTTACATTAAAGGATGGAAATACCCAGTACGTACCAGCAAATGCTGCAGCAGCAAATTTATTGGGTGTATTGAAAATGGATGCAAAGAATTTTACAGAAGCCAAGGCAGATTTTGAGCAGGCTTTGAAATTCTTTCCAGATTTTGCAGGTGCTAAAGATAACTTGGAGATTTGCGATATCAGAAAAAATGAAAAGGCAAAAATTCCTACAAAGAAAAAATAGAAGCTTTACAAAGCATTTATTATTTGTAGTAATTATTAATAGTTTGCTTTTAAGGAGCATCAGCTAAGAAATATAAATGAGCTACTGTATAGCGCTATACGCTACAATGCTTTTTATTGTACAGATTTTCATCTGAACAATAAAAAACATTTTCGCTTCTATCGCTGCTAGGCTGAGCAACAAATCTTTATTGAGCATTTATAGAAGCGAGTAGTAGTATGTTTAGTTGAACACGCTCTGACTTAAAATAAAATAACTTTCAGAGAAGTATATTGAAATTTTTATAGCCAAGCTACTGCAAATTTTTGTAAATTTTTATTTGCCAAGACCAATGCGAAACCAATCGAAAATGATCTCTCTTCCAGCAATTGAAAAGTAAAAGACATATAGTAGAAAACCAATCGTATAAAAATAAAATTGATATAGACTTAATTGCGAAAAATTAAAGTAAACAAAGATAAAATAAGGCTATCTTCAATTGAATGATTACAATCGTTCCTACCCTTCACGACGCCGCTCTTTCTGACATTGATTTTCCTATTGCTACTATTTCGGAAAAGGATGCCGAGGAACTTTTCCTTTTTTTTAAACAGCATACAATATTTAACTGGAAAAATACGCATAATGGATGTGAGGGAAGAGCCGATGCTGTATGTGTATTATTGGAAGCATGGGGTGTGCCAAATTACAAAGGCTGGGTATTTAGCGGCGCTTTTCTTAAAAAGCATATTGGCGCATTAAAACAAAATTGGAAATATCATGTAGCCACAGTACTTCCAGTAAAAAAAGATGGGAAGGTATTGCACTATGTACTCGATCCTGCCACGGCGGATTCTATACAGCTCATTGAAGATTGGGCGGCCAACGTTACACAATTGCCACACAGCTATTATTTTACCCGGCAGGCACAATGGTATATTTTTCCAAATAAAAATATTGGCAAAGAAAAATGGTATCCCCGAAACCGGCAAAATAGAAAATGGATGATACAATGCCTTGTTGGGATAAACGGGCTTACCGCCACAGGCAAAGCAAGGTTGTGCTTTAATAAGGCGCTAATAAAAAAAACGGCATGGTCGTTTGAAGCGCTTAAGAAAGAAAAGCCCTTGCGTCATGTTATAGTAAATAGCTGACCTTTATTATTGCAAATAGGGTAGTCAAACTTTTTACGATACATTTATTTTGAAATTACCAATAAAGTTTGAGAACCCTTGCGATATTTTTAAATGCACCCTCAAGTGCTTATAGAAATTTTTATCCTCAATAATACATTAACTTTAGTACATGAAAAGCTGGCCACTTTTATTATGTTTTTGGGCAATGGCTCAAGCCTCGCTGGCGCAGCAGTCCCCGTATGAAGCCACGCTTAATGCCACTGCCATTTCGGTACCAGACACGGCAACCCACTCTCTAGAATCGTTTGCCCGCTATGCAAATGCACATTGCAAAACAGAGCAAGAAAAAATACACAGCATTTATAAATGGATAACTACACATATAAAATATGACACCGATAGCATGTATTACTATAACTGGGCAAAAACAACTGCTGACATTGCCGAAGTAACCCTTAAAAGACGAAGAGGTGTCTGTGAAAACTATGCAAGCCTTTTTTCGGAACTGTTGGTAAAAACTGGCATCCCCTCTTGGGTGGTAAATGGCTACACAAAAGCTACCGGCAATATAACCAACAATGCCCACAGCTGGAGTGCAGTAAAACAGAACAAGGAATGGTGGTTATGCGATCCTACATGGGAAGCGGGCATTTCAGACGGCAATCTATGGCTCGTGCAATCGCCCGATTATTTTTTGGAAACGCACATGCCCTTTGATCCAATGTGGCAGTTGCGCTATTATCCTATTTCACATAAAGCATTCAAACAAGGAAGATTTAAAGATGCTGAAAATACACCCTATTTCAATTATCCCGATTCTATTCAACTATTCTTTCAGCAAGATAGCCTACAACAACTGGAAGCTTTTGCACGCCGTATGTATGTAGCCGACCAAGGGAGCAATAAACTGGGAATCTGGCATTCCTACAATGAAATGAAAATTGCAATTATTTATGGTGAAAAAGACATGGATTGGTACAATACAGCTGTAAGTTTACTAAATCAAGCTACCAGTATTTTTAATGCCTTTGTGCAATACCGTAACAACCAGTTTATACCCCTTAAAACAGATGCTGATTTGGCAAAATTACTACAACCCATTGCCGGCTTACTAATGTCAGCAGAACAACAGCTTAACCAAATGGGTAAGGTCGTAGAAAATTTTCAATACAATACCAGCGATATAAAAGAAAGACTGAAGCTAATGGCCACAAAAGTGGCGGTACAACAAGGCTTTATTAACACCTACCTTGCAACAGAGCCAATAAGGAGAAAAAAACTTTTTTCGAAATAATGTGACAATGCTGCCTCAATAAAATGGCTTATAATCAAAATAAAAATCCATGCTTGCACAAAAAAGTATGATGAACAGGAATAATTTATTTTAAACTTGCATTATTTGAAAGGTATGGATCACAATTTTCCCCTTACAGTTAATTGTAAGGGGAAAATTGCCTTCTAAAGCCGGCAAATATTTTACATAACGGATTTACTTTTGGAACAAACTGATAATTAATCGTTGGTAGCTGCTTTCATATCATTGACCCATCAAAGCAAAATCCATTTCTGACTTTAAACATTATTTCAAACAAGATTGTGGGCATTGCTTCATCCATTACAGAAATATCGGAGCTACGAGCACAGTTGAATATAAGCATACGCAAAAAATAGTAGCTTAATAATTTTTTATAAAATGAATCATTTTTAAATATGGATAAAAAATTATATCAATACTGTTGCAAAAGTAAAATCACTTACACTTTATTTAATTGATTTTACACCCGTTTTCTCTATTTTTACAAAAAAACCTTTGAAACGAATTATTATTTTCTTTATTACTTTGTTGATCAGTTTTACATGCTTTGCCCAATCCCAAAAAGAAATAGACTATTATAAAAATAAATATTTCGAATACAAAAAAATAGGTGCAGATAGCGCTTTAATTTACATTGAAAAAGTTTTTTCCTCAAAACGACCCACAGATTTAGCATATGCATATGCTGCTAAATGGCATCTACTGGTAGTTACCAAGCAAAATTTTAATGAAAAAGAATATTTGGATAAAGTAGATTTTTATCTCAACCAAAGCCCAGAGGTAAAAGAAAACTACTATGATTTGGCTAATATTTATAGCATCAAAGCTCAAATATCAAGATCATTTGAAAAATATTCCAAAGCTCAATCAGATATGCTCATTGCTGAAAATTTTGGAGAACTTAATGGTGATTTCAAACAATTAATTAGGATAAAAAGCAATTTAAGCAGTTTATTGGGCTCTTTAGGCAAAAAAGAGAGTGCAATAGCGGCGCTTAAGAAAAATATAAAATTAATAGATGAGAAAAATGATGGTGGAGAATATTTAAACGAATGGAAAATAAGGAATACGATAAACTTAGGTGTATTCTATATTGATATGTCTGAGGAAAAAAAGAAAAAAGAATACTTGGATTCTGCAAATACCATATTTAATAACATGCTTTCGTTTCAGTTAACTGATCATTTTTTGGCCACAGTAAATTCTAAGCTTGGTATTATTAATAATTTATCTGGTAATTATGAACAAGCGATTGAGCATTATAAAAAAGCTATTACTACCTATAGAAAACTCAAAATGCTAAATGAAATAGATATCATTTCTTACAACTTAGGATACAATTATTATAAGGATAAAAAATATGCCGAAGCCAAAAATATTTTTTTAGACATCCTAAGAAATAAAAAAGATACAATTATTGATAAAAATTATCTTTTTTCACATAAATATTTAGGGGAAATCTATACCTACGAAAAAAACGATTCGGCCATTTACTACTTGGATAAATTCGTATTGCTCTATTCGAATAAGACCGAAACTGAAAAGCTGGCAATTGCAAAAAGCTATAATGCCATTGAAAAAAAGGATTTGAACCAAGAAATTTATACTTTAAAAGAAGAGATCAAAAACCAACATCTGCTTTACAAGTGGTTTTTAATCATCATATCAATCTTAGTAGCCGTATTTGCATTTTTTATTTACTTTTTCATAAAAAAAAGAAAAGAAAATGAGCATAAACTAAATGACTTATTAGAAAAATTACAGGAAAATAAGCTGGAAGACAAACCAAAAGCCTTTAGCACGCAAAAAATCACATCAGAGAATGAGCGAAAAATAATAGATGGGCTTTTAAAATTGGAGAAAGAAGCCTATTTTTTAAAGAAGGATTTTAACCTACACAATACAGCTAAAAAAATAGGCTCTAACACTTCGTACCTTACTACCATTATTAAAACAAATAAAAAAATGAGTTTTAACGATTATACGAACGAATTGAGGATAAACTATATCTTAAAAGAACTCATGGTAAATGAAAAACTCCAAAATTATACCATACAATCCTTGGCAGAAGTTGTAGGGTACAAAAATGGAGCTTCTTTTTCTAAAATTTTTAAACTAAAAACTGGTGTTACACCATTTCAGTTTATAGAAAAGATAAAAAAAGAAAATTACGTTTGATTATCTGCATTTGCTTGGGCTAATTGAATATCCATGTTGCAAAACGCAATGAGCCCAATTATCCCAATCTGTAGTTCCGCATTTACCAGGTTCATTTCCGCAAACAGTCTCTCTTGATTTGGGTGGGTTATTATTGCCACCACAGCCTGCACAAGGCTCACCAGGAGAACCTTCGCTTTGTATTCCCCCAACAATTAACTTTAATTCTGCTTTTGATAGCCTCTCAACATTCATTAATTTGTTCATAATTTATTAATTTTTATGGTTTAGGTAAAAATAAAACGAAAACAGGTTCCTTTAATCAAATTTCCAATGCATAAATACTTTCGAAACAATTATATCATAATTATTTGATATTCATATATTTATATTTAAATCTATGTCGCATTATTTTAAAATAGTGAAATACTATTTTAAAATACCATTACAATTCGTTTGCTTTTGTTGTGTTTTACTCAAATATTTGCTTAATCAATTCTTGCAAAAATCTGATTTGTTATTCACCACATAAAAATGAAAAAATGAAAAATATAAACGGAGTTCAAACTTTAAGTAAGGCTGCACAAAAAAACATTTCTGGTGGCAATGTAGCTGCACGGGCTTGCCCACCAGTTTGTATTCGCTTGTATATTGTTGATGCGGACAACAATGTATGTTTGGGAGGAAATGGCCTTGTAGGTGTAGTTTGCGGGGGCAAATGTTGTCTCTAACCGTTAATAAGAAGTAGATAAGTAGCTAACGGATCTACTTCTTTTTTAACTCTTCAATTGAAACAGCTATTTTACAGAAGCATTAATTACCATTTTTTATTAGCAAATCAATATTACTGCATGATCCAATTAGTTGAAAAATTTATACATCATTTAAAATACTACCCCAATAGTAGTGCTTTTAAAGATCATTATCTATCTCATCCAAACTACCCTAGTTTATATGCCGTAACCGATACATTGGATTTTTTTGGTATCGAAAATATTGCTGCAAGAGTTACCATTGACCAATTTAATGATCTCCCTAATCAGTTTTTAACGCTTTACAATACTACAAAAGGAGAACAATTTGTTTACATTACCCAAAAGAACGAGGAAAGTATTGACCTTATCGATGAAGATAACAATGCACAAAATGTTTCAAAAAATGATTTTATTACAAACTGGAGGGAAATAATAGTTGCAATAGATGAAAATAAGAATGGTATAAAAGCACCAGCGAACAATAAGAATCTTCGATGGGTATTTATTGCACTTATGGTAGTCTTTTTATTAGTATTTAAACAGTTCACCAACGAATTCTCCCTTGCTTCGCTCTTTTACAGTATTTTATCCATTGCCGGTTTGGGGTTTAGTATCCTTATCATTCAAGAAAGTTTTGGGATTAGCAATGAAATAACTTCCAAAATTTGCGGAGAAACACAAACAAAAGATGGAGGCTGCAAATCGGTACTAAGCTCGTCTGGCGCCATTGTCTTTAAAAACTTTACACTGTCCGATGCCTGTTTTTGCTTTTTTGCCACACTTACACTTTTATCCATTATTGGACGAAACAACTTTTTGTATTTTATACCAATTGGCATTGTTTCAATACCCATTGTAGCTGTTTCTGCCTATTACCAAAAAGCAGTCATTAAGAAATGGTGTGCATTGTGCCTGAGCATCTCAGCCATTCTCATTGGCTTAATGGCGGTTACCTTTTTGTACAACACAGCTTTTTTTATTTTCCCTATAATCAGTTCAACAATATTTTTTCTGGGAGTGTTGGTTTTAACGACAAGCATATGGATTGCCGTAAAACCCTTGATTGCTGGTTATTTTACCTTACAAAAATCGGATAGGGAAAATAAACGATTTAAAAGAAATGTAAACACTTTTAATGCGATGCTTGAAACCACCCAAAAAGTAGATACCTCAAGTCTAGAAAATTTATATAAGATTGAAATTGGCGAAAAAAAAGCCGTATCGGAATTGAGTTTGTTCCTAAGTCCGTCGTGTCGCCATTGCGATATTGCTTATAGGGACGCACTCTCCCTTTTCGAAAAAAATAAGACCATCTTGAAGCTAGCCATCTATTTTAATGTAAACATTGAAAATGAGTTAAACGAATACAGGTCTGTTGTAGAAATAATTTTGCAAAGCCACAGAAATAATGGCGATGCGCTTGAACTCCTAAAAGTTTGGCATATTCATAATCCCCCATTACAACACTTCATAAACAAATATAAAATACCCATATCACCAGAAACAAGGGCTATTGCACTGTCTCATTTTAATTGGTGCGATGCAAACGAATTCAATTATTCACCTGTGAAATTGTTTAATAAAAAATTAATGCCAAATCAATATACCATTGGCGACATACAGCACTTTATCCGTGAGTATAAAATTTGATTTCATTGACGCAATGAAATACCAAAGTAAAAAATAACAATAAAATCAGCCCAATCTTTTTATTAAAGGTAAGGTTATGCATTTTTAAAATATTCTTGCAAGGGTAGACATTTATCCCAATTGTCTTTAAATATATTGGGTATTCATCAAATTTAAATTTCAAATCATGTTACAAAACATTTTAAAATTAAACGGTGCTCAGAAATTAACAAAAACGGAGCAAAAAATTATTTCAGGTGGTAGATCAAGGTCAATTTCTAGCGACGATGGGGGATTAGCTCATTGGAAATGTTGCCATAATACCACTCATGCTTGTGGCGCATGCGTAAGTTCATCCGGAATACCTACCTGCTCTACAGGTTATACATTAACTAGTTGCTAATTGCTCCCTATTCAAGCGAGATATTATTATGCCACTATCCAATAAAATAAAACTGTTTGGATTGAATTTCTAAACAATTTTATTTTATTGTAATTAGTTTTAAGCCGGTGGGCTATTACTTTCATTATAAAACTTACATTATGTTACAAAACATCTTAAAATTAAATGGTGCTCAACAATTATCAAGAAAGGAGCAAAAAAGCATGAATGGTGGAACACTAATACCAGGAAGTTGTAGAAAAAAAAGGAGACACTGGGCAAAGATGTTCTTCCACCTCCGAATGTCTTGGTGCAGGTAATCCAATCTGCTTTAATGGATGTTGTAATACTATCGTCTAAAAAACCTTGGCATTGTAAATAAAGAAGGCTAAAATGCAATTGGTATCTACAGACCCAAAATCCAAGTGTCTTAAAATGATTGGGTTAATTAATCAAATTTTAAATAAAATTATCATGAAAAAGTCAATTTTTAACTTAGTTGGAGTTCAAGAACTTTCAAAAAATGAGCAAAAAAATATTGCTGGCGGCAAACAATTTAAAGGACAAATAGAGTGCATCGCCGCTGTGATACAATGTACAGCGGAAAGAGCATACGACCCATGTGGAGCCACAACAAGTACAAATTACCCTTGTTAGATATTAGATAGGCAATAGAAGTCTGTTACTAACTTAGCGATAGGTTTTAAATAAAGCATACCAAAATCATGGTAGTTTTTAGGCAATTTGGTTTTTAAACTCGAATTACAAAATACGATTACCCAACAGATTAAATGATCGGTATATTTTTAAAATATTATTGCAGGAGTAGACATTTATCCCAATTGTCTTTAAATATATTGGGTATTCATCAAATTTAAATTTCAAATTATGTTACAAAACATTTTAAAGTTAAACGGTGCTCAACAATTAACAAAAAATGAGCAAAAAAGCACGGCTGGCGGAAGACGTACCTACCTATCACTATGCTACGCTCCAGTGGAATATTGCTCAAATGAAAGAGTTTATGACCCCTGTGGTCAGATAACAAGTACGAATTATCCATGTTAATTTACTAAAATGGTACCAAAAGTCTGCCATTATGTTGATGGCAGACTTTTAAATAAATTATACCAAAATCGTAGCAGTTTTTATGCAATTAAGTTTCTAAAACCAAATTATAAAAATCGATCCGCCGACAGCCTAAATGATCGGGCTATAATTAAAATTACATATGATGTTACAAAATATCTTAAAATTAAACGGTGCTCAACAATTAAATAAAACAGAGAAGAAAAATATCATTGGAAATGGCAACGTACCTCCAACAAACTGCAAGTGCTTCTGCTATAATGGTGCAGGGGTAAAAGTAAATGCTTCTTGTTTTACCTTATGCCCTAATGGCAGCGTTCCAGGTTTGTATCCTGGAAGCACGGGAAATTGTACTTTCTAATTGTAGTTCAACACAAAAGATTAGAGGAGATTATTTTCTTCTCTAATCTTTTCCTATATTGTAAAATCATTTAGTTTATTTTATCCATAGCATTTTAAATACAACATTGAAGAAATTTCCAAGTTACATTCAAGCAGATTTTAAGGATTGTGGCCCTACTTGCTTAAAAATTGTAGCCAAACATTATGGAAAATCCATAAATATCCAACTGTTGCGGTCTTTTAGTGAAACTACCCGTGAAGGCAGTAATTTATTGTTTCTAAGTGATGCCGCAGAAAAAATTGGATTTCGCACTTTAGGGGTAAAACTTAATCTTGAGAGGTTGCATGATGCGTCGTTGCCCTGTATTTTGCATTGGAACAAGGGCCACTATGTGGTTTTATATGGTATCAAAAAAAGCAAGTACCTCATTTCAGATCCCGCCTTTGGATTAATAGAATACGACCAAAAGGATTTCATAAAATTTTGGATAGGTAACAATGCAGACAATTTTACTCAAGAAGGGATTGCACTCTTGATAGAACCCGCCCCCGATTTTTTTCAAACCAGTTTTGATAAGGAGGAAAAAAAAGGCATGGGATTTAACAAACTTGCACAATATGTATTGCGATATAAGTCATTTTTAGTTCAACTAAGTGTAGGCTTGATGGCCAGTAGCTTGTTGCAATTGATTTTTCCTTTTCTAACACAAAGCATAGTCGATGTTGGTATCCAAAATCAAAATATACATTTCGTATATCTAATGCTATTTGCACAGTTGTTTCTTTTTGCAGGAAGAACTGGATTAGAACTAATTCGTGGGTGGATTATGTTGCATCTTTCTACCCGCATAAATATTTCATTAATTTCGGATTTTTTTATAAAGCTAATGAATTTGCCGATTTCGTTTTTTGATGTACGTATGACAGGCGATATCATGCAACGTATCAATGATCACCATCGCATAGAAAGGATCTTAACCACTTCCTCTTTAAACGTATTGTTTTCCATGATCAATATGCTTATAATGGGAGGTGTTTTAGCTTATTACAATATCCAAATATTTTTCGTTTTTTTTGTAGGCAGTATATTATATTTTGGCTGGATAACCTTGTTTTTAAAAAGGAGGGAAGAACTTGATTATAAAAGATTCTCCGAAGTATCGCAAGAGCAAAGCAAAGTGATAGAGCTCATAAATGGCATGCAAGAAATAAAACTACACAACGCCGAGAAACAAAAAAGATGGGGTTGGGAATATGTGCAAGCACGGTTGTTTAAAGTATCTATTAAAGGATTGGTACTGGAGCAAACCCAATCAATAGGTTCGTCCGTAATCAATGAATTAAAAAATATTTTTATCATATTCCTTTCTGCCAAGTTAGTGATAGATGGACAAATTACCTTGGGTATGATGCTGGCAATAAGTGCCATTGTAGGCAGCCTCAACGGACCTATTACACAATTAATCAGTTTTGTCAGAGAGGTGCAAGACGCAAAAATCTCATTGGCTCGCTTATCAGAAATACATGAAAAAGAAGATGAAATACAACAAGAAGCCAACCAATCGCACGAATTTCCTGCCAATGCCGATATAACAATAACTGATTTGACCTTTAGGTATTTAGGTTCCGACATTCCAGTACTGGCCGGTTTGAACCTTACAATTCCTACCAATAAAATTACAGCGATAGTAGGCGTAAGCGGCAGTGGAAAAACAACGTTGATGAAACTATTGCTCAAGTTCTATGAACCCAATAGCGGTGAAATTCATATTGGCAATGCCCACCTGAATAATATTGCACAAAAAACTTGGAGGGCTCATATTGGCGCTGTAATGCAAGAAGGATTTATCTTCAATGACAGTATTGCAAACAATATTGCCTTAGGGGTAGATATTATAAACAAAGAAAGACTACGCTATGCTGCTGATGTAGCCAATATAGAAGAATATATCAGCAGTTTGCCATTGGGCTACAATACTAAAATAGGAGCAGAAGGTGTGGGCATGAGCACAGGGCAAAAACAACGTTTGCTTATTGCAAGGGCCGTGTATAAAAACCCCGAAATGTTGTTTTTTGATGAAGCCACCTCGGCGCTTGATGCAAATAATGAAAAAGAAATTATGGGAAAGTTAAATCTCTTTTTTAAAGATAAAACGGTCGTTGTGATTGCCCATAGATTGAGCACGGTTATGAATGCGGATCAAATTGTGGTGTTGGATAAAGGGAAAATAATTGAGATTGGAAACCACGACTCATTGATAAAACAAAAAGGAAACTATTACGAATTGGTAAGGAATCAATTACAACTAGGAAGTTAACTATAATGGAAAGTACCAACAATACGATTGAACTAAGAAGCGAAGAAGTGCAAGAAATCCTGACCAAGGTTCCGCATTGGATGATACGATGGGGAACAGTATTGGTTTTTGGAATTATCTTGATGCTGTTTTTTGTTTCTTGGTTTATTAAATATCCAGATGTTGTAAAAACAGAAATCGTACTTACAACCAATATACCACCCGAAAAATTGGTGGCAAAAGCGTCAGGCAGAATTGAAGCGCTTTTGGTAAAAGACAACGAGCAAATATCCGAAAACACCAGCATTGCAATAATAGCCAGCGCAGCTAATTATCACGATGTTTTCTTACTAAAAAGTATGGTTGACAAAGTAAATGTAACGGAAGCTATAAAAGGATTCCCTTTTGATTCATTGGGCAATGTGCAATTGGGCGATATAGAAAGTGCCTATGCCGTTTTTCAAAAAGATTGTATTGCCGATAATTTGAATAATAATTTACAACCTTTTCTGGTAGACAATGCGGCCAATAATTCTGAAAGCCTTCAAATAAAGGAGCGTATAAATATATTAAAACAACAAAAAACAATCAATGAGTCGGAATTGGCGCTGCAAAAAAATGATGTAACCCGGTATGAAACCTTATTCAATCAAGGCGTAATTTCTGCACAGGAACTTGAACAAAAAAAATTAGGCTATTTACAGGCAGAAAAAAATTATAGGAGTTTACTCAGTTCCATTTCCCAATTACAATCCTCTTTGATTGATAATACCCGTTCTTCAAAATCTACCATCATTAGCGGTACTAAGGAAGATATCAATTTGGGGCGCAATGTAACACAGTCATTTTATCAATTAAAGAAAGCGATAAAAGATTGGGAAATATTATACACTTTAAAATCATCCATATCAGGCAAAGTCACTTTTTTACAAATATGGAATCAAAATCAAACCATAAACATTGGCGATAATGTATTCTCCATTGTTCCATCTACCGAAAATGGTTATGTAGGAAAAATAAAAGCACCCGCCCTAAATTCTGGTAAAATAAAAATAGGGCAAGAGGTTAATATACGATTATCCAATTACCCCGATAGGGAATTTGGCGTATTAAAGGGAAATGTAAAAAACATTTCACTTGTACCGGATAAGGACGGAAATCTTTTAATTGATGTTTCATTGCCAGAAAGATTAATAACTTCATATAAAAAAGAAATTCCCTTCCAACAAGAAATGAAAGGGGGTGCCGAAATCATTACCGAAGATTTACGGTTGATAGAGAGGGTGCTGTATCAATTTAAGAGCATATTCAAGTAAACATATTGTTCGCTGATATTCAAAATAGTTATCCCAACATGCTTTTGAATTTATATTGTTTTCTTTTTTTGTAAATGGAAAAAATTGGTCACAAAAAAAAGCCCACATCAAGGTTTTAAGTATCATTGCACTTAGGGCAGAATCCCATAACATGCATGGCAAGATTTATAATACGCAGTAGAAAGCAGTCTAAATAAAGATCTCAAACCAGCTTCAATTCTGGTATTATAATTAAATCTTTTCAAAACTTGGCATTTCCAAAATGCTGCACTATTCATATGTTATAAATTTTGCTTATATTGTAGGGGCTTTCAAAGTTCAGAAAAGGACAGTATTTATGCTTATTGGGTTAAGCGTATTTATAAACAGAATATTTATTTTTCGCAATAAAGGATAACCACAAAATAAAATCAACATGAAAAGAATAACCCCAACTGCATTGCCAATACCAACTGACAATACAGCAATACCGGCTCCAAAATTAACTTTTGGCACACAGAAGCCTAAGCCCGGTTTATCCGCCAATGGTGGGCTTTTTTCACTTGGCAGCATCAAATTCAATTTAAACAATATCCAAATGGTAAATTTGGCAAAAGATGCATTTGAAGAGAACTCCGCATTTGTACATACCGAAGGAGCATTGGAAGCATTTTTATTGAGCCTATCAATTACTTCAGCTTTTGAAGCAGGTTTTGATGGCATTAACACTTATGATAAAGCAGGTGTTTCAGTTGGCTTCATACAACTAGCAAGACCAGAGGGAGGGGTAGGAAAACTCTTAGAACTAATAGGGAATACTACTTTGTCTGCTAAAATAAAAACTTCATTTGGTATTAAGGATCCACACAATACAAGCTCGGCATTAAAAGCCAGATTTGATAAGGACTTATTAAAAGAATTGGTATTAGCCATATCAAGTCCGAAAGGAATTGAAGCACAATTTGCAATGGCAATAAATAAAAATATTGGCGGGCAATCCTATTTTGATAAAGCTTATGGAAAGTTTCTAGATTTAAAATTAACAGACAATCTTAGTGCAGCCATGTTGTTTGATGCCGCTGTAAATATGGGTGCAGGTTCGGTTACGAAGTTTCCCAAGTTTACACAAGGCAATGATGGCGACTGGATTAAAGCTTCAATCAATATTTTCACAAGGCCAGAACGAAGGGAAGGATGGACAAAAATTTTAAAAAAGAATTTTGCTTAGCTACTGATAAAAAATGTACCACTTTATTTTTTTCTGTCTCGGCGGTTATGATGCCTTGGTGGGCAATGTATTTAGTTCCAAACTATTTAAGTATAGTCCTATAATTACATTTCGTAAATATTAACTTTGCACTAAAATAAAAAAAATTTTATGTTCAAAAAATTGCTTCTCGTCATATTTGTATTTATTGCCATTGGCAACAAATCTTTTGCTAAAAACTTTCAACCTTTAACAGATACAACTATTACCCTAAAAGTAAAAGGCCTCACCTGTAGCAACGATTTAAAAACAATTGCTACCAATATAAAAGAAATAAAAGGAGTGAGTGAGTGTAAAACAGGTAAGCTTGGTCCTACTTCTAGCTATAAAATTACTTATAATCCTGCTTTGGTAAATAGAAACGAAGTAGTAGCCATAATAGAAAACACCCCAGGTTGCGGAGATGGAGACGAAAAGCCTTATAAAGTAAAAAAATAATAATGTTAAAATACATTATCGTTGTAGGATTATTGTTGCCATCTATTGTTGTAGCACAAACTATTAAAGGAAAAGTTATTGATAATAATAATGTCCCACTTGCAGGTGCCACTATAGCATGGGCAAATACAAAAGCTGCTGTTGTATCTAAAGCGGATGGTAGTTATAGTATTAATAAAACAAATAAAAACAACACTTTAATTACTAGCCATGCAGGCTATTATTCGGACACATTTTTTGTAGAGAATATGGATAGTGTTGTGATTGTTTTGCAAGCAAAAAGTGCATTAGGCGAAGTAAAAGTAACATCAGAAAAAGATGGTATTGTTTTATCTAACAGAAACAATATTAAAACAGAAATCATAACATCACTAGAACTTAAAAAGGCTGCTTGCTGCGACTTAGCAGGATGTTTTGAAACACAAGGCAGCGTACAATCACAAACCACCAATATTATTACAAACGCAAAAGAACTGCGCATATTAGGTTTATCTGGCGTGTACAACCAAGTATTGATAGATGGATTCCCGATGATACAAGGTTTATCATTTACTTATGGCATAAGCGGCATACCCGGCAGCTTGGTAGATAATATTTTTATATCTAAAGGAGCCAATAGTGTACTACAAGGTTTTGAAAGTATAAGTGGGCAAATAAATGTAGAAACAAAAAAGCCCGATGCTAAAGAAAAACTATTTGCCAACATTTACATGAACAGCTTTTTAGAAAAACATTTTAATATAAATGCAAATATAAAGCTAGGCAAATGGCAAAGCTTGCTTGCTTTTCACAGTGTACAACCTGCTAGTAAAATAGACAAGGATAAAGATAACTTTTTAGATTTGCCACTACTCACAAGGTATATGGTAATGAACAAATGGAAGTATGGCAAGGAAAGAGAATGGGGATGGAGCAGTGAAATAGCTGTTCGCTTTTTAAATGAAAATCGTGTAGGTGGGCAAACAATGTTTAACGCAAAAAGTGATAAAGGCAGCAATACAATTTACGGTAATACCGTAGCATTAAACCAACTAGATTTTTGGCAAAAAACAAATTATCGTTTTAACGATGTGCATCGTATAACATTATATACATCTGGTTTTTCTCAAAACCAAGATGCTTTTTTTGGCTCTTTGTGGTACAAAGCAAAACAGACCAATGCTTTTGTAAACCTGCAACATGAGTTTAACATAACTACAAACAATACCCTTAAATCTGGTATTAGTTTAAAGCATTTACAAATAAATGAAAACATTGTTTTTACCGACAATTTTATTACCAGAAATTATGCGGGCAATTATAATAGAAACGAAAATATAGTTGGCCTCTTTGCAGAAAATGTTTTATCGTTGTTCCAAAATAAATTGACTTGGATTGCTGGTGTAAGATTAGATAACCACAATGAATTTGGATGGCAGTTTACCCCACGTACGCTTATAAAATTCGACCCTACCACAAAGCTTACCATACGTGCAAACGTTGGTACAGGTTGGCGCACCGTAAATTTGTTTAGCGAAAATATTGGCTTGCTTGCTAGTTCCCGTAATATCGTTTTTACAGAAAAATTACAGCCTGAAAAAGCGTTGAACACAGGTATAAATGTTACACAAAAATTTGATGCAAAAAATATATCGGGTTATATAAGTACAGATTTTTACCATACCAATTTTAGCAATCAAATTTTTCCAGATTACGATACAGACCCTACAAAAGCAACTATAAAAAACTTTACTGGCACCAGCATTAGCAATGGATTTCAAACAGATGTTTTTTTAAAATTTTACAAACGCTACGAAGTAAAATTAGGGTATAATTTTTTGGATGTATATAGGGTAACCGATGGCAAAAAAACAACGTTACCTTTTAATGCAAGGCACAAATTTCTAACAACGCTTAGTTATAAACCAACCAGTAACACATTTCATATAGATGCTAATATTCATTGGTATGGTGTACAACGATTGCCCAATACGAAAATGAACCCATCTCTTTATGTAAGGCCAGATTTTTCTAGGGCTTACACCACAGTAAATTTGCAGTTTACTTACGTTTTTAAAACAATAGAAATTTACACAGGCGGAGAAAATATTTTTAATTTCCGCCAAAACCAGCCTATTAATAGCTGGCAAAATCCTTTTAGTAATTATTTTGATATATCATCTGTATGGGGACCTACAAGAGGCAGGGAGCTGTATGTTGGATTGAGGTGGAAGCTGGTGAAAAAATAAAATGAATAATACTTTTTGGGTATATCCGCCGAAGAGTCTGCCAGTGTACGGAGAGAGGAGCTACAACATTGGAGAAAAAAGAAACATTTGTTACGGACTATTCGCTACAACCTTCTGGCTGGCTAAGGCAGGTATTTTTTGTAGTACTACACATCTTTAAAAATTTCAAGAAATCACATTCAACCCCGCTGGGGTTGTGTTGTACAATCTTATCTCAACCATGGTTTGTAACCATGGTTATGGATATTAAACCCTTTCAGGGTTTGTAGTACACAGATACCAAACAGTTTTTATGACTTACCATAAAGTGGTAAAATTTCCATCATCTCTAATGTAGCTTGGCTATGCTAAATTGCTGTTGTGCAATCTTATCTCAACCATGGTTATGAAAATTAAACCCTTTCAGGGTTTGTAGCACACAGATGCCAAAAAGTTTTTTGCCTTACCACACAGCGGCAAAATTTGCATCATCTCCAATGTAACTTGGCTATGCTACATTGCTGTTGTGCAATCTTATCTCAACCATGGTTAGGGAATTAAACCCTTTTAGGGTTTGTAGTACACAGATACCAAACAGTTTTTATGACTTACCATAAAGTGGTAAAATTTCCATCATCTCTAATGTAGCTTGGCTATGCTATATTGCTTTTGTGCAATATTATTTCTACCGTGGTTATGAATATTAAACCCTTTTAGGGTTTGTTGTACATAGATACCAAACATTTTCTAGTCCTTACCACGAAGTGGTAAAATTTGCATAACCATGGCGCTAGCCATGGAAAAGAAATAAAACATTAACTCAACCCCGAATGGGGTTGAACATTCATTCGCTACCAACATTTTTTGTGTCCTACCATGAAGTGGTAAAATTTCCATGATCTCTAAAGTAGCTTGGCTATGCTATATTGCTTTTGTGCAATATTATTTCTACCATGGTTATGAAAATTAAACCCTTTAAGGGTTTGCTGTAAGTAGCAATCAAACAATTTTTATGCCTTTCCTCAAAGCAGCAAAATTTGCATCATGTCGAATATAGCTTGGCTATGCTATATTGCTGCTATGCAATATTATTTCTACGAAAGTTTGTAACCACGGTTATGGATATTAAACCTTTTCAAGCTTTGTTGTAGATAGAGATCAAACAATTTTATGACTTACCACGAAGTGGTAAAATTTGCATAACCATGGTGACAGCCATGGAAAAGAA
The DNA here is from genome assembly GCA_031380515.1 of Ferruginibacter sp. Classification (GTDB taxonomy): domain Bacteria; phylum Bacteroidota; class Bacteroidia; order Chitinophagales; family Chitinophagaceae; genus Ferruginibacter. Next base: position 563 of record JANNGD010000016.1, on the reverse strand, counting down.
ATAGTACGTTAATACAACCGTGAAAGGGGTTGAACATTGAGTCGCTACCAACATTACTTGCCCTCTACTTTTAAATGGATACTTTAATATATAGTTTTGCCATAGTATACACAGTTTTATAAAGATAAAAATATAGCAAGAACAAAAATGTTAGTATAAAACAAAATGAAGATTTATTGGTAGTAAAGTAAAGTTGCAACATCTCAAAACAATATTTTTCTGTAACCTCTATATCAAATAAATTATTTACATTGTTGGAATAAAAGTAAAAATGTTTAATAGAATTTTCAGTAACCCCACTTTTCTCTTTCTCCTTGCAGGTAATATCTACTGTATTTGGTATTATGAAAACAACCCCGGTGCTTTTGTAACTGTAGTATGGATATACTGGTTTCAAAGTATAACAATCGGCTTGTTCAACTTCATTGATTTATTGACCATCAAAAATTACGATGACAGTAATTTTAAGTTAAACAATACACCCGTCTCATCGGACAACAAAGGCTGTGTAGCTTTTTTCTTTCTTATACACTATGGCTTTTTCCATATTGGCTACGCCATTT
>JANNGD010000122.1:0-7500 GCA_031380515.1 Ferruginibacter sp. | reverse complement strand
CTTTGTTTACATATATTGTAGCACTTAATGCAAATTCAATATTATTTTCGAAATCTACTATGTAAGCAATGTCTGTTATAAAGCCATATGCCACCCCTATCTTATTAAAAATTCTTATATTTTTAGGTATAGCAATATTTTTAGATGAACCATATATTAGAAATTTGCAATAGGCATCATATTTTTCAGTTGTATCGTAACTAGGATAAGTACTTTCTCTTGGTAGTTGCGACATGTATTTGTATAAAAAAGCATAATCTTCTTTGTTTAAGTTGAACCTTTTTTTCACTGGAAAAGAAGTGGGAAAAATTACACGTAAAAGCATGTCATTCAAATCAGCAAGTGGTAAGTTATTTTTCAAAGAAAAATTAAAGGGTTCGTTTACCAATTTATTATTTGCATAAAATCCCTTTCCCAAATAATTTGTACGCTTTTTATAAGCAAGTTTATTTTCTACTGCTGGCTGTTCATAAATTACTTTATTATTTTTATTTACAAACTTTATTGGATTGGTATGTCTATTTGCTTCGTCAGAAAAAGATACACCTAACCGATGTAAAATTTGTGCATCTGTATAGCCTGATTTTTGCAAACTGTTGTTTATATATTCTTGCCCAAGAAATTCGTATAGCCTATTGTTTGCATCGTTATCACTCACCATAAAAATTTTTTTTATATAATGTGCAATTGAGGGTAAGCTATCCTCCGAAGTAAAATCGTTCATTACGGGGGATTGCGATTCCCATGCACTATCAGTTAGCATGGCAGTGTTTTTATCTAAGCCTTTTATGTGTAGTTCATTAATTTTTTGTAAAGCCATAATAGCGGTTGGCATTTTGGCAGTACTTGCTGGATAAAAGTATAGGTCTTTGTTTATGTTAAATGCAAAAGTTTTAAAATGTGGGTTATTCTTTGCATCCCTATTTATTTGTGTATAGATTATTTGAATTCGATGTGAATCTTTATTGGCCATTACCTCTTTAAAAAGGACATTGTTCGATAATAGACTATCTAAAAAATGATTGTCTTTTTGATTTGGATTGGTTTGTGCCATAGCATAGCTCAATGAAATGGTTAGTATAAATGTAAAATATAGTTGCATAAGAATTTTTGTTATTCAAATATAGCCAGAATTGCAAATAGGGTTGCAAATAGGGTTGTCAACCTTTTATAAAATATTTGTATTCTAAAAAGACCTATGAAGGTTGACAACCCTTCCAACCCTCGCAACCCTTGCAATCCTTTCGGATATCGCAGTTTGCAAACAGGGTTGTCAACCTTTTATGAACTATTTGTATTTTGAAAATAGCTACGAAGGTTGACAACCCTTGGAACCCTTGGAACCTTTGGACCCCTTGGAACCTTTGGAACCCTTGGAACCTTTGAAACCCTTGCAACCAGCAAAAATTTTAAATGTACCCAAATTTCCGTATTCCATTTTTCTAAGTTAAATTTGTACCGTTAGAAATTTAACCGTTTTCATGAATAAAAATTTTGCAAATAAACCCGATACTTCTTCCAACGAAGAAATAGATGTGCTTACCGAAGAGGCCATTAACCATAACTTAGTTGTATGGAACGATGAGGTAAATACTTTTGAATGGGTTATTGATACCCTCATGGATATTTGCGGTCACCAACGTGAGCAAGCAGAACAATGCACCTTATTGATTCATCTAAAGGGTAAATGTGCAGTAAAAAACGGCAGCTACGAAACACTCAAGCCTCAAAGGGATGCCATAACGGAAAGATTGATCAATGCTACCATTGAGTAATATCTGGCAAAAATAATCTGAAAATAAATATTTTATATTATCTTATACTTTTTATAAGCACTTGTATAATTATTTAACCTTCAAATAATCTTTTCAATGCCCTCTTACATTCTCGCCATAGATCAAGGCACAACAAGTAGCCGTAGTATTTTGTTTGATATAAACGGAGCCATCGTTGCAACTGCTCAAAAAGAATTTACACAACTATTTCCTTCACCGGGTTGGGTAGAGCACAACCCAATGGAAATTTGGGAAACACAACTTAGTACTATAAAAGAGGTTTTGATAATTGCAAATATTACCGCATCCGCAATTGCCGCAATTGGCATTACCAACCAAAGAGAAACTACGGTGGTTTGGGATAGAAATACCAGCCAACCTATTTACAATGCCATTGTGTGGCAAGACAGACGTACTTCCACCTTTTGTGACGAACTAAAAGCAAAGGGATTGGATAAAACGATTCAACAAAAAACAGGCTTGGTAGTAGACTCTTATTTTAGCGGCACAAAAATAAAATGGATATTGGATAATGTAGCAGGGGCTAGAGATAAAGCAGCTAGAGGCGAATTGTGTTTTGGTACAATAGATACTTGGTTGCTTTGGAAGCTTACAGAAAGTAAAATACATGCAACAGATGTGAGTAATGCAAGCCGTACCATGCTTTGTAATATTGAAACATGCCAATGGGATGGGGAGCTAGAAAAGATGTTGGATGTACCCGGCAATATGCTACCACAAATACGCAGCAGTAGTGAAGTGTACGGGCATACAACTTTGTTAGACAATAAAATACCTATCCCCATTGCTGGCATTGCAGGCGACCAACAAGCAGCATTGTTTGGTCAACTTTGTACACAGCCAGGCATGGTAAAAAACACCTATGGTACAGGATGTTTTATGCTAATGAATACGGGTGAAAAAAGAATTACCTCTCACAATAATTTATTGACAACAGTTGCGTGGAAAATTAATGGCATTACACATTATGCTTTAGAAGGAAGTGTATTTATAGCAGGTGCTGTGGTGCAATGGTTGAGAGATGGATTGGGTATTATTAAAACATCGGCAGAGGTAGAAGCACTTGCCATGAAAGTAGATACAAACGATGGCGTTTATGTAGTGCCTGCTTTTGCAGGCTTAGGTGCGCCCTATTGGAACCAACATGCACGAGGTACCATTACAGGGCTTACACGAGGCACAACATCTGCACACATAGCCAGGGCTGCAATAGAGAGCATTGCTTACCAAACAATGGATGTATTAAAAGCCATGGAGGCAGACAGTGGTATAAGTATAAAAGAACTAAGGGTAGATGGTGGGGCTACAAAGAATGATTTGCTAATGCAATTTCAAAGCGATGTATTGAACACAAAAGTAGTGCGTCCTGTTGTAACAGAAACAACGGCTTTGGGTGCTGCCTACCTTGCTGGGCTTGCAGTTGGCTTTTGGAAAAGTATCGATGAACTGCAACAACAATGGAAAGTAGAAAAAATATTTTCTTCTGAAATGACTGATGAAAAAAGAGACGAATTAACAAATGGATGGCATACCGCCATAAATGCTGCTTTGGCAATAGCATAATATAAATGAATAGAAAGAAACAGTTAGAAAAATTATTTACGGAAGAAGAATTTGACATCATTGTTATTGGTGGAGGTGCTACTGGGCTCGGTTGTGCGGTAGATGCGGCTAGTAGGGGATACAAAACATTGCTGTTAGAAAAATATGATTTTGCAAAAGGCACTTCTAGCCGTGCTACAAAGTTGGTGCATGGGGGCGTGCGGTATTTGGCACAAGGCAATATACGTTTGGTAAGAGAAGCTTTATTTGAAAGGGGAAGATTGTTGCACAATGCGCCACATATTTGTCACACATTGCCATTTGTTGTACCCTCTTACAAGTGGTGGCAAAAATGGTATTATGGATTTGGTTTGTGGATGTATGAATTCCTATCGGCTAAGCTAAGTTTGGGTAAAACATCTTTGCTTACCAAAAACAAAGCATTGGCATTGTTGCCTTCCTTATCTGCCCATAAGTTGAGTGGTGCAGTTTTATATTACGATGGGCAATTTGATGATAGCAGATTGGCTATAAACCTTGCACAGACAGCCATTGAACAAGGAGCCATTGTTGTAAACTATTGTGGGGTTACTGATTTTATAAAAGCGGGAAAAAATATTATTGGGGTAAAGGCAATGGACAATATTGATGGAAAGGAATTTAAAATAAAGGCAAAAGTCGTAATAAATGCTACGGGTGTTTTTGCAGATAGTATATTACAATTGGCAGAAGGGCATGCGGAAAAAACCATCGCACCTTCGCAGGGAATTCATTTGGTAGTAGATAAACATTTTTTTAAAGGCAATATTGGAATGATGATTCCTAAAACCGATGATGGAAGGGTATTGTTTGCCATACCTTGGCACGATAAGCTTTTGTTGGGTACAACCGATACGCCGGTAGATGCAATAGAAAATGAACCAACAGCCCTTAAAGACGAAATAGATTTTGTTATCAATCATTTTAACAGGTACACTTCGTCTGATATTAGTTACAAAGATGTGAAGAGTGTTTTTGTTGGGCTAAGGCCATTGGCAAAAACGGATGATGCAAAGAAAACTTCTGTAATGCCAAGAGACCATGTTATAAAAGTATTACCATCTGGCTTGGTACATGTAACTGGTGGTAAGTGGACAACTTACAGAAGCATGGCAGAACACGCCATTGATAAAGCTGTACAAGTTAGTGGATTAAAAATTATTTCTTGTAAAACAAAGCATTTAAAAATTCATGGTTGGGTTGATGGCAAAATTGAAACTACGTTGTCACAATATGGTGCAGATGCAAATGCAATAGAGAAAATGATGGAAGATGATGTTGCATTAGCAGAGAGAATTCATCCTTTGTATGCATATACGAAGGCAGAAGTAAAATGGGTAATAGAAAATGAAATGGCCTTAACGGTAGAAGATATTTTGGCAAGAAGAATACGTTTGCTATTTTTGGATTCGAAAGCAGCCATGGAAGCAGCGCCTATAGTTGCGCAAATGCTAGCGTCGCTTACAGGAAAAGATGAAGCATGGAAAAATGAACAAGTACAAACTTTTAATAAATTAGCATTACATTACCTTGTAAATTTATTATAAATAAAACCAACAATTATGAGTCCATTTATTGCAGAATTATTGGGTACCATGTTTCTTATTATTTTGGGCAATGGGGTTGTGGCAAATGTGTTATTGACAAAAACGAAAGGCCACAACAGTGGATTAATTGTGATAGTTTTTGGTTGGGCCATTGCTGTTTTTGTAGGCGTATATATTGCGTCTCATGGTAGTGGTTCGCATTTAAACCCCGCTGTTACATTGGCTTTGGCGGCATTCAATAATTTCCCTTGGGCTGATGTACCTATTTATATTGCCGGTCAGTTTGCCGGGGCTATGCTAGGTTCTTTGGTTGTATGGCTTAGTTATCGCCAGCATTATGATGAAACAACTGACGCTGGTTTGCAGTTGGCTACATTTTGTAATATGCCTGCCATCAACAACATTTTTTACAACCTCATATCAGAGATTGTGGGCACTTTTGTATTGGTAATGGGTGTATTATTTATGAGCAAACCAACCAACTCTTTAGGAACTTTAGATGCGTTGCCAGTTGCTTTATTGGTGTTGGGCATTGGTGTGTCATTGGGCGGACCTACAGGATATGCCATTAACCCAGCAAGGGATCTAGGCCCAAGAATAATGCATGCTATCTTGCCAATGAAAAATAAAGGAAAAAGTGGGTGGGGTTATAGTTGGATTCCTGTTGTTGGGCCAATTGTGGGAGGGCTTTTGGCAGCATTTGTTTTTAAAATGATTTTGAGCAAATAAAATGTCTGATTAAAATTTAAATAATAACATGAAAATAGCACCAATAATTTTACTTAGCTTTTCGTATTTTAATGTAGCAGCACAAAAAATGGGTTTGTTTAATTCAAAAAAGTTTACTGTAAAAGATAAACTAGTTTATGTGTACACAACTGCCGATAGCAGCAATTTTAGAATTTCGCTTACAGATAAATTAACCTTTAAAGAACTGCCACAACCTACAGAAGGAGAGGTAAGTGTTTTTGTAGAGCCCAATAAAACCTTTCAAACTTTTTTAGGTATTGGAGCTGCATTAACAGATGCTAGTGCAGAAGTATTTGCAAAATTACCTTTGGCTAAACAACAAGAATTTTTACAAGCCTATTTTAATAAAGACAAAGGCATTGGATATACATTGGCAAGAACGAATATTCACAGTTGCGATTTTAGCAGTGATATGTACACCTATGTAACGGAAGGCGATGCAGCGCTCAATTCATTTAATATTAATCATGATAAACAATTTCGTATTCCTTTTATAAAACAGGCCATTGCTGCAGCCAATGGCAAGCTCACCTTATTTGCAAGCCCATGGAGCCCACCAGCATTTATGAAAACCAATAAGGATATGTTACAAGGCGGCAAATTAAATAATGAATTTGCTTCTAGTTGGGCAATGTATTACATCAAATTTATTAAAGCGTATGAAAAAGAGGGAATACCCGTTTGGGGCATTAGTTTGCAAAACGAACCTATGGCAACACAACGTTGGGAAAGTTGTATTTACACTGCAGAAGAAGAAAGAGATTTTCTTAAAAATTATTTAGGCCCTATTATGAAAAAGGAAGGATTGGGAGACAAGAAAATAATCGTATGGGATCACAACAGAGATTTGATGACACAGAGAGCAGCTGTAATTTTTAATGATCCAGAAGCTTCGAAATATGCATGGGGTATGGGCTTTCATTGGTACGAAACTTGGAGCGGTGGGCAACCCATGTTTGAAAATGTAGCGGCAGTAAATAGAACATACCCTTCAAAAAACTTATTGTTTACAGAAGGTTGTGCAGAAAGTTTTAAGCAAAATGATTACCAGCGTTGGGCAAATGGAGAACGTTATGGAAAATCAATGATTAATGATTTTAACAATGGAACCGTGGGGTGGACAGATTGGAATATTTTATTGGACGAAACTGGTGGCCCAAACCATGTAAATAATTTTTGTTTTGCACCCGTGCATGCAGATACGAAAACGGGAGAAATAATTTACACGCCATCCTATTACTACATTGGTCATTTTTCGAAATTCATACAACCAGGTGCTAAAAAAGTAAATAGTGCTGCAAGCAGAAGCCAATTATTAACCACGGCATTTATAAATACAGATGGAAAAATTGCCGTTGTTGTAATGAACCAAAGCGATAAAAAAGTTACCTATAATCTTTGCATTGCTGGCAGTGCTGCAGTTGTACATATTTTGCCACATGCTATTCAAACATTGGTTTTATAAAGCAAAACACAGGGATGGATTTGCCATACCTAGCAGATATGCATCCCAACTAAGTGCGGCAGGGTATCTCTGCGGCGCAATACATAACGATGATTTTTTTTATTTCACAATACCTATAACCTAAGCAAGTGTTGTTGGTACGCTCGGCTGCATAAGCTATGCTGCATACCAACAACGGCGCCGCTACAATAGAGCAAGCAATTACTGCAAAGGATTTGAGTATATTTGGAATGCCAACAAGGACTAAATTGCTAAGAAATCTTGGACCATTAAAAGGTTATTTTTATTAATGTTATGAATCAATTGAAAAGTTTAATTCATCAAGAAGAAATGTTGCGAAATATATTGTCTGAAAAACAAC
>JANNGD010000098.1:0-19010 GCA_031380515.1 Ferruginibacter sp. | reverse complement strand
AACACAATACTAAAAAACCAATAATACTGATAAATGGATTTAAAGAGAAGAAATTAACAACATCAAATGATATTTGAGAATCTGCCACCATAGACCTAACGGTAGATCCTGCAATAAAAGTAATTACTAGAATAAGTAAAGACGCAGTTGCTAAAACTACCCATTTAATGGCTGGGTTCCCTTTCACTAGTTTAAAAGAAAGTGCTTTTAAATTATTTACAATAAAAATAATCACCCATAAAAAAAGCAAAACATTAATCAGCAAATCTCCTAAGGAGCGCAAAATAATATTAGAGCCGTAAATGGATGGGTCGAAAAGTTCGAATTGACGAAGGTTCAGAAAATCAGAAAAAAAATAAGTAAATACCCTTAATACAAGAAGGATTGTAAAAAGAAATACGGATGCTTTAATAAGCCCTTTTTTCTCTAAATAATAAAACGCCGTAAAATGTATGAAAATAAAAAGAGGCAATAAGGCTAGTATCCGTAGCCAAAGCGTGAGTTTATAATCTTCTATTTCAACATACTGGTTTTTAAATTTTAAAGAAAATAAGAATTCTCCCTCTTTTGTAAAAATAGAAGGTTTAGAATTTTCAAAGTCAATATCAAAATTATTCCCTTTCTTATCATTAAAAATAAATTCATTTTTAAGGTCATTATTGGGTACTTTATAATTCCATTTTATTGGTAATAACGATATAATTGTATGAGAAACCAATTTTTTTTTCTGTAAAAAATAATACCCATTTGATAGCAATACCAACTTCTTATCGGGTGTAGCATAAATAGCATTCGAATCTGGCAAAACAGTTTGTGTACTCCAAAAAGTAAGCTGGGCAACTTGGTTGATATTCTTGTACAAATAAAAATATTGAGTATAGGACCTAAGTTTATTTATTTGCCCTTTATCTTGCGGTCCGTTTATCAGATCATTTAAAACGGCTGTATCGTTTAGAAATGAATTAAAGCGTAGTTCCGAATTGGAAATATAAGATTGCAAATCTTTGTTGTAAGAAGCCTTTAAAGAATCCTTGGTATATTTTTGCTTCGTAAATACAGATATGCTAAGCAACAGCAAAGAAGTTAGCAACAGATAAATATTATCTTGCAAGAAACGATTTCGTAGCAATTTTATCTGCAAAAGGTATTTTTTATTTGATTAAATTTCTTTCACTTTTCTTCACTTCATTCCACAAATTATCCATTTCTATAAGGCTCATATCATGTAAAGCCTTATTTTGGCTTGCAGCTGCTGCTTCCACTGCTTGAAACCTTCTAATAAATTTTTTATTGGTCCGCTCCAAGGCTGCATCAGCATCTACCTGCAAAAACCTTGCAAGGTTTACAATAGAGAAAAAAACATCACCCATTTCATCTTCTATTTTATCTTGATCACCAGATTCCACTGCTTCATTTAACTCTGCCATTTCTTCTTCTACCTTCGCCATTACCTGTGCAGTATTCTCCCATTCAAAGCCCACTGTTTTTGATTTTTCTTGCAATCGGATGGCCTTAACCATACTAGGCAAAGATGTAGGAACGCCTCCTAAGATTGATTTTTTGCCTTCTTTCAATTTTAGCTTTTCCCAATTTTCTTTTACATCATCCTCTGTTATTACTTTTTTTAGCCCTTCCACCATTTCTTCATTTGCATATATATGTGGGTGACGGGCAATCAGTTTATCGCAAATGCCATTGATAACTTCATCCAATGTAAACTTATTTTCTTCCTTACCTATGCGAGCATAAAAGACAATATGTAGTAACATATCGCCTAACTCTTCCTTTATACCGTTCCAATCTTTTGCGTCAATGGCATCGGCCAATTCATAGGTTTCTTCAATGGTGAGGTGCCTAAGCGTTTCATTGGTTTGCTTTTTGTCCCAAGGGCATTTTTCCCTTAGTTCATCCATGATATTTACAAGGCGTAGAAAAGTTTCGTTCATAGTTACATTTTATAAATTGAAAATCCCAAAAGGATAAAAAGAAAAAAAACAATAAAGAAAACCAACGAAAGTGATAGGATGATAAGTTTGGCTAATGTCTTACCTCTACCTTGTTCATAAAAAGTTCTCATTGCCCTGTATAAGTAATAAAAGAAACCAAGCCCTAGTATTAAATTTATATCAGATAGCCAGCTTAAATAATTGTATTCTGCTAGTTTATCAAAAATGCTGATTACCAGCAATTGAATATAAACAAATATGTACAAATGAATAGTGAAGATAATATGAGCTACATAGTAAAATCTTTTTCTGCGGATATAAAGCAATTTTAACATCAGTGCAAAAAAAGGCAAAGACAAAAATAGTATTTGCGGAATTAAATGAATTAGATTATCTAAAACTGCATTTGAAGCCCTGGCATCTTTTCCGTCATACTTTTCCTTTACCTCAAATTGCTTCTTTATTAATGCCCTTCTAAAAATATTTACTTTCACTTTCCCCAATTTATCCAAAGAATCAAATTGCTTTCTATCTCTATAGTCGGACTTACCTAAAAAACTGCCCGAGTTATTTTTTGAATTTTTCTTTGCGCTATCAATAATTTCAAAAAAACTCGATTTTTTTTTCCCTTCATTTGCATTAATCGAATCTATAGCTGCAATATTTAGCCCTTTTTGTTGAGCTATCGAATCTTTTTTAGATAAATAGGCAGGCTTATTCTCATCCAATTTCAAATCTTTATCATTTATAAAAAAAGAGAACATAATAAAGAAAAACAATGCAGATGTAAAAACATAAAAACGTACAGGATTTAAATAAGCCACTCTTCTACCAGCCACATATTCAGAAGTAAGAAACCCAGGTTTTGTAACCACATATTTTACCGAGCTAAAAAACTTACCATCAAAATGAGTAATATCATTAAAAAAATGAGTAATAAGATGCCACAAGGATTCTTGGGGTTGCAAATTCTCTTGACCACAAATACTGCAATACCTATCATTTACGAGGGCATTACAATTGAGACAGTTTTTTTCTTCACGTTGTTTTAGATGGCTCACTCAGTATTTTTGTTAAAAATAATAAACTTTATTCGCTTGCTATCAATTAACAGCTAGAAGCATTGTATTTTTACGTTTATAAAATTATAACACTTGAAAAAAACATTTCTTTCCTTTTTGGTTTTATTTGTTTGCCTATTTGCAAATGCACAATATTATTACAAAGATATAATAAGCAACAACCAGCTTTTTTCTGATATGAAGGCATATAAAGAAAACAAAATAAGAACCATTACAATAAAAAGTTTCGAAGAAAATGGTGAGGAAAGTGATGGCTTTTTTTGTGTAAAAAAGATTAGCAAAGATTATGAAAAAACAGAATTGTTTACTAGAGCTAATTTAGTACCATCGTCTTTGCTAATCGCAAATTTTGATAAAAGCGGAAAATTACTCAAAACCTATGATAGTTCTACTGTAACTGTTTCAGAAATTGTATACAAGTACGATGATGTAAATAGAATAAGTTCAATATTATCTTCTATCCGCTCCAAAGACGATGATTTTGAAAATGCGATATCTGAAGAACATATTTATACATACGAAAACAATGCCCTTTTAAAAATGGTTCGAGTAAAAAACCATACTGACAGCACCACTATATTATTTTCTACAGATGAAAATGGCAATATTTCTATAGAAAAAGATACAAAAAATGGTACTAAGTTTTATTACTATTATGATTCAAAAAAAAGGCTTACAGATATTGTACAAGCTACAGAATATAGTAAAAACTTAAAACCAGATTATATTTTTGAATACAACAATGCAGGGCTCATTACCCAAATGACTACAGTAGAAGAAGGAAGTAACAATTATTTTGTATGGAAATACAATTACGAAAATGGTTTGAGAATAAGGGAAAGATGTTTCACAAACGAAAGAAGGTTAATGGGAAGTATCGAATATGAATACAAATAAAAATGCCTGTTTAACTTTACGGAAATGATAATATTTCCTAATTTTAAATTTTATGCCTAGCAAATAATTTGCATCATGCAAACATTCATTTTAAAAGCTTCCTTTTATTGAATCGAATACATTTCATCCAGAATAAATAATTAATAAAAAGCCCCGCACATTAATAGTACGGGGCTTTTGTATAAATTAAATGTAATTAGAAATTCCTTACAGACAATTCTGTTCTTCTATTTTTAGCTCTACCTGCAGCAGTGCTATTATCAGCTACTGGTTTAGTAGAACCAAACCCAGCAGAAGTTAAACGGCTATCTGCAACACCTTTACTTACCAAATAAGTTTTTACAGCAGCAGCACGATTTTCAGATAAAATTTGATTTTTATCATCTTTACCTTGCGCATCAGTATGGCCATTTACATCTACCATTAAAGATTCGTCATCCTTTAATAATTTAGCTACTTCATCAAGCGATTTGAAAGATTTTGGTAATAGTTTGAAACTACCTGTAGCAAAAAATACATTCTGTGCTGCAAAATTAATTTTATCTATCACCGCCTTTGAAATTTCAGGGCATCCTTGGTTGCTTGCTGGACCCTGACGAGAAGGACATTTATCTTCTTCATCATTTACCCCATCACCATCTGCATCCGGTATTGGGCATCCTTGGTAACGAGCTACTCCTTTTATCGTTGCACATTTATCTTCCTCATCGTTGATACCATCTCCATCTGTATCTGGTATTGGACAACCACCGTATTTTGCAAGTCCTGCTTGATTTGGACATTTATCTTCTGCATTAGCTATTCCATCGCTATCAGAATCTGGACAACCTTTTAAAGAAGCCAGCCCAGCTACATCAGGGCAATTATCATCTGCATCTAACACTCCGTCGCCATCACGATCTGTAACAACTGCTACCACAGGAAGTTCTGGTAGAGCAACTGTTGCTATTACTTTTCTTGCTCTTAATGCGCTTGCAAAACCAACACTATGGTAAAAATGGTAGGCACTGTTTTCTGTAGCCGCAATCCTATATTGGGAATTTAGTAACATAAACGTACCATCTGTAATTTTTACTTGTAAGCCAAGACCTACTGGTACAAATGCACTAAAGTATCCTTTCCATTTGCTAGCTCCTACCCCTGCGGTTATAAACGGTACTACTGTATAATTATCAGTAAATAATTTGAAATTGGCAGTTGCTGCAGCTTCAAGCAGTAAATAATCGTTCCCATCTAAATTAATAACAGCCTTAGAAGTAGGATGTTTTACAAAAGCACCAGTAAGCGTTCCTACAAAGTCTATGTTATCAGTAAATCCTTCCAAATAACTTATGGAAAGACCTGGATCCATTCTTTTAGTTTTAAAAAATTGTTTGTTGTTAATGACAGTAGATAAACTATTGTTTCTAACATCAAAGCCAGACTTGTAATCTATTAAACTAAAATGAATAGCTAAACTCGGAAGCTTCTTATAGCCATTTTGGGCAAAAGCAGCTGAAGCAAATATTACAGCTAAAACGATAAGGGCACTTTTTTTCATAAATTGTTAATTTTCTTAAACGCAGCAAAAATAGGTGCTTAGTTTGAAATAGTGAAATAAAATAACCCAAAATCACTACTAAGTGAATTAATTGTTTATTACTTCCCTTTTTTATGTTTATTTAAAACCACCACCTTTACCTTAGTAAGGCCAGATGATATAAAATCTAACTTCCGTGCTGCTGCCAGCGTTAAATCTACAACCCTTCTCATACTAGGATGAAGCCTATCATTTGTTTTCACTACGACTGTTTTACCATTTCGTAGATTGGTTACTTCGATCCAAGTCCCTAATGGAAGTGAATTACAGGCTGCTGTAAGTTTTTTATGGCTAAAAATCTCTCCACTAGCTGTTCGCTTACCCTCAAATTTGTTGGCATAAAAACTTGCTTGTCCATAAAGTGTTTTTCCTTTATTTTTTGGCGATTTTATTGCGCTGTCTTTTGTTTGCACCAGAGACTGGCTTTTGGCTTCAATAAAACATACTTTTAGGAATATTAATAAGCAAAAAGACTTCAATAAAAAATGAATTTCTTTCATAGGATTTTCTTTAATAATTATTTTTTAGCAAAATATTTTTGCTTTAAGTCTCTATCGTCTGCATATATATCGTCATAAAATTTTATAACCCCATTTACCAATTCACAACTAAAATAGCGAATAAATAGCGGCATTTCATTTTGCACGGCTAATTTCCTATTTTGCTTTGTGGTCAACCAACTTCTCACAGAATCAGTGTTGTATACAAGCGTATCCGTTTTTTTAAGGTTCAAACTATCATTTCTCACAATAAAGTCTGCTAGCTTTTGCCATTCTTGCACACGTACACAACCATGACTTAGGCTCCTCATCCCATTTTTAAATAAATAGCGCTGGTTAGTATCGTGTAAATAAACAGAGAACGGATTTTCAAAGTTAAACTTGATAATACCCAACGCATTGCCATCCCCACTACCCTGCTGTATTCTATACGGAATACCCTTAGAGTATTTAGACCAATTTATTGCCGATGGGTCTATTCTAGCTCCTTTTCCGTTTAACAAATACAATCCTTTACGTGCCAAGTAATTTGAATTTCTTTTAAGCCCAGGCAACATATCCTTGCTAATGATACTTGTGGGTACTGTCCATGTTGGGTACAAAACCATATCAGTAATATGGCTGGTTATAATCGGCGTAGGTGTAGCTGGCTTCCCACATATGATCTTAGATTCAAATACAGTCGAATCAGCATCTATCACTTTTAAAAAATAGGCAGGCAAATTTACCCAAATATATTTTTGGGGCATCTTTTCTGGAAGTAATTTATACCTATCCAACGTTATTGCTATACTATTAAACCTTTGTTTATCGTTCAAATTAAGCCGCTTTACAACCCCTGCGCCTATTTTACCATCAGCCATTAGCCCTACTCTTTTTTGGTATTTTTTTACGGCCTCGCTTAAAGACAATGAATCTGCATCAGCGTTTATTACAATGCCAGCTTCATCCATTCTTTTTCTAAAAGATTTTAAAAATGCCAAGGAATCCTTGTACGGGAAATTTACATACGTGTATGTACGAGTATCCATGCTATCTATAAATTTCTTGATTCCTCTTTTTAACAATACATAACCTTGATGCTTGGGCTGCACTTTTTCCAAAATATTATCCAATGTTTCGCCATCCCTTATCTTTTGTATATTGGCAAAAAAATAATTTTTATATTTCGATGTGTCATATTTCCAAGATAAACTATCGGAACATAACCTGCCTTGTTTCAAATCCTTTAGAAGTCCTACAAATGCATCTGTCATTAATAACTCTGCATTGCCCCACATTACTTGCGTAGCTTTTTTGAGTGAATCCTGATCTAAAAAAAGTTTTAATCGGGCAAGTTTTGTATAATGATAATCGTCGCCATAAAGACCTTGCAAAGAGGCATTTTTTAGAAAGTTCATTAAAAATGTAGCATTATTAGACCATTTCTTTTCGCTACTCCAAAGGGGCTTATTCTCAAAAACTTCGTAGTAATTTTTTACAATAGGAAAATAATTTAGCTGCATACTATCGTTTAATTGCTCTGTATGTTCATATGCATAGGAAAGTGCTTCTGGTATATAATCACTTATGGCATTATCCATTTTAGCTGCACTTACAATAATGGGGCTGCTGGTAGTAGTTCTTTTACTTTTGCATCCAAACAAGCAAAAGAAAAAAAGAAAAAAAAAGAGGGAATATAATTTAAAAAACTGGTACATGGTATTGCAATATTAAATAATATTTTAGATATGTTAAAGAAATGTGAATGGATTTTTGTTATTTAATAATTACTTTGCATTGCACAAGCTTACTTAAAAATAAAGGGCTTAGGTTTGTATAAACTGAATCATTCAGATGAAATATTACATCATTGCCGGTGAGGCAAGTGGAGACCTTCATGGAAGTAATCTAATAAAGGAATTACACAAAATAGATAAGAAAGCTATTGTACATTGCTGGGGTGGAGAGAAAATGGAATCCGCAGGAGCTGAAGTTATAAAACATTATAGGGACCTGGCTTTTATGGGTTTCTCCGAAGTAATAAAAAATTTACCCACCATATTTAAAAATATTGCTTTCTGTAAAAAAGATATTGAGCAGTTTGAGCCAGATGTATTGGTATTGATAGATTACCCTGGTTTTAATATGCGTATTGCAAAATGGGCGCATAAAAAGCAACTAAAAGTTATCTATTACATTTCTCCACAAATATGGGCTTGGAAAGAGAAAAGGGTGCACGCAATAAAAAGGGATGTCGACAAAATGCTTGTTATTCTTCCTTTTGAAAAAGATTTTTACAAAAAATATAATTTTGAAGTTGATTATGTTGGTCATCCTTTGTGTGAAGTAATAAGCGATTGGAATAAAGAAAATCCCTCTATACAAAAAGAAAATATAATTGCACTTTTGCCTGGTAGTCGTAAGCAAGAAATATTGATAAAACTGCCCATTATGCTTTCTATTGCAAAACATTTTCCAACATATAAATTTGTAGTGGCTAAAGCCCCAGGCATAGCAGATGGTTTTTATGATGCTATTCTGCAACCCTACGAAAATGTTGGTTCTGTTTCTAATGAAACTTATTTATTATTGGCAAAATCAAAAGCTGCACTTGTTACTAGCGGAACAGCCACTTTAGAAACGGCCCTTTTTGCCGTGCCAGAAATTATTTGTTACAAAGGCGGAAAAATTTCTTACGAAATAGCTAAGCGACTTATCAAAATAAAATTTATTGGTTTGGTAAATTTAATAATGGATAAAGAAGTAGTAAAAGAACTTATACAAGATGATTTAAATGAAAAAAATCTGATAAAAGAGCTTTCTACCTTGCTTTCAAACGATGAAAAAATAGCCCAACTAAAGAGTGATTATGCAGCACTCTCCGATTTGTTAAGTGGAGGTGGACATGCGTCTTCTAATGCGGCAGAATTAATCTATAAATTTTTAAACAACTAATGTCGAAGAAGTTTTATGGCCAATACAACCATTGCAAATAAAAACAATAAAATTGATAATCTATTGATCCCATGCATATATTTCATCCATTGGGTAGACTTATCATTTGGGTCTTTTTTTACTAGATATAAGTACTGACCAATTTGCTTTAAAATTCCCATGGTAAATATTATTTTTTGTTAAGTATTGTTAAACGTACGAGATTACAAAACTATTGGACTTTAGAAAACGTAAATGTAATCAAACATAAAAGAATGAAAAAAATATTAGTTGTTATTGTAATTTTTACAACCGCATTTGGCTGCACAGCCCAAAAAACAAAACAAAATACTAGTAGCAAATACACAGTAGTAAAAACCGATGCAGAATGGCGTAAAATACTTACTCCATTACAATTTACAGTTACCAGAAAAGCAGGTACCGAAAGTCCATATACTGGCAACACATGGGACAATCATGTTGCTGGTGTATACAATTGCATTTGTTGCGATTTGCCATTATTTAGTAGTACAACCAAGTTTGACAGCGGTACTGGTTGGCCAAGTTTTTGGCAATCTATCTCTTCTAAAAATGTAGAAGAAAAAACAGATAATACTGCTGGCATGAGCCGTACAGAAGTAAACTGTAGTAGGTGTGGCGCTCACTTAGGGCATGTTTTTGAAGATGGTCCAAAGCCAACAGGTTTGAGATATTGCATGAACTCGGCTTCGCTTAAGTTTGTAAAAAAATAGCAGTATAACTGCTCAAAATTAGTTGTGATAATTGCTATTAAGAAAAAAGACGCTTCTTAATAGCAATTATCATTTTGAAGTTCTTGTAATAATATCAACGGCAAACATTTAAGTGCGAAGTACCATTTGACAATCTTATAATTTTTAATTCTACATTTGTCTAAAAGAATATTTCTTGAAAAAAATAATTCAAAAACACCCACTTGCTATTCGATGGTTACATTGGATAAATTTTCCACTACTCACCATTATGTTATGGAGTGGGATTTTAATCTATTGGGGCAACGATGTATACAGGTTAGGTTGGGGCGATAAAACCATTCTAAAGTTTTTCCCAGATTCTATTTACAAAGCACTACATATTCCTTTTCGCCTAGCGGAAGGCATGAGTTTGCATTTTTTCTTTATGTGGTTTTTTGCCATCAATGGAATCATATATTTCTTCTACTTACTTTTTTCCAAAGAATGGAAATTGATTTTTCCCAACAAACAATCTTTGAAAGAAGCTTGGTTGGTTATACTCCATGATTTGCATATAAAAAAAGGATTGCCACCACAAAAAAAATACAATGCTGCACAAAGAATTGCTTATACCGGTATTATTGTATTAGGCTTTGGTATAATTGTAACCGGCCTGGCTATTTACAAACCTGTGCAGTTGCATTGGCTTTGTTACATTTTAGGTGGGTACGAATGGGCAAGAATAGAACATTTCATTATAACCATTCTATTTACCTTGTTTTTTATAGTACATATTTTGCAAGTTATTTTAGCAGGATGGAAAAATTTCAGCAGCATGATAACAGGTTTTGAGGTTGTAAAAGAAAAAAATATTTCGGTAACAAAAAAGGAGCTGGCAGATGAACAATGAAATTAAAATTGTAGACGAAAAATTTGTAAAAAGAAAAACCATTGTATCTTTTTCTGTTTTTATTTTATTCATAGCAGGTTGCCTTTTTGCATGGAATGCCTTGCTACATCAACCAAAAATTGACAAAGCATATAAACCGCTGCGCAAAGGATTGGAGATGAACGAATGGGTATTCTCTTTTATGTTTAGCACGGACCGTTTAGCTAGGACATACCCAAAAAACTTGGCGGCCCCTCGTGTTAGAGTAAATGGAGATGCTGGGTTGAAAAATGATGCCGACACTGCCAATTGGAAATTGCAATTGGTAAAAGCCCTTGGAGATACAATAAATATAACCCTAGCAGAAATAAAAGCATTACCCAAAACAGAAATCATTTTTGATTTTAAATGTATTGAAGGATGGAATCAAATAACGCATTGGGGTGGTGTGCGTTTTAGTGATTTTGCAAATAAATACGGGCTTACCCAACAAACAGCCATGAAATACGTAGGCATGGAAACACCCGATGCGGCCTATTATGTAGGCATAGATATGGCCAGTATGATGCAACCACAAACAATCTTATGCTATGAAATGAATGGCAAACCATTACCCATGAACCAAGGTTTTCCATTAAGGTTAATCATACCAGTAAAGTATGGTGTGAAGCACCTCAAACGAATAGGAACAATATTTTTTGACAACAACAAACCTCGTGATTATTGGCATGAGCTAGGGTACGACTATTATTGCGGAATGTAGCCCTGCAATGGTCATTTTTCGAAAAACCACCAAGCTTTTTTAGTTGAGCCCGCTTTTAAGCCGAAGCGGCCAATAGCGTTTACCTTTAAATATTCTACTGCTTCTTCTATTGAATCGGTAAAAAGACAAAGTTTTAAGTCTTCCTCCGATATAGTAGCATTTTTTTGCATCGTGGTTATATGGTCCATTAATTTGTTATGAAATTCCTTATCGAAAATTATAATCGGGAATTGACTCAACATTTTTGTTTGTATAAGCGTTAGTGCTTCAAAATACTCATCAAGTGTACCAAAACCCCCAGGCATTACAACAAAAGCATAAGAATATTTTAAAAGCAAGGTTTTACGTACAAAAAAGTATTTTATATTCACCCATTTATCTAAATAAGGGTTATGATGTTGCTCGTGTGGCAATACGATGTTGCAGCCTACACTTTTACCCCCTACTTCTTTTGCGCCCCTATTGGCCGCTTCCATTATTCCTGGGCCACCACCAGTCATTATGGTAAAGCCCAGCTTGGCAATTTCTCCTGCAATAATTTCGGTTTGCTTGTAATAAATATGGTCTTCTTTAAACCTAGCAGAGCCAAATATAGTTACGCAAGGGCCTACGAAATGCAGTGTTCTAAAGCCTTTAATAAATTCAGTTAATACATTAAAAGCAAATTTAAAATCCTTCCAACGATTTTGTGGCCCTTCTAAAAAAGTAATTTCCGATTTAGTCATGTTACATATTAAAATTAAATAAAACCTGCTGGATAGAAAAAATATAATGACTATCCGCAATTAGGTACAAGGAATATAAAATCTTATAAAATTAAAGATAAACTGTTTAAAAATTCATTCTTCATTTAAAGAATTTACCTCTACTAATTTACTCATGTTATCTGTAATCTATTTGTGAAATAGTTAAAAGATTGTATACAAAACAACTTTTTTGTGAATTTGTGGCAAAAATATTGCCGCAGATTCAGAAAAAAAACAGAAATTTCATTTTAAACTACCCCTTTAAAAATCATACATTGTGTATTTGATACATAAAATTCTTTTGCACCCAATAACGGATAGTCATTAAAAATATCTACTTTCTTAGTTAATATTACAATGAAATTATTTACTCTTAAATATAGTATCAAAAAATGTAGAAAAGGTAATTTTGAAGCAAATAAGCTATCCGTAGTTGTATTTTACTTATATTATTGTTGTATCTGATAGAGATATTTAATTTCTTAAATATCCCCTAAATGTGGTATTGTTTTATTTAAAGTATTTTAGTTATTTTACATCTATAAAGAATATTTGATAATTGATTTAAAAGGCAAAATAGCCCTAATTGTTTTAGTTTTCCTTTGTAAATTTGAACCAAATAACAAGAAACGGCTTAAAAATCCCTTTTAATAACTAAAAACAACCGTTTACTAATTAGGTAATTAAAAAAAATTCTTTAAATTTACATTTGTTATAACATATATTAAGAAAAAGGTTTGTAAAAATTATTTTTATGAAAATTAAATTATCCTCTATTTTATTTCTCACATTATTTGTGGCAGTAAAATTTTCTAATGCCCAGCTATCCATAAGTAGTGGTGCTACTTTCAATATCCAGACAGGCGGTATTGTAACCGTTCAGGGTGATATTACGAGCAGTGCCGATATTACTGGTGCGGGCAAAGTAATCCTAAAAGGCACTGGCAATCAAAATGTAAACATGAACGGTTTTACCATTCCTAATTTGGAAATGGATAATTCTGCTAATGCAACGCTTACGGGAAATGCTAGAATAGGAACTGATGTACTTTTTACAAATGGTAAAATCCAAAATGGTAACTTCAATTTTGTAATTGCCCCAACAGCCACAATTACAGGTGCATCTGCTTCTAAATATTTTGTAACCAATGGAACTGGTCGTTTAGTAAAAAATGCACTTGCGGCTACAGCATTTACTTTCCCAGTTGGGAGTTCCACTACCACTTATAACCCTACTACTATTAGCAATAGCGGTACGGCTGATGATATTGGTGTAAGATGTCTTCCAAATGTATTGAACACGGGTTTAACAGGTACTGCTTTCACTAAAGAGGTGGCCGATGCTAGTTGGGATATCAACGAGGCTGTTGCAGGCGGCAGCAATCTAACTTTGACCACTACTTGGAATGCCAGCGATGAACTAGCAGGATTTAACCGTACAAAAGGCGGGATATCTTACTATATACCAACACCAGGTGTAACACAAGGCTGGGATTTGCTCAATAGCCAAACTGGTACTGCTGTAGGTGCTGACCCCTATACTTACACTAGAACTGGCATTACTGCAGTAGGTGCTTTCGCTGTAGGAACCAGACCAGTACTAAGCCCACTACTTGTTTCACCTAAAATATTTTTACAAGGACCATACAATACTGGAACAGGCTTAATGGGCGATGCTTTGAGAACATTAAACCTTATGCCAACTACAGAGCCATATACTGCATTAGCTGGTTTTACTCACAGTGGAAGTGGTGGTGCTGAATTTACTAATGCATCTATAGTAGGCTCTGGTGCTCCTGCAGGAAATGATGCAATTGTAGATTGGGTTTTTGCACAGTTACATGACGGTGGTACAGGAGCAGTAATAGGAACTAGAGCAGCACTACTGCAAAGAGATGGTGATGTTGTAGAAACAGACGGTGTTTCGCCACTTAATATGGCTGGTTTTGCAGCTGGAAACTATTTTGTTTCCATTCGTCACAGAAATCATTTAGGTGCTCGTACTGCAGGTAGTTCATTTGCGTTAGCTAAAACAGTTACTACGCCATACAATTTTACCACCGCAGTAACACAAGCATTCCCTGGCGCTGTTGCAAATCCTCCAATGGCAACTTTAGTTGCTAGTACAGTATTTGGTCTTTTTGCTGGAAATGCTAATGACGATCTAGTTGTGAGGATGACAGGAATAAACGCCAACTCTAACGATTATTTGCGCCTTCTTGGGGTTCTAGGCAGTTCTACAGCATCTTTACCAAATGTTTATTCCAAGCAAGATTTAAATATGGATGGCACAGTAAAAATGACTGGTATTAACGCAGCAAGTAACGATTATTTGCGCTTACTTAACACTATCGGATCTAGCACATTATCACTATCACAACCTGTATTTTAACATTACAAAAGTCAATTTATTATGAAAAAAATATTATCAATTATAGCTGGTCTTTTAATAACAGCTGCTACTTATGCTCAGCCATATTTTCAAGGAACTTTTGTAAAAGACCCTGGCTATGCAACAAATAGGAGAATCATTTTTAGGATGAACCCTACTGCGACACTTACTACAGCTATTAGCTACATGGAGTTTTCATTTAGAATTCCTACGTCTGGAACGGCTCCTTTTACTGTAGCTAATATCACTTCAAATACAACCTTATTTCCTGGGCTTAATATGCAACGTTTTCCTCCTGATTTTTTATCTGGTGGTTTTACTTACATAAAATTTGTACACAATACTGCAACTATTGCATCTAGAACCTATATTCCAGATGTAAATGGATTCGACGTATTTACCATCACATTGGATGGACCTCCAGGAATAATACCTCAAGCGGATATGGCTAGTGATGTTTTAGGAGCTCAAAACTTTTTATTTGCAGTTGTAGATGGAGCTGCTAATTTTATTGATCCAGGTGCTGGTAACCAATTATATGGTCCTGGATTTAATATTAATGGCGGTATTCACCTTTTACCATTAACTAACCTTGTTGTTCCAGTTAAATTCACTGCATTTAGTGCTACCAAAAAAGACAATGATGCGCTCTTAACTTGGACAGTTGAAAATGAAATAGCTACTACCGACCGCTATGAGATAGAAAGAAGTATAGATGGCAATACATTTGATAAGATAGCAACACTTGCTAGAAACATTAATAATACCAATACAAGTAAAACATACAATACAGTTGATCCCAATTTATCTATTACTAAAAAATCTGGTTTAATATACTATCGTATCAAACAACTAGATTTAGATGGCAGGGTTGTTTACAGTGATATTAAATCTGTTCGCATGGGCGACAACGGTGGAATTAGTGTATTCCCTAACCCAGCACATGATTTCACAAACCTAAGTATAGATGCTACAAATGCTGGACTTGTTGTAATTGATCTTATGTCTGCTGATGGTAAACAAATATCAACCAACAGTATGCAGGTACAAAAAGGCACTAACATCAAGCGGATTTCTACAAATAATTTACCAGCGGGTACTTATCTAATGAGAATTAAAATTGAAAATGAGATACAAGTAATTAAGTTAACTAAACTATAATTAGCTTACATTATTATTAAATAAGTTTTAGGGGTACAACAATTAAAGAGAAGTCACGAAGCCATTCGTGACTTCTTCTTTTAATACATGCAAAGATTCAATTACTATATAAATTAATCTAGTAAGAAGGGGGCTTAGAGGGATTTATTTTGAAACAAACTAACTTATTAAAAGCTCTTTTATAACAGATTAATTATTATTTAGTCCAACTATTTTCACGCAAGGCTCGCAAAGGAGCAATGGCGCAAAGAATGACATTGAACTATTTTACAAATCTAAAAGGTATTACAAGCCTAGGCATACAACGTCCCCATTTTAAAGAGCCGATAAATATCTAAAGTATCATTTGGGAATTTGAAATAGATGGAATTATTTTCAATTCATCATTTCTTTAGCATTGGTTAATGCTGCAGTCGTAGGCTTTTCGCCACTCAACATTTGAGCAATGGCAATAATCCGCTCGTCATCATTGAGGCGTTTCACAGAAGTTTGTATGGCATCGTTTTCTATTTGTTTGTACACAAAATAATGCGCATCTGCTTTAGCTGCTATTTGCGGCTGGTGTGTTATGGCTATTAATTGGTGAGAGCCAGAAAGTGCTTTCATAATAATGCCCACTTGTTTTGCTGCTTCCCCACTTATGCCTGTATCTATTTCATCGAATATTAAAACAGGTAATTGCAATTTTTTAGCTACCAACGATTTTACAGAAAGCATCAGCCTGCTAAGCTCTCCCCCACTTGCTACCTTGTGCAATGGTTCAAAGCGATTACTTTTGTTGGCATCAAACAAGAAATTAATTTCATCGCTGCCAGTAGCATTTAATGTTGCATTTATAATTTCTATCTTAAGTTGTGCATTGGGCATACCAATTTGAGCCAGCAATGTATTTACATTTTTAGCAAATGGGATTGTTTGTGCTGCTCTATTTGCATGTATTTTTTGTGCAATATCAGTAGCTTCCTTAAAATAATGGGCGGTTTCTTTTTCCAGCTTTTCAATAGAAAGAGAAATATTCAAAATAGCATCTAACTTTTCTTGTAATGAGCTTTGTATTTCCAATAATTGTAAAGTGGTAGTTACGCCATGCTTTTTCAATAACTTATAGCCGTCAGAGAGACGTTCGTTCACCGTTTGTATGCGTTCTGCATCGTAGGCGATATTATCATCAATCCGCTCCAGTTCATCTGCCACATCTTGTATTTCTATTTGCGCACTCAATAATCTCTTTTGTAAAGCTTCCATATCGCCATGGTATTGTAGCAACGATGTCATTTTCTGCGCCAGCGATTTCAAATTCTGTGCTATAGGATCTTCTGCACCAGCTATAGCCGTATAAATTCCACTTAATTGTAACTTTATATGCTCGGCATTGCTAAGCAATTTTATTTCTGCATCTAATAATTCTAGTTCATTTTCTTGCAAGTCCATTTCTGTAAACTCATCAAGCAAATACTTATTATAATCTGCTTCTTTATCTGCATTTGCTTGTTGTAATCGCAATGTTTCTAACTCAGTTTTCGCAGCAGAATATTTTGCAAAAGTAATTTTCAGCTTTGCCAGCAATTCACCATTATCTGCAAGCGCATCTACCACTTCTCTTTGAAAATTCTCCGTTCCTATTTCCATTGTATCGAACTGCCGGTGCAGGTCTACCAAATAGCTACTAAGTTCTTTTAATTGGGAAAGATTTACGGGTGTGTCGTTTACAAAACTTCTGCTTTTACCATTCGAAGCTATTTCTCGTCTTATAAGAATGTCTGTTTCATTGTCTAAATCATTGGCAGCAAAAAAATCTTTGATGGCTTCATTTGGCTTTACGGCAAAATAGGCTTCTACAATACATTTTTTTTCTTTGTTTTTTAAAACAGCCGTATCAGCACGCTTACCCAATACAAGATCCAACGCACCCATCAATATGCTTTTACCTGCACCCGTTTCTCCTGTGATAATATTTAATTTATCCGAAAAACCGATGTTCAGTTCATCAATGATGGCGTAGTTCTGTATGCGTAATTTCTGTAACATAATTATAAAGAAGCAAATTAATGAAAAACAAAAAGAAAAAGATGATTTTATTTCGAGTAAAGTATTTAGTAAAACAATTGGAAATACCTGTGAGCGAAAGCAGCTTTATCTACCATCGTTTTATAACCATAAAGCTCAGACTGGAGCAGGAACTTTTGTTGCAATATTAAGCAGTGGTATCCGCCTTTCTGTAGAAGCCTGCCTGCCGGCAAAGGCAAGAAATAAAGATGCCTTTTTGTACTTATACAAAAAGGCATCTTTACTAAATCATATTCGCAGAAATATTAAAAATTATATTTAACCCCTACGTTAATACCAATGCTACCGAATGGCATTGCTATTAAATTTTCTTGCCTTGGCAATGTATTAGGCCTAGGGGTAGAACTTGTGGTAACTACTTTCAAATATTCAGTTTCTTTGTCTCTTACTGATAAAGTAGATAATTTATCAACTCCATTTACCGTATACATTGTAGTGCTTGCTTTTGTAGGGGCATATTGCATGTTTATCATATTCAATTCGCCAGAAAAAGAAAGGTTGGCATTAATTGGAATGTTTAAACCCATAGCTGCACTAAAACCAATAGCTGTACCGCCTTTCATTTCAATTTTATTTGAATTGTTGTTTGAAGGGTAAACGTTATTGCTGTTGACTGTTATTTTACCAGAACCTATAACCACACCAAATTTTGCATAAGGACTCATTTTGTTAATGGTTGTAGCCAATACCAATGATGGGTTTATTTGAACCATTTTAGCAGATACATCGCCTGTTTGCGTATATGGAAAAGCTGTACTGTTATCTGTATCCTTTGCTTTTGTTTTGCCGCCAATTAAATATTGCACTCCTAATTCAGCTCCAATATGTTCATTAAACATATAACCAAAAGCCAGACCTGCATTTGCACCTTTACCAAAAGAAAATTTAATTTGTTCCATATCTTGTGTCGTATTGGTAGATGTAGTATTGGATAGCCCCAACACGTTGGAAGAACCTGCAGCCAAACTATAGCCTACGTGAATACTTGCATAAGCCCCTTTTTTAACTTGCGCATTTAATTGAAGTGTATTTAACGTAAACATAGTTACGATTACACTGAATAAGATTTTTTTCATGTTTCTATTTTTATTTATTTCATGATTCTTCAAAGCAAAGAATATGCCTTTAAAATTTGGAGGCGCAAAAGTAAGGGTTAAAGTCCCAAATAAATTAATTAGTTTTTTAAAATAAATATAAACATGATGTAATCAGAAAACATTGATTTATACTAAAATTGATATATGCGTCAATTTAAAGGGTGATTTTTGAAATATTTTATAGCTTTCCCTAAAAAATAATTCTTAAATAGCTTTTAAGCCAAATTAATTATCTTGTAAAAAATTACCATAATGACCAATG
>JANNGD010000008.1:0-13072 GCA_031380515.1 Ferruginibacter sp. | reverse complement strand
TCACTACTTGTAAACAAATAGCTTATCACTAAAATGAACTACAATAATTCTTTGAAACAAAGCTCAGACGCAGGGATCGCACCACTAATTTGAGTACTGTTACGCTGCCACAGATTACTTGTTTTCAAAGTAAATGCATTTAGATATTAGTGTCATGTTCAAAGAGCTTAAAAAACTTTTTATGAGTGCCTCAGGCTGACACTCTAATAATTTGAACCTAAGCTTTTTTTACAATACATGTCACTAGCAACTTGTCTGCCGACAGCCAGCCTCAGTCTGACAATCCTTAACTTAATGACATTGCCCAGCGGGGTTTTCACTAGCACAAACTATATTTTATAAAAGCACCTTCTGTGAAACCCCGATGCAGAAAACAGCTATAAAGTATTATTAACTCAATCATGCAAGTTCTCCGAAGCGTCGGGGTTTCGCAACAAAATTTCCCAATAATGTGTAGTGTCTATTAGCGAAAACCCCGCCGTGACCGCAAATTACATTACAATAATTTGCTATCTTCTTGTTGCCTACCAATTAAAAAAGCAATCCTAACTCCACCTACTTACTTTTTTTACCCTTTATACTTTATTTACTTTATTTACTTTATTTACTTTATTTACTATATCCACCCTATATACTATATCCACCCTATTTACTTCACTCCCCTTATTGATTTCGTTAAAAAACCTACAAACTTTTTTTCCAATAGCAATTTCTCCTATCTCAATACTAATATCTAATATCTAAATTCTATATTTGCCACAATTTTATATGAAAAAAATACACTTAGTAATCATTATTGGCCTTATTCTAATTGCAGACCAAGCATTAAAAATATATGTAAAAACCACTTTTCCGCTAAATACATCCCATTCAATGGCAGGAAACTGGTTTCAATTGTACTTTGTAGAAAACCCAGGAATGGCATATGGATGGAAATTTGGTGGCAATTGGGGCAAGCTCGTATTAACGGTTTTTAGAATGGTAGCCGTAATATTTGGTACTTGGTATTTGGGCAGCATTATAAAAAAAGGAT
Organism: Ferruginibacter sp.; assembly: GCA_031380515.1. GTDB lineage: Bacteria > Bacteroidota > Bacteroidia > Chitinophagales > Chitinophagaceae > Ferruginibacter. The sequence continues at coordinate 12,039 of JANNGD010000008.1, read as the reverse complement.
ACAGCAAAGGCTTTATCATTTGCGCATCACTCATATATGCAGGCGCATTGGGCAATTTGATAGATAGTTGTTTTTACGGAATGATATTTGATAAAGGCATGTTGTTTAATGCAGATGTGAGCGATTATACAAATTACAGTGGCTTAGCAAAGTTTGGACGACCTGGTTATTCTTCGTTCTTACATGGCAATGTGGTAGATATGCTTTACTTCCCTATCATACATGGTACATTTCCTACATGGGTACCAGGTTGGGGCGGTCAAAGTTTCGAATTTTTTAGACCTATTTTTAACATAGCAGATGCAGCAATAAGTACCGGTGTAATTACGTTATTAGTTTTTCAAAAAAGATTTTTTAAGCAACGGATTGATGAAACACCGAATCATACTATAGAAACTACCTCGTTGGTAGATGATGCATCTCAAATATCTTAAAAACACTATCAACAATAAATATTAACCTATGAAAGTTTTACGTTTTCTTTTTGCCTTTTTAGCCCTTGGATTTATCCTTTCTTCTTGCCAAAAAGATTTTAGTTTTGAGGCAGGCAATGCCAAAGGAGCATTGGCAAAAGATGCAGCGGGTGATTGTTTGCCTATTTTAGTAAACGGTAATTATTTTAAAGACACTTTACTTAAAACCACCAACTATGTAGATATACAAGTGGACTTTACCAAAATAGGCGTGTATACCATTAAAACAGATACCGTAAATGGCTATTCATTTTCTGCTACCGCCTCTACAGCTTTGCTAGGGCCAAACACTGTTCGTTTAATAGGTTCGGGCAAACCCGTTAGGGATGGCTTTGACGTGTTTACCGTAAAATTTGATGGCGGTTCTTGTGAGTTTAGTGTAGTAGTAAATTTGGGAACTGGCGGTGGTGGAGGAACGAGTGCAATATTTACTTTTCCAAATACAGGCGCTGCATGTACTGGTGCTACACAAACACCCAATTTCTTTGCAACATTACCTACAAACCCTACAACACATTTCATTACTTTATTGGTAGATGTATCGCAAGCAGGTACCTATAGTTTAAGCACTACACTTCTTAATGGACTTACTTTTACAGCTTCTGGATCATTTACAGCTACTGGTAATGGGCAACCACTTATCTTAAGGGCTACTGGTACACCTACAACTGCTGGTACTAATACCTATAATTTTAGTACTACAACGCCTGTTGCAAGTAGCTGTGCATTCGATTTAACGGTACAAGCAGCACCGGCACCTGCAGCGTTTACTTTTAATTGTGCAGGAGCTAATGCTTTAGGTACCTATCAAGTAGGCACTGCTATGACGGCTGCTAATACCATGACTGTTCCAATAACAGTAACAGCCGGTGGCTCATATAATATTACAACAACCGTAAATGGTGTAACATTTGCAGGAGCTAATGTATTGCCAGCAACACCTGCATCACAAACAATTACACTTAACGCTACAGGTACAGCTACAGCGGGGGCCAGCCCTTCCACTATTTTTACATTGAGCGGTGGTGGCGGAGCAAGTTGTGCTGTAACGGTTCCTTTTACTGCCGCACCTAGCCCGGCAACATTTACTTTTAACTGCGCAGGAGTTACTTTCGTGGGTATTTACCAAGTAGGTACAGCCATGACAAGTGGTAATACCATGACTGTTCCAATAACAGTAACTGGAGGTGGTACTTATAACATCACAACAACTGTAAATGGTGTTACGTTTGCAAGCAATGGCACATTACCTGCTACACCAGCTTCACAATCCATTACACTTAATGCTACAGGCACTCCTTCTGCAGCAGCAGCGCCGAGTACTATATTTACATTGAGCGGCGGTGGTGGTACAAATTGTGCTGTTACTATTCCGTTTACAACGGGTGGCGGCGGACCTACAGATTTTATTCAATGCAGCATAAATGGTGCTCTAATTACAACATTCAATGTAGCCACTGATGCGGAGTTACTTTCTATTCTTGGTTTTAATACACTTACAGTATTGGGAGAAAATGTTGCCGGAGGGGCAGATTTTACATTTGATATTGCATCTTTAAGTGCTATTGTTGCAGGTTCATATAATGTAAATGCTGCAACATTATTCCCCGCAGTAAGTGGAACTTATACAGATGCAAGTGGTAATGTTTTTCAAGATATAACTGATGGTACTGTCCACCCAAGTCCAGTTTTTACTGTAGTAATTACTTCAATAACAGCTACTAGAATAACAGGCACTTTTTCTGGTAGGTTATATCCTGTTGGAGCAGCTACTGGCAATAAGGATATAACAAATGGTACTTTTAGTTTACCATTACCGTAATAATATATTTCAATGAATCTAAAATTGCCGACAAAAACAATGTCGGCAATTTTATTTTAAAAAATACACAATTTAGATAACAGCATTGTCCTTGAATTTATCAATACATCATTTAATACTAAAGAATAGATATAAGAACCAGTTCTTAGTTTGTTGGCACTGGGTCTTAATAACGAAACTAATTTCCTAATAAAGCCAATAAATTCAACATTGGTGAAAACAATTATGCATTTTCATATTTACTATATTTGCAATCATAACAAGTAAAGTACACACAAAATTAATCTTATGAAATTTATACGTTTTTTTCTTGCTCTTATTGCCGCAAGTATTTTCATTTCATCTTGCCAAAAAGACCTTGCCTTTGAAAATGGTACTGCCGCAGGTGCTTTGGTAAAAGATGCTTCAGGAGATTGTACCCCTGTTCTGCTAAATGGTAATTACAAAAGCAATATTGTATTGGATGCTACCAATTATGTAGATGTACAAATAAATATTACACAGCTAGGCGCTTATACCATAAAAACAGATACAGTAAATGGTTATTCCTTTAGTGCTACAGGCAATACCGGCATTATAGGCATTAATACCATCCGTTTAATAGGTAGTGGTAAGCCGCTGGTTGTGGGTTTTGATGTATTTAAAGTAAGGTTTGGTGCTAGTATTTGTGAGTTTAATGTACCAGTAACTTTGGGTACTGGTGGTGGAACAGCCGCTGTTTTTACTTTAAATGGCTCTCCCACTGCTTGCACAGGTTTTACACAAACCAGCAATTTTTTTCAGGGTTTGCCTGTTACCGCTGCCAATACCGTTACCGTTTTTGCCAATGTAACCACTGCGGGCAGTTATACCATTAATGCAACAACTACTCCTTCCAATGGCGTAACTTTTACTTCAACAGGTAATTTGGCGGTAGGCACCAATATACCCATTCTTCTTACAGCTGTAGGCACGAGCCCTAGCGCTGCAGGTTCTATTTCATATACCTTAAGCACCACCAGCCCTGCAAGCAATTGTGGTTTTAATTTAACGGTGTTACCTGCACTAGCACCAGCAGTGTTTACATTTAATTGTGGCGCAGCTTCGGTGCAAGGCACTTATGATGCCGGCTCATTATTAACATCAGCAAATTTTATTAGGATTCCAGTAACAGTTGCTACAGCGGGTAGCTATAATCTTACTACTGCACCCGCAATAAATGGGGTTATTTTTTCTGGTACAGGTGTGCTAACTACAACTCCAGGGGAATTTGTTACCCTATTTGCATCTACTACAGTACCTGCTGTTGCAGGCCTGTTTAATTATACCATTAATGGAAATGGAGTAAGTTGTGGCCCAGTTGCCGTTACTTATACTGTAGCACCAACTGGCATTAATTTCATTAGGGCCAAAATTAATGGATCCTCTACATTCACAAATTTTACTACTTTACTAGCTGCAGATACAACAAATGCTTTAATAAGTGATTTTGAAATTTCTGGCAATAGTGTTGCGGGAGAAACTTTTTTAGTGACTGTTGAAAAACCAGGCCCTTTTACTACTGGCGTTCCTTATAATGTTAACCAAATATTATCAGCCATTTTTGTAACTGCAGACTATGAAACTCCTCCTCCTGTTATTTTGTATTCTACCACAAGCATATCTGTTGTTCTTGCTGATCCGTTTAAAATTACTATTACGCTATTAACCGCTACAAGAGTTGAAGGTACTTTCTCAGGTTCATTAGAAGAAGACCCTGGTGCTGCTACAATAAAGAAATTTACTGAAGGCTCATTTAGTCTCCCATTGTAAAATCTAATCATTAAAAAATCTGAACTTAATCTAGTTCAGATTTTTTAATTCGCTATAAAGTAATATATTTTGTAAAAATCACCGTATTTTAATTTATCAAATACATTATCTACTATTAAAGCATCTAAATACCCATACTAGTTTGGCAACCACTAATAATGGCAACACTTAGCGAAATGCATTTACGGATTTTAAATAGTACCTTGTTTTAGATAAATCTAATATTTGCAATATCTTCTTTCAAATATTCAGCAATTTGCTCACTAAAATCCAAACCCAACACTAAAACCTCCCCACCTATGATAATTGCCCCCACTAAATTCTTTTGTAAGAAATGACTGTGAATAGGAAAGCAACAACTTTTTATAATTTACAATAATGCCAGCATCTGCCTGGTAAGTTAGTCTGCTTACATCTTTGGCTGCAATGGTATAAGGACTTTTGCGGTTAAACAATCCTCCTTGCATGCTGGCATCGTATCCAATAAAATTAACCCTGCTTTGCCCATACAGGTAATAGGATATTTTCTTTTTATTACTACCCAGCGCTGTATATCTTTTATTAAAATTCCCTACCATAAAATTAAAGCCTGTATTTATTTTATTGTTGAGCGTACCCAGTCTTAATTCGGAAGTGGTATTCAATAAAAAATGATTGCCTGCACTGGCAAGCTGCTTTTCGTAATTTATTTGATAATTTATTATTACATCATTTTTTATTTGCTGTTGCCAACCATGTGGCAAAGGGTTTTTTAGCCAGCGGTGAATATTGTTTTGTATTTCGAAGCCCAAGGCAGCTGGCCCCATTACACCAATACTAAAAGCAGTAGATACTTGCTGTTTGTGTGTTTCATCTGCCTGTACTAAAAATGTTTTTAAAGATATGTTTGCGTTAAATGGTCTATCGCCCAGCAAAATTTCATCGCTCAAAATACTGGTGGGGGTATAACCAAATAAATTAAATGTAACCCCATATTGCGGCTTGGTTTTATATGGTTTCCATAAAAGTTTGGATAGAGGAAATTTTTTTACAGCAGGATGTACATATTCCAATGTAATTCCTTGCGAATAATACTCATCAGACTTTGTAAAAAAATCATTGTCGTAATGAAATCGAAAATATTTTTCTTGGTCTATATTTCTAAAGCTTGCAGTATTTTCTATTAATTGTGCTTTTAGATGATAGCTGGAACTTACCAACAAGGCCAAGCATATTATTTTTCCAAATGGGTTTATCATAGTTGCATATACGAGTATGCAGTTCTATTCGATCATATAAATTCAACTATTTTGTATAGGAAAATCCTCCTTTTTTGGCAAAAACGGGCGTACTAATATGGTATAAACATTTGTATATTTGATTCATACAAAAACCCAACCCTTGTATAACCTCATTTACCTAGCCGACGACCACGCCATTGTTGCAGAAGGCGTAGCCAAACTATTGCAATCGTTGCCCAATGTGCAAGCCGTAATTGTATTTGATAGAGGCAAAGCTTTATTTGAAGCAACGCTGTTAAAAAAACCTTCTCTAATAATACTAGATATAGAAATGCCTGAATGGAGCGGTATAGATACACTAAAAAAAATAAAAGAAAAAACCGACATACCCTGTATCATGCTAAGCATGAATGATGAGAAATACATAATACAAGAATGTATGAAGCATGGAGCCAATGGTTTTATGCCAAAAGATTGCACGGTAGGTGAGTTGGAAGAAGCGGTAGAAGTAGTGCTGGACGGGGGCACTTATTTGGGAGAAAAAATAACCAAGATATTGGCCACAAAAAAAACAGCTACCAACGATGTTTTTGAATTGGCTACCGATATTACGAAAAGAGAATTGGAAATCCTATCTAATATTTGCGATGGACTTACCTGCAAAGAAATAGCAGATAAATTATACCTAAGTACCCGTACGGTAGAAACCCATAAAAAAAGCATTATGGCAAAATTTGATGCCCATACAACGGGCAAACTAGTATCATTGGCTATTAAACATAAATTTGTAAAATGAGTATTCGCATCAGTTTTATTGTATGGTTGTTGGGAATAGGCTCTATTACATTTGCACAAAACAAATCCATTGAAAGCCGTTTGGCTGCCATAGAAAAGTTAAAGCCTTCACCAGAACTTGTAAACGAATTAAAAAAAACACTTAGCACACCGGGTCTTTCCATTAAAGATAATTTAGCCATACAAACAACCTTGGTTCATCAATACCAGGCTATGCAGCTTTGGGATACCTGCCTCAATTATTGCCAAGCACAAGTTGCCATTGCGCATCAACAAAAAAACAGTTTGGCAGAAGCTACTTTTTACAAACACATTGGAAGTACATATTATTATATTCCTCAAAAGCAAAACGCCATTTCTTATTGGAAAAAATGTATTGCAATTGCAGAACCTAATAAATACATTACTTTATTGGAGCAATGTTATCATAACGTAGGTGTAATTTCTTTTGAAGGGGCCGATTACAACTTAGCAGAAATGTATTTTATAAAAGCAATTGATTTAAGCAAACAAAAAAATGATACAACTTCTGCTGGATTTATACTTCATTACAGATTGCTTGCAACAACATACGATGTAGAAAATAAGCTGAACAAAGCGGAGAATATATTTCAAGAAATAATTGCAAAAAGCAGGGCTGCAAAAGATTCAGCAAATTTGGTTGAAAGCTTGGTGTTTTATACCAATGTACTTAAAAAGAAAAAGGAATTTGATAAAGCAATTTTGTTAAGTTATGAAGCATTGGAAATAGCTCGAAAAATAAATTTGTTAGATGGTGTGATTACCGCTTTAGATACACATGCGGGTAATTTGGCAGATGCTCAAAATTACAAAGAAGCATACAAATATAAATACGAAGAAGATACGCTTGTGAGAAATAGATTTAATGTAGATTTGAATAAAAAAATAAGCGAAGCAGAAGCTAAATTTAACAACGCAGAAACCAAACATGAAAAAGATATCGCTATTTTAAATGCAAAAAGGGAAAAGCAAATTTATCTTGTTGGCTTTGTCGGATTACTCTCTATAACTGGGTTTATCTTTTACTACATTTTTCAAAAGCGAAATGCAAAACAAAAAGCACAACTACTACAAGCACAAATAAAATCTGTACTAGACGGCGAAGAAAAAGAACGAACACGTATAGCAAAAGATTTACACGATGGCATTGTGCAAGATCTTACTGCCATTAAACTACAACTAAATGCAGGCATAGATGATAGTGGTACTGTAAATAAAAAAACGGTGGTAGATGCAGTAGAATCTATAGACAAAGCAAGCAAAGAAGTACGTAATATTTCTTACCAAATGATGCCTACAACCCTTATACAACTTGGCTTTATCCCTGCAATAGAAGATTTATTAAAGCGAGTACTTACAACTAGCAATATTAATTACGATTTTGAACAAATTGGTATTTTAGAAAGATTACCAGATAATATTGAAGTGAGCATTTTTAGAATAACACAAGAGCTATTGAACAACGTATTAAAACACAGCAACGCCAATTTTGTATCGCTACTCATTACTTTAAAAGCCAATTTGGTTACGATGATTTTTGAAGACAATGGCAAAGGATTTGATGCTGCAACGGTAAAAAAGGGCATTGGTTTTAGCAGCCTAAGCTCTAGGGTAGAACTATTGAATGGGGATATAAAATACGAAAAAGCAGAAGGAGCAGGCACCATGGCTATTGTAAAAATTCCAATTTCTAATTTGATATAAATATTTAAACTATAGCTATGAGCATCATACATTGAAATTGGATTCACCTCAATTATATGATTTTAAAAGCCTACACATTATTAAATTCATCTAAATTTACACTTATAAATATTTAACTTATACAGTATGAAAAAATTTGCTTTACTTGGAATAGCGTCACTGATAATAACGGCTTCATTACAAGCACAAAAAAATCTTACAACGGATGATTATACAAAAGCCGTAAACAAATTGGGCGCCAATCTAAATAAATTGATAGATAGAAATGCCGTACGTCCTCAATGGATGCCTGATGGGAATTTTTGGTATAGTGTAAAAACGACTACAGGTGTAGAATATGTATTGACCAATGTAAAAGATGGCAAAAAGAAAACCGCATCAAAAAAAGATGACATTATCCCATCTGCTGTAGAAGCGCAAAATCCCGTAGTGAAATTCACAGAGGTCTTATCGCCAGATGCTACAAAAATTGCTTTTATAAAAAACTGGAATCTATATATAAAAGATGTAGCAACAAAAAAGGAAACACAACTCACAACCGATGGTGAAAAAGATTTTGGCTATGCTACGGATAATGCTGGATGGACACATAGTAATAAAGCAATATTATTATGGTCGCCCGATTCTAAAAAAATTGCAACCTTTAAGCAAGACCAAAGAAATGTGAGCACCATGTACTTGGTAAAAACAAAAGTAGGTGCGCCCGAATTAAGTGAGTGGAAATACCCATTACCGCAGGACAAAGAAATTGTAAAAATACACCGAGTTATTATAGATGTAACGAATGGTACTGTTGTAAAATTTAAAACTGCATCCGATGACCATCGCAGCACATTGTGCGATGATATAAGTTGTAATGGCTCGTTTGATGACAATATATGGAGTGCAGATGGCAGTAAATTGGCATTTGTATCTACACCAAGAGATCATAAAAAAGCTACGCTTAGAATTGTAGATGCTGCAACGGGCGATGTAAGAGATGTGTTGGAAGAAAAGGTAGCAACACAATACGAATCGGGCTGGAAAACGGCCAACTGGCGTTATTTGCCTGCCAGCAATGAAATTATTTGGTTTTCTGAAAGGGATAATTGGGGGCATTTGTATTTATATGATGTTAACACGGGCAAATTAAAAAATCAAATTACAACAGGCAATTTTGTAGTAACAGAAGTATTAAATGTAGACGAAAAAAAACGAAGCATTTTATTTGAAGGCAGGGGAAAGGAAGCAGGGCAAAATCCATATTTCAGGTATTATTATTCTATTGACTTTAGTGGTAAAAATTTAAAAACACTTACCCCTGAAAGTGGAGATCACTCCATTAGTATTTCTGATGATGGTAAATATTTTGTAGATAATTTTTCTAAGCAAGACGTACCAAATACGGCTGTTTTAAGAGATATAAATGGTAAATTGATTACCCAGTTGGAAAAAGCAGATATCAGTCGTTTAACAGCTAGCGGTTGGAAAGCTCCCATTCCTTTCAGTGTAAAATCTGGCAATGGTAATTTCGATTTATTTGGCATCATGTACCAGCCCTCCAATCTAGATGCTTCCAAAAAATATCCCGTAGTGAATTATATTTATCCTGGTCCCCAGGGAGGAGGCGTAGGCACTTGGTCTTTTTCGGCAATAGGCTCTAGCGATCACCAGGCTTTGGCAGAGTTGGGATTTATTGTAATTGTAATAGAAGGTAGTTGCAATCCCAATCGTTCCAAAGCATTTCACGACGCATGTTATGGCAATATGGGAGACAACACTTTACCCGATCAAATAAGTGGCTTAAAACAATTGCAACAACGGTATCCTTTTATAGATTTGGATAGAGTGGGCGTTTGGGGACATTCCGGTGGTGGTTATGCTACTGCCGACGCCATGTTTAGTTATCCAGATTTTTACAAAGTAGGTATCAGCGAAAGTGGTAATCACGAAAACCGTAATTATGAAGATGACTGGGGAGAAAGATATATTGGATTGTTAGAAAACGATAATTATAAAAACCAAGCAAATCAGTATAATGCAAAAAATTTACAAGGCAAATTATTAATTTCACACGGCAATATGGATGACAATGTACCGCCATCTAATAGTTATTTGGTTGTAGATGCACTCATAAAAGCTAATAAAGATTTCGATTTGGTAATATTTCCAAATGCAACACATGGCTATGGTGCGGACAGCTATTACATGATGCGCAGACGTTGGGATTATTTTGTGCAACACTTGATGGGCGCAGTACCACCAAAAGAATTTCAAATAAAAATAACGCCCGATACAAGAAGATAGAAATTATTAAAACAGATTTGAATTAAAAAGAAACCCCTTCAAAAAATGAAGGGGTTTCTTTTATTTATAATTATACCCAATATAAATTTTATTAAGTCAGACAAGGATATTGTCAAGCTGAGCCTTCCTGAAGATGTGCAAGCTTATTGATCACAATGCGCTAAATAAAACCTGGCTTCAATATCGGGTGCATTTAAAAATGTCTCAAGGGTTGTCAACCTTTATTGGTGATTTCAAAATAAATGAATCTTGAAAAGGTTGACAACCATATTTGCAAACTGCAATATTTTTATATGAACCCTCGATATCCGCTAATCGGCGGAAACAACTTTAGTAATTTTAATTTGAAAAAAAATTAGAATTGGTATCAATTGTCTATGCTTGTTATATTGGAAGCCATTTTCCAACTACCTTTTTCTTTGGTAAATAAAACCATATTCCAACTTCTATCGTTTTCGTTTTCCTCTTTTGAAATGGCAGACCCTATTTTTAAGGTAGCATTATTGCCTTTAATATTTACAAGGTAAATATTCTTGGGATTTGTGTACCATTTTATCATGTATTCAATACTTTCTTGCCCACCTCCCCACCTATCATAATCAAAGCCTACGGCCATTTCTTCATTGGGGTCTGCTTTAAAGCAGCTATCGTAATATAAAAAATCCATTCGTTCGCTTTTTATATACGCTTCTCCAACAAATGGAACTTGCTTGCGCAAAAAAGCAACATATTTATCTACCTCCTTCCATTGAATATGAAAGGGTGGGGCATTCTCTTTTCCTTGGCCTTTATACATATGAAAAGCATCAAACTTTTTCTCATTCTTTTGATAGAATTGTAGGAAATCTACAAACAGTTTTTTTATACTTTTTTGCTCAGCATTTAACTGAGCATAGCTTATAAAGCAAAAAAAGAAAAAGACTAAAAGAATAGTACACTTTTTCATAAACTAATTTTAGTAAATTAAAATTGATATAAATTATTTGAATTAAAAAAAGAGCAACCAATTTTTGATTGCTCTTTTCTTGCATCCTATTTCTATCTGGCATATACACCATTTATACTTACAACTGCACCTGGCCCACCACCAATACCCACAGGCGGAATAATTAAATTTACCTCTTTTCCATCTACTTTTAAAACTGTTTTGCTTGCTGTCCTTTCTACCCCTTGTTGGTAAAATGGCATTGGACTGCCCATTGCCCTGTTTATTAAATATGGTTTGCCTAAATCTGTCATGCTGCATTCAAATGTATGTCCACCTGCAACCACTTTAGCAACGGCTCCCTTGTCGTCGTATTTAATATCAAAAGTTGCCATTACCGTTGGTGCTTTTTCAAACGGTGTGCCTGCAAATATCTTGGGGCCAAAATAATCGCCTACCGTTTTATTGGTGCTTACAAAACCCATTACTATTGGTGCTTGTAGGGTATCTGGCCTGTACAAAATCATTCCACTAGCCGCTTTGCCCGCTGGCGTACTCACCATATTGGCTACATGAAAAATTACGTTTGGCATTTTGTAAGATGCATCAGTAACGCCCGCTACATCCATTCCGCCTTCCCATGCCATCCAATCGGATACGGATGGGTTTATTGCTGCAACTTCTTTTGTTGTTGTTTCTGTTTTTGCAGCGTCTGTTTCTGTTGGCTTTGCTGTTTCTGTTTTAGGATTATTGTTGCAGGATACAAAAATAAATATTGCAATTGCTGGTATTAGGTTAGTATTCATTTCTAATTTTTTTAATGAGTAAAGAGTAAAGTTAAAATAAGCTATGCAACCATAATATACCCAATACACGGTATTTACTGCTCGTTGCAAAAAATGGCTCACATTAATCTATTGGGGACTAAGCAAAAAGTTTATGTAATCTAAAAAGGAAAAACACTGTATCAGTTACGCCCCTTTGATTAGCTCTAAAGAGTTT
>JANNGD010000231.1:0-7779 GCA_031380515.1 Ferruginibacter sp. | reverse complement strand
CAGAAAGCTAACACACAAAGGCTAGGCCTCATTTCTGCGCCAGAGATACTTTTTTTAATTTGAAAGCATGTTGCGATAGTTTTCAAATAATAGGTAGCTTACATACCTGCGCCAGACAGAGAATAGAAGCTGAGGCAGGGAAAATATTATATAGCGGCACAGAAAGCTGGCACATAGGATGGGCCTCATTTCTGCGGCAAGGGTACTTTTTTATATTTGAAGGAAAATCCTCGTCGATTTAAAGCAAATTTGAAACTATATAAATGCGCCATTATGGGGTTCTAAATATGTAATGGTCACTCTATTTTGTAAAATTCTTTTAGTCGACGTATTGAATCCGTTATTTTCTTTTGTAGTTTAAAAAATCCTACCTTTTTATCTTGATAACGAAATGTGTCAGCATTTTCAAATCTCAATACAGTTTCTATGCTATCTAATTCTTTTTTCTGTTTTCTTCTATAATCCATGGGTAAGTCTGATTAATTTAAGATATCTTTTTTTAGTAAAATCCAGCTTTCTGTCTTAGAAATCCATTTTGCTTTGAGTTTAAAACTATCATTGTATAATGATATACTTCGATTAATCGAATCAAGTTTGGTCTCCCATCTTCCTACTTTTTCCTCATAATCTTTCAATGTAAGTTTTGGAGTGTCAATTTGGGGAAATAACAAACTATCTTGATTGGATGGGTTATGAGGTGTTTTTAATTCTTGGTATACAAAAATTCCAATTGTTGTTAAAACAGTCAATATACCAATTATTGCGGTTGGTCCTTTCCAATTTTCTGCCATAATTTTTAAATTGTGTTGTTAAATCTGTTAGATGTCTGAAGATGTCTTTTGGTGACGCACAACGTTCAGGTATGATGCAGGTCGAGTTTTAGGAATCCGTCAGGCCGTTACTGATGCTAAATTAAAAAATTAAAGTTGAAATTTTAAACTATAGTTAATGTTTGCTTGTCCGGCCCGAACTGAAGTTTGGATTTGCAATTAGTTGATGTTTGTTTTTCCAGCCCCACTTGCTGCAATACCATGTTAGCGGTTCGTGCTTTTCGTTCAATAATGTTAGTCTGCCCAAAAAGGACTTCTTTTTGCTTTTTCCTCTTGAATGTTTTCAATGAATAATTTGAATTCAGGAGTTACTTCATACGAATATCCTAAGTCAGCGATATTAAAAGTGCTTTCAACGCTTACATTAAAAGGTTTCATTATGTCCCTCACATTATGTCCTAGTGGCCCATCACTAATTGGTGCATAATGCGGAGGAGGGGGGGCTTCACCGTTATTAAAATCTTTCATTTTTTCTGCTTGCCAATCAGCCCAAATTTTGTCAACGAAGCAGTGGTGTAGAAAAAAAACAGGGTCATTGGGCGATGTCATAGGCATCATAGAACCACCAACCCATAAGTGAACACGGTTATGCATTTGTGAACTTGTTGTAGCAACTCTGTAATCCCCCCTCTTTGTAATCCAACCCTCTAATCTATTTCTAAACCCTATTGTGAATGGGCTACTATTATAATTGGGAGTGTCATAAAGATATTCACTCATTGTAAGTTTCAAATCATCCTTTGTGGGTAATGAATTTACTGTGGACGCAAAGTTCCTTAGGAGTGCAGGTCCGTCATGTCCAACTGGAATATTCCAGTTACCCTTATTAAATGCGAACGGTCCTTTCGCAACTCTCCATTGGTCGGACTCAACACCATTACCACCCATAAAATCGTCTGACCAAATCAGTGCACTCTTAGGGTCGGATAGCTCAGAGTCTACAGTCCAGTCCCAGTAAGGTATTGTAATATTTGGATTTATTTGTTGTAAGTCTTTTTCTACTGCTGCAAGAAATGCTCTATGCCATGGCAAAAATGAAGGACCACGATGTGCACCATTTCTGTAATCTGGGTCATGTGGTTCATAAGGTAAAATGGTTGGTATCATTACAGCATGGTGCCAATGAACATATTCGTCATAACGGCCATCTTTTTTTAATTGTAGGAGTGCCTCGATGAAATCTTTTTTTTCTTGAGGCGTTAAGTTGTTTACTGATTTTCTAATTTTCATTATACTTTGTTATTAGTGATTAAATAAAAGATGTCTACTTAGTTCGTACTGTCGTCCCAGCATGACCGCCAACACGTTAATATACGCTATAAAACCCTTATTATTAATTATTTTCAATTTTCAAAATCAATTCATTAGCACTATCTAACTTCAATTGTTATGGCGGAAATTCACTTAATCTATACAAATCAATTTCACAAAGCCATCTCACAAAAGCCATTCAAAATGGGTAAATCTCAAACCAATAAAGTGGGGTAATCAGCCGTTTGGTATTTTAGAAAAATTGGGGTTTATTTTTCTGTTTCAAATATAAGGATAAAAACAAATACCAAAAATTTATTGGGATTATTTTTTGTAGAAAAAAAAGCTATACAAAAAGTTTGAGTTGCTAGGCTTCAACAATGCAGCAATAGACAAGGCTAAATATTAATTTTGTTTGCAGTATTTGAAATGTACCAAAGCCAATAAATGCAATACGGAAACCAATTGAGGCTTAGGTATTATTTTACTGGCACAGAAAGCTAGCACACAGGCTGGGCCTCATTTCTGCTCCAAGGATACTTTTTTATAATTGAAGGAAAACTTTCGTAAGTTTTTAGCAAAATTGAAAATTATAAGTCTGCGCCAAAATGGGGGGCGAAGATTGCTATTCCGTCCGCCAGTCTTGCGGCAAACCTTTTGTTAGACGATGTTTTGACTTAATTTAGTTAAAGCGTTTTCTAATCTTTGCAAGTCTGTTTTTAAACCATTTTCTTTAAATGATTTTATTATTTGTCTGTCCAAACACTTTATACCATAAGCTCCTTCTTTTCTATTATGGTCTAGATTCTCTCAGCCTGGCGCAGGTATGTAAGCAACCTATCGCTTGAACACTAGCGCGGATATGCAGCCTAGCCCTCTGCTTTAGCGTATCCGTGCGGCCCTATATAAAGCAATAATTTTTTTAATTCCAAAATCCAATCAACAACCTATTTTTTGTAAATTTACTAATGAGCAAAAAATATAAATTTACAGACAATAGCAAACTATACTTTGTAAGTTTTGCAGTTACCAACTGGGTAGATTTATTTATACGAGATGTGTACAGAAATATTTTATTGGACAGCATTAAATATTGCCAAGCCACAAAAGATTTAGAACTGTACGGTTGGTGTTTAATGACAAGTCATGTACATTTAATAATCGGCTCTAGCGGAAATGCTTTGAGTAATATTATGAGAGATTTGAAAAGGCATACATCGGAAGAACTACATAAAGCCATTGAAAATAATAAAACAGAAAGTAGAAGGGAGTGGATGCTTTTGCTTATGAAGCAAGCGGCAAATGAAATAAGTAAAGATGCCAAGTTTCAATTGTGGCAGGCAGAAAATCATCCAATAGAATTGGCAACTCAAAAAATTGCTTGGCAAAAATTAGACTATACCCATTACAATCCTGTAGAGGCCGGTTTTGTAAAACGTGCAACCGATTGGAAATACAGTAGTGCTGTAGATTATGCAGGTGGCAAGGGATTGTTGGATGTAATTTTATTGGATCCGATGATTGTGTAAATTTTTACATTTTTCTATTATGTGTTTAAAGGATTTCTTTTACAGCGGCACAGAAAGCTAACACACAAAGGCTAGGCCTCATTTCTGCGCCAGAGATACTTTTTTTAATTTGAAAGCATGTTGCGATAGTTTTCAAATAATAGGTAGCTTACATACCTGCGCCAGACAGGGTTAATTCCGGGTTTTAGGTTAACTTCTTTACTATTATATTCAGGGAAAGTTTCAGAATTAATAACTGAGATTTCTTTCGTTGTTAAAATATATACCAAATCATTTATTTCAATAAAATCCAATGGCTTTAATAAATCTCCAATTATGCCAGGAAGTTTCGATAACTTGTTTGGAGTCTTACTAAATTTACAAATTGCAACAATCTCAATCTCGTCATTAAGAAGAATAAATTCTGCTTCAATTGATACAGATTCATTCTTAAACAAAGTTTTCTTGAATAGAAAATCTTTTGAAAATGCTGTTAATTTTACCTTATCCTCTGTTTCCGAGAGAATTGAAATATTCCCTAAGTCAAATGTGAGATCGTTAAACAAACCTTGAATTTGACTAAAACTGTCCCCAAATTTATTTAAGGATAATTCAATAAAACCATTGGAAGCTTGTTTCTTTAATTCTAAAAATATTTCATTTGATGTTGGCATTTTTAATTGCTTTTAGATTTTTTTATCGTTGTTCAAATTATGCACTGTCGTCTGTTAGGCTTGCTTGTAACACGTTAATATACGCAATAAGATCCCTATTATTAAATATTTTTAATTTTTAAAATCAATCCATTAGCATTATCCAATATAAATTGTCGTTGCCTTAATACTTCATAATTATTCAAATCAATCTCACCAGCCATCACACAAGAGCCATTCAAAAAATGTATAAGTGTCAAACCAATAAAGTGGGGTAATCAGCCGTTTGGTATTGTAGAAAAATTGGGGTTTATTCTTCTAT
The DNA here is from genome assembly GCA_031380515.1 of Ferruginibacter sp. GTDB lineage: Bacteria > Bacteroidota > Bacteroidia > Chitinophagales > Chitinophagaceae > Ferruginibacter. The sequence goes on along the minus strand of JANNGD010000231.1, from coordinate 3,215 downwards.
TCCAAATATAAGGATAAAAACAAATACCAAAAATTATTGTTATTAATTTTTGGTAAATAAAAAAACTAAACGAAAAATTTGGCTTGTAAGGCTTTAACAATGCAGCAATGGGCAAGGTTAAATATTAATTTTGCTTGCAGCATTTAAAATATACCTAAACTAATAAAGGCAATACCGAAGACCAATAGAGGCTTAGATATTATTTTATCGGCACAGAAAGCTAGTGCCCAGGCTGGGCCTCATTTCTGCGCCAAGGGTAGCAGTTTATGACTTAAATAAACTTTGAACGGAATGGTTATTTTTCGATTTCTTTATTCAATTGAATAACTTTAAACCCAAACCTATATGACATCAAGGCTTTTTTTAGTTCTAAAACAGAATATTTTGCAATGCTGGAATCATAGTCCTTAATATTATCCAAAATGTCTCTTTTTACATCTGCATTATCCACAAAGGCTAGGCAAAATATTATTTGATTGTCATTAACTATTTTATTAAATATACTAGCTAATCCTTCGGCTGGCATTTTTTGATTCCCAACTTTGTCAAGATAAATATTTTTGTGGCCTTTAAAGCTTAATAGTTTAGTTTCCAGCTTGCTAATTAATTTACAATTACTTTTTCTGTCATATATTAGACGTCTTGCTGCCATAGAGATTTGAGAGGCAAGCTCTCGAACAGAATGGTTAAAACCTTTTTTAATATGGATAAGATAAACAGTATTATCATCGTGAAATATTAAATCACATAATTCTATATTCTCGTACAACACTTTATGCAATGCAAACATCTTTGGTTTTCCGAAAAATTTGGAAACGTATTCGTCTTCGGTTCTGCATGTAAAAGGTTCTGTAATTATGTCCTTAGCTAACAACTGCTTGAGACTTTCTATACAATCGTTATTTAGTTGATCAATGAATTCCGATTTCACTCTATACCATTCAGCTCCCAAATAAAAGTATGTAGATCCTTCATAAATGACTTCACCGTTCAGATGTTGGAATAAAGAGCCAACCGTAAGACTATCTCCGAAACTATCACGTGTTTCTACACGTATGTCTAAAAAAGATAGTATAAATTCATTTAAGCTGTCAGCGACTAAATAACCCTCTTTTTCTACTTCTGCTAAAATCGAAGCGAAAGTAAAACGATTCGAAGTAGTTATGGTGAAGTCGCGGCCTCTTGTGGCAATAAAATCATCTGCACTGTAATAATCCTCGTATTTTTTATGACAGAAATCAAAATCAAGTTCTTCCCTTTTCATATACTTGTCATACAGTTGACTTTTGAACTCGAGTTCAAGATTATCTCTTAGGGTTTTGTTTAAAGGCCTCCTGTTGTCAATATGTATTACATCATTGAGTGTAAAGTTGGGTTCCGGCTTTGTTTCAAAAAGCCATTCTATTCTTTCAATAATTTGGAGCAGTTTGTCAAAACTTATCCGCTTATTAATTTGAAAAGAGGAATGGGCAATGCAATTTGCGGTTCTTCTAGTAAGGTCAGCTTTCGGAAACTGGAATACTTTTGTAAGAATTTCCTTGTTTAATACTGCCTTAACTGCATTATATATTTTTCCGAACTGGTCTTCATCCGTTAGTCTTTGATCATCTTTATAAATGCGAGATTGTCCAAGTACGTTCCCAATGAAAGATCTATCCTTGAGTGTATTTATTACCTTGTCATCTTTTTTAATCAGTCGGGTGAGAACCTGCGTTCCTAAATCTGATACGCTATAGCGATCCAAAACTATGTTACCTGCTCCACCAGAGATGGCATAAATACTATTTTTAAAAGCAATAAAAACAAGGAATGTAGAAATATTATTGTACGAGTTAAGTAAAGTTTCACCGTCAGCAACAACATGTTTAAAGAATCCTAACCAACGAGGAGGATTTAGCTTCATTGTGTGGTAAATGCAAATTTCAAAGCCCGGATAATCTTTTGCCATTTTTTGCAACTCAAACTTACTATCATTGTTTTGGGCTTTATTTATCTCTTGAACAATTATTTCAATTGTGTCCTTGTAAGGCGTTGGTCCAAATCGAGAAAGATCAATCTGTCGAATACTAATCTGCATTTTATTGCTTTCGGACTTAGGTTGCTTCATTTTGACCTTTTAAAAGTTGAATATTTTAGGAATGTATTGCAAAAAAACTAAAAGGTATTGGAGTTAGTACGCTGAATTGCGCCTAACACGTCAATATACACTACAAACCCTTATTATTAATTATTTTATTTCTCAAAATCAATCCATTAACATTATCTAGCTTCAAATGCCGCTACGTCAATACATCATAATTATTCAAATCAATTTCATAAAGCCATATCACAATAGCAACTCAAAAAATTGTAATTCTCAAACCAATAAAGTGGGGTAATCAGTCGTTTGGTATTGTAGAAAAATTGGGGTTTATTTATCTCTTCCAAATATATAAGAATAAAAACAAACAGCGCACAATAATTGGGGTTATTTTTTAGGGCATGTAAAGTATGTGTGCAAAAAGCTTGGGCTGCTTTACAAACCCGATGCATTAATAACATCACCAAAAAATTATGCTATCTAATTTATCAATGCAAATATTTGCGGGCCTTGGCATGTACGCATAAAAAAAAGCCCTCTTTTGGTAGGCTTTCACAGATGTACTGCATTTTATGGTTTTTTAATCCACAGCTCGGTGAATGCTCAATAGACAACGCCTCATTTATTGATACCCAAGCAACAACAAAGGCAAACCTTTCTTAGTAACTGCGCTATATTTACTTATACACCGCTATTACAAGCGGTGGCGAAGAGCTTAGCGATTAGCAACTGAGGCAAGGGAATTATTTTATAGTGGCACAGAAAGCTAGCACACGGCTGGGCCTCATTTCTGCGCCAAGGGTACTTTTTTTATTTGAAGGAAATTAGTCGTACGTCTTTAGCAAATTTAAAAATTATAAGTCTGCGCCAGTTTGGGACACAGCTGGATAAGTGTTTATTAAACTCAAATTTCAACATCAATAAATTCCACCTCATTTGTCATCTCTTTCATTCCTCTACCATTCGATTCCATATCGGTTCTTACAGGTTGAGGTTTATCGAACCAGCCTTTTTCTCCCACCTCTTTCGGCGAAGGTTCCTTGGAGTATTTTTTTTGAATGGAATAATTAAAAATGTTGGTTTCAGGATCGAATTTGTTATCGGCCTCCAAAAACGACTCTAAATAATTTTTGCT
>JANNGD010000185.1:0-23195 GCA_031380515.1 Ferruginibacter sp. | reverse complement strand
GCACTCCACCAAAAAGGATTGTTTATAACCGCAGTGCCACACAATGCTGCATTTTTTAAATAAGCACGATAAAAAGGAACGTCTTGCGAAATTCTATCTATTATCACTGCATACCCGCTACTTTCACCTTGAACAACTTTGTCAATACGAACAGGTTCTGCTATAATCCCATCAATATTTTTACTATTAACTCTTTCTATAAAAGCTTCTGGGAAGCTCCTTTCCTTGCCATGCAGTATACCAATTTTTTTCATATTTATTTGTTTTGGTTTAGAAATTTAAATTATATCCAAATATATTTTTTAACATTCAATAAAACAAATTATGTTTTATGTAAATTACGATGCTATACTTTACAAAGCTTTTCTTAATTTTGGGTTCAATGGTTAGTCAACAAACAGCTCACATTACTTCCGATAGTTTTACAATTACTTCTATTTATGTAGAAAGAGAAGTGATTATTGACTGCTACTATTCTCCCGAATATTTTAGACTGCCCTTTATAAGCCTGTTGCTCATAAATGATGGACAGGACCTACGCAAAATGGCTTTCGAACAAATACTAGATGATATTTATGCCGCTGGTAAAATTGAGCCAGTTTTTTGTGTTGGTATTCATTGTGCTCCTGATAGAAAAAACGAATATGGCACTGCAAACATCATTGACTACAAAGGCAGAGGGGCTAAAGCTGCTCTTTTTACACAATTTATTTTTGAAGAATTATTGCCCTTTATAAGAAAAAAATTTGAAATCATTTCATTCAAAGAAAAGTCATTTGCAGGGTTTTCATTGGGAGGATTGTGTGCGCTGGATATTGTATGGAACCATCCAAATGAATTTTTTAAAGTAGGGGTATTTAGTGGCTCGTTGTGGTGGCGAGATAAAGATCAAGAAGATGCCAGCTTTAATGAAGACCAAGATCGTATTATGCACAGGCAAGTACGTGAAGGGAATTATTATCCTTGGTTAAAATTCTTTTTTGAAGTGGGCACGCAAGATGAAACAGCAGACCGAAATAACAATGGCATTATAGATTCGATAGATGATGCTCAAAGTCTATTGGAAGAATTAAAGAAAAAGGGGTACACAGATAATGAAATAGAATATTTGGAAATACAAGATGGTAAACATGATGTACCTACTTGGGCTAAAGCATTTCCCGCTTTTTTGGAGTGGGGTTGGGGTAAATAAATTTGGAAGCACTTTAAAAGATACCAAGCTTCACATTAATATTATTTTTATTGTTTTCTCAAAAATCCCCCTTTTTTATTATAATCAAGCATTTAAGTACTTCAACTTAATATATAAAATCTTATCACTTTTATCTCTTTTTTCGTTACTTTTGCGCCCATTTTAGATAATTATGATAAGTGTAAATAATGTAACCCTAGCTTATGGTAAGCGGGTACTCTTCGACGAAGTAAATACCAGTTTTACAAAAGGCAACTGCTATGGAGTAATTGGAGCCAATGGTGCTGGTAAATCTACTTTTATAAAAATAATAAGTGGCGAAATAGAGCCTAACAAAGGAACCGTTTCCATTTCTCCTGGTGAGCGTATGGCAGTATTAGCTCAAAATCAATTTGCTTTTGATGAAGTTACTGTGCTAAATACAGTACTTATGGGCCATGCAAAAATGTGGAAAGTACAACATGACAGAGATGCTATTTACGCAAAAGAAGATTTTAGCGAAGCCGATGGATTAAAAGCAGGTGAGCTAGAAGAACAGTTTGGCGAAATGGGTGGGTATACTGCAGAAAGTGATGCGGCTACTTTATTGAGCGAATTGGGCGTAAAAGATGAGTTGCATCAACAATTAATGAAAGACATTAGTGCAAATTTAAAAGTACGTGTGTTACTTGCACAGTCTTTATTTGGTAATCCAGATATATTACTTTTAGATGAGCCTACCAATAACTTGGATGTAGAAACAATTGCTTGGTTAGAAAATTTTTTGGCAGATTACCAAAACATTGTGTTAGTAGTAAGTCATGATCGTCACTTTTTAGATGCCGTGTGCACACATGTGGCCGATGTAGATAAAAGTAAAATAAAAATATATACAGGGAATTATACTTTCTGGTACGAAAGTTCTCAATTGGCATCTAGGCAAGCATCTGATAAAAATAAAAAGGCTGAGGAAAAGAAAAAAGATTTATTGGAATTTATTGCACGTTTTTCTGCAAATGCAAGTAAGAGCAAGCAAGCCACTAGTAGAAAAAAGGCGTTGGATAAATTGGTATTTGAAGATATTACACCAAGCAGCAGAAAATATCCGGGTATTATTTTTAAGCCGGAAAGGGAAGCGGGTAACGATATATTAAAAGTAGAAAACTTATCAAAGAAAGTAGATGGCAAATATTTGTTTAGCAAACTCAATTTCGATATTCATAAAACAGATAAGGTAGCTTTTCTTAGCCGTGACCCAATGGCTTTGACTACTTTTTTTGAAGTATTAAACGGTAGATCGCCGGTGGATAGTGGCGTTATAACTTGGGGTACAACTATCACCAAAGCATATTTGCCCAATGATAACAAAGAATTTTTTGAAGGCAATGAGTTGAATCTGATGGATTGGTTGCGCCAATTTGTACCACCCCATACAAAAGATGTAGACGAAGATTTTTTAAGAGGTTTCTTAGGAAAAATGTTGTTTACAGGAGATGAAATTTTAAAGAAAACAAATGTATTGAGTGGTGGAGAAAAAGTACGTTGTATGTTAAGCAAAATGATGCTGCAAAACCCCAATGTATTAATGCTGGATGAGCCTACCAACCATTTGGATTTGGAGAGTATTATAGCATTTAACGATAGCATGGTTAATTTTCCTGGTGTAGTAATGCTATCTACGCACGATCACCAGTTTATGCATACCGTAGCCAATAGGATCATAGAAATTACCCCTAAAGGCATGATAGATAAATTAATGACTTACGATGAATATTTGGTAGATGAAAAGGTAAAAGAAGTGAGAGAGGAATTGTATAGTTAGTATTTAGTAGAGGTTAGTAGGAGGAATATTGTAGATTTAAAGGTACTTATATTAAAATTTTTATTGAAAATACTTACAGATATAATTGATGTTTTCTATCCTCCTTTTAAAAGGATAATGCCATTGCAAACTTTTAGATATGCAGCTTGTGGTGGCGGAAATACTTTGTTGGGGCTGGTTATTTTTTTTGTATCCTATCATTATATTTTTACCAATGATATTGTTACCATAGGTTTTTTGGTCTTTAAAGCGCATAAAGCAGCTTTGTTTTTATCTTCCATTTGTACTTTTTTTGTAGGGTTTTTGCTCAATAAATTTGTTGTTTTTACAGAATCTAGCATGAAGGGGAGAATTCAAATATTCAGATATTTTTTATCCTTTTTTGGAAACCTTTGTATTGCAGCGTTTTTGCAGACTTTGATGGTAGAGATGCTTCGATTAGATGCATATTGGTCTCAAATAATGATTACAATAATTATTGTAGCCCTCAGTTATTTTACACAAAAGCATTTTACGTTTAAAAAATAGGGTTACTGTCTTAAACTTATTTATTACATTAGAAGGTAGCATAGTCATTGGACATAGTAAGAATCTGCCATTTTTGCACACAATTCCGCTTGGCACAATGATTGTCAATCTCATCTAAACAAATAAAATTAATATCATGGCAAAAATAATAGGCATTGACTTGGGAACTACCAATAGTTGTGTTTCTGTAATGGAAGGCAACGAGCCGGTAGTAATAGCAAATGATGAAGGTCGTCGTACAACTCCTTCTGTAGTTGCTTTTTTAAAGAATGGAGAACGTAAAGTAGGTGATCCTGCAAAGCGTCAGGCAATTACGAATCCACATAATACAATAAGCAGTGTAAAACGCTTTATGGGGCGCAGATTTGATGAAGTAACGGAAGAAAGTACACATTGGAGCTATAAAGTAGTAAAAGGTGACAATAATACCGTGCGTATAGACATAGATGGCAGAATGTATACGCCACAAGAAATAAGCGCAATGGTATTGCAGAAAATGAAAAAAACCGCTGAAGACTACCTTGGTTATGAGGTAACGGAGGCTGTAATTACAGTTCCAGCTTACTTTAATGATGCGCAGAGACAAGCCACCAAAGAGGCAGGAGAAGTTGCAGGCTTAAATGTTCGTCGTATTGTAAACGAACCTACAGCTGCTGCTTTAGCATACGGTTTAGATAAAAAAGGACAGGATCAAAAAATTGCTGTATTTGACTTAGGTGGTGGTACTTTTGATATTTCTGTACTTGAGCTTGGTGATGGTGTTTTTGAAGTTAAATCTACCAACGGTGATACACACTTAGGTGGAGATGACTTCGATAAAGTTATCATGGATTGGTTGGCAGATGAATTTAAAGCAGATGAAGCAATAGATTTACGCAAAGATCCAATGGCATTGCAACGTTTAAAAGAAGCATCAGAAAAAGCCAAAGTGGAATTATCATCTGGCACAGAAACAGAAATAAATCTGCCTTATGTAACAGCAGTAGATGGTGTCCCTAAGCATTTAGTAAAAAAATTGACCCGTGCAAAGTTCGAGTCATTGGCAGATAAATTATTTGACCGTTGTTTGAAACCATGCGAAGCTGCCTTAAAAGATGCAGGAATGACGGTATCACAAATAGACGAGGTTATTTTGGTAGGAGGAAGTTCTCGTATTCCCAAAGTACAAGATATAGTAGAAAAATATTTTGGTAAAAAAGCCAATCGCAGCGTAAATCCAGATGAGGTAGTAGCTATAGGAGCAGCTATACAGGGAGCTGTTTTAAGTGGAGATATAAAAGATGTTTTGTTATTAGATGTTACTCCACTTGGCCTTGGTATAGAAACAATGGGCGGTGTAATGACAAGATTAATTGATAGCAACACTACCATCCCAACAAAAAAATCTGAAACATTTAGTACGGCATCAGATAATCAACCAGGGGTTCAAATACACGTGTTGCAAGGTGAGCGTCCTATGAGTGCGCAAAACAAGAGTTTGGGTACATTTAACTTAGATGGTATTCCGCCAGCACCTAGGGGTGTACCGCAAGTAGAAGTTACTTTTGATATTGATGCAAACGGTATTTTACACGTAAGTGCAAAAGATAAAGGTACAGGTAAAGAACAAAAAATTCGTATAGAAGCGGGTAGTGGCTTGAGCAAAGAAGAAATAGAAAAAATGAAAAACGAAGCCAAAGCCAATGAAGCATCAGATAAAATAGAAAGAGAAAAAGTTGATAAAATTAACCAAGCAGATAGCTTAATTTTTCAAACGGAAAAGCAATTGAAAGAATACGGCGAAAAAATTCCTGCTGAGAAAAAAGCGCCTATCGAAGCTGCATTAGAAAAATTGAAAGCCGCTCACAAAGCGCAAGATGTAGCACAGATAGATACGGCAAGCGCAGAAATGAACGCTGCATGGGCTACGGCAAGCGAAGACATGTACAAGGATACCCAAGCAGGAACAGAACAGCCTGGAGCAGAACAAGCACAAAATGGACAACCACAGGGTGCAGAAGCTGGCGAGAATGTAACAGATGCAGAATTTGAAGAGGTAAAATAAAATTTAATGGCAATAGTAAAATAGCCTCGCTACAAGCGAGGCTATTTTACTATTACCACTTTATAAATTAAAACGGATAATTTATCCCAAAAGAAAAATTGAAATTTTCATACCGCCATTGTCTAAAATTCCTTGAAAGAATTTTTTGAAAAATATCGTTGAAGCCAAAGTCTGGTAATTTCCATCCATGCTGTCTCGGCGGGGTTTTCGCAAACATAATCTATAAATTTTAAAGAAATTTTGCAGTGAAACCCCGACGCATGAGGGAAGCTTAATTGTGTAGAAATCAAAACCACTAACAATCTAAATATTTATAGAATAACTGTATGATAATTTGACGTTCTTTTATGCGTCGGGGTTTCACGGATAGCTTTTTTACACTACAAAGTTTGTGCTGTTGAAAACCCCGCCGAGACGTTAAGTAAAATAAAATTTAATGGTAATAGTAAAATAGCCTCGCTACAAGCGAGGCTATTTTACTATTACCACTTTATAAATTAAAACGGATAATTTATCCCAAAAGAAAAATTGAAATTTTCGTACCGCCATTGTCTAAAATTCCTTGAAAGAATTTTTTGAAAAATATCGTTGAAGCCAAAGTCTGGTAATTTCCATCCATTATTCACATCACTTGTTTCTGGTCTTTTAAAACGAAACCCAAAATCTGTACGAACTACTAGGTATGTAAAATCAAATCTAAATCCATATCCTGCAGACAGGCCCAGTTCTTTAATTAAATTTTTAAATTTGAATTGTGTTTCATTAAAGGCACCAGTTGGCATGTTCCATATATTTCCTACGTCTACAAAAACAGCACCTTTCAGGGTCAATAAATCGGGAAGTATACGGGCTATGTTATGTCTATATTCCGCATTAATTTCAATTTGCATATCGCCGGTTCTATCATTGAAGGTATTAACATTGTTCACCAGCGGTGTTAGTTTCTGGCTACCCCTGCCTATGCCACGCAAAGGCCATCCTCGCATGCTGTTGCTACCACCTCCAAAAAACTGTTTAAAAAATGGTAAGGCAGAGTCTTTAAATAGCGGTATTCCTACACCTAAAAACCCCCTAAGTGCGAATGTAGTCTTCTTGAAATTAACTGTTGATTTATACTCCACATCTAATTTAGTAAAACGCCTCAGTACATTTGTTTTTCTTAAAGGAGAAAGAAGTAATGCCCAACTTAAACCAGATTCTTCTACATTTACTTTAAAAGAGCGCTCTTTCGATAAACTATTGGGGTGTTTTGGATTTCTGTAAAGACTGCTGTAACTTAATCCAACGCCTATAGAAAATGCTGTGTTATAGGAATAACGTAAAAAAGGATTGTTATCTAATATTTTGATGAAACTATCAGACTGGTTGTAAAGAAAACTATAATCTGCATTTAGCAGTTTGAAACTAAATTGTCGGTTTCGTTTATCTCTTGATATATAACCATAATTTAAACCGATAGACTGTAGGTTAAAAAGATTTAGCCTGTTATTGTAAGAAAAATTGCTGTTTATAAATGTTTCAGTAGTTTCTTTTTTGAAACTTTCTCTTTTTCGTTTTGAAATCCAACTCTCTGGAAATAAATAAAGATTGTCCTTATTATTTTTATTCCTTAAAAATTTTGGGAGTTTTGGAAAAAGTAATCTTGGTATAGTTACACTATTGCTATAACTGGCTTCATTAGAGTTAATGATATTACTAGAAGCTGTTCGATTTGTATTGTTAAACTCTATACCAAAACGTACATTATGGTTCATTTTTATAGCTTCTTTTGCAAAGTTTCGGTTTTCCAAGGAAGCATTTAGTGAAATACCAAATAAACTCCCAGCTATAGCATTTGCATTACTCCCAGCAGAAGAATAATTAAATTCCAATGCATTTACATTTAATAATTTCTTACCAGGTACCAATTCTACAATAAGATCTATTTTATTGATAGAGTCTAAATTTTCTATGATTCTAATAACTACACTTTGCCAAACCCTTAGTTTGGTGAGGTTATTCAATGTGTTAAAATATTCATCTTGTTTGTAAACATCGCCATTGTGTATCGTTAAATTTCGCTCCAGCAAAGATGTTTTAAAAAGATAGTTATGGTATAGATGCGTAAAGTCCTTTGTTTGAATTTGTGTTAGATTAAGGGTATCTGTCACCAAATCATTTGCCCTAAAGTCTGATACTACATAAATCTTGTTAATCCTGTATTTATTAAGTTTGGTAGTATCCTCCGGTTTAATTATTACCAACGCAAGTTTAACAGTAGGAGAGTCCTTCTTTCTTTGCGCTTCGTTCAATAATTCAAATTGCTCAAATGGGTCATCACTAATGGTAGTAAGGGCTGCAATGGTACTATCGCCCCGCATCCTCAATTCTGAAGCTGTAAATTTATAATAACCATTGTTGCGAAAACTATCTACCAATCGCCCAATTTCGGCAAGTACCGCTGTTCTGGTAACAGGGCTGTTTTTTACTATGTAAGATTCCTTTTGAGATGACAATGCGATATTTTGAAGTTCCGCATTTCCAGCTAATTTTAACCGATAACTCATCGTATCTATGAGCGTGGGCTGTCCGGTAGTTACGGTATATTTTACTGTAACTTTTTTGCCTTTAAAAAAGGCTGTATCTTTTACTTTTGCATTGTAATATCCGAGATGATACATAGATGCCTCCATATTTCTGGCAGAAATACGGGTATAAACAGAATCATACGCAATCGGTCTTTTAAGGAAATGAATGAAAAATTTATCTACAATCGTTACTTTGGCACTATCGTCCAGTTGATTTAAAAGACGGGACCTAAGGGCTTCTTTTTCTAATTTATTAAAATTCCCTCCTATGATTTCTGGTTTTAGATTTTCATAAAAATAGGGTTTGTCTTTTGGTGCTTTTCTTACAATGGTACATGATGTGGCAAATAGTAAAAGAAAAATGATATTTTTAATTCGAAATTGCTTCATTTTGTACTAAGTGCAGGTTATCTGCATAAAATTTCTATATGATTACCAAAGCTACCGTCAAATATATCCAAAGTTTACAGCACAAAAAAGTTAGAGATGAAAATAATATGTTTATTGCCGAAGGACCAAAAGTAGTAAAAGAGCTTTTGGAAACCGCTGTTTTTGAATGTGATCAAATTTATTGCACAGAAACTTGGTTGGAAGGACTTAATACAAACCTTGCAAATAGGTATGAAGAAAGGATTAATGTTATCAAAGATTTTGAACTAGAAAAAATTTCAGCACTTAAAGTTTCCAACAATGTGTTGGCTATTTTTCATAAAAAATCAGCGCTAGAAGCTATAAATATTTCCAATACATTAACATTAGTTTTAGATGATGTGCAAGACCCCGGTAATCTTGGTACCATCATAAGAATTGCAGATTGGTTTGCCATACCTACTATTTTATGCTCTAGAGCTACAGCAGATTGCTATAATCCGAAAGTGGTACAAAGCACAATGGCAAGCTTGGGAAGGGTGAACATTGTATATGCAGATATTTTTGAACAGCTACAAAAAAATAGCAATATAAAAAAGTATGCTGCTGTACTGGGGGGAAAAGATATTAATGGAGTAGGGAAAATAAAAGAAGGTTTTATTATTCTTGGCAACGAATCAAAAGGTATTTCAAAAGAAATTGTAGCCATGGCAGATGAAAAGATTTCTATAAAAAGATTAGGAAATGCAGAGTCGCTAAATGTAGCAGTGGCTGCTGGGATTATTTTATATGCCGTTTCTTAGAAAATTTATGCACATTAAAATGTTTGCAGTTTACAATTCAACAATATATTTTAAGTCATTACCTAAACTCAATGGCATTTACAGGTTGTACTTTTTTTACCAAATAGGTTGGTATTATCAATGTGGCAAAACAAACAAGCAATGTGAGTAAATCTACTGCTACAACCTGCACCCAATCTACATCCGCTTGCGCTACAGACATATAATATGACTCTTCATTTAATTTGATGAAGCCTGTTTTTTGTTGGATAAAACAAATGGCAAGCCCAAGAATTGTTCCCGCTAAAATACCAATGATGGCAACTGCAGATGTATTGAATAAAAATATCTTTTGTATGTCCCAATCCTTAGCGCCTATGGCTTTTAAAATACCCGTCATATTGGTTCGTTCCAATACCAGAATAATAAGGCATGTTACAAGGTTTACAACGGCTATAATAATCATTATGCCAATGAGAATACGTTTTAATTGCCCTTGCAAACCCAGCCAGTCAAATATTTGTGGCTCTATTTCCTTTATACTTTTGCTGTACCAAGTGTCTGGTAATTCGTTGTGTATCTTTTTTGTGAGGGTATCTATGTTATTATAATTTTTTAGCAGAATTTCATATCCGCCTATTTGATTGGGTTCCCAATTGTTTAATCTTCTTATTAAATTGATATCGCAGAGTGCAAAGTTAATATCGTAGTTTTCGATACCGGTTTTAAAAATGCCCGAAACATGTAAGCGCCTTGTATTTTTGGAACCATCCTGTTTAAAAAAGAAGACAATCAAACTATCACCAACATTTAATTTTAGTTTTGTGGCGGTGTAATTGCTAATGTTTATTTGTTTGCTATAGCCACTATCGGCAAAACTTATCCATTTACCTTTTATTAGGAAAGGCTGCAATCTGGAAAAATCATAGTCCTTTTCTAAGCCCTTAAAAAAAACACTTTCAATATCTGTATTGTATTTAAGTATTGCAGACTTGGTTGCATATTTTTCTACAGAAACCACTTCTGGCACATGGTTTAAATAATTTTCTACAGCATCATTGGCTGTAATAGGATAATCTTCGGATGTATTTGCCCTATCTTCTATATTTTGTTGAACCCTTATATGACCCCAAAAATTGAAAACCTTGGTACTTATTATCCGCTGAAAGCCATTCACGAAACTCAACGCTACAATCATAACCGCTACACTAAGCGTAGTAGCCGTGGTAGCTAAGCCAATAATAAAGCGACTGAATGTTTTTTGTTTAACAGATGCTAATCTTTTAGCTATAAAGTACGAAACGTTCAAAATGGGCTTATTTTTGTTGTATATTCAAAAATATAAAAATTAAAACTGTAAATGAGTTTCAAAGCGTTAATAACACAATCTTTTTTTGGGGCGATATTGTTCACCTCGTTTAATTGTTTTGCTCAGGAACCAGATAAAATTTATAAACCATATATTGCTACTGCACAATTGTTTCAATATGGTGACCAGACACAGCTACCCGTTTACAATCTTAGTGGGGGAAATAGTGTAGAACTACGATTTGATGACTTGGAAGGTAATTACAAAAATTATTATTACACCTATCAGTTGTGCGATTTCAATTGGAAGCCTGTAGATATCTCCCCATTTCTTTATATCAAAGGATTTACACAAAACCGCATTACTACCTACCGTTTCTCCAATATTGCCTTTACAAAATACACACACTATCAAGCCATTTTACCAGAAAAAAATTCTATTCCTATAAGTTCGGGAAATTATTTGTTGAAAGTTTTTTTAGACGGAGATACGTCAAAATTAGCATTTACAAAAAGATTATTGGTAGTAGAAGCAAAGGCATCTATAAATGCTTCAGTCGTTCAATTGATGGGTGCACAAAATTTTTTAAAGTATCAAAAAGTTCGTTTTACTGTTACGACCGGAGATTTAAATGCCTTTAGTGCTGCACAACAAATAAAAACGGTTGTGATGCAAAACAACCGCTGGGACAATGCACAAAGAGACATAAAACCAACTTTTGTAAGAGGCAATGTGCTGGATTATAGCAACGAAAATATTGCCCAATTTCCTGGAGGTAAGGAATGGCGTTGGCTCGATTTGAGAAGCTTTCGGGTGCAAAGTGATAGAATAGATCATGCAGACTATGGTAGTAATTTTACAAATATGTATGTGGTAACCGATATTGATAGAAGTGATCAACGGTATGTTTACTATCCTGATTACAACGGAACCTATAATTTAATAACTTTTGATAGGTTAAACCCTTTTTGGCAGGGCGATTATGCAACAGTGCAATTTAGTTATGCGCCGCCTGGTGGAAGACCATTTGTAGAAAAAGAAATTTTTGTAGCAGGGCAGTTTACCAATTATGAGCTTACAGATAAATATAAAATGAAGTACAACGACGCTACCGGTTTGTATGAAGCCTCTGTTTATATGAAACAAGGTTATTATTCTTACACGTATATTTTAGCAGATAAAAACGGGCCCAATTATACAAACCCATTAGAGGGTAATTATTGGGAAACAGAAAATAATTATACCATTCTTATTTATTACAAAGGTTTTACAGATCGTACCGACCAATTGATAGGGGTAGGGAATATTAACTCCCGAAGAGATAGACCTGGCTTGAGTTTTTAATATTGATTTATTTTTATTTGTTGTTATTTTTATGGACGACCTTTTACAAAATTTTAAAAAATATTTAAAAGATAATAATCTTTTTCAGCAAAAAGATACGGTACTTATTGCGGTAAGTGGGGGAGTAGATTCTGTTGTTTTATGCGAACTGTGTTTTAAGAGTGGTTACAAATTTGGCATAGCGCATTGCAATTTCAAATTGAGAGGAGCGGAGAGTGAGCGGGATGAAACTTTTGTAAGGAATCTTGCCAGTAAGTATGCTGTTGAGTTATTTGTAAAATCGTTTGATACAATTGCCATTGCTGCAAACAATAAGATGGGCATGGAAGAAACTGCCAGAAACCTTCGTTATGATTGGTTTAAAGAAATATTGGTACAAAGCCAGCTTAAACAAAATGAAACATTCAAATATTTACTTACAGCACATCATGCAAACGATAACGTAGAAACGGTTCTTATGAATTTTTTTAGAGGTACGGGTGTAAAAGGTTTGAGGGGTATTGCAGCCAAACAGGAAAATATCATTAGACCATTGTTGTTTGCAAAAAGAGCCGATATCGAAAATTATGCTACACTACATGATATTGCTTATGTAACAGACAGCAGCAATATTACCAACGATTATACCAGAAATTATTTTAGAAATGAATTGATTCCATCCATTCAAAAAATATTCCCCGAAGTTTCAAATAATATAGTAAGAAACATTGAAAGGTTTAGGGAAATAGAGCAAGTTTATGAAGAAAGTATTGCTGCAACAATAAAAAAGGTTACCGAAAAAAAGGGTGCAGAAATTCATATTCCTGTACTAAAACTGGCAAAATTAAAACCATTAAATAGCATCATTTACGAAATAATAAAAGACTATAATTTTTCTGCTACACAAGTACAAGAAGTAGTAAAACTATTGGACAGCGAATCTGGTAAATATATTTTATCTCCAACACATAGAATATTGCACAATCGAAAATGGTTGATAATTTCTCCACTTCACATTAAAGAGGAACTGGCACATTTTATTATAGAGGAAGAAACTACATCCATATTGTTTCCGTTGGGAGAATTAACAACAAATACAATAGAAAGACCCGAAAGTCTTGTATCTACTGCCAATATAGCACTTATAGATGCATCAGCTTTTCAATATCCATTATTGCTTCGAAAGTGGAAGCAAGGGGATTACTTTTATCCGCTTGGCATGCAGAAAAAGAAAAAACTGAGTCGTTTTTTTATTGACCAAAAATTATCACTCTCTCAAAAAGAAAATGTTTGGGTATTGGAAAGCAATAAAAAAATTATTTGGGTGGTAGGGTTAAGGATTGATGATCGGTTTAAAGTTACATCGTCGACTTTATGTACTGTAAAACTGAACTTAATTCCCTCGTCCCAAAAAGACTAGGCTTTTTTAAGTCCTCTAGTATATAAGGAAATAAATCTGCTCTTAGTACGGCCACAAGTATTATCGTGAATGCTAAGCCAAACACTGAACCCCATAAATGTGCATCGTGGTTTACATTGTCCATATTTTTTTTACCCATATAAACACAATAAATCACATATAGTACAGCGTATAAAGTCATGGACAGGGGTATGCCATAAATACCAATTTGCCCCCAAGGTGTAAATAGTATAGAAGCAAATACTTTTGCAGATACATCACCAGAGGCGCCTAAAGAACGATAGTTTTAATCGTCATTGTGTTTTAGATATCTTGGTATATCAGCAGCAATAAGTGCTAGTAAGTACAAGGATAGGTATGCAAAATTGCCGCCTAACCCACCAGCATTAAAAATTATTTCGATGTTTCGTCCAAAGAAATAGAGCGTAAACATATTAAAGATAAGGTGCATCCAGTCTGCATGTAAAAAGCCAGATGTTATCATTCTATAATATTGTTTCTCTCTTTTTTCATAGTAGGGCCAGCCGATCGTTTTAGACAAAAGGTTGTTATTTGAAAAACCAATAAATGAAAAAACCACGTTTGCAGCTATTAAAAGTAAGGTAACAGGGTATTGAGAAAAATCCATATGTTTTAATTTGCGCTAAAGCTAGCTAAAAAGTTTATCCAAAGTTTTGTTAAGGTAAAAAAAATTGAAATTATTACCCTTTGTTGGTATGTTATTTGAAAATACCAATACTTAACCATAAAACTCTTTACAATGAAAGCAATTACACTAATATTATTAAGCGGAATACTATTCTCAATTACTAGCTGCGATGCTATTAAGCAAGCGACCAATACTACTGGTGGGGCTATTTTTTCGCTTAATGGCGAATGGCAATTGGCTTCAAATACACCAGAAAATACAATGGTTGGAAGTGTAGTTACGGTCTCACCATTTAATTCAGAAGGCGTATTAACCACTGTTATTAGCAATTCTCAGTGTTACAGACAGAAAGACATAAAATGGAAAAATATTAAATCAGTAAAAACAGGTGGATTTACCTTGGATAATATGTTAAGCAACTGTACCTCGGGTTCGCTTTTATATGAGCTTGCAACTATTACAGTAATAAGTAACAAAGAAATAAAGCTTGCAGGTAAGAATGCCGCCGGACAAGATAACGTACAAACGTGGACAAGGATAAAATAGATGAAAGATGAAAGATGATAGATGATAGATGATAGATATAAGATAAAAGAATTTAGAATTTAAAAACCGCCAGTTATCAAAAACTGGCGGTTTTACATTTAGTACATTATCACATTTGCATATTTGCACATTTGCATATTAGCACCTTTGCATATTTGCACATTTGCACATTTGCATATTTGCACATTATCAAGCATGATGATACTTTTCATTTCTCATAATACTGCATGCCCTATAAATTTGTTCGGCAAGTATTAAACGAACAAGTTGGTGAGGAAAAACAAGTTGTGACAAACTCCACGTAAGGTTTGCCCGTTTCATTACATCATCGCTTACGCCATAAGCTCCACCAATAAGGAATATCAAGTTTTTCACACTATCAACCGTTCGTTGAGCTAAAAATTTTGAGAAAGCTTCACTCGTAAATACTTTTCCTCTTTCATCTAATAGAACCAAAAAATCATCTTTTGAAAGTAATGCAAGAATGCTTTCACCCTCTTTTAGTTTTTGTATGCTGGGTTCCATAATACCTGCATTTTTGGGCATGGGTATTATGTTCCATTCTATTGGAAAATAATTTGTAATCCTTTTGGTAAAATTATCTATGCCTTCTTTTACAAAACCTTCGTGCGCTTTGCCAATACTCCACAGTTGTATTTTCATTTGTTTAAAATTATTTCTCACCAAGTTGCGCCTTGTACCTAGCTATGGTATTGTTAGCTTCTATTAGTTTAAGCTTCAAATCGTGTAATGCTGGTTCTCCTTTGGCCAACAATTGCTCTGTCTCTTCATTGCTTTTCTGAAGCAATAAAATATCGCTATCCATCAAGCGAACCAAATTTTCTGCTTTAATAAGTTTTTCCTTTGTAGTAAGCAATGCGGCATCGGCAGATTGCAGTAGGTAAGCATTTTCTTTTTGCGATGTTTCTTTTATTAGCTTTTCGCTTTCTAATAATCCTTTTGTACTCTTGTATTCTTTTTTGAGCTTAGCAATTGAAACCATTTGTATAATCCAAGCTATCAAAAAACCCCCAATAAATGCAGCAGTAAGGTAAATATAAATTGACATGGCATAAAAATAGGGCTTTTTACAAAACAGGGCAATTTTAATGCAAAATTTCTATTATTGTATGCTATCCATTCTGTTTAGCAACGAGTCAATTTGTAGCTTTTGAATATTACCAGCATTGGTTTCTATCATCATCCACATAGGTTGTAAAACCCACTGGCCTTTTATTTTTATCAATTTGTAAGACTGTATAAGTTGACCTTCGTTGGTTTCTACATTATAAATAAATTCTTTAATACTATCAGCAGTTTCCTTTAAAGACGCAAATTGATAGTTGGTATTCTCCTTTATTATTGGGTAAGTCAATACCGTTTCGTCTACGCTTCTTTTTATATCTGTTTTAATAGTAGGAAGTTTATATCCTTGAACGAAAACCTTCCTTTTTTCTAATGGTTTTATTTCTGCAAACCTTGTATTTACTGATCTTGCTTTCTCATACACATTGAAGTAGCTTGGTGCAACGGTGGCTTTTCTTGCTTTTTGTGCAATGGGTAAAAATAGGGTAGTGCTCAATACAAAAATTGGAACAAGCAGCAAAGTAATAATATTTGTATTTATATATTTGAAACGCAAGTTTTCGGCTACGCAGAAAAAACCAATACGCTTCAATAATTGAGAGGTACTTTTTACAGCACCCAATTGAAAAGAGGTTGTTTGTAGATTGTTTTTTGCAATTTTTAATAATGTTTGTGCATACATTAATTTATCATAATCAAAATTCAGCACTTGCACATCGCAATTTTTTTCTCTTTCTAGTTTTATTTTTTCTATGATTATTTTTACAAAAGGATTGAAAAAATACACGATTTCCATTCCTACCATCATCCAATTTAGCAAGTAATCTTTGTTTTTTATATGAGCAAGTTCATGTAAAATAATAGCCTCAACTTCTTGTTGCGTAATAGAATTTATAAGACTAAAAGGCAATAGAATGATGGGTTTTAAGAAACCAAAAGTAATAGGTGCTTGTATTTTATTGCAGTACCATAGGGTTACTTTTCTTTTTATGCCAAACTGATATGTTTTTAGTTCAGTAAAAAGTTTAAATTCAGGGTGTGGTCTTGTAAGGGAACTAGCATAATTATTTTTAAAAGTATTCCATTGAAGGAATAAAGCTGCAAAACGAATGCTGACTATGACCAAATAAAAATAGAAGACAAGATCTAGGTATTTATAAAAATAATTTGTAGCAAAATACTGATAGGTTACTGCTTGAAATACTTGCATGAACCCACCCCAATAAAATCCTATAAAAGTAAAAATAGAAAGGAGTATTTGCAACAACAAAAGGCTAAATAAAAAATTCCTCTTTTGTATGGGATGTATTTTATTAATTAATTTATTGATGAGAACATAGCAAAGTACCAGCAAACAGGATTGCCAAATACTATGTAAAAGGGTTTCGGTAAAAGCGTGTAGAAAGCTCATGCCTACTATAGTTTTTGTTGTTTCAATAATGCGATTAAATCTTCAATCTTATTTAATTCTTCCGTTGATGTTTTATTACCACCAAGGGCTTGTAAAACCATTTCGGTAGGTGAACCTGCAAATAAATTTTTTATCATTTTATTTACAATTTGTATTTGGGTTTTTTCTTTGTTAATGGCTGCGGAATAAATATGAGTTTTGCTGGCTGTATCTCTGGTTACCAGACCCTTCTCGTGCATTATTTGCATTAATTTAAGGGTAGTAGTATATCCAGCGTCTTTTGTTTTTGCTAGCTCCTCATGTACGGTTCTCACAGTAGTGTCCCCTTTTTCCCAAAGTACGGTTAGTATTTCCAATTCGCTTTCTGTTGGCTTAAGTTGTTTTTGTTTTTCCATGTTACGATTGTTTTCGTATAACAATGTTACGATTATTCTCGTATTTGAAGAAATATTTTTTTTCAACCCAAATTTTTGGGTAGAAGTATTATGTTTTGCAGATTTTATCGTTATTGGTAAATCATTTTGTACGCTGGTTTTTTCCTTTATGCTAACTTTGCAAAAAGTGATAAACATGGAAACGACTTTACAAAACCCTGTAAATTTTACCGATTCGGCCATAGCAGAAATAAAACGCTTGGAAGCTGCACCAGATTTTGATGCTACCAAGTATTTACGAGTAGGCGTAAAAGGTGGAGGATGCAGCGGAATGACTTATGTGCTGGATTTTGATGTAAAAAAAGACAATGATACCATGTATGAAATAGACGATGTAAATTTTTTGGTAGACAATTCTCAAAGTATTTACCTTGTAGGAATGGAAATAGAGTGGGAGGGAGGATTAAATTCTCGTGGTTTTACATTTAAAAACCCAAATGCCAGCAGTACCTGTGGTTGTGGGACTAGTTTTGCTGTATAAGTTTTGCCATATCCTTTTTCAGCTAAAGCCTTTATTGCAAAAAAAATGTTGCAGTGTCAATTTTCTTGGGGCACTAAAAATGTAATTTTTTAAAAAAAATCTGCCTACAACCATTTCCAATATGGTTGTTTTTATAATCACAAGAATTTGCCTAGTTTGGTTGTTTCTCTAATTCATCAAATTCTCAATTAAGGGTTTAAACGCTTCTTTCTCTTTTTGTTTCTTTCGTAAATTCCTACTCCATATGCGATTAACAAAAATGGAGACAAAATCATTGATATAACAGTAAGAAACATAAGCCACAAATATGAACTGTCATGCGGGGAAGGATTTCTTATTCCACTCATTACTTCAAAAACTACTTTATGTAAATTCAAAGCTGTAAGAACTGTTATGATTAAACAAATAGGCATAAATGTGACAGTGAAAATATTTCCTGCACTTAATTTGGTGAAATGTTTCAAAAAGTAATACAACAAGCAAAGCCTCCAAATGGCTACAATGCCTAAAAACCAAACATTCATACTATTTGCAGTAGATACTAGAAAAAATCTTTCTACTGGAATGGCATAAAACACAGCAGGAAAAGAAGTAAGGCTGATGAATGTGAGAACAGTAAAATAACGCCATTGCTCAATATAAAATGGTTTCAAAATAATCCAGATAAATGCTGCTAAAACAAATATATAAATTACTGACCCTAGCCCTGCATGTTGAAGAATGCTTGCATTTTTGTCGTCCCAATACCTACCCATTCCAACTATCCAAGTACCCATAATCCCTACAATTAAATGGCTCTTTTCAAATTGAAGCATTTCTTCTCTTGTTAATCTGAAGCTGAGCAATTTTATTATTGTAGTAAAGATTTTCATACAAATGGGCAATTTATCTTATTTTTTAGAGCCTATTAAAATCTAAAATTACAATTTTAAAAGTTGTATGGTTGAGCGTATTACAACAACTTATCGGGCGTTATAGGCAACTTTCTAATCCTTTTCCCAGTGGCATTATACACTGCATTTGCAATGGCCGGCGCTACGCCTACAAGAGCTATTTCGCCAATTCCTTTGGCTCCTGTTGGACTAATAATCATATCAGCCTTGTTTACAAACAACACATCAATGGGAGGCGTATCGGCATTAACCGGTACATGGTAGTCAGAAAAATTGGCGTTGCTGTAACGGCCGTAGCGATTGTCCGTAAAAACTTCTTCTGTAAGAGCCATACCTATGCCGCCAACAGCTCCACCAATCATCTGGCTTCGGGCGGTGTTTTCTGCAATAATTTTACCCGCATCGGCTGTAGAAACTATTTGTTTTAATTTAATAACACCGGTAACAGGGTGTACATGCAATTTTACAAAATGCACCGAAAAAGAATTCATGGCATATTTTTGAGCCTCTGCACTTGCTCTTGCAGAATCTTTTACCACTTCTATCTCGGGCTTATTGGCCTGAACCAGTAAATCGGTATATGAAATATTTACTGAAACATTTTCAGCAACGGAGATCATTCCATTTTCGTATTTTAATGCTTCGGGTTTTAAGTTGGCAAATGCAGCAACAGTTGCAATGGCTAATTCTTTCAAGCTTTGTTTTAAAGCATCACTTACCACTGTGATGGCTGTTCCAATGGCTGCGGTAGAGCCAGATCCGCCCTGTGTTGGACCGTTGGGCAGATCGGTATCACCCAGTTCGAAACTTACTTTGCTTTGAGGAAGGCCCATCAACTGTGCACCAATCTTTACCATGGCGGTTGATGTGCCCGGCCCCATATCACTCACTGCGCTTTGTAAAACCAACGTGCCATTGTTTCTTAAAATACCCTTTGCTGAAGCTTGCCCACGCCCAGCACCAAACACACCACCTGCCATACCATAACCAACCAACATTCCATCCTCTTTTAAACTTCCTGCAACAGTCGGCCGGTTTTGCCAGCCAATTTTTTCTTTACCCATTGCATAACATTCTTTGAGGAACTTCGTGCTCCAAGGAAGTTTGTTTACAGGATTTACATCCGTATGATTTATCAACCGCAGTTCGATGGGATCTATATTTAGTTTATAACTCAATTCATCTAATGCAGATTCCAATGCAAAACAGCCAGTAGCGGGTCCAGGCCCACGCATCCAAGTGGGTGTATTTACATCAAGTGGTAATAACCTGTAGTTGGTATTTACATTGGGACAAGCGTATAAAAACTGCGAAACATTTACAATGCCTTCGCCAAAATCTTCGTAGGTAGATGTATTGCTTACTGCATGATGTGTAATGCCCGTAAGCTTACCCTCTTTATTGGCACTGATACCAATTTTTTGCCAAGCATGTGGCCGGTAACCCACCATCGTAAACATTTGCTCACGGGTAAGGATGAGCTTTACCGGACGTTTCAATTTTTTTGCTGCTATGCAAGCTGCAGGCACGTGTGGCCAACTGCGCAAGGCACTACCAAATGCACCACCTACATATTCGGTAATTACACGAACATTTTTTTCATCAATACCAAAGTTTTGCGCTAAATCCCGTTGCACACCTTTTGGCCCCTGCGATTTATCGTACACAGTCAATTTATCATCCCCGTCCCAAACAGCAATGGTAGCATGCAATTCCATGGGGTTATGTGTCTCCATTGGGATAGTATATTCTTCCTCCACTATTACTTCACCATTTTTGTATGCATCTACATCACCCCTTTTATATTCGCCCGGTTTTTTTAATTTCTTTTCATCCGTTTTTGATTTTTCAAAATCTGTATCAAATTCATCCTTTACGTATTCTGCTCTTACCAATGATGCTGCATAAACGGCTCTTTCCAAGGTATCGGCAATAACCATGGCAATAGGCTGGCCATTGCTGTATACTTGGTTGTTGTTGAAAACTTTTAATCCCCGCCATTCATAGCCTTTTTTCTTGGGGTCTTTAGCATAAGGATTAAAACCAGGTACAGCAGGGCAGTTGAGGTAATAAATAATATCCAACACGCCAGATGCTCTTTTTGCATCTGAAAGTATCATGTTTTTAATGGCTCCTTTGGCAATAGTGCTGCAAACAAAAACAGCGTAAGCCATATTATCAAGTCTATGTTCTGCCGAAAATGTTGCTTTGCCTGTTACTTTATCTACACCATCCTTTCGGTCTTCGGCAAAATAGGTTTCGGTAATTTGATGAATTTTTTCCATTGGTTGCTATCAATTAAAAGCCTGATTAAATTTTTTGTGCTGCTTGTTGTAATGCTTCTGCTATAGCAGCTTTCCCCATTTTAATTTTGAAATCGTTGTGTCCAAAACCAGTTGCGGTTTCCATAGCCATATTGGCGGCTGTAGTAAAGTTTTCTTTTGTGGCTTCCTTACCTATTAAGAATTTTTCTACAACTGGTAACCGCCAGGGTTTATGCGCTACACCACCCATTGCCAGCTTTGCATTTTTTATGATGTTGCCAGAAATTTCCAATGCTACTGCAACAGAGAGGAGTGCAAAGGCATAAGAAGCACGGTCTCTAATTTTTAGATAATGACTTTTATTAAATGCATTGGTAGGAATATGAATTGCCGTAATTAGTTCGCCTTTTTGCCCACCGGGTCCTATAGATAAATTATTATCCAGCTCGGGTGTATCACCAGGCAGGCGGTGAAAATCGGTGAACAACATTTTACGTTCGCCTTTAGGTCCGCTAATGTGTACACTCGCATCGAGCGCTGCTAGTGCCACACACATATCGCTTGGGTGTACTGCAATGCATTTTTCTGATGTGCCAAATACAGCATGCATTCGGTTTTGCCCTTGCAAAGCAGCACAGCCGCTGTTGGGTTCACGTTTGTTGCAGGGCATAGTAGTATCATAAAAATAAGAACAACGGGTGCGTTGCATTATATTGCCGCCCACCGTAGCCATATTTCTTAATTGTGCCGAAGCGCCCGCATTTAATGCCATGGCCAGCAAGGGATATTTTGATTGGATAAGCGGGTTTTCTGCCACTTGGCTGTTTAATGCCAATGCGCCAATCATTATGCCATTTGCATCGGCAGTAATTTCTTTTAATGGCAGGCCGTTTATATCAATTAATCTTTCTGGTGCTGTTACGCCTTTCTTCATTAAATCTATCAAATTGGTGCCGCCTGCAATAAATGCTGCTGCTGCATTTTTTGCTTTTGCATCTATGGCTGCTTTGGTATTGGTGGTTCTTATGTATTCAAAATTTATCATACTAATTGCCCTCCTTTTTTAACCTCCATTATGGCATCTACAATATTTGGATAAGCACCGCAGCGGCAAATATTGCCACTCATATATTCTCTTACTTCGTCTGGAGAGTTTGCATGGCCTTCTTTTACACAGGCTACAGCTGACATAATTTGCCCGGGCGTACAATAGCCGCATTGAAAACCATCGTGCTTTATAAATGCTTCTTGCATCGGATGCAGTTTATCGCCATTGGCAAGGCCTTCAATGGTAGTAATTTTTTTTCCTTCATTCATAACTGCAAGCGAGAGGCAGGCGTTTATGCGCTTACCATCTGCATGCACCGTACAGGCTCCGCACTGGCCATGGTCGCAGCCTTTTTTAGTGCCCATTAAGTGTAGTTGCTCTCTTAATAAATCGAGCAAAGTAACCCTTGGCTCTACCGAAAGCGTATGGGCAACGCCATTTACCTCTAGGCGTAGTGGTATTTGTTCAAACAAGGCGGCAATTTTATCATCATTTTCTGCTGCTTTTACTAATACCGGCGATGCGATAGAAAGTACCGCAATGGCGGTTGACTTTTTTAAAAAATCCCTTCGGGAACTGTTGTTTTTTTGTGTAGGCATAGTTTTAAATGTGTAATAAAAGTAATGATTTATTGGGGTAAAAAAAAATGGGTGCATTTAATAACGTTGCATAAATGATAAAATGTGTATATAAAAATCACCGCAGAGAAAGAGAGAATAAAGAGTTTACTCAGAGTTTCTCTGCGCAAACTCATTCAACTCATTTTTCTGCGGTGAAATTGTCGCAAGGGTTGTCAACCTTCGTTGGTAATTTCAAAATAAATGTATTGTAAAAAGGTTGAGAACTCTACTTGTATATTGTGTGTATCAAAATCACCGCTGAGAAAAAGAGAACAAAGCGTTTACGCTGGGTTTCTCTGCGAAGACTCATTCAACTTATTTCACTTCGGTGAATTTGTACTAAGAGTTGCCAACCTTTATCGGTAATTTCAAGATAAATGTATCGTAAAGAGATTGACGACCTTGAGTGGTGGTGGGTGGGCACACCC
>JANNGD010000175.1:0-2890 GCA_031380515.1 Ferruginibacter sp. | reverse complement strand
TGTATTACATGGCGGTGCTACGGGTATCCGTAGCCGTTCCAGTGGTAGCTTTTCTGTTGTTGATATTGATGCAGCTAGCGGTGACGCAGCATTACGTTTTGCTAAAGCAGGCGTAAACCAATGGAATACACGTAACCGACCTGCAGATGATTACTACGAAATTTTTGAATTGGGTGGTGGTGGAAGCCGCTTTGTAATTCAAGACGGTACTGGTAATGTAGGTATTGGTGAAACAACCAACCCGAGTTATAAATTAGATGTTTTGCATGGTGGTTCTA
Source organism: Ferruginibacter sp. (assembly GCA_031380515.1). Classification (GTDB taxonomy): domain Bacteria; phylum Bacteroidota; class Bacteroidia; order Chitinophagales; family Chitinophagaceae; genus Ferruginibacter. Next base: position 2,612 of record JANNGD010000175.1, on the reverse strand, counting down.
CAGGTATCCGCAGTCGTTCTAGCAGTAGTTTTTCTGTTGTAGATATTGATGCACAAAGTGGAGATGCTGCTTTACGTTTTGCAAAAGCAGGCGTTAATCAATGGAACGTTCGTAACCGTCCAGCAGATGATTATTTTGAAATATTTGAACTCGGTGGTGGTGGTAGCCGTGTAGTTATTCAAGATGCTACTGGTAATGTGGGTATTGGTGAAACTACCAACCCAAATTATAAATTAGATGTATTGCATGGTGGTTCTACAGGTATTCGCAGTCGCTCTAGCAGCAGTTTTTCTGTTGTTGATATTGATGGACAAAGTGGTGATGCTGCCTTGCGTTTTCAAAAAGCAGGCGTAAACCAATGGAATACTCGTAACAACCCAGGAACAGACGACTACCAAATATTTGAACTTGGTGGCGGTGGTGAAAGATTAAGGATAGAAAACACTACGGGTAGAGTAGTTGTTAATGGTGATTTTACTGCAGTAGGTGTTAAGGCATTTACAATTGACCACCCACTTGATCCTACAAACAAAACTTTAATGCATGCAGCGATTGAAAGCAATGAGGTTTTAAATTCATATAGTGGCACAATTACTACAGATGCTAGCGGAAAAGTAATGGTTTCATTGCCAGATTATTTCGAAGCTATCAACAAAGATTTTCGTTATCAACTAACAGTAATGGGTACTTTTGCTCAGGCTATTGTTAGCAAAGAAGTAAGCAACAATAAATTTGAAATTTCTACCAACCAACCTAACGTAAAAGTAAGCTGGGAAGTAAAAGGAGTTCGTAATGATGCTCATATGCAAAAAATGCCTTTTACAGCAGTTAATGAAAAAACTGCTATACAAAAAGGTAAATACATTGATCCTGCTGCATACAATCAACCAGAAAGTAAAAGGGTTTCTTACGCCAACACTGGGGAATCTTCTTTAGATGATATAAAGCCAGTTGTAAATAAAGTTCCTAATCCTTTAAATACTAAAGGTGGTAGTTTGGAAGATAATCCAGTTCAAAAAGCATCTACTAAAAAATTAGATGTAAATGGAAGTGTTGCAGAAGTTCCAGTTGCTGCAAAATCTACAAAAGTGGCAGATGTTAGTGGAAGCGTAGCGGAAGAAGTTAAAAAAGTAGATAAAAAACCAGTTGCAAAATCAACTGAAAAAGAAAGTACAGACCAATAATACTTTTTAATTTTTTTCTCGGCAGGCATGATTTTTCATGCCTGCCTTTTTTATGTAGAACCCAACAATCGTTGCTTACAACAATGTTCCCTATTAAATATTGTCTCCCAGGTATAATAGCTAATAATAAGTTCCCTCTTAAAGTTTCGTATATTTTTTACTAGTAAAGCAATTGAAAAGAAAAAAACAAGATTTATATCAAAGCTCATTGTAAATTATTCCATTTATTCTGAAAGTAAGAATTGGCCTACTTTTTTATTACTCAATATAAGTTTCTTTCTTCACCCTTCATGTGTCACCTCTCATTCATCATCCATCACCCCTAATTCCTATCTCCTAACTCCAAATCCCCAATCCCTCATAAATTATCCCTTTTTAATTATCCCTTTTTAATTACCTTTGGCGGATTAAAAAAGCTGATTATGATAGATGTTTTTGAGAAATTAGTGAAAGATGGCGGCCCTATTGGGCAACACATGGACCGTGCACATGGTTATTTTGCATTCCCAAAATTAGAAGGGGAACTTGGGCCACGCATGCAATTTAGAGGCAAAGAAGTAATTGTGTGGAGCCTAAATAATTATTTGGGTTTAGTAAACCATCCAGATGTGCGAAAAGTAGATACGGAAGCAGCTGCAACTTACGGAATGGGTAATCCAATGGGAGCAAGGATGATGAGTGGGAATACGGCTAAGCATGAAGAACTAGAGAAAGTAATAAGCAAATTTGTAAGCAGAGAAGATACCATGTTGTTGAACTTTGGTTACCAAGGTATAATGAGTTGCATAGATGCACTTGTAAACCGACGGGATGTAATTGTGTATGATGCAGAAGCACACGCTTGTATTGTAGATGGCGTGCGTTTACACATGGGAAATAGGTTTGCCTTTAAACACAATGATATAGAAGATTGCGAAAAGCAATTGGTTCGTGCCAAAGCATTGGCAGAAAAAAATGGTGGCGGTGTTTTATTAATTACCGAAGGCGTTTTTGGTATGGATGGTGAACAAGGAATATTGAAAGAAATTGTTGCCTTAAAAGAGAAATATGGTTTCCGTATTTTGATTGATGATGCACATGGTTTTGGTTATATGGGGCCTACAGGAGCTGGTGCCGATGAAGCACAAGCTGTACAAGATCAAATAGACCTTTACTTTAGCACTTTTGTAAAAAGTATGGGTAGCATTGGCGCATTTATAAGTGGACCAAAAGCTGTTTTAAAATATTTGCGTTACAATACCCGCTCTCAAATATTTGCAAAAAGCTTGCCTTTACTAATTGTTGATGGTATGCTAAAGCGTATGGAGATGGTAATTACAATGCCTGAGTTGCGCACCAAACTTTGGGCAAATGTAGAAAGATTGCAAACTGGCCTTAAAGAAAAAGGTTTCGATATTGGAGATACCAATAGCCCGGTTACACCAATAT
>JANNGD010000241.1:0-24329 GCA_031380515.1 Ferruginibacter sp. | reverse complement strand
CGACTTTTTTTTCAGGTTCGGGGTTATTTTCTTCCTCACGCAGAGGTTCTATTTTCGCTACTTCCATTTTTTATTCTATATGGCATTAGCGATTTTTTTGCTTTTTTAATGTATCATGTTATCAGATATAGAAAAGATATTGTACTCAATAATTTACGCATTGCATTTCCGGAAAAAACAGAAGCAGAAAGGATAAAAATTGCGAAAAAATTCTACCAATATTTTACAGATACGTTTATAGAAACACTCAAATTTATTTCGATATCAAAAAAACAGTTGTTAAAAAGAAGTACGGGAACTTTTGATATCATAAATAGTTTAATAGACAAAGGATATAATATAAATTTAATGGCTGGGCACCAATTTAATTGGGAATATGCAAATTTGTTATACGCCATCAATTTAAAGATTCCTTTTGTAGGAGTGTACATACCTATAACCAATAGAGCCTTGGATAGAATATTTTACAACTTGCGTTGCAGGTACGGAACAATATTGGTAGGTGCTCCAGAATTTAAAAGCAAAATGCATTCCGTTTTTGATAAACAATACATGCTTGCATTAGCTGCAGATCAAAACCCCAGTAACCCTGCTACTGGCTATTGGATTAATTTTTTTGGAAGACCAACACCTTTTGTTACTGGCCCCGAAAAAGGGGCAATAAAAAAAGATGCTGCCGTGGTTTATGTAGGATTTAAAAAAGTAAAAAGGGGGTTTTATGAATTTGAAACGACCTTGCTTTGCGAACATGGAGCAAATACAAAAGAAGGAGAACTTACTTGCCTTTACAGGGATATTTTAGAAAAAACAATTAGGCAAGATCCGGCAAATTATTTGTGGAGCCATCGCCGTTTTAAATTTGAATGGAAGGATGAGTTCAAAGAATTATGGGTAGACGATAAAAATGATAAGCCAGAATAATTATTAGTTATGCCCAAACTTATAAATTCTAAAACTGTTTTTATTTCAAGCTTAGTAGTAATACCTACTTTAATTCTGATTGTTTTTATTACTGGCATAGATGAACATAGATCACTCTATTTAAATTCATTACTATCAACATCCATTTTATCTGCTGTCTTTTTTTTATTTATCTTCATAGGATTATATCGTGGTTGGAAGCTTAAAGATAATTTAGGTAATATTCTAGATAATTTTGACCGTTTACGGAAGCCTTCTATAGGCAATATGGATACCTTATCAGCAGTGGATTTCGGAGGAGACATAGGTGAAGATGCCGGACTTGGCTGTTTATTCTCTTTCATAGCATGGATTGTTATCGGTTTGTTTGGTGCAATAATCCTTTGGTTTTTTGGAGCTATATTTTGGGCGATTATTCTAACTATTGCAGCTCTTTTATATTGGATAATTTTCAGAGCACTTAGATTAATTTTCCGAAATGCTACGTTTTGCAAAGCGAATGTCTTAAAGAGTCTTGGCATATCAATATTGTTTACCTTTTTGTACAATTGTTGGATATATGCAATTATTTTTGGTGCACACTTTTTAATTAAACAATAATGCCTTTACCCTTTTTCTATACCGACCCCATACTTTCTTCAGATAATATTGTTGTATTAAACGAAGATAACTCCAAGCACGTGGTACAGGTATTACGTATGCAAGAAGGCAAGCAACTAAAACTTACAGATGGGTTAGGAAATATTTTTTTAGCCGAAATAACAGATGCCCACAAGAAGAAATGCACTGTAAAAATATTAGAAAAAACCAAGGAAGAAAGCCCTGCAAATAAAGTTTGTATAGCTATATCTCCTGTAAAAAATAATAGCAGGCTTGAGTGGTTTTTAGAAAAAGCAACCGAAATAGGGGCAACCGAAATTGTATTGCTTATGTGTGAAAGAACAGAGAAACAACATATACGGATGGATAGATTGAAAGGCATTTTGGTAAGTGCCATGTTACAATCTCAACAGGCATGGTTGCCCATTTTGGAAGAACCAAAAAAGTATGTAGGGTATATAAAGTCAGTAGTATCTGCAAACAAATTTATTGCCCATTGCGAAAAAGAAAATAAGCATTCATTAAAAAACATCGTTTCAACTTTTCAACCTTTCAACTCTTCAACGGTTCTTATAGGCCCCGAAGGTGATTTTACCCCACAGGAAATAACATTAGCATTAGAAAATAACTTTATGCCAGTGGCATTAGGCAATACACGCCTGCGAACAGAAACGGCAGCATTGGTAGCGGCTACATTACTTTGTGTGCAATAAGCATATTAATGTGCTGTGTCTGAATAATCTTTGTTCTCTTCCTGTAGCATAGGCTCATTTAATTCTACCACCCTTCTTTTTTTAGCTTTTTTAAGCATTGTCATATTTAACAGTTCTACTAAAAAAGAAAATGCCATACCAAAGTAAATGTAATTTTTCAAACCTAGTTCGTGTGCTTTTTCAGGTGCCCAACCCTCGGCTACTAAGCTAATGCCAATCATTACTAAAAATGAAAGTGCAAGCATTTTTAAAGTAGGATGTTTATGTATAAAAGATGCAATTTTAGGGCTAAATAAAAACATTATTGTCATAGCTATCACAACAGCGGCAATCATAATTTCTACATGTTTTGCAGTACCCCCTGCTGTAATAATACTATCAAAAGAAAATACGGCATCTATTATAACTATTTGTACAAGCGCATTGCCTAGTGTTATTTTATTGCTGTTTTTACTGTCTTCACTATGATCTTCACCTTCTAATTTGCCATGTATTTCTTTTACCGATTTGTATATTAAGAATAATCCACCCACCAACATCACAATACTTGCCAAATCAAATCCTTTACCAAACCAACTTTCTGGTATTATGTAATTTCCTTTTTGAGATAATAACCAGCCAAGGCCAAAAAGCAATAAACTTCTAACAATAATTCCTGAAATCATCCAAAAACGCCTAGCTTTTTTTATTTTTTTGTCATCGGGCAATCGATTCATGATAATGCTTACAAAAATTACATTGTCTATACCTAATACAACTTCTAATAAAACCAATACAAAAAAACTTATGATACTTTCTGACGTAAATAAATGTTCCATGTTTTTATTTTTCTAATGCTTAATATTTTGTTTTTTACTTATTTGCGGCTGCAAGATACGATGTTATTTTTTTTACAATGGCTGGCCCTTGGTACACAAAGCCAGTCCACACTTGTACAAGGCTTGCCCCTGCCGCTAGCTTTTCTGCTGCATCTGGTCCTGTAAAAATACCCCCACTTGCAATGATGGGAATGGAGCCATTTGTTTTTTGGCTAATATATCTTACCATTTCGGTAGCCCTACTTTTTAGTGGCAATCCGCTTAAGCCACCAGCACCAATGGTTTCAAGCTTCGAATTAGGAGTTACGAGTTGAGTTCTATCAATGGTTGTATTTGCTGCAACAAGCCCGTCTAAATTTATTTCTTTTGCCAAATCTATCACATCGTCTATTTGAGTTTGTGTAAGGTCTGGCGCAATCTTTAAAAGAATAGGTTTTTGCGTTGTAAAATTTATATTGAGTGCCTGTAAATGAGTAAGTATTTTTTTGAGCGGCTCTTTTTCTTGTAATTCCCTTAAACCGGGCGTATTTGGGCTACTAACATTTACTACAAAATAATCTACATAATCGTGCAGCATATTAAAACAAATTTCGTAATCCTTCCAAGCAGATTCGTTTGGGGTTGTTTTGTTTTTACCGATGTTGCCGCCGATAATCAGTTTGCAGTGGGCATTGGGCAATTGGTTCTCAATTTGCGAGCTTTTTTTTGCCAACTGCTGTCTTTTTGCCAACTGCCAACTGCGAAGTCTCTCTGTTACAACATCTACTCCTTCATTATTAAACCCCATACGATTGATAAGTGCCTTGTCTTTTGGCAATCTAAATAATCTCGGGGTTGGGTTTCCATCTTGTGGCAATGGTGTAACGGTTCCTATTTCTACAAAGCCAAAACCAAGTGCTTCTAATTCATTTAGGTATTTGGCATTTTTATCGAAACCAGCAGCTAGGCCGACGGAGTTTTTGAAGGGAAGATCTAGTAGTTTCGGGTTTCGAGTTAAGGGTTTCGGGTTGTTCAACTCGTAACTCCCAACCCGTAACTCGTAACCCTTAAATAAATGAGTTATCATTTTTTTAATAATTCCTACACTACAAAGTAGCTTTAACCCATTCATTGAAAAATGATGCACTTTTTCGGCATCGAACATAAATAAAATACTGCGGATTATTTTGTACATAATGTGGGCAAAGATAACTTATCATTTTTTTGAAAGTAACTTAAAATTTATATCTTTGATTAAGGAAGTTGCATAAACAACCATTTTGAATTTAAGACTTTAGATTGATGATTTAAGATTTCCTTACGCTTCAATGAAAGTTGAACCTGCCTGACGGCAGACAAGAAAAGAAAAAATGATGAAGAGCTGCGGGATAGAAGCGAAAATCCTTTTTTGAGGAACGAAAAAAAGATTGTAGCGAATAGCCCGAACTAAAGTTGAATAAAGATTCAATGTTGACAGCCCTAAAAATAAAACGAAACAACAAATTCGCTAAATTCTTCGCTCTCTCCCTTCTCTCCCGCAATGCTGCGGGATGGAGAAGGGAAGGGGTTGAGGTCAAAAAAAAACACATGCAAGAAGCATACATTGTAGCAGGCTTTAGAACTGCCATTACGAAAAGTAAAAAAGGTGGTTTTAGATTTACTCGCCCAGATGATTTGGCGATAGATGTAATAAAAGGTTTATTGGCCACTGTGCCACAGCTAGACCCAAAACGAGTAGATGATGTAATAGTAGGAAACGCTGTACCCGAGGCGGAGCAAGGGTTACAGGTGGGTCGTATTATTGCTGCAAAGGCAGTTGGATTTACTTCGCCCGGTATCACCATCAACAGATATTGTGCAAGTGGGTTGGAAGCTATTGCCATGGCTACAGCAAAAATACGCAGCGGCATGGGCGAATGTTTTATAGCGGGTGGTGCAGAGAGTATGAGCTTGGTACCAACTGCAGGTTGGAAAACAGTGCCTGCATATAGCATTGCTAAAGACGAACCAGATTATTATTTAAGTATGGGGCTAACAGCTGAAGCGGTGGCAAGCGAATACAACGTAAGCCGTGAAGACCAAGATTTGTTTAGTTACAATAGCCATTTAAAAGCGGCAAACGCTATCAAAGAAGGTTATTTTAAAACGGGCATCTTACCTATAAATGTAGAGCAAGTTTATGTAGATGAAGCTGGCAAAAGAAAAACAAAAACTTACATAGTAGATACCGATGATGGTGTGCGCACGGATACAAGCATTGAAGGCTTGGCAAAACTAAAACCTGCATTTGCTGCAGGAGGTGTTGTAACCGCAGGTAATAGCTCACAAACCAGTGATGGCGCAGCTTTTGTGTTGGTAATGAGTGAGCGTATGGTAAATGAACTGGGACTTAAACCTATTGCACGCTTGGTAAATTGTGCTAGTGCGGGGGTACACCCTCGCATTATGGGCATAGGACCAGTAGAAGCGGTTCCTAAGGTTCTAAAGCAAGCTGGTATGACATTAAATGACATTGATTTATTTGAATTAAACGAGGCTTTTGCTTCACAATCATTGGCAGTAATTCGTGAACTTGGGTTAAATCCTGCTATTGTAAATGTAAATGGAGGAGCAATTGCGCTTGGGCATCCACTTGGGTGCACTGGATGTAAACTTACCATACAAATTGTGAATGACATGAAGCGCCTTAATAAAAAATATGGGATTGTTACGGCTTGTGTAGGAGGTGGGCAGGGCATTGCAGGAATTATTGAAAATATTAACTAGCCTCCCTAAAACTGCCTGCGGTAGGCAGGTCCCTCCAAAGGAGGGACTTTAGTCTGTGATACTTTTTAGTTTATAATTATTTTAAAGCCATCCATATTTTTTTAAAAAAATATGGATGGCTTTTTTAAGTGAACAAAGAAGGAGCTATAGTGCACTTTATTGGCGCCTGCCTGACGGCAAATGCAGGTCGTACTTTTCAATAGTTCTTTTGTGATCTTTTATTGTGTAATAGATACTGTTAATAATGAAATCTGTAATATCGAGCATGCACTTGGGTGAGTATGTAGAAGCCGTTGCTCTTATTGAAACCCAACTCCGACAACCGCCCTGTGCGAAGACAACTTTTATAAAATAACGAAGTTCCAAATATTTATAAGTAGCATTACATATTTACTATATAATAATATGTGTTATATGATTTTTAAATACTTTATAAAAAAAGAAATCTACCCAGTATTAGTAGGATGCATTTACAATCTGCTGATTTTGAATTTACTCTTAAAAAAAGATTTAAATATGAAAAAAAAGGTTTAATTTCCATTTAACTTTTTAACATTTCCTTAGTCAAAAAGCCTTATCAAGACTCACATCCAAAAAAACAAACATGGATAGAAGAGATTTTCTTACTGCACGCAAATCGCAAAAAACGGCTGAAACAGCAACAGTTTCACCTGCAAGAACACTAAGTGGCATTAATCCCTACACTGGCACATGGGGCAAAAATGAGATTATTCATTTGCTCAAACGTACCATGTTTGGTGCAAAAAAGGCTGATGTAGATTATTTTGCCTCACGTACGATGAACCAAACAGTAGATGAATTATTGGCTCCTACTGCTCCAAACCCGGTGCACCCTGTAAAAGAATATGCAACTACTACCACGCCTGGCACTGTGCCAGACAGCAATATTTTGCAAGGAACCACTTGGATAAATGATATAAATAGTGATGGTACAGTACAAAGCCAACGCAGGGCTTCATATAAAAAATGGTGGACAGGCGTACTTATAAACCAAGATAGGAGCATTAGGGAAAAAATGATATTCTTATGGACAGATCATTTTGGAAACGAAGCAAGCGATGTTGGTAATGCAAACTGGGTGTACAAGCAACATAACCTGATACGCCAAAACTGCTTGGGTAATTTTAAGCAAATGGTAAAAGCCATTACCACAGATATAGCCATGCTTCGTTATTTAAATGGCTATTTGAATACTGCTACTGCACCCGATGAAAATTATGGCAGGGAATTACAAGAACTTTTTACATTAGGTAAAGGACCCGGAAGCCAATACACAGAAGCCGATGTAAAAGAGGCTGCAAAAGTATTGACCGGTTGGCAAGTAAATGGTACAACTTATCAAACCATATTTACACCTAGCAGGCACAGTACTGTAAACAAACAGTTTTCTTCTTTTTACAACAATACCATTATAACAGGTCGTACAGGTGCTACTGCAGGCGATTTAGAATTAACAGATTTAATAAACATGATTTTTGCACAACAAGAAGTCGCAAAATTTTTGGTTCGTAAATTTTATCGTTGGTTTGTATATTATGATATTGATGCTGCAACCGAAGCAAATGTTATTGTGCCTTTAGCAGATATTTTTAGAAATAGTAATTATGATATCAAACCAGTGTTGTCTGCATTGTTTAAAAGCGAGCATTTCTTTGATGTACTTAACCAAAGCTGTATCATAAAAACACCCGCAGATATTGTTATAGGCGCTATGAGAGAGTTTAATGTAACCATGCAAGCAGCTTCTGAGTGGGATATTAATTATACCCATTGGAACACTCTTCATACATGGATGATAAATATGGGATTAAACTTGCACGACCCGCCAAATGTGGCCGGTATGCCTGCTTATTATCAAGAACCATCGTTTCACGAAATATGGATAACCGCAGATACTTTGCCCAAACGTAATCAGTTTACTGATATTATGACCAACTCAGGTTATACTAGAACTGGTTTTAAAATGATATTTGATTTTGTGGCATATGCAAAAACACTATCTAACCCTGGTAACCCAAATGATTTGGTTGATGATGTGATGAAATATGTTTACAGAATAAACTTGTCGCCGCAAATAAAGCAACAAACAAAAACACAATTATTACTAAGTAACCAGCAATACGATTATTATTGGACAAACGCTTGGGATGCATATATAGCCGCACCCACTTTAGCCAATTTTAATATCATTAATACTAGATTAAAAGATTTGTTTAGGTATTTGATGGCTTTGAGTGAATACCAGTTGAGTTAAACGGTTGAATGTTGTTTGAAGGGTTGAAGGAGTTCTTTTAATGTTGAAGGTATATCCAAAGTTAGAAGAGTCCAAAGTTTTGCGAAGCAAAACCGAACTCCGACTTCTTTTCAATAAAACGTCTTCCTGCCCCTGCCTTTGCCGGCAGGCAGGTTCTCGGCAAACATTTTTTGCAAACCTGTGCGCTACAGGAGCAGCAAAAAAAAACAAAGTTTTTAAACTTTGTGGCTTTGGCCTTAGTGGCAAAACATTTCTGCAAGACAGAAAAAATATTGGGTAAAATAATTCGATTATAAAAATTTCAATATGAAACGTAGAGAATTCTTAGGTAAATCTGTTGCAGCTACAATACCTGCTTTAATAAGTGGCTATTCTGTAAAAGCATTTAACGAAAACTCAGCATTGGTAAAAGCGCTTCTAGGAAGCGAAACTGATACCGATCATGTATTTGTAATTGTGCAATTATCTGGCGGTAATGATGGACTAAATATGGTAATACCTATAAGTACCTATAATTTATATAATGCCGCCCGTACCAATATTGCCATACCAGAAAATAGAATCCTTAAATTGAGCGGCTACGACAATACAGGCTTGCACCCAAGCATGACGGGTTTGCAAACCATGTACAATGATTCTAAATTGAAAATAATACAAGCAGTAGGATATCCACAGCCAAATTTTTCGCATTTTAGGGCTACAGATATTTGGATGACTGCAAGCAATAGCAACCAAGAAGTGTATACGGGATGGGCTGGACGATATTTGAATTATGAATATCCCAATTTCCCAAATGGTTATCCAACTGCTAGCATGCCAGATCCGTTGGCCATACAAATAGGAAGCACCGCATCGCTCACAACACAGGGGCCAGCCGTAAATCTAGCAATGAGTATTACCAGCGCTTCCTCATTTTATCAGCTCATAAATGGAACGAGTGATCCTGTACCAGCCACAAAAGCTGGTAAAGAATTAAACTATGTGCGTAATGTAGCAAAACAAACTAAACAGTATGCCAGCACTATAACAGCTGCTGCTGCAAAAGTGCCAGATGGAGACCATGTTATTTATCCTACAAACAATAGCCTTGCAGACCAACTAAAAATTGTATCTAAACTTATTAAGGGGGGATTAAAAACGAGGGTGTATATGGTAACTACTGGAGGCTTTGATACCCATAGTTTGCAAACAACCGTAGCAGATACCACTCTAGGCAGCCATGCCACACTATTAGCAAGAGTTAGCACTGCTATTAAAGCTTTTCAAGACGATTTAAAAAAACTAGGGACTGAAGATAGAGTTGTAGGTATGACTTTTAGTGAATTTGGTAGAAGAATAAAAAGCAATGCCAGCACAGGTACAGACCATGGATCAGCATCGCCACTTTTTGTTTTTGGCAAGCCGGTGCAAGGCGGGGTTTTGGGAGATAACCCAACCATTCCAACCGTGGCAACAGTGAATGACAATGTACCGATGCAATATGATTTTAGAAGTGTCTACTCCACCATTTTAGAAAAGTGGTTTTGCATGCCAAAAGAAACCGTGAAAAATTTATTTCCACAAAATATTAATGGCGTGTTGCAAGATTTACCATTAATAAAAAATGGAACTTGTACAAGCTCCACACCAAACAGTTCTGGTAGCACTTTAATAACCAACTATCCAAATCCATTTGCTGCTACAACAACTATAGAATTTACCAGTGAAGGCGGTCATACGCTTATTCAAATTATTGACAGTACCGGTAAGTTAATAGCCAATCTTTTTGAAAAAGATTTTCCTGAGGGTGTTCGTGTTACACAAAAAGTTCCATTTGATGCATCGCATTTGGCAACTGGTGTATATTATGCACGTTTACAAAATGGGGCTATACAGCAAGTGCGGGCAATGATGAAAGTAAAATAAAGTCTTATACATTTTATAAAAAGCCAGTGAATTTTATTTACTGGCATTTTTTATGCGCAACTAAAAGAAGCCGCGTTATCCTACCCTTACACACTTTATTTACTAATGTAAATAAGCCTACTACATTTCAAAACGATAAAATATTTTTTGGCAAGATGAAATTAATTTTTGTATTAATTTCATTTCCCCTTTCGCTATTGTTTTAATTTATCATTCATTATTATAGAAAGTATTATAAGAAAAAATAAATTCTGTTAAACTTTTTTAATAGCCTCTAGTCTTATACAAGAAGGATTTATTTACAAAATTTAAAATTATTTTTTATGAAACAAACAATTCAACTATCCAAAGGGTTTTTATTTATTGCCCTATTTGGAACACTGTTATTTACAAGTTGCAAGAAAGAAAGCACTACACTAACAGACAATACTACTACGCCAGAAGCCTCTGTAGTAGCGGTTATTGAAACAACCGAAGCTAGCAAGCAAGAAGCACAAACCGAAGAACAATTTGATGACATCTTTAACATTACAGGAAGTATGAACGCTTCCAATGCTGGAGAAGATTTAGGATTCGGTACAAACGTATCTGGACTTAACGATTTAGGTACAAGACCAGACTCTAATGGGCATTGTTATAGAATTACTGTAGTGCCAAACATACCCGGCGTTTTTCCTAAAGTTGTTACAATTAATTTTGGTGATGGTTGCTTAGGCCGTGATGGAAAATTTAGAAAAGGCAAAATCGTTTCTATCTACACAAACAGAATGCTGGTACCAGGTGCAAAAGTTTCTACCACATTCGTAAACTATTTTGTAGATAGTTTTAAAATAGAAGGTACACATATTTCTGAAAATACCAGTACCTCAAATATGCAAGGATGGAAAGTTACTGTATTAGATGGAAAAGTATTGAATACAAATAACAACAGATGGGTAAAATGGAATAGCACAAAAGAAATTTTACAAATTGCTGGTAATGGCACCCCTAATTTCCCACTAGATGATGTTTACAAAATTACCGGAGGTGCAAGGGGATCTAACTCTGCTGGTCATACATGGGCCTCATTGATTATAGAGCCGCTCATTAAGAAATTTACTTGCCGTTGGATCGTAAAGGGTACTGTAAAATTTGTAAGAGATGGTAATGAAGCGCTGTTAAATTATGGCAATGGTGATTGCGATAACCAAGCAATACTTTACATAAATGGCGTGCCGCATCTGATAACGCTTTAGTTTTCATCATAACGATGCATGAATTTTAAAAGTATAATTAATGTACAATAACCACTGATTTATTAGTGGTTATTGTCGTAAGCATTTGTTTGTAGTTACGATAATAAATTTTGTAAATAAATACCTTCAACTTACATAGTTGCATCATTAAGTTTTAAAGGCGATAAATATTTGTTACCTTTCGCCAGTTCTAAAAACAAAACCATGAGTCTAGATAAAGAATTACAAAAACGAAGCAACAACCTTTGCGAATTATGTGGTTCCGATGATGCTAATACAGATTATTCAATTCCTAACAGCCCAAGTAATAAAATCGAACATCATCTTTGGATATGCCCCACTTGCAACACACAAATGATAAATATAGAAACGGCAGATGAAAACCATTGGCGTTGTTTAAAAGACAGTATTTGGAGCGAATTGCCTGCAACAAAAGTTGTCTCCTGGCGCATGTTGCACAAATTAAAAAAATTAGATTGGACACAAGATTTGGTTGATATTGCTTATTTAGACGAAGATGAATTGGCCTGGGCAAAAGCAAGTGGCGATGATATAAACCAAGATGATATTGAAAAACATGTAGATTGTTTTGGTGCAGTTTTAGTAAGTGGAGATAATGTGGTGCTTACCAAAACACTTGAGGTAAAAGGTGCAACTTTTAATGCAAAAGTAGGAACAGTAGTACACAACATTCATTTAGTAGCAGGTAATACAGATCAAATAGAAGGACGGGTTAATGGCTCTATGATTGTTATTCTTACAAAGTATGTTAGAAAGTCGGGGAAATAAAAATGTATCAAAAATTTTGCATACAAAAAAGGTTGACTCCAAACAGAGTCAACCTTTTTTATTTTTACTTTAGCTACTATAGTTTAATAACTTTTTTGTTTTGAATTTGCCCTGTACTATTCTTTAATATTACAAAATAAAATCCAGGGCTATAGTTCTTAGCATCGAAAGTAATTGAGTTGGTAAGGCTACGCAATTTACTTGTTTGCAAAACAACCCCATTTGCATTTACAAATTCCAATAAATAATTACCATTTACATTTGCTTTTACGTTTGCACCTGTTTCAAAGCTAACCGTCACCCTATCCGAAAAAGGATTGGGCGAAGCTTTTAAAACAACAGCATCAACAGCAACAGAAACTGCTTTTGCAATGTTTTTGTCTGTAGGGCTTGGATTACATATATATGTTCTAATGCCTCTTCTTACAACTGCATCTAATGAGCATTTATCATAACAATCGCATATTTCGCCCTTTTCCCCCATCGAGTAAACGGTTAATGTAACTGTATAAATACCTGATGATGCATAAGTATGATTTGCTACCTGCCCCATACCTACAGATCCATCTCCAAAATCCCAAACATATAAAGCAATAGGTTGAGAGCTTGTGGTTGCAGAGCCGTCAACAGTTATATTTAAATCATTTGTGGTAAGCCTAAATGATACATTAATTTTACAAGGGCAAGCTTCAACTGTCACTTCATAAGTCTTAGACAGTTCATTGCCACAAGTATTTATCCATGTAACTGTTACTTTATATGTACCAGGCAAAGAATAGGCATGGCTTACACAAGCGCCAGCTTCAAGTGGAGTGCCATCTCCAAAATCCCAAGTATAATTTACCCTAGCCTTACAAGTATCTAATGCACAAAATTCCGCAGCTACATTTAAACACAATCTACTTGGAACAACAAATTCATATGGGTCGCAGCAAGGATTTGATTGTGCAATACTTACACAGGCAACATTTGATTCAATTGCTGGTAACAGTTGATAATCACTAAGAAAGTTGTATAAGTATTTTGCAGACCCTCTTAATGCAAATGAATTACAAGCCGCATCCCCTGTTCTCGCATTAGCGGCTAATTTACCACTAAAGATATAAGACAGATCGGGAGATAATCCAATAGACTGGCTAATATCTGTTTTAATATTTGGAACGGCGCTTGGAACATTTGTCCATGAAGGAGCAACAGTACCTACTGTAATTCCTAATTCGGGGTTTGTTGTAATTCCACTTGTTGTAAGTGGACTAAAAAACTGACCTGAAAATAAGTGTGAAGAACTAGTAAAACCATTGTAGGTTACATTCATATTACTTCCTCTTGCACCTATGTGTTTAATAAAATTGTCTGTCGTTCCATTATCCATCGGCAATAAATCTACCAATGTAGGCCTAACAATACTTAAGCCCAAGTTTTTAGCTTTCAGTTTATAATATACAATTGCACCAGGGCTTGAGGTAATAGCATTGCCATAATTTGTTGCAACATTGTTACTCACTTGCTTTTCTACACTATAGTTTATTACACCATTTGTTACAAATGTAACATCACCAGTTACTGGGGCAATCATATTATCACATAGTACAGATGCCGTATTTCTAATATTACCAATACCAGCAGTATCTTTTATTCTTACAGAAAACTCAATATAGTAAGCCGGTAGATAATAGGCTGAGCCACAAACTGGATAACCAATATAAGCGCACGCAACAGGGATTGTATCTATTCCCCATTTGAGTGGTACAGCGCTTGGAGAGTTAACGGTACTTACAGACAATCCAGAAATATTAGGACCTGTTGGTGCAGATATGCCATTTCCACAAGGCTGTGCCGCTGCAGTAAGCGTAGAATAATAAACTTCGTTACCAATATATTCTAAATTATTGGGATCTAAAAAATCGCTGATGGAAACATTGGTAAGTGGCACGTTGCCGATGTTTTGTATTCTTATACGAAAACGTACGGTATCGCCAATTCTTCTTGTACCAGTGCCACAAATTGCTTTTTGAATGCAAGGTGTTGGAGCATTTGGCAAAAGATAAAAAGTACCATTAGCCGTTGATGTAACCCCATTTATTGTACCTGAAACAGTATTAGTAACTACTGGTGCGCATCCAGTGCCTATCGTAAAATTTATAACATAATCATGAAATGTTTGTGGAGCCAGACCTACACTACCAGTATTTGTCATCGTATAAATAGATGATGCAGTTGTAGGAGAGATATTTCCACCTGCCGGTGCGGGCCCGGGAAGTACGCCTGTTAAACATGGCGGTACAATATCTGTTAAATTATAAAAAATATTTGCAGATCCTATTGCACTTGTATTTCTTACCCTTATGATATATCTCCCGGTACAACCAGGTACGTTACCAGTTGTTGATACATATTTTACTAAAGTAAAAGTTGATGGAAAAGCCTCTACTTTATTTACAGTTACAGAGTCTCTATAAACTCTTGGGCCGCATGACCCAGTACCCCTAAGTTCTGCTCCGTTTTTAACGCATCCGGTAGTTGCAGGGTAGGTAATATTAAATCGTGCTATATAAGGCACATGATTAGCTGGATTTAAAACAAATCCAGGCGGCAGATTTATTGTACCATTAGCATTAATCGAACTCGCAGGAATGGTTGTTGATTGATAGGAGCCTACATCTATTACACCACCTGAAGTACCTAATAAATCTGAAATAGCAGTAACAGCTAATTGCTCTGCCCCAATATTGGTAGGCGAAGTCTTTACAATTTTAATCTCATACTGCACTGTATTAGAAAGTGATGAATATTGGCAAGGGTTATTAGCTGTATAAGGTAAACCAATTGGATATTTTTGTATATGCCAAACGTTTGTTACAATACTAGACATTTCTACTTCCCTTGTTGCAATAGCTGTAGTGGCATTTATTTGCATCCTAGCACCATTCTTTACATTAAAACATCCCCCTCCATTTGCAGGAAAATGAACGTTTACCTGAAACGAGCCACTTATACTTCCATTTATGCCACTTGGGAAGGTTACTGTAATAGCATTGCCTACTTGAACAAAATTTACTGGGTTGCCAGAATAAGTTGCTGGATGTACAATATTATCTATCACAAGTGGGGCTGGAATAAGATCGGTGATATTTACAAGATTACCATCTGCTGTAAAAGTTATGGTGTAAGTAAATATTTCCTCCGTTCGTATTGTACTTGCGCTTGCTCCTATTTGTAAAGAATAACCCCCAGATGTTACAACTGGAGAATTATTTTGTGCTTTGGTTAAAATGGAAAAAAATGTGAAAAGCAAAGCTAATATTGGCAGCTTGCTTAATCTAAAAAATCTGGTCATAAAAATAGTTTAATGATTAATGAAGAAAAGTACGGTTTGCCATTTTTGTGGAATTAGTTATGACGATGTATTTATAATCAGTTATACAACCAATCAGTTTGTACAAAAAAATACATCAACGTAATTAAAATGATATCGTGCATATCGATTGGGTGATTGAATGATAATTACATTATTCTTCCACACAAATCTAAAGTTGCCTTTACCCAATCTTTTCATTTGGGTATTAATTTTGTTTCTTTTACATATAATAAAATTTTAGGTTCAAAGAAAAGTTAGATCCTTGCAAGAAACCTGTAGCAAATGTTGATGTAAATGAGAATAAAAAAAAACGAAGGCATTGTGAATTTTAAAATAATGGCTCATTATTTTAAAAAAAAGCGGTACTATTTTCCTTGTAAACTATTGTTTTTCAATGAATGTAATGGCATATTCTTTATAATGCTTGCTTGCATCCAATTGTACTTTTAGAAATCGAAAAAGTCCAAATTGGTGCACTAAATCTAACATTTAAAAAAGAAGAGAAAGGAAGATGAAGTAAAAAATATAGTTTAATGCTGTTAATCTTGCCTACAAAAATTTAAAGTTTGCATTATGCATGAATTGGTGCAGTATCGGGCGCTTGTTGTAAGCATAATATCGTGCTCATATTGTGGATTTTAATTGGACGTTAGATGCCCTGCATTTACCCAATCAACAATTTTTTGTTTGTCTTGGGCCGTAAGCTGTCCGTTTTGTGGCATAAAAGAAGGCAGGCCATCCACAGCCCTGGCTTTTATTCTAGCCCATGCAGCAACAACTGAGTTATCTGTATCAAAATTTTGTCCGCCGTTTATTGCACCACTTAAGTGACATGGACCACAATAACCATTCACAATTTTTCGTACTTCATAAAATTTTGGCCCATAACTATTAATGGTTACCGATGTGGTACCGGAACAATTATTGGCATTTTTTGCAGTAACGGTATAAGTACCAGCTGGTAAATTAAAAAAATTGGTAGAGCCCTGCGAAGCACTGCCAGTGATGCTATAAGTAAAACCTGAACCAATGGGTGATGTAACTGTAATGGTACCAAGCGATTGACCGGCAATTGTAAAACCTTTATCTGCAACTGGTGTAATGGTAACACCAACACAAGGATCAACAACAGGAGGTACAGGAATTACTGCTGCAGTATCTGTCTTTTTACATCCAACAATAAAACTTGCAGCTACAAAAATTGGTAAAAGAATTGTTTTACTTCTCATAATTAAATTTACGTTGAAAATTTATACAACGCCATTATTTATCCGACTTAATATTACAACAATGGTTTAAAAAAGCAGTTTTAGTTTACAAAATTACCATTTATCAAAAAACATTTGCAACATTGTTTCATTTTTATATATTTGCAACATTGTTTCAAATATATAACTATGCAAAAGATTATCTCACTGGCTTTCTTATTCATTTCGTTGTTTGCATTTGCAGATAATACACCCAACTTGTTAAAAGGCAGTTTTTCAGGTATTGTAACAGATGTTGCTACAGGAAAGCCTTTGAGTGGTGTATCCGTATATATTTCGGATACAAAATCTGGTGCAACTACAGATGCAAATGGAGCATATTTTATAGGAAATATACCAGAAGGAACACATTTAGTAGAATTTTCTCACGTAGGTTATAACACATATGCCGAACAAATATTTATAAAAGGAGATACCAAGAAAGATCTTACATTAAGCGAATCGGTAGTAGAAAACAATGCAGTAATTGTCACTGGAGTATCTCGTGCATCCCAATTAAAGAAAGTACCGTTTCAAGTTTCTGTACTACGCAAAGAAGAATTACAACAAACCACTTCTACAAATATTATTGATGCCATAACCAGAAAAGCGGGTGTATCATCATTGGCAACCGGACCAGCCATATCCAAACCAGTTATTCGTGGGCTTGGTTATAATCGTGTACTTACCATGAATGACGGAGTGCGCCAGGAGGGCCAGCAATGGGGTGACGAACATGGTATAGAAATAGATGAAGCAAGTGTGAGTAAAATAGAGATATTGAAAGGACCTGCATCATTAGTTTACGGAAGCGATGCCATGGCGGGCGTGATAAATATTATTACCAATGTACCCGTGGCAATGAATACCATCAAAACAAATATTGGAAGCAATTATCAAAGCAATAACAGGCTAAGAAGTTTATACGGAAATGTGGCAGGTAATATAAACGGTTTTAATTGGAATATATACGGAACTACCAAAGCAGCTGCAGATTATAAAAATAAATATGATGGAAATGTTTTCAATTCTAAATTTAATGAACAAAATATTGGTGGATATGTAGGATATAATGGGGGATGGGGTTTTAGCCATTTATTGGTAAGTAGTTTTCATTTAAAAGCCGGGCTTGTGGAGGGCGATAGGGATGCTGCAGGAAATTTCATTAAAGCCCTACCGGGTGGATTAGAAGCCACAGCAACCGATGCAGACTTTAAAAGTACAACCCCACAAATTCCATATCAGAACATCAGGCATTTTAAGATTGCTACAGACAATAACTTCAAAATAGGCAATAACAACCTTACCCTAAATGTGGGTTATCAGCAAAACAAAAGAGAAGAGTTTGGTGATGTAGATAACCCAATTCAACAAGGTTTGTTTTTCGATTTGAAAACGATTACCTATGCTACACAATTTCACATTAAAGAGAAAAATGGATGGAAGCCATCCATCGGAATTAGTGGCATGAACCAAACCAACACGAACAGGGGTATTGAGCAGTTGATACCAAACTATCATCTTACAGACTTTGGGGTTTTTGTTTTTACACAAAAAGATATTAATAAATTAAGCATTAGTGGTGGCGTAAGATTTGATACTAGAAATATTAATGTAAAGAATTTATTGGACGAAACGGGAGGCATAAAGGGAGATGCATTTACAAAAAGCTTTGGTAATTTTTCTGGCAGTGCAGGACTAACTTATGAAGTAAATAAAAATGTAAACTTAAAATTAAATCTTGCAAGAGCATTTCGTGCGCCAAGCATACCAGAGCTTGCAAGCAATGGCGCACACGAGGGCACTATACGCTATGAGTATGGCGATGAAAATTTAAAAAGCGAAACAAGCACGCAAATAGATGCTTCTGTAGAATTGAACAATGAACATGTTTCATTGAATTTGGCAGGATACCTAAACAGTTTTAATAATTTTATTTTTTACAGAAAATTGTCTGCTGCAGTAGGAGGCGACTCTTTGGTAGATATGGGAGGTGGAGAATTTTTAGCCGCTTTTAAATTTGATCAGCGCAAAGCAAGTTTAGCTGGTATAGAAGCCACTTTGGATATTCACCCGCATCCTATCGATTGGTTGCATTTTCAAAATACTTTTTCGTATGTAGCTGGCTCGCTTAAAGAAGCTATTGAAGGATCAAAAAATTTACCCTTTATACCTGCACCAAAATTATTGACAGAACTTAGAGGCGATTTTAAAAAAATTGGTAAAAGCATTGCTAATTTTTATGTGAAAGTAGAACTTGACAATACTTTTAAACAATCTAGGGCTTTTACTGCATTTGATACAGAAACAGCAACAGCAGGATATACATTACTCAATGCAGGAATAGGCGCCGACATAAATGCCAATGGAAAGACATTATTTACTTTAAATTTTTCGGCAAATAATATTGGAGATGTAGCCTATCAAAGTCATTTGAGCAGGCTAAAATATGCTGCTGAAAATATGGCAACAGGGCGAATGGGGGTCTTTAATATGGGAAGAAATTTTAGTGTGAAGCTGAATGTTCCATTGGTTTTTCACAGAGCTAAACAGCGGTAAAAAAAACACGTTGTTTCGTTGCTATCTTTGTTTCGCCGTGTGGGATTTCACACAACGAATCGGCGATTACAGCGTAAAAAGAGATGTGTTGTTTCGTTGCCATCTTTGTTTCGCCGTGTGAAGCCTTCATTCAAATTTCTTTGGCTCAGAGTTTTCGTAATCATTATCATAAGGTACAAAAAAACGAATGTATAACACCCTACTTAGCCTCATTAACCATGGTTGCACAAGTATTAAAAAAAGTGCGTTTAACCCCAACCACCAAAAAATCCTATTATCATATAAAGAGAACCCGATAAGTACAAACCAAGCAACAAAAGTGGCAACAGATAGCGCTACGGTTAATCCATAACTAACATAACTTGTGCCTACCCAAAAACCTGTTTCCATATCAAATTTTTGATTGCATACTTCGCATTTTTCTGGCATATCAAAAATATTTTTCAGCGTAAGTTTGCTGTATGCATTTTTGTTGAGAAACATACGGCCTCGCCTACATCTTGGACACTTCATGGTAAAAATGCTCCAAAGGCTATTTGGAGTAGGCTTTTTAATATCATTCATCTCTAAAGATATGCTATTATTAGCAAGATTATTAAATACGCATATAATGCTTTGTTACAAATATTAAGCTTTAAAGGTAAGTTTGAAGTATACCATGGTAAGCACCATTGATAGGACAATACCATTTGTAATCATAAGAGGATAATCATTCTTTAACACACCATATACAAGCCACAAAGAAACGTTAAGTATGAGAAACATTAATGTTACCATACTTAAATCCTTGGCTGATTTGGTTTTCCAAATCTTTATTACTTGGGGCAAAAAAGTTACAGACGAAACAATACCACCTGCAATGCCAAAAAAGTTTTCAATATTCATGTTTATACTTTAGCCATCATTTTTTTTCTTTCTCCAATTTGCTGACGCCACATAGCATAATACAAGCCTTTTTCTTCTAATAAAGATTCGTGTGTACCTGTTTCTACTACTTCGCCTTTTTCTAAAACATAAATACGGTCTGCGTGCATAATGGTACTCAGCCTATGCGCTATGAGGATGGTTATCTGCTCTTTTAAAGCAGAAATATCTCTTATAGTATCTGTAATTTCTTCCTCAGTAAGCGAATCAAGTGCAGATGTAGCTTCATCGAAAATGAGCAATTTCGGGTTGCGTATAAGAGCTCGTGCAATAGAAATTCGTTGCTTTTCCCCACCGCTCAATTTCAATCCGCCTTCGCCAAGCATCGTATCTAGGCCTTTTGCAGCCTTAGCCAATAAGCTTGTTGCGCTTGCTTTCACCAATACTTCATTCAATTCTGTTTCGGTTGCATTGGGGTTTACAAACATCAAATTTTCTCTAATACTGCCGCTAAACAAATTCGTATCCTGTGTTACAAAACCCACCTGGCTTCGCAGATCTTCCAGACTGATGTCTTTTTCCTCTATACCATTGTATAAAATTTTTCCATCTTGTGCTCTATACAATCCTACTAGCAATTTCATTAAAGTAGATTTTCCACTTCCACTTGGGCCGACAAATGCTATTGTTTCGCCAATACTGGCCGAAAAACTGATATCATCAATTGCTTTTACAGATGCCGTTTGATGCTTAAAGCCTACATGATTGAATGAAAGAGATTCGATGTTTCCAATATGTTTTGGATTGGCAGCAGTAGGCTCAGGTAATTTTTTCATCAAAACATCAAAATTGTTTAAAGAAGCTTCCGCTTCTCTGTATGTAATGATGATGTTACCAATTTCTTGTAACGGACCAAAAACAAAAAAGGAGAAAACCTGCATTGTTACCAATTGGCCAGCATTCATATCTTTATTAAATATGAGGTACATCAACAAAAACAATATTACCTGGCGCAACGTGTTTACAAAAGTGCCTTGTATAAAACTTATGGTACGAGTACGTTTTACTTTACTCAATTCCAATCCAAGAATTTTAAATGTATTTTTATTCAGTCGTTTTACCTCTTGCCCTGTAAGTCCAAGACTCTTTACCAATTCTATATTCCTAAGCGATTCTGTTGTAGCTCCTGCAAGCGAAGTCGTTTCTGTTACAATTTTCTTTTGAATAGACTTTACTTTTTTGCTCAATAAGTTACTCATTACAACCAGCATGATGATACCACCAAAATATATAACTGGCAAAAGTTTATCTATACGTATTGCATAAATAGCTACAAAGAGTATTCCTACTATCACAGGAAAAAGAATATTAATAAAAGCGGAAATAAATTTTTCTGTATCGGTCCTTACTTTAGTTAAAATGCTCAAGGTTTCGCCGCTGCGCTGGTCTTCAAAATCTTGGTATGGCAATTTCATAGCATGTTGCAAACCATCGGTAAAAACACTGGCACCAAATTTTTGCGTTATTGTTGTAAGAAAATAATCTTGAAATGCTTTTGCAATTCTACTTACCATAGCCACGGTAATAGAAGCCAATAACAAAACGGTTACGCTATAAAAAGGTGCTTTAAATGAAAAAAAGAATTGGCTTTTAGACATTAATCCTCCTACTTTTTGGTGCTCATTGGCAAGGTTTACCAGCGACCCAAGAATAATTGGGTCCAATAATGAAAAGCCGATATTGATAGCTGCTAAAAAAAGGGTGAATATCATCAAGCCTTTATATGGCTTTAGATAATGCAATAATATTTTCATTGTAAATTATAATAGTATTTTAAGAAAGTGCAAATTTACGAAAACTAAAGGGTAATAAATTTCAGTGTTTAATCATTAAATTATGAACAAAACAGCTTCTTTTACATCACTAAAGCGAAATTATTAACCGAAGATGAAATGTGCCCTTCGACAGGCTCAGAGTGAACTAGCCACTAAAGCATAATCAGGGCTATTGGCTTAAAACCCAACAATTCCTTTTTTCAAAATAATTGGCTTTTAAATAAGAAAACATTGAATAAAGAAAATAAAACTTGCATTATAGAAAGTCTTAAATCTAAAATCTCAAGTCCAAAATCTTTCCTATCCTCCCCACCCTTCCCTATCCAAACTCCTGTATTGAATGGCTTCTGCAAGATGCTCAGGTTTTATAACTGTACTATCGGCCAGGTCGGCAATGGTGCGGCTCACTTTTAATATTCTATCATATGCACGAGCACTCAAGTTTAATTTTTCCATAGCAATCTTTAATAAATTTGCTCCTGCGGTAGAAATGACGCATACTTCTTTTAGTGTTTTGCTGCTCATTTGCGCATTGGCATAAACGCCCCTATTTTCTTTGTACCGTTTTGCTTGTATTTCTCTTGCATGTACTACTCTTGCTCTAATGCTTTCACTTTTTTCAAAATCTCGGGTAGATTGCATTTCACTAAATGCAACGGGCGTAACTTCTACATGCAAATCAATCCTATCCAATAAAGGCCCCGAAATCCTGCTCAAATATTTTTGCACAATTCCTGGGCCGCAGGTGCAATCTCTATCGGGATGATTAAAATAGCCACATGGGCATGGGTTCATAGAAGCTATGAGCATAAAACTTGCTGGAAAATCCAAGGCCACTTTTGCACGACTAATGGTTACTTTTCTTTCCTCCATTGGTTGGCGCATCACTTCTAGCACGGTTCTTTTAAACTCTGGCAATTCATCTAAAAACAATACCCCATTGTGTGCCAAAGAGATTTCGCCGGGCTGGGGATTTCCTCCGCCGCCTACCAATGCAACATCTGAAATTGTATGATGCGGCGAACGGAAAGGTCGTTTGCTTACAATCGTTGCATTCTCTGGCAACTTACCTGCCACGCTGTGTATTTTGGTTGTCTCCAATGCTTCGTGCAGGGTAAGTGGTGGTAAAATGGTAGGCAGTCTTTTTGCCAGCATGGTTTTTCCTGCGCCTGGCGGGCCTATCAATATGGCATTGTGGCCTCCTGCAGCAGCAATTTCCAAAGCACGTTTTATATTTTCTTGCCCTTTTACATCACAAAAATCTATATCAAAATCACTTTGCGCATTGGCGAATTCTGCTCTGGTATCTACTACGGTATGCAAGAGCGATTTTTCGTCTTTAAAAAAATTGACGACATCGTTTATATGCGTTACACCGTACACTTTTAAATTGTTTACCATCGCAGCTTCCCTAGCGTTAGAAGCTGGCAATATCAATCCTTCAAAACCTTCTTTGCGTGCTTGTATAGCAATGGGCAGCGCACCTTTTATGGGCCGTATTTCACCATCTAAACTAAGCTCACCCATTATTACAAATTTTTCCAATCGCTCGGGGTTTTCAATTTGTTCTGTAGCACCAAGTGTGCCTATAGCTATGGGTAAATCAAAAGCAGAGCCTGTTTTCTTTATATCTGCAGGTGCAAGATTTACCACCAGCTTGGTGCGTGGCATGTAGTAGTGATTGCTTTTTATGGCACTTTCTACTCGTTGTAAACTTTCCTTTACGGCATTATCTGGCAGGCCCACAATAAAATAATGTTGCCCTTGGTTGGTTACGTTTACCTCTACCGTTATTGTTATTGCTTCTACACCATACACAGCACTACCAAAAGTTTTTACAAGCATGTAGTTTTGTTTTTTATTTGAAGATAATGAAAAAGTAGAAGTTAAAAAATTAGTACTCAATTTATGCAATGCCACAAATTCTTAAATGCTGTTAGCTAGCCGTTATTTATCGTTACCAATACTATTTTTAAAGGAAAAGATAGCATTAAAAAAAATTAAAAAAGCACACAATTTTTATCATCAATAATTATTTATACTTCTAGCGAAAAATTGTACCGTTTTCTTCCTTATTATGTTTGCTTAGTGTAGCATTTTCATTTGTAAAGATTTACCTACAAACAAAAATTCAATTTACTACTCCACTTTTAAAATAAGAATCTGAGATTTAGATTCTAAAAACATCATAAAAAAATTGTGCTGTTTTAGACTTGCCATCCCCTATATAAGAAAACCACTAGCAAACATTATTCATTAGCAACCATGAAACAGTATTTTCACCCGATAGCCCCTACGTAAGAGATTAATTGAATAAAATTAATCTAACATTTTCCAACAACTAAAAAATGACAAATGAAAAGTATAAAAAATAATCAAAAAATAATTTTTCTTCTCTTTTCTGCATTGTGGCTTTCTTTATTTGTAAACAATATATATGCACAAAAAAGTAAAACAATAAAAGC
>JANNGD010000149.1:0-4978 GCA_031380515.1 Ferruginibacter sp. | reverse complement strand
CTTTTAGAAATAAGAAGAATGGCAAATTAGCATTTCTTATTCGTGTAAATTCGAGTCATTAGTGGCTAAAATAAAAGGTATGAAGTACATTTTTTCTATGTTGATTCTTTTAGAAATAAGAAGAATGGCAAATTAGCATTTCTTATTCGTGTAAATTCGTGTCATTAGTGGCTAAAATAAAAGTTATGAAGTATATTTTTTCTATGTTGACTCTTTTTTGCATTTTTTCCTGCAATAGCAAAAATAGCATCCCCGATGTTTCCAATATAAAAGTATCACTCAAAGTGCATCGTTTTGAGCAGGCTTTTTTTTCACTCGACAGTAATGATATCATGCCACGATTGGATAAATTATTAGCGGATTATCCTTCCTTTGGTAAAACTTTTCTTATCGAAATTCTTGGTGTAGATCCACGCTGGCCGAATGATACAACGGCTTCTTATCTCAAAGGCTATATAGCGTACAGTAAAACAATTTACGATACGGCACAAAAATATTTCAACGATTTTGCGCCCTACGAAAAGCAAATAAAAAAAGGATTACAGTTTGTAAAATATTATTTTCCCGCTTACAAAACACCCACAAATATTATAACTTTTATTGGCCCCGCAGATGGCAGTGGCGATGGCATTGGTGATGATTTTCTTAGTATAGGGCTGCAGGCGCATTTAGGCAAAGACTTCCCTTTGTACAAAACAGACATGGTACAACAAGTATATCCTAATTATGTAACGGCTCGTTTTACACCAGATTATATAGCTGTAAATTGTATGAAGAATATTGTGAGTGATATGTATCCAGACAACAACGAGGATAAACGATTGCTGGTGCAGATGGTAGAAAATGGTAAACGATTGTATTTGCTAAGTAAATTTTTACCCAAAACTGACGAATATAAATTGATAGGTTATACCGAGGCACAAATGAGAGATTCCTATTTACATGAAGCGGCTATTTGGGATTTATTTGTGCAAAATAATTTTTTGCAAATAGCAGATAACAATCTTATTAGAAATTATGTATCGGAAGGCCCCAAAACACAGGAGCTGGGCGAAAATGCGCCAGGCAATATTGGCTCATTTGCAGGCTGGCAGATCGTAAAAAAATACGCATCAAAATACCCTGATGTAAAACCTGATAGTTTGATGCGTATAGATGCAGAAAAATTATACCAAGAAACGAAGTATAAACCTTAAAGAATGCTGACTAAGCTGCTGCATGTAATGATAGCGAAGCCTCATGTGGTTTTTTACCCAATGCTTTCATCACTCTAAAATGAGACGCCAATGCTTGCCCCACTGTTTTGTATTGGTTGTAAGGTAAATTAAACTCTTTGCATTTGGCCTGCACTATTTTGCTTATTGCAGGGTAATGAATATGACTCACTTTTGGAAAAAGATGGTGTTCTATTTGAAAATTTAAACCACCCACAAACCAAGATACAATCTTACTATCCATGGCAAAATTTGACGTGGTCTTTATTTGATGTTCTGCCCAGGCAGTATCAATGTGTTTTGTTTCGTCTAAACCTATATGTTCAAACTCTGTATTTTCTACCACATGCGCTAGTTGAAACACAAAAGATAGCGTAAGGCCCAAGGCAGCATTGGTCAATAAATAACCTCCAAGCCAGTTCCAAAAACCGAAAATCACAATTGGCACTACCATAAATACACCTACATAATATATTTTGGTTACCCAAAAAATAATATGATTTTTTAGCTTCATATCCCATGCATCTGTGGTGTAAATCTTTCTTGTAAAATATTTTTGAAAATCCATATTAAAAATCCAAAATAGAGTGGATAGTGAATAAATTGGAGTAAGGTACAAATGTTGAATTTTATGTGCTGGTACCCACTTTTGTGTTTCGCATTGGCGAATGATGGGGCTTTTTGCAATATCATCATCAATACCGTCTACATTGGTGTAAGTGTGATGGATGATGTTGTGTTTTTGTTTCCAAAAGAAAGAACTTGCGCCAAGCAAATTAGCAGACAAACCTACAAAATCATTTAGTTTTGTATTGGTGCTGTAACTACCATGGTTGGCATCGTGCATTACTGCAAACCCTATACATGCCATTAAATACCCAAGCGGTATACATAAAAGAACGTTGTAGATGGCAGCCAAATTGCCCATTAGAATCAACAAATAAATGCCAATGGCACCGCCAATGAGTAAAAAAGTTTTTATAAACAATCTCCAGTCACCCGTTTTTTGTATTCCATTGTCCGAAAAATAAGCGTCTACACTGGTTTTTAGGCTTTGAAAAAAAGCGTTGTCTTTATTGTTGAAAACTATTTTTGACATTTTTGAGTTATTAGGAGATCACTGAATAAATACTAAGGTATGGTTTATTTACCATATACTTCATTTCTCTTTTGTTCTTTAACAAAGAAAAGGCGAAAATTGAAAGATTAGTTAGTTTAGTTTGAAAGGAACGAACATTTCGAATAAAGGGATTGCGGCAGTGAAAGTTTTTTTATTATGTAGGTTCTCAAAGAGATAGGTCCCGTGCATATTTCCCATTTCTGTACGCAAATTACATCCGCTTACATATTGGTAGGTATTTCCAGAGTTAATGGTTGGTTGTAAGCCTATTACACCTTCTCCCTCTACTTCTCGTGTAGTGCCATTGCTGTCAAAAATATACCAATGCCGGCTTATTAATTTTATGGGAAAAGGATTGTTGTTTTCTATTGTAACCCTGTAAGCAAACATAAATTCGCTGTTAACAGTATTGCTGTATGCAGCTTCGTAAAATGTTTCTACGCTTATTTTTACACCCTCAGATATCTTACTTACCATTTTTATATTTTCTTTGATTGTTTGTAACCATTTTTTAAAAGCCATTGCAATACTTTATCCCTATTGTCGCCTTGCACCAAAATTTCTCCATCTTTTACGGAGCCCCCAGTACCACAACTTGTTTTTAATTTCTTGCCTATATCTTCTTTTGATTCATTTGTTCCTACAAAATTTTCAACGAGTGTTACCATCTTTCCACCTCGGTGTTTTTTATCCAAGCGCACATGTAACTTTTGCTCAGCAGGCAACAAAGTTTCTTTTTCTTCATTATCTGGTTCATCCAATTTAAAATTGGGGTCTGTAGAATAAACGAGTGGGCTATAAGATTTATTATTTTTTGGCATTTTAAAATTACATTTTAGGTATAATACACAAGGCAGAATAAATAGAATTTCAAAACTTTTAGACATCCTGCTGTAGAAAAGCCCACCGTTAAGCTAGGCTTAAGGGGCTGGCTTTTAAACTCAAATCCAAACTCACTGCTTGGTGTATAATGGCACCACTCG
Source organism: Ferruginibacter sp. (assembly GCA_031380515.1). Lineage (GTDB taxonomy): Bacteria > Bacteroidota > Bacteroidia > Chitinophagales > Chitinophagaceae > Ferruginibacter. Next base: position 1,661 of record JANNGD010000149.1, on the reverse strand, counting down.
AAATGAAATCTACACCTGTAGCAGCATAGCTTTCAATGTTCTCATAATTTATGCCCCCACTAGCTTCTGTTTCATATAGTCCATCAATTATTTTTAATGCGGCTACAATTGTTTCTGGCGTAAAATTATCAAGCATTATACGATCCACTTTTCCTGTTGCCATTACTTTCACTACATCTTCTATACTCCTTGTTTCTACTTCAATTTTTAGGTTGAAATGATGCTGCTGTACATAATGATATGCTTTGTTTATCGCTTTTTCTATACCACCACAATAATCAATGTGATTATCCTTCAACATAATCATATCGTATAAACCAAAGCGATGGTTAACTCCGCCACCAATTTTTACAGCTTCTTTTTCCAATAAACGAAAATTTGGGGTCGTTTTTCTGGTGTCCAATAATTTGGTTTTATACCCTTCAAGCTTATTTACATACTTTCTTGTAAGAGTAGCAATACCACTCATTCGCTGCATACTATTCAATACAAGCCTTTCACATTTTAAAATGGTATGCACTTTGGCCAAAACTTCAAAAGCTATTTCGCCATATTTCATTTCGTCCGTATCTTTTTTAAAAGTTGTAAACACAACATTTGGTTGCATAAAACGGAAGATCTTTTCTGCTACTTCAATACCTGCTAATATTCCTTCTTGCTTAATTTTTAAAATTGCTTTCCCTTCCGCATTTTCATCAATAGAAGATAAGGTTGAGTGATCCCCATCTCCAATATCTTCAGCCAGTGCATTTTTTATTAATGAGTGTAAGGCTTCTTCATAAATCATAGGTACAAAGTTAAGGAACACAGTTCAGCACTTAAAGAAATAAGCATAAAAAAACTCCCTTTTGGGGAGTATAAAAATGTTGGGAAGTTTGTATTAATTCTCAAACTTAAGTTCTTGCAGCATCAACTTTTCTCCTTTTTGTTTGAGGTTTACGGTAGTGCGATAAGAACCTTTACTGGTAACCAACGTACCAATAAAATAGCCCGAACCACCACTATCACCTTGGTGAATAACGGTGAAGGATTTAATTACATTGTTAGAAAAAAAATCCCTTAAAACTACCTCACCTTGGCTTTTACTGTAATTGCCACTTTTGCCTGCTAGAGAAATTTCAACGGTGTTGTCAAAAAATTTTGAAACAGATGCTGCATTGCCAGTTTTTATGGCATTGATAACATCGTTCAAACCTGTTTGTACAACAAATGAACTTAAAATCATAACTGTAGATACAAAAAATAGTAGTTTTTTCATTTTCATGCTTTTTTATAAGACGCTTACATTATGCTAAAAGTATGCCATATTACTTAATTGTGAATAATTTGAGCCGTTGAGATGTTAATATTTTATTTTGCAAATTTTAGTAATAACGGACAATGGACTAGCTTTGTTGTATGCAAAGTAAAAAATCTATCTTAATTATAATGGATGGCTGGGGTTTGGGTAAGGTAAAAAGCAGCGATGCTATCCAACACGCCAATGTACCTTTTGTAACATCCTTGTACTCAAAATACCCCAATAATACTTTAATTACTTGTGGTGAAGCGGTAGGATTGCCAGAAGGTCAAATGGGAAATAGCGAAGTGGGACATTTAAACCTTGGTGCAGGAAGGGTTGTTTACCAAGATTTGCAAAGAATAAATGTAGCAATAAGGAA
>JANNGD010000143.1:0-30194 GCA_031380515.1 Ferruginibacter sp. | reverse complement strand
GCTCCAACTACAGCAGGTACTTTAACAGCTATGTTCTCAAGTACTGCTCCATCATTCCCTAATGCTTCGCCATTAACGGAAGGTGCTTTAATAGTAAATACAGTGAGCAAACAAGGGTCTTGGTTTGTAGATGCTGCTGATGGTTTAGCAGGTGGAACATATACACCTACATTTACAGGTACAGGTGCAAATGATATTGCAGATTTCACAAAAACTGTTTTGGTTAAAAGACCAAGCGCAGGCGGAGATTGGACTTTGGATGGCGTGCATATTACAACAACCGGTTCTAATAGTGCACCGGTATTAAGTAGAAGTGCTGTTACAGGATTTTCTGAATTTGCAATTGGTGGAGAAAACAATGTGGTTCTCCCTGTTACCATCGAATTCTTTAAAGGAGCAAAAATTGCAGGAGCCAACTATTTAGATTGGAAAATTACTTGCACCAGTGCACCTTCTGTTAACATTAGCTTAGAACGTAGTGCCGATGGTAGAACCTTCAAAGCAATTCATGATATAAGTGCAACTGCTGCTCGTTGTTTACAAGAATTTAATTATTCAGATGCAAACCCACTTGCAGGTGCTAATTACTATCGCTTAAAAATAACAACGCCTGATGGACAATTTAGATACAGCACTATTGTTGTATTGTTAAACAAACAAAAAGGTTTTGAATTGATAAGCTTATCACCAAACCCTGTAATGAATAGCGCTATGCTTACGCTTACAAGTGCAAAATCAGGAAAGATTGATATTGCTGTAAGTGATATTGGAGGTAAAATAGTTGCTTTGCATAATGTGACAGTAATTGCTGGTAACAATCCAATAGATATGAACTTTACCAACCTTGGTGCTGGTACATATTCTATTACTGCAATAAATGCAGATGGAGAGAGAAAAACAATTCGTTTTGTGAAATACTAAAACAGGATTGAATTTAATAGTAAAAGCCGCTCAGCAATGAGCGGCTTTTTTTTAGAAAAAAATCGCCAAAAGTAGCTTATGTTTCTGTTGGTAAGAGATGATATCTTTTTAAAAGATGTTATCTCTTACAAAAAGATGTTATCTCTAGTCCATAAGAAAAATGCGACAACTTTAAATGTACCCCATATTTATTGGCACAACAGATAAATTAGTATATTTAAAGAAAATTATACCTGCATGAAAACTTTCTTATCCGCATTTTGCTTTGCTATTTTGTGTACAACAGTGTTGTTTTCTTCTTGCAAAAAAAGCAAAAGCAGCGATGCTACAGTAAAAGATACTTGGGCTATAATAAATGAAAATATTCTTACTCCCTCTTGTGCTACAAGCGGTTGTCATGCTGCTACTACCGATGCTACATACCTTCAACACAATTTAGTTTTAACAGCCAATGTTGCTTACGAAAATTTAGTAAACATAGCTGCAAAAAATGCCAATGCAAACACCGATGGTTTAACAAAAGTAAAACCCGGCGATTATGTAAAAAGTTTGTTGTATTACAAAGTGGATTGCGCTGCAGGGTATGGTACCACAAATTATGGTGCTAAAATGCCCTTGGGCAGTGGGTCCCTTTCAGCAGGTAAAATTGAATTTATAAAACAATGGATTATTAAAGGGGCTCCCAAAACCGGTAGCGTAGTAGATGAAGCTGTTTTAAAAAATGAAACCATTTGTGTACAGCCATTTGTTCCGTTAGATCCTCCAGCTGGGCCAGAGGGGTTTCAAATGAAAATAGATCCATTCAATGTTGTATCAAATACCGAAAGAGAAGTTTTTATTAGAAGAAATACGCCCAATACTGCTACAATTTATATAAACAAATACATCATGCGTGGCAGACCAAACAGCCATCATTTTGTGATGTATGGTTTTCAAAATGCTACTACGTTGCCTGCAACAGATGTGCTTAGGGATTTATACAATCCAGATGGTAGTATAAATGTAGCAACTTACATTTCCATGCAAAACCATGTTTTTTTGGGAGGCGGTACAGATGTAAATGCTTCCTATACATTCCCCGCTGGTGTAGCTTTAAAATTACCCCCTGCTACGGCCATCGATTTGAATGCACATTATTTTAACAGGCAGACTACCGGTTTGACAGGCGAGAATTTTATTAATTTTTATGTGGTTCCACACGCTTCTGTTATCAAAGAAGCAAAATCAATAAATTTTGCTAATTATAATTTCTCGATACCGGCAAACACCCGTAAAACCATTACGACCAATTTTACTTTTCCGACTGCCACAACCGTTATCATGCTTACATCGCACTACCATAAAATGGGCGAAAAATTCCAAATAAAAATTTATGGTGGTATCAGAAATGGTGAACTGGTATATGAAAATGCAGATTGGGAACACCCGCTTACTCTAAATCTTGCAACGCCCATACAACTCAATGCCGGCGAAGGTTTAACCAGTGTAGTTACTTACAACAATACTAAAAATATTCCCGTAAGTTTTGGTTTAACCAGTGAAGATGAAATGAATATTATTTTTGGGTATTTCTACTAGGTTAGTAAGATAATTATTAGATTTCCCACTAAATCTTCACTTGATATTATAACTAAAACATAGCTAGCTTTCGTATAAATTTTGGCTAGTAAGTTTTATTTGGCTTTTTAATTTAAGTAGATACTTCACAGAGTATGGATAAATTGCAGGATATGCAATAGGGATTGTTTATTAATAATTTATATATTCTACATTAGTAATATTTGGTATGTATTTCCAGTTGTTGCACACATCATAACGATTTTTCTTCTATTTTATTGTGATTTATTTTAACTTTTTTTTTAAAGTTTAATTTAAATGCCTATTTTCATATTTGAATAAAAAATAATTGCTATCAAATTGTTAATTTTAAGTTGCACTAATAGTAATTGTTTATTTCAAATAATTAATCGCCAAAAAATATTTTTATGAAGAAGATTTACTTGATGCTATTTTCGGTAATGGTATTTGCTACAAGTGTTTTTGCTCAGCCAAGCTTATATAGCTTTGTTGGATCTACAGGAACTTACAGTGCTGTAGCTGGTACTTCACTAACATTTTCATCTCAGGATGACGCTTCCACTGGCAACTTACCCATTGGATTTACCTTTAACTATAATGGAATAAACCAAACGGTTTTTGCGGCATCTACAAATGGGTTATTGATAATGGGCCAAACTACAAATGGTACAGGGCTATCTAGTAATGCACTTGCAAGTACTGCCAATACTATTGCAGGTTTGTGGGAAGATAACAACATAACTGGTGGATCAGTACAATATTCAACTGCTGGTAGTGTTGGTAGTAGAATACTTACTGTACAATATACAGGCTTGCACGTTGGGGGAGGAGGTTCAACAACAAATCCTACTATCGATTTTCAAATTCTATTGTATGAAACAACAAATCAAATACAATTTATATATGGAGCAACAAGTGCAGCATTAGCAAGCACTTCAGCTTCAATTGGATTGTCAGGTAATAGCGGTAACTTTTTAAGTGTTACACCTACAAGTGCTTCCGCACCATACGGCACAACAAGTAATTCATCTGAAAATACAGGAATATCTTCAGCTACATTTTTCCCAACTGGTACAACTTATACTTTTGCGCCGCCTTTGCCATGCGTGGCTCCTATTGACCAACCTACCATATTAAATTTGACTCCTATTAATGCTGCTCAAATTAACGGAGCTTTTACAGCCGCTAGCAGCAATCCTAATAGTTACCTAGTAGTACGTTACCCTTCTGCAGCAACTCCTACAAACCCGGTAAACGGAACTACTTATACTGCTGGAGGAACATTGGGATTGGGTACTGTTGTACAATTAAGTTCGGCTTTAACATTTAGTGCTACAGGGTTGGCACCCCTTACTACGTATGATTTTTATGTTTACTCGGTAAACAATCTTTGTACGGGCGGTCCATTATATTTAACTGCTTCACCATTAGCTCGTGGAGCTACTACACTTGCTCAAACAGCCCCAAGCTGTGCTACCACTTTTACACCATTAAATGCTGCAGTAAATGTGCCTATTACACAAGCGCTTACTTGGAGCGGTGCTGTAGGCTCTCCAGCTATTACTGGATATAATGTTTACTTTGGTACAAGCAATGCTTTGGTTACAGCAGAAGATGCTTCAGTAAGAGTTATAACAAATGCTTTGGTTACTACCTATACACCTCCTTTTCCAGGTTTAACATACGGAGCTACATACTTTTGGAAAATTGTTCCAATAAATGCTATCGGAGCTACTACTGGTTGTATAGTTAATTCATTTACGGCTTATGTGCCAAGTAGCCCAACTTCTACTGCTATTGGTGGTTTATGGAGTAGCCCTGCTACTTGGGCCGGTGGTATTGTGCCAGTGGCTGGAGATAATGTAACCATTGCAGATGGTGCAATTGTTACGGTTGATCAACTTGTTTCTGGAATAAATAGTCTTACAATTGGCCAGGGTACTTCTGGTATCTTGCAATGGGGATCCGCCACCAATACAATGACGTTGTTTGGTAATCTTACGATTAGGGCAGGTGCTAAATTTTTACCTTATTCTTCCATTAGTAACGGTCAAACAATAAATGTAGGAGGTGATTTTATTAATGATGGTTATGCCAACCTGTCCGTTGCAGTTACTACTAATACGGTATTAGCTTTCACTGGTAGCCAACAAGCTGGGGGTAGCTTAGCCCAAACATTGGGCGGTACTGGAACTTTTCAAGGCAATGGCACCAATGGTTTTATACGGGTACTTTTCTTCCAAACAAACGGAAATAGTTCAATTACAACAACTCAAAATCTAACGACCACCAATTTTGCAAGTGCAACTGGTACATTAAATACAAATGGTAAGTTAACGGTTGATAATACCATACAAGTTTATGGTCAGGCTTTTAATACCCAAGTTGCGAGTATTGCTGTAACAAGCATGGGTACTGGTTATACAAGTGCACCAGTTGCATTTGGAGCAGCTTGCTCAACATGGGTAGCTTCTCTTGCTGCTGTTGTAGGTACACGCTATTTTAGTGGTGGTAATGTTTATTTATGTACTGTTGCTGGGGCATTCGATGCCGTTAATCCCCCTACACATACTGCTGGAATAGTAGCAAACGGAGCTGCAAGTTTATTATGGCTAGCGCCTTATGGTACCCTTGGTAATCCATTTATTCTCACGACTACAACTGTAGGTACTCAATATTTTTATGGAGGAAATTTGTATGTGTGTACTGTTGCAGGAATTCCAGATCCTACCAATCCTCCAGTACATTTATCTGGTACAGCAGTAAGCGGAGCGGCTAGCTTCCTTTATGTGGGTTCGCCTGCTACCGTTTCGGTAAATCATGACCCAGTTACTTCTACAGTACGTAGTTTGAATTTAGTTACTACTGGTAGTGGTTATTCTTCTTCACCTTCTGTTACTTTCAATGCTGCTATAGGAAGTGGTGCTAGTGCAACCGCAATTGTATTCCAGTCTATTATTGGATCAACAACTAGTGTAACTCAAAGAAGTGGTTCTGCTACAATTACTGGCGCTTTAAATATTAATAATAACCAAGGAGCCAGTATTCAAACTGGAGTTGGAAATATTTCAACAACAAATGGTGGTGTAAACTATACTGTTGCCCCTATTGTGGGTTTTGCAGGTCCTACTGGTATTAACCTTGTCACAGCGGGTGGTTCTGGTTTTACCACTAACCCAACAATAACTTTAACTGGTGGAACATTGATTTCCGGTACTGCACTAACTACTGCTAATTTTACGATTACGGCAAATCAAGGTAAAGTAGTCTCTGTTTATTTGAATACAGGTACAACAGCTACTTATTCAGTTCCTCCCACACTAGCATTTACAGGTGGTGCAGGCACAGGTGCTACATTGGCTTTCCCCGCTGGATGTTGGCCTACGGCTACTGCTTCCATAGGCTCCAACGGACAGATTACCAATTTTACTGTAACCAATGCTGGCTTTGGGTATGTGACAGCCCCAATTGTAGGGGTAGGTACAACAGGTACTTTTACTACTGCTGCTACGGCACCTACTTGTCGTGTTGGTTTATATGGCATTTCAGTTGGATTCTTTACTCCTTCCCTCACAAACGTACCTGCACCCGATGATGTTACCATACCTGCCAACAGAAAAATGAGTAGCATTACAGTTAGTAATGCCACGCTGAACTTGACGGGAAACATTGAATTATTTTCTGCTACACCTTTAACTTTAACAACTCCTGCCGTACTAAATATGGGCGGTAATAATTTATTGGCTTCATGGAATGGTTATGCTGGGCAAGCTGGTACTGCAGCTGCTAATGTTACCAATGGTTCTATTACATTAACTACACGTGGAGGTGGTAACACTGGATCTACATTGAATTTCCCATTCGATGCAACATTCACAACATTTACTGGTTCAGGAACTACAGCAGCTAATGGAGCTTCTGTGCTAACAGTTACTGCTAGTCGCACAGCTGCACCTACAGGAACTGGAAACCCTATTGGTACTCGTGCATACAATTCAGTTGTAAACCCAGGTGCAGTGTATGGTACAAACCCTACAGTAACCCTTAACTGGAATGCCAATGATAACCTTGTTTCAGATAACCCACTTTTAAGAATAAGTCAAAGTGCTGCACTATCTGGTCCTTGGACAATAAGAAGTTTAACTTCTGGAACGGGAGCATTACCTGCCACCGGTTCTAGAACAACTGCAACAGCAGTACCTGGTCCGATTGTGCCTACAGGAAATGATTTCTTTGCTTGGACATCTACTTTTGTACCACCTCCTGCACTTAATTATGCTGTAACCCGTACAACCGGAAACACTTATCAATCTATTGCACCAGTTCTTTCAGGTGGTGATGGTACAGGTACATTGTCTACAGCAGCAGGAGATGAAACAGCACAAGTAGGTATCAATATTGCTGCCGCAGGGTTTGTCTATCAAGGTTCACCTGTTACAGCTATGGCTATTCATCCTAATGGATATATATCTTTAAATAATGCTTTTTATACCTATGCTACAGCATCATCATGGGATAATACTTTCGCTCCTGTTAACAATGGTTTTACTGGAACCTTTGATGGTAATAAGCGAAATGTTATTGCGCCATTTTATGATGACTTAAACAAAGCTACACCTGTTATTTATTATAAAATAGCTGGTACTAAGGTTACGGCTGAGTGGTTTAATACAACTTTCTTCGGTCTAAGCGGGCCACAGTTATTCTATCAAGTGGTTCTTGATGCTGCTGATCAAAGTATTACTTTTAACTATGGTAATATGCAGTTGTATAATGGAACGCAAAATATTCGTTACTCATATACCTGCGGTATAAGTGGTGCTTTCGTACAATCTATTCCTCAACCTGGTCAAGTAATGCAGCAGCAGTATGAAAATACCACATTCTTTACAAATGAGAATGGAGGTACTTCCAACTGGGGAGCAAATGGGTTGTCAATTTCACCGGATCCACGTAGTTCAATTAAGTTTACACCAGGTACTTATGTTCCTGTAGCTCCACCTACCGCGACTGCTCCAGCAAATGATGAGCCAGCTGGCGCAATCACTAGACCAGCATTGCCTGGTTTCCCGAGCAATATTGCGTGGGATAATGGAACAAACACTTCAAACTTATTTACAACAAGATTTGCTACTAATACTGCGGTTCCTGCAAATTGTGGTGGAGCAGCCAATGCAAGAGACGTTTGGTTTAAGTTTGTAGCTCCAAACCCTTCTGTTACAGTTCGTATTTACGGTTCGGGTGGTTTTATTCCACGTGTTTCTGTTTATGATAACGCACTTACTCTTTTACCAAATTGTGTGGTTGGTTTACAAGGTTTAATTGCCAATACTGCCGCTACTGGATTAACAGTTGGTGCTACATATTATGTTAGGGTTTATCATGATAACACTGGAACACAGGCAACCGCTACAGCTACGGTTTCGGGCGGTGTTGTTACTGGTTTAACGGTAACTCCTGGTACTAATTATTCAAACCCTGCAACAGCATTCTCAGGTTATTCACCACAAAATCAAGGTCCAAGGATAACATTCACTGGTGGCGGAGGTAATGGTGCTGCGGCAGGATGGGTAACACCTACTGTATCAACTGGAGTTTTACCGCTTACCGCTGGTAACCTTGCTTTAACTGGTGGGTCTGGTTATACATCAGCCCCTACTGTAACAATTGAAAGCCCAGATTGGGGTATTACAGGTGAGTTTGGTATAGTCCTTTTCTCATTACCTGAAAACGACGAATGTTCTGGTGCAATTGGTTTAACTAACTTAACAAACAATTCCTGCGTGCTTGGACAAAATTCTGCTAGTACAAACACACAAGGCGCTACAGCATCTGCTGAAGCAACCGTTTGTGGCACACCAGACGATGATTTATGGTACAAGTTTACCGCTATTGATGTAAATACTCGAATTGAAGCTATAGGAACTGGTACTTTTGATGCAGCATTCCAAGTATATAATGGTGGTGTATCTCCAGGAGCATGTGTAGGCAAAACTGCGCTTGTTTGTATAAATGCAAATGGTGCTGGTGTAGTGGATAGTGCTACAGTTGCAACAGTTGTAGGCAATACTTATTTTGTAAGGGTATTCCATGCTGGAACTGGTACGGCAATTGGAGAAACATTTACTATTTGTGTAAACTCAGCGCCTCCTGTTTGTGTTGCTGCTCCTATAGCACCAACCAATGCTAGTTCCGTATGTGCTGGAACTGTTGCGTTGAGTTGGGCCCCTGTAACGGGCGCTAGCCAATATGAAGTGTACCTCGATTTAGGATCTGCTACTACCTTGGTCTCTACTCAAAGTACTACAAGCTTTACTACTGCCCCTTTAACAGCAGGTGCATATTCTTGGAGAATTATTCCAAGAAATATATTTGGCGCTGCTACTGGTTGTGCTGTATTTAGATTTGACGTATTGCCGCCACCAACAGTTAGCGTATCACCTGCAGGTCCTTTTGTATTATGTTCTCCAGCTACGCAAGTATTAACAGGTACTACAAACGCTTCAACTCCTACTTATCAGTGGGTAAATGGAAACACAAATATAGTAGGTGCTACGGCTATTACCTATACTGCTACCGCAACAGGATCTTATAGAATGGTTGCTACGGATGGTGTAACAGGCTGTAGAGATACATCGAATGCAGTTTTAGTTACTGTTAGTATATCACCAACAGTGGTAATAACACCAATTAGCCCATCTATTTCTTGTGATTCAGTTAAATTAAGTACAAGTGGTGTAGGCGGTGTGATTAAAATAACGGAAGTTACTTTATTTAGGACTGGTACAGGTCAAACAGCTACTTATCCTGCATATGCCACAGGGGCTGACCTTGTTGAAATAAGCAATATTTCTTCATCACCTGTAGATGTGAGTGGATATACTATAGCAGATTATGCTTCTGCAAGCGCTGTAGCGTCTCATCCATTTACCATTCCAGGAGGAACAATCATTCCGGCAAATAGCGTAATGGTGATATGTTTAGGTGCAGGAACAGATGATGTAGCTAATCGTTATTTTAATACTGGAGGAGCCAACGACAGTTATTTCTCTGGAAGTCTTATTGGAGTTGTAGTAAAGAACGGCTCAACAATAATAGATGCTGTTGGTGTTAACAGTGGATATGTTTTTGACCCTGCTACTGGAGTAACAGCAGCAGATTGGAGCGGATTTGCACCAAGCCTAAGTGGTTTCGCAGGAACCATACGTACAACGCCTATTGATAATAATGTTGGTAGCGATTGGACTCAATCTGATACACCTAGCCCTTTACAAACTATAGGATCTTATAATGCTGGATTAGGAGTGCCCGTATATTTATGGTCACCAGCTACTGGTTTATTTACAGATGCGGCATTGACGATTCCTTATACAACCCAAGACTTGTCAACTGTATTTGCTAAACCTAGTGTTACCACTTTGTATACGTTACAAACAACTGTAGGAAGTTGTCCTGGTTTAGCTACAGTAAATGTAACTGTAATGCCGGCAGGCACCATTGTATGGACTGGAGCTGTAAATACAGATTGGAATAATGTTGGTAACTGGACCTGTGGTGGCGTTCCTACGATTACATCAGAAGTATTGATACAAGCAGGTAAACCAAATTATCCAGTTCTTAACTCAAATGTAGAAATAAAGAAAATTACATTAGATCCTGGTGCTACCGTTACTACAGGAACAGGATTTGAATTAAAATTAAATGGTAACTAATTATTAAAATTTCATTAATGTTGGAGGCTGCATTTTGGCAGTCTCTAACATTAATTTATAGCTGTACGAAACATTTTGGTTAATGGTAACTCGTGCAAGAAAGAGTTTTAGAAGCGTTTTGTTTTAGAATGCTTAGCAAATATCATTATGAATTTACCTGAACTAACATCTGTTTCATGATAATGTAAACGAGCTGTTGGATTTGCTAAAAAAAATTACCGAGATAAAAATTAATCCATGAGTCTTTCTTTAAATGATATTTCAAATCAAATACAACCCACTTTGCTGCTGCTACCTACTTGCAAGGGTATGGAAAAAATAGATTGCAATAGCATTGTAAGAATAGAAGCAAGCAGTAATTACAGCAAATTGGTTTTTAGCAATGGTAAAACACTCGTAGTGGCTAAAGTACTTCATTGGTTTGAGAAACAAGCTGGCATGAATACCTTTTTAAGAACGCATCGTACCCATTTGGTAAATAAAATTTTTATTAGTAGTTATATTGATGGAACTGGTGGACAAATCTGTTTGCTCAATGGAGAACTTATCGATGTATCTAAAAGAAAAAAAAGAATTTTCTTGCATAGTTGGCGGGCTGCATAAAATCATTTTGCCTAGTTTTAAAATTCTACTTTTAATTACAATATTTGAATAGGGGATTTAATACCTCCAATCGTGAAATACTAACTTGTCGTATTAAAAAGAGCCACTTCTACTGAGTGGCTTTTTTCATACGATAATAAATGGATAATCACTTATGCTACCGATTGTTCAAATAATATATATGCTTGCCTAATCCAATTAAGTATAAGTAATATTTTACTACGAAAATTTGCGCTCTTATCATACCATGCTGTATTTTATTTCGGCATATTTTGACTTTTCAATAAAATACATCTATTTTAAAAGAAATAACAAACCAACCTGTTTTCAGCGTTGGGTCACCCAGAAAAAATGGCGGCGCTGAGAATTGAGTAAACATGGTTTTAGAGTAATTGTAATTTTATTTATGCGATTCTAAATCAGTTTGGAAATTTTTGTGTTCCAAAGTTGAAAACAAAAGCCTTACTCAATTTATAATTATTAGTGTGGAGTTGATAGGGTAGATTTTTTGCTCACAGATTTTTCAGATGTACTCAGATTTTTTTGCCTAATTTGTAAAATCTGAGCTCATTTTCTGTTTTCACCGTTAGGACACCCTAAATTTTTGGCTCACAGATTTTTCAGATTTGCTCAGATTTTTTCTGCCTAATCTGTAAAATCTGAGAGCATTTTCTGTTTTCATTATTAGAACACCCATTTCACAAAACACACTCAATTAAATCATGCCTTCCAGATGATGTTTTTAAAAAGTATGGGAAACAGGAAAATTTGCGCTCTTATCATAGCATACTGTATTTTATTTTGGCATATCTAGACTATTCAACAAAATAAATTTATTTTAAAAGAAACAACAAACCAACATTAACAAAGGTAAAGCATAGCTTAAGGAGAAGTAGTTCCCTCTCTTTCCGCCGCCATAACTTTTAGTGAATGAATACTTACATTCAGTTCGAAGCCAATAAGAAGTGCCAAGGAGTTAATATAGATAAGCGCCATTATCATCATTATGGTTCCGATAGAACCATACAGGGCATTGTATTTTCCAAAATTATTTACAAATATAGAAAAGCCTAGCGAGGCAAATAAACTAAGAGAGGTTGCCAAAATTGTACCAGGAGATGTAAACTTCCATTTTTTTCTAATGGCTGGGGCATATCTGAAAATGAATCCAATAATTAGATAAACCAGTAGTATGATAAAAATCCATCTGGTATAATTTATGACTACCCTAATGGTGCTGCTTGTTACAATTAATTTAAGCAGGGCACCTTGCATGATGAGTAAAATTAAATAGGCAAATAGCAAACCAAAAATTACAATCGTAAGCCTTAGTGCTATTCCCCGCATGTGTAAGTTTTTGCGCTTTTCGAAGCCAAGATAGTTTTTATTAAACGAACGCATGAGACCCATTATTCCATTGGAAGCAAAATAAAAGGATAACAATAAACCGAAGGATAAAAGCCCAATTTTGGTGCCGTCAATAAATGTATCTAAGAAAGAAATTACCTGTTTGTTGTACACCCTCGATGGGATAATATCTACAATTAAAGTATGTAGTTGAAGTTTGATGCTTTTTTTTGATACAAAAGGAAGGTTAGGGATTAATGTAAATAGAAACAATAACGAGGGTGGAATCGCCATTATAAAATTATAGGAAACTGCTGCCGCTCTTTCTGATAGTCCATGCAGCATCAGTTGCCTTCTAAAAAATTGTATAACATCGTACAATGCTACACCTTGAAACCCGGGTAAATACCAGCGTTTACTCTTCCGTAGAATAAAAGGAAGTGGGGTATACGATAATATGATACGTTGGAGTTTAGTCAAAGGCTTGTAGTTATTCTATTCAATAAATTGTAACTACAAAACTAACTTAAAAACTTGAATCAGAAATCTATCGCTTGCTCCTTATCAAACTATCCAAAGCGTTTTGATATGCTTTTGCAAAAATTTGATGTTCTTGGTAAGTGGCAGCAAAATTGGAGTAGCCATTAAAATCAGGTTTGGCTACAAAGAACATATAATTCGTTTCGGGTGCATCCAACACTGCGTCTATTGTTTTTGTAGATGGCGTACAAATTGGGCCCGGTGGTAAACCCGTATGTCGATATGTATTGTAAGGAGATTCAAATGCAAGATGCTTGAAATATATCCGCTTTAACCCAAAATCTTTCATGGCAAATTTTACAGTTGGGTCCGCTTGTAATTTTTCGCCTTTTTGTAATCTGTTTTTGTAAACGCTTGCCACCAGTGGTTTATCATCGGCTTTGTTGGTTTCTTCCTCTACAATACTGGCTAAAATATAAACCTGCAAAGGGGTTAGGCTTTTTGCTTTAGCCTTTTGTTTCCGAGCATCGTTCCAAAATTTTTCTTGCTCCGTTTTAAGACGAGAAAATATTTTTTTTGCGGAACTGTTCCAATTCAATTCATATGTATTTGGAATTACTGCTGTCATAAAGGTATTACTATCTAAGTCGTATGAGGCAAGCGAATCTTTGTTATTTAAAAAATTAATTACTTGTAGAGAATCGCATTCAAAATTATTTCCAATTTTACTAGCTAAGTCCTCTTTGGTGCGCAGCTTATTGATGATCAATTTTACAGGGCTTTGTTTGCCAGCTTTCAACATTTTTAAAAGTGTGTAAATACTGCTGTTATTTTGTATCTCATACCTCCCTGCTTTTACATTGTTTTTATATTTAGCTTGTGTTACAAGTTTATCAAAGAAAAAACCGCCTTTCACAATTTGTTGGGCTTTTAAATCTGTAAGTACTTCGTTGTAAGTAGCACCCGTTTTTATGTAAAAATATTTCTTAGCTGGGGCAGAAACGGATGGCCCAAAAATATTCCATGCTGCAAAACCGCCTATTACCAGAGCTCCAATAAAAATGACAGCAATAATCTTTTTCATATAATGGGTAAAATTGGTAAGTTATTAGAATGTAAAATTAAAAAACCCTGCTTTATAGTAAGCAGGGTTTTTTTATAAAGCGTTTAAAATTATTTTTTCATTGTATCGTTTCCAGTAGGAGGTACAGATCCTGGCAAAGGAGCAGTAGTAGCTGGTGGAACAACATTTTGTTGTGGTTTTGTTGTTGCACCCTTTAACAAATCATCATTCTTTGATGAGCCCGTTCCGTCTTTTGGTATAAAAGCCGGGGAAATAATGCATAATATACCAACAATTGCTGCAAAAACCCAAGTGCCTTTTTCCATCACATCTGTAGATTGTTTTACACCTATTAATTGGTTGCTAAAGCCACCCAATACACCCGAAACACCACCGCCTTTTGGGTTCTGTATCAATACTATAAAACCAAGAATTACCGAGGCAACTATTATTAGAATTCCAAATACTACTAACATATTATTTTTTTAAAGAGTCAATTTTGGTTGCAAAGTAAGTACTTTTTGAAGGAATCATCAAACTTAATTTTGAGTAGATTTCTATGGCCTTGGTTTCCTTGCCCTGAAGAAGGTAAGCTTCTGCCATAGCTTCTGTGTATATATCTTCTTCTACATTGCTTTTTTCTGCTTGGGTTTGTATTGCTTTTTCTATTGTCACATTGGGTATTGGTAATTTTTCTGGGTGTACTTTCTTCATGGTCTTGAGCCAGGAAGTAAAACTTTTAAGTTGCTTACCAAGCTTATCATCAGCGAGTTGTGCCTCACTTAGCTTTATGCCTTGGGATGCAAAATAGTCAGATGCATGCAAAGGTTCAAAAAACATTTGGTCATCTTGTTGAACCATTGCTTTCTTTAGTGCTTCCATTTTTTCTACAATAATTTCATCACTTACCAACTCATTCGCCGACGCATCTATAGTTTCTTTTTCCTCGGCTATAAAATTTTCTGTTTCTAGGTCATTCGTTTTTGTAATTGGTTTTTCCTCAGGATTCATAAATTCAATTACAACGTCTGTAGCTTCAAAAGCTTCTTTTTCTTGAATTGTATCAATTTGTGCGGATACTTTTTCATCAATATCATTTTTTGCATGTAAAAGTGCATTTAAATAATGAGTCGATTTAAAAAATAAATTTGTTTTTGCTGCTATTGTATTAAAATCTGTAGCGTGAAATGCCGTATTCTTTAAAGCATAAAAATGGGCCAATCCAAAATAAGGAAATTGAGCTGTAATCTTCTGTAGAAACGATTTGTTGCCCAATTCATCTGCTGGTCTATTGAAAATCTGCTGAAAAATTTCTTGCTCATTCATGGTTCAAATCTATATTATTTTATTACCAGTTAGAAAATATCTTATTAAATATTTCATCAACAATGTTTTTTATTACTCTTTCGGAAATACTGTTTTCTGCTTCAGAAAGTGATTGTGTAGCAGGAAAATCTTCATTTCGGCTAACATCTGTCTCAAAATTTTTGGTAGGATCTAGGCTGTTTTTAAAAATCAAATGAAACCCAACAGTAAGTCTATTTGTACCAGCTTCATTATTTGAAATATTTATGGTAGAGGTACTATATTGAGAAATATATCCGCTTATATCATAATGAGCATCATCTTCATTCGTTTGGCGCAGCCCAGTAATATTTATAATTTTTTGCCTCAATTTTTCTGTTACTTGAGGGCTTAATTGCGGATTGATGTATAAAGCTTTATTGCCTAATGGTTGTACCCTAAAGTTTTTTACTTCAGTTGGGATAGGGGCCACATCTTTAAAAGAATATTTGCAAGTGGCAAAAGAAAAAATACTACAAACTACAATAGCAGTAATTATTAATTTTATTTTTATCAAACAGTTATTCATCTTAGTTTATAAAGGATATTGAATAGTATATCTGCAATTTAAATGTAAAAGTAGGATGCTTTTTATAAAACAAAATCATAAATCATAATTCTTAAATTTTCATCTTTACAAATCCTCAATATCATATTCTTTTAATTTTCTGTAAAGCGTTCTTTCACTTATGCCGAGATTTTTAGAAGCGTCTCTTCTTTTTCCTCTGTGTTTTTTTAATGCTTTTATGATGAGTTCCTTTTCTTTATCCATTATACTCAGCGACTCTTCTACATCTTCATGTTGTTGAATATTGTTTGTAGTGTCTTGGTGTAAGATAACAGGCTGGGCCGCATTGTTGTTGTAATTGCTACTGCCCACCGTGTTTAATTCCCTGTATGTATTGTCATTCGAAAAAATAGGTGTAGAAGGAACCTGCGATGGGTTTTGCAAAATATCAAAGAACATTTTCTTCAATTCGTTTACATCTTTTTTCATATCGAAAAACAACTTGTATAAAATTTCCCTTTCATTTGCAAATTCAGATTGCCCACCTTCATGAGAACCGCTAGATGCAAGAACCGGTAAACGAGAATGATTGTTTTGAGGAAGAAACGTACGCAATTGTGCGCCAGATACATTTTTGTCTTTACTCAGTACAGATATTTGCTCGGCTATGTTTTTTAACTCTCGTACATTTCCAGGAAATGAGTAGGCCGATAAAATATTTTTTGCTTCTTCATCTAACTGTACGGAACCAGTTTTATATTTATCTGCAAAGTCGGCAGCAAATTTTCTAAACAGCAATATGATATCTTCTTTACGATCTCTTAAAGCTGGCACACGAATAGGAACAGTATTTAAACGATAATACAAATCTTCTCTAAAACGCCCTTTGCTAGTGTATTCTAGGAGTTCTTTATTGGTTGCTGCAATAACCCTTACATCTGTTTTTTGTACTTTACTGCTGCCTACACGAATGTACTCTCCTGCCTCTAACACTCGCAATAACCTTGCTTGTGTACCCAATGGCATTTCACCAATCTCATCTAAAAAAATGGTACCACCATTTACGGTTTCAAAATAGCCCTTGCGACTGTCTACCGCACCTGTAAAAGAACCTTTTTCGTGGCCAAACAATTCCGAATCTATAGTACCTTCTGGAATGGCACCACAGTTTACGGCTATAAATGGGTTGTGCTTACGGGGCGATAGCGCATGTATAATGTGCGCAAAAACTTCTTTACCTACACCACTTTCGCCATTGATGAGCACACTCAAGTCTGTATTAGAAACTTGCGATGCTACATTGAGTGCATGGTTAAGTGCAGGAGAATTTCCTATAATGCCGAATCTGTTTTTTATTGCTTGTAAATCCATATTGATATTACTTATTTCTTTCTGCCATTTCTAATAATTCGTATAAAAGGTTTATTATTTTCATACCCTCTTTACGTTTAATATTCTTTTCATTTTCAATTTGCAGGGTTGTTAGTTTTTGAAAATGAGTATACTGGAATTTCTTATATTTTATACCTAACTGACTGTAAACAATACTTGAATCTGAAAAATTCTTTTTATGCTCAATAATTTTTTTTTGAGTGGTTTGATAGCCACATACTTTTTTTATTTTCCCTAAATTATTTTCTACTATTTCAAATAAATCAGGACTGTGAAATATTTTATCAACAATTAAACTATCCCCATAATTTATCGACATTACTTTTTGCCCATTTTTGGTACAATAATGTAAGATTTTTTGAACTTTACCCCCTTTAGTTACAAACAAATAAATAAATTCAGGGTTATCGGAATTATATACAGAATCTTTTAAAAATTGTTTCCATTCGGTTATTTGACTAAAACCTATTAGGTTTGATAAAACTATAAAAAGAAATAAAAATATTTTTTTCATACCTTTTTATTTTACAGCCTCCCCAAACAAAGTGCCCGCTGTACAATGGGTAATGTGTACCATCACATAATCTCCCTTTACAAAATCCTCTTTTGCAAAAATCACCACTTTGTTTTGGTCATTTCTACCTTGTAATTGTTCATCACTTTTTTTGGAGAAACCCTCTACCAACACTTTAAATGTTTTACCCACTTCTTTTTGCATGGTACGCAAAGAATGTTGGCGATACAAATCTACCAATTCTTGCAACCTTCTTTTCTTTACATCCAAGGGTACATCGTCTTCAAACCTACGTTCGGCCAATGTTCCAGGTCTTTCGCTGTAAAAATATAAATAGGCCAAATCGTACCTGCAATAATCAAACAGCGATAATGATTCTTGGTGGTCTGCTTCTGTTTCTGTACAAAAACCGGTAATCATATCGGTAGAAATTCCGCAGTCGGGTATCAACTCTCTAATTCTATCTACCTTGGCTATATACCATTCACGACTGTACGTTCTGTTCATTAATTGTAAAATTCGGCTACTACCACTTTGTACAGGTAAGTGAATATAATTACAAATATTCTCGTATTTTTTTATCGTAAATAGCACATCGTCTGTAATATCTTTTGGGTGCGATGTAGAAAACCGAACACGGAGTAGGGGAGAAACCAGCGCTACCTTTTCTAATAAATTTGCAAAGGTTATTACCCCTTCTGAATCCTCTGAAGTATGTGTTTTAATTATGTCATTATTAGAATTAGTATTTAAATTATCAGAGCCCAAGATCCCCCCTGTGGGGGGTGGGGGGGCAATCCAATGGTAACTATCCACATTCTGCCCAAGCAAAGTAACTTCTTTATAACCCTCATTAAACAATGCTTCACACTCTTGTACAATGCTGGCTGCATCTCTACTACGCTCACGACCACGGGTAAAAGGCACTACGCAAAAAGAACACATATTGTTGCAACCTCGCATAATGCTTACAAAGGCTGTAACGCCATTGCTGTTTAAACGAATAGGAGAGATATCAGCATAGGTTTCCTCTCTGCTCAATAAAACATTTACGCCTTTTTGCCCAGTGGCAGCTTCTTCTATTAATCCAGGTAAACTTCTATATGCGTCTGGTCCTACAACAATATCTACCAATTTTTCTTGCTCAATGAAAGTACCTTTCAACCTTTCTGCCATACAGCCCAATACTCCAACGATAAGTCCTGGCCTTGCTTTTTTTATTTTACGGAATTCTGTAAGTCTTTTTCTTACGGTATCTTCCGCTTTTTCTCTTATTGAGCAAGTGTTTATTAAAATTAAATCTGCTAATTCGGGTGTTTTTACCGCTCCAAAACCTTGCTCGCCTAAAATGGATGCTACCACCTCACTATCTGCAAAGTTCATAGCACAGCCATAGCTTTCTATATAAAAACTTTTTATTGGATTATCTAAAGCGCTGCTTATAGGCGCAAATGCTTCTCCCTGTCTGGTTTCGTCGTGTTGCTTTAAAGTAAGCGTATCCTGCATTTTCTATTAACTATTTGGTTGCAAAGATAAACTTTTGAAGGATAGAAATGACAGGTTGGCAGAAGAAAGGAAATAATTTGCACTAGCTATTTGTCTTTTGATTGGTTGCACTTGAAAACTTACCAGCCAACCAACTATTTTTGGCCTCGGTTATCCAATTGTTTTCCAATGCTTTTTTGTTGAGAATTGTATTATCAAAATACAAAGTGTTTGGCGTAATGAAACCATTTTCTATACCATAACCTAGCTGAGACAACGGTAGTTGTTCTACTTTATCTTTTATATAGAAAGTAAGCAAGGTTCTGTTAAACATATTTACAGCAAACTTTTTTTCAATTTCTTTTATAAGGTGTACAGAGCTATCAGTGCTGCATCCACTTACTCCTGTTGCATTTTCGTCCGCCATAAGAATAATAAATCGTCCAAAAAATAGATTAGCATAACCTTTTACAGGGGTGCCATGGCTCTTCCATTCTTTTACAAAATTGGCGAGCATGGGTTCTATTTCCAATGCCTCTTGCATAAAAAATATGCGATCGCTTTGGTAAATCCAAACACGAGATGAATCTGCAAAATCTTCTGGGAGGTGTTCTGATATATTGAAAGACATGGTTAATGAATAATTTTATAATGAATAATGAATAATGAATAATGAATAATGAATAATGAATAATTTATTTAAATTAAACATATTTATTTTATCAAATTATCTTAATCAATTGCGCAATGAAATCTATATAAATAGATAAGAAGAAATATACGAATCCACAGATAACACATCAGGACTTCATTGCATATAAACAAATTAATTTATCAAATAAACAAAATGAACTAAAAGTATTACAGAGCTAAAGTCCCCCTGTGGGGGATTTAGGGGGCCAAAGAGGCTATCACCAACTCTGCAATATCCAACACGGCTACTTCATCTTCTTTCTCTTTGTTTTTTACTCCATCGGTCATCATAGTATTGCAAAACGGACAAGCTGCCGCAATAATGCTAGCACCTGTAGCCAACGCTTCGTTGGAGCGCTCAATGTTTATTCTTACATCGCCTTTTTCTTCTTCTTTAAACATTTGTGCCCCGCCGGCTCCACAGCACAATCCATTGCTTTTACAGCGTTTCATTTCTATCAGTTCCACATCCAATGCTTCCAAAACTTTTCTGGGAGCTTCATAAATACCATTTGCTCTACCCAAATAACAACTGTCGTGATAGGTAATTTTTTTACCTTTAAAAGCACCATCTTCATTCATCGTTATTTTACCTTCATCTATAAGTTGTTGTATAAATGTAGCATGGTGTATTACTTCATAATTTCCACCAAGGGCAGGATATTCGTTTTTAAAAATATTGAAACAATGTGGGCAAGCCGTTACAATTTTTTTTATGCCATAGCCATCTAGTACCTGCATATTTTGGTAAGCCATCATTTGAAACATAAACTCATTGCCTGCCCGTCGTGCTGGGTCGCCGGTGCACATTTCTTCTTTGCCTAAGATGGCATATTTTGTACCCACTTTATCTAAAATTGTAGCAAAGGCCTTGGTAATTTTTTGCGCTCTTTGATCGAAACTGCCGGCGCAACCTACCCAAAATAAAATTTCTGGTGTTTCTCCAGCCGCCCCTAATTCTGCCATTATTGGTACATGCATATTTTTTTTTTTATATTTAGTAAGTACATCGTTTAGCAAATAGGCTGTGATATTACCTAGTGGGGTTTTACCGACACAACATTTTTTGTAACCAGATTTACTTGGTACAAATTTATGATTGATGTTTGAAGTATTGCAATTAATTTTGCAGATTAATTTTTAATTGTACGCTTTGCTAAAAAAAATATCCAATTGGGAGGCTTGGCCTTTCAAACTAATATATGCCCCACTAGTACCTTTTTGGGCTTGGTACATGATAAAGTCTCGTGCCGTATGGTTTTTTACCCCTAGCAATCCCAAACTTACTTTTGGCGGTATGGAAGGTGAACCAAAAAGAGAAATGTACGATTTGTTGCCCATCGATCTTTACCCTACAACATTTAATATTCTGCCCACACAAAGTTTTGAAGAACTTTTGAGTGCGTTGGATAAATCTGATATAAAATATCCATTGATAGTAAAACCAGAAGTGGGCGGGCAAGGAATATTGTTTAGAAAAATAGATGATGAAGCCTCTTTAAAACATTATCATTCCTTAATGACTTTTGAATACATCGTGCAGGAGATGATACATTACCCAATGGAGGTAAGCGTTTTTCACATTAAACATCCCAACAAAGCAAAAGGTATCATCACTGGTTTTTTACACAAAATCCCTTTGCATGTTGTGGGTAATGGACAAGATACTTTGGAGGAACTGATATTAAATTATCCTAAATCGGCAAAAAGGCTAGACGATCTAAAACCCAAGCATGTAGAGAAGTGGAATGTTGTTATTCCTGCGGGAGAAAAATACATTTTAAGTTATGCGGCCAATCACAATAGGGGAGCTCATTTTATAGATTTGAAAGCAGATATATGCGATGAACTTGTTGCAGTATTTGATAAGTTGAGTGCTGAAATTGGTGATTTTTATTATGGGCGTTATGATATTTTGTGCAATAGCGTGGAGGATCTAAAGCAAGGTAAAAACTTTAGTATTTTAGAATACAATGGTTGTGGTGCCGAGCCAAATCATTTTTATGATACTGGATATACTTTAGGGCAGGCATACAAAGAAATTTTAATGCATTGGAGGGCTTTGTATGAAATAAGCAGCTACAATGTTACGCAAGGTGTAAAACCTTGGCCGTTTTTGAAAGGGTTTAAATTTAGGAAATATGCAAGGGATATGGTAAGAGCTATGAAATTGGTAGATGAAAAGATCGGGTAAATTAAAAACGATTGCCGTGTGTAAGGCTTATTATTTTTCTTGTAAATGATTTGCTTTTATCCATAAGTGAAACAAAAATATTTGTGGTTGTTTTTCTTCCAAACAAATATTGGATTGTTTTGCCAATTGTAACCCTCTTTTGAAAATTATGCTTCCATTCTTTTGTATAATTCTCTTCTAGTTGTTGCCTAGATATTTTATTTTGCAAATAAGCTACAATTTGCATTGCTGCTATTTTTGCGCCGTGCATTGCCATACTCATTCCATTGCCACAAAGTGGTGTAATCATGCCCGCTGCATCACCAATCATAATGATGTTTTTTTCAATCGGTTTCTTTTTGCTAAAAGATATTTGTGATATAGTAACAGGCGCTTGGTATAATTTTTCCATCTTACCAAATAGGTTTTTTAAATACGGGTTTTCTGAAAGAATGGCCGATTCTGCATTTTCTATGCTTCCCGCTTTTTTGATGTTGCTGGCTTTGGTAAGGTAGCAAACACAATATTTATCGCCTTCAATTTTTGATATACCACAATAGCCATCTTTAAAATTGTGCAACGCAATCATATCAATAGGGAAATCTGTTTTTACATGGTATTTTATGCCTACAAAATTATTTAGTCTATCAGATGTCTTGCTGGTAAATGGGCGTTTCCATTTTACATCTATATTGCTGCGCTTGCCCCAAGAGCCACAACAGACTTTGCTTTGGTAAATGCCTTGCGTGGTTTTTATGGTAAAAATATTTCCTGTAAACTGTATATCTTCTGCTTTACAATTTTGTAAAATTGTTACACCGGCATTTTCTGCAATATTTTTTAATGTATTGTCTAGCGTGTAGCGACTAATACCAAAACCGCCCAGATCTAAATCTGCATGCAACGATTTTCCATTTGGAGCGGTTACCCATAATTTTTTTATAATGGGCAAATGCATTTCTTGCAATGGAACACCCATTTCAGTTTCTAGATAATCCCAACTTTCTAAACTAATATATTCGCCACAAACTTTGTGAAAAGGATAGGTTTCTTTTTCGAATAGGATAACTAAATAGCCTTGCTTGGCAAGAGAAATAGAAAGGGTGAGGCCGGCGAGACCACCTCCAATAATGGCAGTATCATATATTTTTTCATTCTTCATCTTTACAAATTATTAGATACCGAAAAGCCCATTTCCATTGTATGCTATAATTTTTTATTCCCGCTTTTTCAAAAATAGCCATCCATTCTTTTTTATGAAAGCCTCTTGCAACAGAAAGTGGAGCGTCGTTTTTTACCAAATACGATTTCGAAAATATTCTTGTAATCCACTTAATAAGATAATACGCCCCGGTATTTCTTTGTAAATCATTTATGAAAAAACCTTTCCTACTATTGGCTTTCATCCATTGCATCATATAAACCAATTGTTCTTCTGTAAAATGATGACAGAACAAAGAGGAGAAAATTATCGTGGGTTTCTTATCGCCAAAATGTACTTTGCTGTAATCACTTTCTATCCATTTTGCTGGTAAGTTTGGGTATTGTTGTGTTGCAAAATGGATACATTCCTTCTTTAAATCGATTCCTGAAAAACTAAAATTAAGCTTTTTTCTTTTGCTCCAATTACCGATAACATTTAAATTATCTCCACCACCACAGCCAATTTCACAAATATGTTCAATGGCGTTTGTATCTATAAAAGCTTTTAATCCCTTTAAAGTAATGGCATGGCCACCCAATAATGTATTGATGGTATTTAGCTCTTGCATATTGCTTTTAATATCCTCAAAAGGAATATTGTCTGCATCCAACAACTCTTTGGTATAACTTCTATGTCGTAAATTAACCATAGGTTGCTGTAAAAGTTTCCATAGTAAGCCCCGGACCAAATGCCGCTCCAAATATTACTGTATCTGTAGTATTTTCATTTTCTATTTCATTAAATATTTTTTGTAATACAAATAAAACGGTTGGCGAACTCATATTGCCATAATCATTTAATACCTCGTAAGAATATTTCAAGTCAGTCGTTTCTAAATTCATACTATTGGAAATGGTATCCAATATTTTTTTTCCGCCAGGATGAATGCACCAATGGGTAATGTTGTTTTTTGTTCTCTCTGTCTTCTCTAAAGCCTTTGAAGCCAAGTTTTCAAAATCTGCTTTTATTAATTCGGGTACATAACCACTAAGTGTCATCAAAAAGCCTTTGGATGAAAGTTCCCAAGACATATCTTTTTTACCTTCAAAGCTTACGTCGCTAAAAAAGTTTTCTATCTGCAATCCTTTGCCAGCTTCGTTGTGTTGCATTAATAAAGCGGCACTTCCATCTGCAAATAGTAGGGAAGAAGTAATATTATCAACAGTAGGTTCTGTTTGAAAATGTAGGGTGCAAAATTCTGTACATACGATTACCACATTTGCATTTTTATCATTGTTACAAAATGCATCAGCAATTTTCATGGCATGAATAGCTGCATAACATCCCATAAAATTTACGGAGGTACGCATGATATTTTTTGGTAACCCCATCATTTCTATTACTTGCAAATCGAGCCCAGGCGCACTCATACCTGTACAGCTTACGGTTATAAGGTGTGTGATTTGTTCTTTGTCAATTTTTCCAGCAATACATTTTGTTATGGCATCTGTGGAAATTTTTCCAGCGTGTTGGTTGAATAATGCCATTCTTTTTTCAATGCTTGGTACTGGTTGCAAATCCAACGATTTATCAAAAAACACCCGCTCATTAAGACTTAGATCAAAATCAGGAATAATGGAATGACGATAACTAATACCGCTATGATTGTACAGAAATCTCAATTTTCTAGTATCTGTTTCATTATTGTTGTACACCTTATCTGCAAAATCAAACAATATGCTTTGCGCATGTTTGTATACAGGTACACTGGTAGCTATGGAAGTAATTTTACTCAAAGTTTTTCAATTAATAATACCGAAATAAAGGCGGTATTGGTACAAATAGATGCAATGATATTCATGTGCATGGTATTTTCAAAATTTGCATTGCTTTTATCTTTCTTCACTTTTATCATCCACCAAAAAAAATAAAACAAAGTAGGTAAAGTACATATTGCAATAACAAAAAACAAATGTTGATCCATATTTAAGAAAAAATATACAGCCATCGTATTCATGGCTATAAAAAATGCTAATCCACTAAAAACAAAAGTACCCATATGGCCCAATAACATACTCAGGGTTTTTACGCCATCTGCTTTATCTTGCTCATGCTGGTAAATTTGTGTGAGTGGATAAAAACTACCTATCAAAAAAGAACTTGCTACAAGTGGTAATGCAGGCACATCAAGCGTTTTAGTAATACTGCTGCCATGATACACCATAAAAAATACGGCGGCTCCTTGAAAAGTGCTGGTTACAATAAAACCAATGATGGGATATTTTTTTAACCTTATACCTCTATAACTGTATGCCCTGGATGCTGCAATAAAACCAAAAGCACAAATGGTACAGTAAATACTAATAAAACTACAAGCGGCTAGGGCTATTACATCCATAAATACGGTTACATGATACAATTCTCTTGTAGGTTGCAAAGGATTTTTTACGCCACCAATGCTTGTAGTATCCCTATCCATATAACTGTTGTACCCATTGCTAGCAGGGTAAATTAATAAATGAAGAATAATAAAAATAGCTATTGTATGAATAATATTGATATCTTCAACTTGGCTGATTGCAAACCAATACACAGGCATAAGAAAAAAAGAAAATTTTAATCTTAGTAGTTGAATAGTAGAAGCCTGCAACATTAAATTCATTTGATGTAATTTACGCTTTCTTTTGTAGAAAAGTTTTTTATCTGTTTACATATTTAAATCTTTGTTTTGTACAATTATGAAATTAATAAGAATATTTTTATGGGGAACGATGATAAGTTTTCTTGGGTCTTTACCATTGGGTACGCTTAATGTAGCGGCCATGCAACTAGGTATACAGGAAGGAATAAGAAGTGCCATACAGTTTTCTTTAGGTTCTATGCTGGTAGAAATGATTTATGTAAGAATTTCTTTAATTGGAATAGATTGGATGCGAAAACAAGAAAAACTAATGAAAGCCATGCAATGGATCACATTCGGGATTGTAGTAGCGCTGGCTATTGGTAGTTTTATGGCTGCAATGAAAGGAGGAGAAAATGCAAAAAATCCTGTATTGGATAATAATATAAATAGATTCCTCTTGGGTGCTATTGGTTGTGCTATAAATCCAATTGTAATCGTATTTTGGTTTGGGTGGAGTACGGTACTCTTTACCAAAAAAATATTACTACCTATAAACAGTCAATACAATAGTTATGTGGTTGGCGTAGGTGTTGGTGCATTTATAGGTAATTGTGTTTTTATTTTTGGAGGTAAATGGATTGCAGATAGTATTGCCGATAGCGAAAAATATATTAACTGGTTTATCGGAGGAATTTTTGCAGTAACTGCATTGATAACGTTGTGGAAGATAATTAAAAAAAAAACAATTAATAATGAATAATTGATAATGAATAATGTGTTTATAGCAAGCATCAATATTTTACGAAACAATGTAATTTTTTTACTTGCTTTTTTTAAAAAATCATATTTATTGAAACATTATTAATTATTTACTACTAATTATTCATTTCTTCCGCCCACTTATCTCTTTCATCAGGACTCAACTTCCATGGTGCAAAGTTCGTTTCAATATTGGTAAACATGCCATTCCATTCTTGTGGTGCATTGCTGTCTTCCATAATGAGGCTGCGGCGTAGTTCAATAATGATATCCAATGGAGAAATGCTTACTGGGCATTCTTCTACACAGGCATTGCAGGTTGTACAAGCACGCAATTCTTCTACCGTTATATAATCGTTTAAAAGCGTTTTACCATCGTCTACAAAGCTGCCGTTCTTTTCAATGTTTTTTCCTACTTCTTGCAAACGGTCACGGGTATCCATCATAATTTTTCGTGGGCTAAGCAATTTGCCCGTCATGTTTGCAGGGCATGCAGATGAGCAGCGCCCGCACTCCGTACATGCATAGGCACCCATGAGGTTTGTCCAATTAAGATCAAAGATATCTTTTGCCCCAAATTTTACGGGAGCTTGTTCTCCAGTGGGGGCAAGCTCGGGCTGCATCATGTATTTTACTTCATTTTGCACGCTTACCATATTTTCCATTTCGCCCTTTGGTTGTAGTTTACCATAATAAGAATTGGGGAATGCTAGTATCACATGTAAGTGCTTGCTGTATGGCAAATAATTTAGGAATACAAAAATACCTGCAATGTGCAACCACCAACAAGTACGCTCAATATATATCAAAGTTGTAGCAGAAAAATGCTCGAAAAAGGGAGCCAGCAATCCAGAAATTACAAAATTACCCGTATCATGATAATGCTCACTGCCTTGTAATTGCAACGCCCTATCCGTAGAGTTCATAATTAAGAAAAGACTCATTAAGATAATTTCTGCTATTAAAATATAATTGGCATCGCTGCGAGGCCATCCGTTTAAATCTTTACTTATAAAGCGTTTTATCTTGGCAATATTTCTTCTTGCCAAAAAGATTACACAA
The DNA here is from genome assembly GCA_031380515.1 of Ferruginibacter sp. Lineage (GTDB taxonomy): Bacteria > Bacteroidota > Bacteroidia > Chitinophagales > Chitinophagaceae > Ferruginibacter. The sequence goes on along the minus strand of JANNGD010000143.1, from coordinate 2,793 downwards.
ACGGCTAATACGCCAAATGCCAGCACCTCAAAAAAGTTTATGGCAAAATTGTATAAGCCACCAAGCATGCCGAGGAACAAACGATGAGTACCCAACAAGCCATCCAAAATAATTTCTAATACTTCTATATTGATGATGATAAAACCTGCATAAATAATAAAATGCATTACAGCTACAAAGGGCTTGGTAAACATTTTTCGCTGCCCCATAGCTAGTAATAGCACATTCCTCCAACGGAGTTTACTATCTCCTTCAAATTCTTCTGGTTTGCCCAAAAAAATGTTTTTTCGGATACGAGTAATGTTTTTTGTAAAAAGAAAAACAGCAAAACCTGTGAGGGCAAGGAAAATGATTTGTGGGATATAGTGCATTTTTAATTCTTAAATGATAAAGTACATTATTTTTTTGTAGCCAATTTTGGCAAGCCAACGGTTCTAAGCATTTCATTAGCCTTATCTACCTTATCTTGAAAAAGGGGCATTTTTTTGTATTTTTCTAATGAATTATCTATTCTAATTATTGGTATTTTTTTTTCGTTTAATTTTTTTATAGTATTCATATTGCTATGATTTTATTTTTGTAAAATTACATTATTTCCTTCTTACTACAAAAGCAGTATAATCTACTTCTTTATTAAATTTTTCCCATTCACCTTCTAGTTGACCGTAAATTAAAAAGTCTTTTTTTATCTCATCAATATATTTTGTTATGCCCATCCTATAAAGTCTAGTTCTTGCTTTTGAACTACCTGTAGCATATACCCAAGCATGTCTTTTTCTATCTGTAAAAGCATATACCGCAGCAACTACTGTAGCCAATACTTGTTCACTATCTCCGTTGTTAGAAACTACATTGTCGTCAATATCTCCTGTTTTTAAGTCTTTATCGCCAAAAGCAAGGTTATAAAAATCTTTTAAAGCCGTTTCACTAAATTTTATAAGTTTTGGTATTTGCCCTTTCGTTCCTTCACTAGTAAATTGAAACACCATTAAAGATTTTTCTGCTATTAGTTCATATCTAGGTAGTTTCATGCTAACAAATATTTCGTAAATAAATATAAGTATTAATCTTTTAAATAATAAAATCAATTAGGCTTAAATAAAATGTAATTCAATATTAATTTAATTCTTTGTGCTATTTTAGCACTCGGTTACACAGAAACAAATAGCACACATGATTTTAACGAAAACCTCCGCCGATAAAAAACTGCGCCGCATGGCATTGGAAATTGTAGAGCGCAATGCAGATAAACCTGCTATAATAATTATTGGTATAAAAGAAAATGGGCTTTTTATAGCTAAAAAGATAGAACAGTTTTTGCAACCAATTTTTAATGGTACTGTAAAAACAATATCCCTGAGCATAAATAAAAAAAGCCCCGAAAGGATTGAACTGAGCGAGGAAGTGAACCTGCAAAACCAAGCTATTTTGTTGGTAGATGATGTGGCCAATAGTGGTAGAACAATGTTGTATGCACTAGCCCCTTTGCTAGAGCGCTACCCTAGCCAAATAGAAACCCTTGCATTGGTAGAGCGCACACACAAACTCTTTCCGGTGGCATTAAATTATGTAGGTTTGTCTGTTTCTACAAAGGAAGAAGAAAATATAGAAGTGATGGTGGAGGGAGGGGAGGTAATGGGTGCGGTGATAAAAAAGGGATAATATTACAAATATGAAATTAATTTCTTCAATTTTGTCCTTCGTTATTTTATTTAGCTTAGGTTGTAAAGTACAAAAAGCTAGTCAAACTTTTGTGGAGAAATTAAATTCTGCTATTGATTCAGCAAAGTTATTTGATAGGGTTTATTATAATATTCGAAAAGAAAGTTATCATTACCCCATTGGTTATAAAAATGGTATCGCAACAAGTTTTGTAGATACACCATTTTTAGATCAACCTGTATTTTTTACTAAAAGTGGAGTTATATTATCTAGATTAAATCTTACTATACTGGAAGAATCTGATTTTGCAATTGACAGTTTAAGGGATAATTACAAATACAATTCGGAAGGATGGGGAATATATAGCGTAAAGGATGATACAATAAAAGCAATTATTTATGTTAATTTTACTGGAGGTGGTGCATACGCAAGAAATAAATTCTTTGAATGTAATTACCAAGGTGTTTTAAAGAATAAAGATACTTTATTGCATTGGCAGCTAGTTGAACCTTACCCCGAAATAGACAAAGCAATTCCCGGTAATTTGGAGTATTTAAACTTTCTTAAAAATCCAGTTGATTTACATTTAAAAAATGTAGAAGTTAAAAAATTTATTGATCCAAACAAAGCTTGGATTAATAAATATCGAGTTCAACAAAAGTAGTCAATGTGATAGCATAATAGAAGATGCTAAAAGAAATACTGTTGAACGGAGCGTCGCCCCCAACGCTAGCATTGGGGCAAGCACTGAAGCTAAATCAAGGCTCTTCAGCTCGTAAACAAAAAAATAAAATGCTTTAAATAAAACGAAACTATCTCAATACTAATATCTAAATACTCAATACTAAAATATGAAACATTCTAAAATTTTACTCCTCCTTATTTTTATTGCAAATGCATTTATTGCCAAAGCCGATGAAGGCATGTGGTTGCCACAGTTATTAGGCAAATTGAACGAAAGTCGCATGAAAAGCCTAGGCATGAAAATAAGTGCAGCAGATATTTATAGTATAAACAAAGGCAGTTTGAAAGATGCTATTGTAAGCTTTGGTGGGTTTTGTACTGGTGAAATCATATCCAGTAAGGGATTGGTACTTACGAATCATCAAAACCGCAATGATGATTCGTAAG
>JANNGD010000134.1:0-23210 GCA_031380515.1 Ferruginibacter sp. | reverse complement strand
AAAATACATTTGGGTAGAATCTACTTGTCCGTCTTTACGCATAGCACGCTTGCGCTTGGTAGATTTTTTTGTAAGAATGTGGCGTTTGAAAGGTTTTTGGAATACGATTTTTCCTGTACCGGTAACTTTAAAGCGCTTTTTTGCGCTGCTGTTTGTTTTTACCTTTGGCATTATATAACTTGTTTATTGTTACTCCCTGCTGGCGTCCCGAAACTTCGGGAACTTATGGGGCCTTGTGGGAAATGTCTAAAAAGATTACTCTTTTAGGAGTGCAAAAGTAAGGGATTTTTCTGGTAATGAATAATGGATAATTAATTAATGAATAATGAATAATGGATAATTGCTTTATACATTGAATTTCAATTAGTTAAAATTAAATATATCAAAAACTTAGGCAATTGGTGAGATTCTTTGGGCCTTCAGCATATACCATTTGGCAGCATTTGTAGCGGCTATCCGCAGTACTCCTCGGCATTTCGCTATCGCTCATGCCTGTGGGGTACTTGCTCCTATCCGCCGGCTCGTCAGCAGCATATACCAGTTCGGCAATAATTCGTACTTCACAATAGTTGCACATTTGCACATCTTCATATTTGCCCATTTGCATATTCACCCGTTCTTATCCATCAATTTCTCCAATACAAAATATACCGCCGGGCAAAAAGTAGAATTCTTCAACGTAATCTCTTGCCTTTTTATAATCACATCTTCATCGGTGTAAGGAAAACGAACACAATCACTTGGTCTATCTTCATAAATGCTACAAAAATTATCTTCTCCTAAAAAAGGGCATGGTTTGGTTGTTGTTACATAATCGCCGTCTTCGTCTAGTTGCAAATAAGTTTCTATAAATACGCCCTCTTTCATTTGCATTATTTTAGAAATTCGCTTTACATCGGTAGCTTTAAACCTTGGCGAATAGTTTCTGCAGCAATTGGCACAACTGAGGCAATTGATGTTTTCAAAAGCTTCCTCGTGCAAATCGGGCAATGCCCTTAGTGTCGTTTTCTTATCTGCCCGGTGCAAAAACTTTTTATACAGCTTTGTACGTTCCAGCGATTTTTTTTGCCAATTGGTAAGCAGTTTATTTTTGTCCATATAATCGATTGCTTTCTATAATAGCAAATTTAACCCATCTGGTTTTAATGCGGCACATCAAATAATGTTTTGCTGAAAACATTTCAAACGGTATTTTTTACCGCTCGTGTACAAATAACCTCAGTTTGTAGGATATTGCTTTTCTACTGTAACTTTTAATTATTCCTTTGCGTTACAAATAAAATGAAAAAGATGCGCATAAAAATTTTAACAATTACATTGGCTATTTTAAGCCTCTCTATGCAAGCCATGGCACAAAGCCCTTCAAAAATAAGCGGCATTGTAACCGACAGTAAAAAAAATGCATTACCAGCCGTTACCATTACACTGCTCAATGCAAAAGATAGCAGTATCGTAAAGGTAGCTGTAAGCGACAAAGAAGGTAAGTATGAAATTGCTACCAACAAAACCGGCGAATATTTACTAAGTTTCTCTGGCATTGGTCACGAAAAAAAATTCACGAAAAACTATACCCTCACCCAAGGACAAGCGGTGCAGGCAGAAAGCATAGCACTTGCAGACGCATCTAAAAACTTGCAAGCTGTAACAGTGGTTTCCAAAAAGCCATTGATAGAAGTAAAAGCAGACAAGACTATTTTTAATGTAGAACAGAGTATAAATGCAACTGGCAGCAATGCGCTAGAGCTGTTGCAAAAAAGCCCTGGCGTACAAGTAGATAACAACGACAATATAAGCATGAAAGGCAAAACGGGTGTACGTGTGTATGTAGATGGTAAAATGATGCAACTTGATACAAAAGACCTAGCCGCTTATCTGAAAAGTATAAACAGCAATGATATTGAAGCCATAGAAATGATAAGTAACCCCAGCGCAAAATACGATGCAAGTGGAAATGCAGGTATCATAAATCTGCGATTAAAGAAGAACAAGAAATATGGTACCAATGGAAGTGTAAACCTAGGTTTTGTGCAGGGCGTTACACCAAAAGGCAATGGATCGCTCAATTTGAATTACCGGGATAAGAAAATAAACCTTTTTGGAAATGCTGGTACCAATATCGGCATCAATAGAAATACCATTGATTTGTATCGCATACAAAAAGATACCTTGTACGACCAAGAAACGGCAATGAATAGCGATGATAAAAGTGTGAACATAAAAGCAGGGGCGGATTTTTTTATAAACAATAAAAACACGATTGGGGTATTAGCCACTACTAATTTTAGCAACACGGAACAGCGGAGCAATGGCATTACCAATATATTTTATAACCCCAGTAATGATTTTGTAAAAAGACTCGAAGCCATCAACACGATACCAGGCAGGCGCACCAACGCAAACTTCAACCTCAATTACCGCTATGCCGATACCAGTGGCAGGGAAATAAATTTTGATGCAGACTATGGAATATTTAGGGGTACTGGTAGAAGCTACCAGCCCAATAATTATTATGGAAACAACAATATATTTTTATACAGCGTAATAAACCGAAACTACACGCCAACCGATATTGATATCTATACCGCCAAAATAGATTTTGAACAAAGGCTCGGCAAGGGAAAGATAGGCTATGGTGCCAAAACAGCCTTTGTTACTACCAAAAACACATTTGATTTTTTTAACGAAGTGGCGGGCGTTTCTATCAAGCAGCTTGACAGAAGCAATAACTTTACCTACAAGGAAAATGTAAATGCAGGTTACCTCAATTACCAACGCCAATTGAGCGAAAAATGGAGCTTGCAAACTGGCCTACGTGTTGAGCAAACAGTAAGCGACGGATCCCTCACGAGGGCCGACGGTATTGTACAGGCCGATAACAGGGTAAAAAGGAACTACACCGATCTGTTTCCTAGCGCTGCTGTTACATGGAATATTAATCAAAAAAATGCTTTGAATTTAACGTACAGCAGAAGAATAGACAGGCCAACTTACCAAGACTTAAATCCATTTGAAAACAAACTGGATGAATTGACTTTTGAAAAAGGCAATGCATTCTTAAGGCCACAATACACCAATAATGTAGAGCTTACGCATACTTTTATGGGCTTTATAAATACGACCTTCGGTTATAGCCATGTAAAAGATTTTGCCACCCAAGCCACCGACACAGCTGGCAATACAACATTTGTACAACAGAAAAACCTTGCCGAGCAGCAAATTGTAAGCTTCAATATTGGCACCCCTACCCCTATAAAAAAATGGTGGGACGGCTATATAAATTTTTGGGCAAACATCCAGTTTTATGAAGGCGTAATTGGCACCAATAAAGTAAAAGAGAAAGTACCTTCTTTTGGTGCTTACCTTCAACAGAGCTTTAAGCTTGGCAAAGAGTATACTGCAGAAATAAGCGGATGGTTCAATGGACCGAGTGTATGGGGTGGCACTTGGAAAACCAAGTCGCAAGGTGCAGTAGACATGGGTTTACAAAAGCAATTTTTAAACAAAGCTGCTACCCTAAAACTAGCAGTTACAGATATATTTTTTACTGCACCATGGCAAGCTACTAACAATTTTGGAGGCTTGTATATAAACGGTGGTGGCAATTGGGAAAGCCGCACTTTCCGTTTATCGTTTAGCTATCGTTTTGGTAGCGCACAAATAAAAAGCAATCGAGATAGAAAAACTGGCTTAGAGAGCGAAGCAAAAAGGATCAAAGGAGGAAATTAAAAAGTGGTTGTAAGATTTACAAAAAAGAAACTTCTGAAAAGGGGTTTCTTTTTTAGTTTATATTTTCTTGTGCCAAGAATGACTTACAAAAAGTTAGTAATTTCAATTTAATGTTTTAAACCAATTTGTCCTTAAGAAAATTTTGTTGTGTGTACCAGCCACGCAAACCCAACAAATCAATAGAAATTTCCGCAGACAATAATCCAGTATACTTCAATCTTATATTTTCCATTTCTTATCAAATGAAGCGCTCAAAAAATTCCTTTAACAAATCAATAACAATAATTTTTATGCAATAACTTGTTTTAACTATCCCCTTTTTACAAAGTAAAAAGCAATGAATTATCAAAACCAGTTGCGAGTAATAAAAAAGGTTGCAGTGTGCTTGTTGTTTTGGTTACCCATTGGCTTTTTTAGTTTGCTTATCGTTTACAATACAATCCCCTATTTCAATTTTAAACAAGATTTTATTTTCATAACTGAGCGGGCCGTGTTGTTTTTAAAACCTATTTACAAATACAGTTTTTACACGCATATTTTTGCCGGTATTTTTTGCATTCTCACAGCATTGCTTCAATTCTCCTCTTTTATTTTAAAAAAAAGAAAAGCCATTCATATTTGGTCGGGCAGAATTTATGTATTTGTCGTATTGGTCATTGGCGCTCCCACTGGTTTATTCATGAGCTTTTTTGCAAAAGGAAGTATGGCAGAAAAATGTTTGTTTATGTTTATGGCCATCAGTTGGTTTTACTTTACAGCAAAGGGTCTGATGGCGGTTACTCAAAAAAGCATAAAACAACACAAATCTTGGATGATACGTAGCTATGCCATGGCGTTGACAGCAGTTACTTTTAGGATATATTATATCATTCTCTATTTATTGGACATAGAACTTACAAAAAACTATGAAGTGAGCTTGTGGATGAGTGTAGTTGGAAATTTATTGGCAGCAGAATTTATTATTTTCTATAAGGCAAAACCATATTATAAACCAATCAATCAAATTGTATGAACAAGTTAAAAATTTTTATCCGGGTAGTATCTTCTTTAATGTTAGTTTCTTTTGTTTTTGGTATTTTCGCTTTTGTAAAAGCAAATAAAAACGGAGAGTTGAAAGCATTGTATAAAGACGAACAGACGGTAAAGAAAGAAGATAATACTGAAACAAATGCAGCCAATTTTCGCCAAGAGGAAAAACATTTAATAATACCTGTGGATTCGCTAGATAACGCTACATTGAGTCGATCAACTGCAATCGAAAAACCTGATTTAAATGTTACCGTAAAAAAGAAAAATACAAGAAATAGAAAGAAGTATCACAGCAAAAGACCCGAGAAATTTGTCTCAATAGAAAGTTTTTCGAGAGGATCGTTGGAAATGGTTCCAATAAAAAAGACAATAGAACTGGAGAAATAATAATTTTTTTTGATAATTGTCGGGTTGTTGTACATTATTTACGCTTATAAGCTAAAAGGAAATAATTTTTCCACTTCAAGACATAAAATTTTGTAGAAACACAAAAGGCTGATTGTCCGTACCAGCTCCTCAGTTTTGCTTAAATTTCATTTGTGCTTCAAGAAATCTGGTAAAATTGATGTTGCTTTTTATTTTGCGGTTTCCTTATGACAGTTTTCCAAGAATTAAACGCTTTATTACAGACATCCCTTAATAAATGTATTTGCTAGTAAGTTTAAATTACGTTATTTTTATATTAGTAATTTTATCACTTTAAATTATACGTTATGAACCTCCTCGAAAAATTAGAAGTTTGGGGCGACAGGCATCACCCAAAATGGCTTGATATTATTCGTATAGCTTTAGGAATTTTTCTTTGCTACAAAGGGATAGATTTTCTTAGACACAACAGCAACCTGATGGCGGTAATGAAAACATCCTCCCCTTTTAGCGCTTTCATTAATATTTTGGTAGGACATTATGCAACATTTGGGCATATTTTGGGTGGTATTTTTTTAACCATCGGTTTGTTTACCAGGGTAGCATGTTTAATACAAATACCCATTTTAATTGGAGCAATCGTTTTTGTAAATATAAAATCCAGTGGTGATGGGTTTACACCCTATTCCGAATTGTTTTTGGCGGTGATAATATTGCTTTTACTCATTTATTTTTTAATAATAGGCAATGGTTCCATATCTGTAAAAATTCCACCCGAAGAACATTTAAAAGAACACCAAGATTATATTAATAAAGTAAGCTGAATTGTCTGGCAAGATGATGAAATCAAAACAGAATGATGAAGCTTTGCCTAATTCATGTTGAGGGGGTATTGTAATTTATTGGGTTTGTAAATATTGTTCTCAGTGCATCAGTGAAATTGTCTATGCTTCAATGGAGAGGCGGCGATTGCATGGTTATACATTTGGAAATTCAATTTTAGAATGCACATTAGGTATACCAATGAAACAGCTCATTCGAAAAGCAAAAAGCCATAGGTAGATAATGCAGCATAAGCCTTTAAATAAACTTTCGAAATGAGTGCTAGGAAAATTGTATCCTAATTAAGTTTATAATTATCCTTTTCTTTTCTCAAGGCAACCCAACTTTAAATAGATAGGAATTACTAACTTAGCAATAGTAATTATTATCAACATTCATCCTATTTAGGCAACCCAATCTTTACTATGAAGCGTAATTTTTTAAGTTCACTTACTACCTTAGAATCTATTGCCAACAAATTTGATGAAGATGAAATTAGTGCAAAAACTGCCCTACTCTATAAAATGAGTAAAATGGCTTTGCCAGAGCCGGATTACATACTTCGCTACCACGATTTACTTATGTTTTTGTGTGCCTATCCTAGCAATGCCAATGAAAAACAACTTACAGAAAAAGAATTAAAACGTATTACCCTATATGCAAAGAAGGTAAATAACAGCAAAAAGCCTTTACCTGAAAACGAGGGCTTGCCTTTTACAAATACAGTAACAAGGTTTTCACCAGATTTTTTAAAATGGTTAGACCAACATTCAGACCTTGATGTAACATTCGACTCTTTTTACAATGCGTCCTTATCGCTCAATGATATATTGAACATTACATTGCCGGCTGTTTTAAAAGCAGAGACAACTGCAAGTTTAAGCAACGAAGATTTATTGGAACTTTTAGGTATAAAACCCAATGCATATGTACCTTTTTTGCTTGGCCAATTAGATGAGCTAAAAGAGTGGCCGCTTATACAAGAGCTTTTTATAGAACGAATGGATTTATACGTGACGTTGGTTCCAAAAAACCTACAATTTTCACGTGCATATAATCGGATAACAGCTAATGAAGTTTATCACCACAAAGATTTATTAAAGCATTTTGATCATGTGCAATTGATAAACCAGCCATTACCTGCTGTGCATGTACCATCGTACGATGAAACGCAAGCATTGTACAAAGCAATTAAGAATAGCATGGCATTGATGGTGAGAGAAATAGATCCTACCACATTTATGCAGCAAAATTCCATGCGATTATATGCGCTAGAAAGAGGATTAACTTTTGCCATTTACACAATGGTTCCCATAAGACAGTTACCACTCGAAACATATTTTGGTTGCACTTTTTTTAAGAATGGAATTCCAATCGCCTATGGTGGTATTTGGGTTTTTGGTAAAATGGCAAAAATTGGGTTAAACATATTTGAGTCATTTAGAGGGGGCGAATCTGGGTATATTCTTTGCCAACTAATACGGGTTTTAAAACAATCAATGGGAGTAAGTTACTTAGAAATAGAACCCTTCCAAATTGGGTTAAACAATCCCGGTGGCATTAGCAGCGGGGCATTTTGGTTTTATTATAAATTTGGGTTTAGGCCAGTAGATGCGCAATTAAAATTGCTTGCAGAAAAAGAATACCGTAAAATAAAATCAAAGAAAAGTTACCGCAGCAGTTCCAAAACTTTGTTGCGGTTTACAGTGAGCAATATCGGGGCAAACTTAGCTGCAAAAATACCTTTGAGTGTTCACGATATTGCCAACAAAATATTGTCCACTATAAAAAAAGACTGGCAAAATAATTATGCTTTGGCAAAAGAAAAAGCCATTACTGCATTCTGCAAAAAAGTATCCTTCGATGTTACTGCATTAAACGAAAATGAAAAAAGAATACTAGAGGAAGTTGCTTTATGGGCTTTGGCTTATAAAATTGAAGACAAACAGAAACTTCAATGGATGAAACAAATGGTTTCTGCAAAAACGAAGGACGATTATGCTTATCAACAGTTTTTGCTACATTTTTTTGAATAATAGATTTATGATTTCGTCATTTTAAAACTATCCCAGTCCACTCCTATTCTAAAAGTTTGGTAGATACGCCCTGTCTTTAAATTTCCGCCATAATGGTTGGTAGCAGAGTGAAAAATGCCAGAAGGATATGCCACCATTCTATTAAACAAATACCCTGCCCTATCTATTTCTACCCATTTGCTACGATCTTTTGTTTCTGCTTCCAATTGATTCTTTAGCTCAAGAAATTTCATTTTATGTTTGCGAGCATCTGCAGGTGTAGCAGGGTCTTTAAGCCCCGTTTTTTTATGCATCCACAAGGAAGTGCCACAATCAATTGGAATACCAGGTGTAAGATAAACGATAACTGTTATGTCGTTGTATGGTTCATCGGAATGCACACCCGGTACTTCCTTTTTTTTCCCTTTAGATAATCCTTGATAGAAAACACCATTTTCTTCTAAAGGGTCAATGTCCCAGCGAGTAATTTTTATACCAAGTATTCTTTCTAGTTTTGCTTTAACGCCTTTTTCATGATATACAAGCCTACTTCTGTAACCCGTTACATGTTCTGGTTGATAATAACTGGCTTGCAAAGCAGTTTGATATACGGCTGCTGGGTTATCATAAAAATTATCTTTTACAATTAAAAAACGTGGGTATAATAATTTTTCCATAAAATTGAAAAGACTTAATTCTTTTAAAAATTGAATATACAAAAACTGCTACAAATATCTAGACATTAAATATGATTTCGTACTGAATAAGTATATTTACAAAATGAGAATAATTAACATTACTTATTTATTATTGTTTGTGCATTTATTGTGCCATGCGCAAAAAACAACAGTAGCAGCTAAATCTAACGATATTGTAATAACACCTGGAGTTGGTATCGGAGCGCTTAAACTTGGAATGAGTGAGGCAGCAGCCTATAACGTTTTAAAAGGTGAAATTACATGGAAAAGTTACAAAGAAGAAATGACAACTTTTAAAAGTTTTGGGGCTAAGTTTGCTATAGACAGCATCGTTCAATTTGTGATCGGATTTGATAGCTGCGCATCCTATGCTGCTGACTTACCAAATAAAATGCCTGTTTATTCAATGTATTTTAAAAACCACAAACTAAATTTTATAACAGTAACTTCTTATGGAAAGCCGGAAGCACTTGCAAAAAGAGTTGTTCTCACAAATGGTATTCGTTTTTACCAAAGCATGGCAGTATGTACTTCAAAAATGAAAACAAAGTATATCCCTATCCAATATGAAGGATACGATGGAGATTATATTTATTACAAAGAAGGCCTTGAATTTACATTTGATGGAAAGAAATTGACAACCATTGGCATTTTTGCAGCAACAGCAAATTTTGCACAACGTATAAAAGATAAAAGCTACGACTTACAACAAGAATGGGAAGATGCTGAATAAATGAAAATAACGTTTGAGTCGATGGTTAGTAACGGACGTTCATTTTGTAATCAATACTTTGTGGTTTATTCGGGTGAATTGTAGACTTATCCCAATTTATTTATTTCGATAATTATACTATCACAGTTTACGAATTTTTGCAGAAGCCAATAACTTTCCTTTACTATCAAAAAGCGCTAGAAAATATAACTCACTTGGATGTTGGCTAATATCTACTTTCATATTTCCATAAGGGACATTCAAAAAATATCTATTGGTAAATATTCTGGCTCCTTTGCCGTCATATACATTTATTACCCTGCCACCTAAGTTTGCAGCACCATTATTATAACTTACATTAAAAATGCCGTTGCTAGGATTTGGCAAAATGAAAATTGAATCTTTTATGATAGCAGATTGAGTATAGATGCTGCTCGAACTTGCCACACAACCTGTAATAGCATCAGTAACTGTAACACTATAATTACCCGCTTCGTTTGCCAATATCGTAATCCTATCATTTATTTGAGCAGGCAATAATACAGTGTTTTTACTCCAAACAAAGCTGTAATTTCCTATGGGAGTTACTTTGGCTATTATCGTCATTGGCATAGAAGGACTCAGCCCAATTGATGGGCCAAATTGCAATTCAACAGTAGGCGTTGGTAGTATTGTTATGTTTTGTGATGCTGTATTTGTGCACCCAAAAGAATTTGTGTATACATAGGTAATGTTGTGTAAACCCACGGTGTAATTGGCAGCTGTAAAAACTGTTTGCACAATATTATCCACTAAATAAATGCCCGTTGTGTTTATAGTTGCAATTGGCAACCCTCCAGTGATGGTAAAAGCTGCAGCCGTTTTACAGATATTTAAAAATGGTGCTAGACTAACATTGCTAGCTGGATTGGATAAAACAGTTACTGGATTGGATAACGCATTATTGGAAAGAATGCAGTTACTTCCTGTTATAAATATTTCGCAGGTTACAATATTACCACTAGTAAGACTTGCCGAACTATAAATATTCGAATTGGTATTTTGTACACTTAATCCATTTACTTTAAAATTATAGGACACTATCCCACTGCCAGTATTAGCAGCTATTGCTGTAAAAATAATAGACGTACCATTGCATGAACCACCAGTTTGATTAGAAGATAAGACAACAGTTGGTAAGGTGGAGCTCGAACTTATTTGTATGGGAATGGTATTTGATGTAGCTATTGCAGTTCCAAAACAACCCACTCTATTTACAGCTATTTCGCAAACGACTAGATCTCCATTTATTGGAACTGCATTTGTATAAATATTAGAAATTGTATTTTGAACAGTTAAGCCATTTATCTTAAAATGGTAGGTTACGGTGCTATTGGTAATATTAGTTGCAGTGGCTGTAAATACTACAGGAATGCCGGGGCATATTGTGCCAGATGGATTAGCCACCAAACTAACAGTTGATAACGGTTGTGCCGTTATAGAAACAGGAAATGTACTAATGGCATTGCTATAATTACAACCATTAAACGATTTTAAAGTAATATTTCCACCTGTAAAAGTTCCAAAATTAACGGTAATGGTTGTATCGCCTTGGCCACTGGTAATAATAGCAGCAGCAGGAACGGTCCATAAATAATAAATGGCACCAGCAACTGGTGATGTGCGATAAACAACAGAAGATGCGCCTGCACAAATTTGTGATTGGCCTACAATAGCATTTGGCGGAAGCAATGGTACCAACGTAGTGAAATTCCAACCGGTATTACCTCCAAGATCTACAGAATTGTATGCAATAAAATTTGCAGCACCTGTACATTTAATATCTTTTATATGAATATTATAACCTAAAACAACACCAAGTGGTTTTGTAACTGTTGCAACTGTGCCTTGCAATGAGGATTTCAATAGTATATAAGAAACGCAAGAACCTTGAACTTGCCAGCGATTGTTGATGGTTTGTGCGCTGCCACTTTTTAATGTATAATTAAATCCAGATGTAAAAGTTAACTCATTGAATGTATTAGATTGGTTAATGTTGCCGTTTGAATTAAACAACACATTACGAAAGCTATTGCTATCATTGATATTACCTGTTGAAAATAATGAATTAAAATTTAAATCATAATAAGCAAAATTACCTCCCGAAAAATTTCCATTACTACCATTAAAATTAATGACAGACGTGCCGCTATTTAGTGTGAAATTTGGCGATGCAAGCACAGTCCAACTATCTGACAAATTAAAAACAGAACTGCCCATAATCAATTTTTTTATTGCATTATTTGGCGATAAAAAACTTTTGGCATTAATTACTTGATTATTTGTATTGAGTGTTCCATTTAAAAGAGTAATTTCCCTAGAGCTACTAAAAGTATCTTGTAATGTCCAACCACCACCCACTCCAACAAAATTAACATTATCAAGAAATGATTTTCCTGTCATGGCAATGGTTTTATCCGCTGTTTTTGCTTCAAAATCTACAGCCCCTTGAAATGTTTGATTCATATTAACACTAAAAACAACAGATCCATATATTTTTAACTTGTTAAAATTTGGACCAGCTAAAGTAGGTAAGTTTGTTACACCTGTCCAAGTCATATCTCTGCAAAAAGCCGTTGGCAAATTTATGTTCACAGTTTGCGATGGTAACGAAAAAGAGTTTGCATCGAAGATTGCATTATCCAATGGTGAAGGCGAGCAACCAGATGCAAGGCCACCACTGGAAAGGGACCAATGGTTTCCATCATCCCAATTACCTGTATTACCTATCCAAAATAAATTTTTTGGAGTGGGCGAATTGATGATCCAACCTGTATTATTACCAAAGTCTATTGTATTGGTTGCTGTAAAAATGGCTCCGCCTGTTGCTTTTATATCTTGCATAATTATAAAAGATAAATTTACAGCCGCACCGTTTTTTGTAATTATAGCTTGGTTATTTAAGGAGGACGAGCTAATATTTATGAGAGCCAAACAATTTCCAATGGCAATAAGGCTTCCTAAAATGGTCTGGTTTGAAGCATTACCAAGCGTATATTTTTGCCCTTCACTAAAAGTTAGATTATTGTAAGTATTGCTTTCATAAATAATTCCATCGCCGGCAAAAAATACGTTGTGAAAATTGTTGTTGTTGTTATAAATAATGCCTTGTGCGTAATAACTTGTTGAAGTAAAATTCAAATCATAATAAGTAAGACCAGCACCAAAAAAAGGCGAGCCAGAAGAAGTAAGATTTATAATAGATGTCCCGCAATTCAAAATGAAATTTAAAGATTTGGCAAACCAGGTTTGAAAAGTAAAAACCGATGATCCCATATTTAAAGTTCTTGCCCTACCAGATTCTGAATAGAACTCGGACCCATTTACGGCTTGGTTATTGGTTGTAAGCGTACCATCATTTAGATTAATGGGGGCTGTTGTTGTAAAAGTATCTTGCAATGTCCACCCTCCTCCTATTCCATTAAAATTGATAGTATTTAAAAAAGAATGCCCAGCCATTGTAATTGTTTTGCCCAAGGATTTCGCTTCAAAATCTACTGCACCGGCAAAGTTCATATTCATTGCTGGTATAAAAGTTAGTGTGCCATAGATTTGAATTAGGTTTACATCATCTCCAGCTAGGGTTGGTACTTTTATAGCTCCTGTCCACTTCATATCATTGCAATAGGCTTTTGATACATTTATAGTTACAATGGAACCCGTATTTGTAAATGAATTTACATCAAAAATTACATTATTTAATGGGGAAGGTGAGCAACCAGATGCCGGGCCACCGCTTGTGAGTGACCAATGATTTCCATCGTTCCAATTGCCAGAATTACCTACCCAATACAAATTATTTGAAGCAAGAGAATTGATTGCCCATCCGGTATTTGTTCCTAAGTTTACTGCATTGTTTGCCGTAAAAATAGCACCCCCAGATGCAATAATATCTTTTAGAATTAAAAACAAAAGGTTTACTACTCCTGTAGTTTTGGTTATGGTAGCTTGAACGTTAACTTCTGTTGGACTAATATTTATTAAGGACCTGCAATTTCCATTCGCTGTAAATATTCCATTTATTGTTTGATTTGTACCACTTGCTATTTTGTAACTACAACCAGCACTAAAAGTTAAATTTGAGTAAGTATTATTTCCATTTATAAGTGCATTTGCATTAAACAAAACATGACGAAAACTATTATTACCATTTAAAGAACCTACAGAATTCGAACCGTTATCTGTAAAGTTTACATCGTAATATTGCAGATTAGCGCCTACAAAGGATGAATTCGTTTCTGTTAGGTTAATGGTAGATGTACCAGCATTTAAAGTAAAACCGGTAAAACCCGCAGCCCATAAATCAAGATTAAATATAGACGCCCCCATATTTAAAGTTCTTGTTGTAGATGTATTTGCATAGAAACCTATTGCATTTACTGTCTTATTATTGGTGGTGAGAATGCCATTGTTTAAATAGATTTCGCTTGCGTTAAAACTGTCCTGTAATGTCCAACTAGCCCCAATACCATTAAAGTTTACAGTTGATAAAGATTTTCCAGCCAGTGTAATTGTTTGTCCAAGACTAGTGGCTTCAAAATCTACAACCCCATTCATCGTTACATTCATTCCAGTTACAAATGTAAGTGAGCCATAAATATTTAGCGTATTTAGAGGCAGTAACAACGATGGTGTGTTTGTTACACCTGTCCAATTCATGCTTCGGCAAAAAATAGAAGTAGGATCCAGCGTTACTGTCTGGTTGGGTGCAGTAAAAGAATTGGCATCAAAAAACACATCATCTAAGGCTGTGGGTATTTGATTGTGCAATATACTACCACCCGAAGTTGTAGCCCATTTATTAAGGTTTGACCAATTGCCAGTGCCGCCTACCCAATAATAATTTAATGCACTGGATTTGAAAGATGATAAACATAATAAAAAGAAGAAAAAAAAGGAACTTGCATTGCACTTATAAGTCCTTAAAAATTCTTTCATGTTAAGATAATAGTAATTGTATATTAAATATAACACTTAAAAATTAAAGAGAGGTAAATTCTATTATCGTTTTTTGTAAAACTACTTCCACTTTTTCAATAATTCTTGCGCCTCCGTTTTTACCCTATTATCATCTTCAACCATATTTTTTAAAGTAAGCAAATAGTTAAGTTGGGTTATTGCCTTGGCTTTATCGCCCTTTTTATGGTATGCCTTGGCCAATTCCAAGTAATTTAAAATGGAGGTCGCATTTATTGCTTTTGCCTTTTCATAACTATTAATGGCACTTTGAAAAGAAGCAGCAGGAAGTGCTCCAAAAAATATTTTTGCAGCTGTTCTTTCAAACCCACTGAGATTGCTTACCTCATAATGCCATTTCCCCAATATATGCCAAGCCCTGAAGTTTTTCGGATTAACTGCAATTGCTTTTTCTGCATATGCCTTTAAATCTTTTACATACACAATCTTTTCTTTGCCACTTTTGCGCAATACAATTCTTCCAATAGCAATTGCCATTGCTACATTAGACACATCGCTTTCTGGGTAAAGCTTATAGGCTGTTTTAGCATAAATAAGTGAAGTATTAAAAAAAGCATCTCTTGTTGTAGCATTGGTTTCTCTGTTTCCTGTATTGCTACAAATTTCTGAACATCTGGCAAGTGCATGCAAATTGTTGGGTTGTACTTTCAATACTTCTTTAAATTTAGCAAATGCAGCTTTCTCATCTGGCAATAATTCCAATCTGTCCCCTTCGTGTATGAGTACGCTTACATCCTGTGCAAACGAGGCCAGGCAAATGAAAAACGAAAGTATGATTAAAGAAAATAACTTCATTAGGTAAATGATTTTGAATATACAACGCCTACTTCGCCAGTAAAGTTACTTATTGCAGGATTGATTTTTTTTATAGAAATGTTAATTGTTGAAATACGGTTATCAAATTCGTATAATGCTTCTACGATATTTTGAGCAAGTGTCTCTAATAATTTTTCTGGTATTTGAAATTTATCTTTAATAATTTGGTAAGCACTTACATAATCGATGGTATCCTTTAATGCTATAATCTTCTCTGGGGCATTAAAAATAATTGAAGCAGATACTTCAAAATCTGTTCCCAATATGGTCTCTTCTTCATGAACACCATGATGAGCAAAGAATTTTAGCGTATGTAGTTGTATGGTAAACATCAATGAAATCCTTTTTCACTCAAATAACGCTCTGCATCTAAAGCAGCCATACAACCACTACCAGCTGCCGTTACAGCTTGCCTATATATTTTATCTTGTACATCTCCAGAAGCAAATACACCTTCAATATTTGTTTTAGATGTTCCTGGCACTGTTTGAATATAACCAGCATCATCCATTTCCAACCAGCCTTTAAAAATATCGCTGTTTGGCTTGTGGCCTATTGCTACAAAAAAAGCACTTACTGGTATTTCGGTTTTTTCGTTTGTTTGATTGTTTAAAATTCTTACAGCTTCCACTTTTTTATCACCCAATATTTCGTCGGTTTCGCTGTGCCAATATACTTTGATGTTAGCAGTTGCCAGCACCCTATCCTGCATTATTTTACTTGCTCTCATTTCTCCTTTGCGTACAATCATGTGTACTGTACTGCATATTTTAGATAAATACAAAGCTTCCTCAGCTGCAGTATCTCCTGCACCCACAATAGCGGCTTCTTTTCCTTTAAAGAAAAACCCATCGCACACGGCACAAGCACTCACTCCATATCCATTGAGCCTTTGCTCACTTTCTATACCCAACCATTTTGCTGCTGCTCCGGTACTAATGATTACCGAATCTGCTTCTATCCACTTCTCCTCATCTATTTCTACTTTTAATGGGTGTGCAGAAAAATCTACTTTAGTTGCAAGGCCATAACGAATATCTGTACCCATTCTTTTGGCTT
The DNA here is from genome assembly GCA_031380515.1 of Ferruginibacter sp. GTDB lineage: Bacteria > Bacteroidota > Bacteroidia > Chitinophagales > Chitinophagaceae > Ferruginibacter. The sequence continues at coordinate 6,951 of JANNGD010000134.1, read as the reverse complement.
GCTTTTCGAAATGCTCCATCATTTCGGGACCCTGTATTCCATCTGGATATCCTGGATAATTTTCTACTTCGGTTGTAATGGTTAATTGCCCACCTGGCTGTATTCCTTGATATAACAAAGGTTTCATATTTGCCCTTGCAGCATAAATGGCTGCAGTATACCCAGCAGGGCCAGATCCTATTATCAAACAACTTACTTTTTCTGCTATTGTATTTTCCATTTTATTGGGTCTATTATTTTTCTAAAATTAAATGATTTATTTTTATTGGGCTATAACTGTTTTATACTTTACAGCATAACCACTAAAAGCGCCCAATGCACCATTAGAAATATTGCCCAACACTTTGTTTGGCTGAGCAAAAGGATTGCCAATACTTTGAAAAGCAAATTCCCATGTATTCCAAAAATTATAGGTTGGTCTGGATATATTGCACCATTTCAAAGTAATCGTATCTCCTTTTTTGAAAAAATTATCATCACCACTCGGCTTGTTGTTTCTATCAATGCCTTGGGGAATTTGAGAATTAAAACTGGTTCCATCTATTATTTGATCATCAAAAACGGAGTTCTCTCCTGGCCAAAATGGCTCACTGTTTTTTTTGGTAAAATACCTTCCACTATTGCCCAAACCTGCAGGATCAGTTGCCCTAAAATTTAAATTACGTTTTAAGGTATCTGGATTTTGCGGGGCGGGCTTTACCCAAATGGAATCAAGTTTCAAATCATTATTAGGAATGAATGTAGTAGCAGTATATTCTTTTCCTTCTGATACAATTCTGAGTGTATAAGATTTGTTTAACGCCCCTGTTATCATTGTTGCAGGGCTAGAAACATCATTGCTATACACATAAGCAATAAGACCTGGTGCTACTTGTAATGGATATTCTTTTAATTTGTGGGTCATGGTTCCATTGCTCACGTACACTTCTGCATTACGCACAAAGGCATTTGCCAATATTTGTGCATTTATGCTGCTAAAAAATCCCAAACTTTTTGTAAGTACCACAATAGGCGGTTGACCATCTTCAATTTGTGCATCCACAACCAAAACAGGCTCTATAGATTTTAAATTTAAGTCTACATTTTTTTCGCAAGATGTAAAAATTATTACCAGCAGCGCTATCACACAAAATCGCATATAATTGAATATTATTATTCTCTTTTTAGATTCGCAAATTTAAGCAAAATGGTTTTATTATAACGTTAAATACCAAAGACAACATTAAAACAACCAATAATTAATTTGTAAAATTACGATTGTATTGTAAACGCTCTTTATTAATTACTGAAAACCACCACTAGCCAGATTAGACTTTAAAATAGATTGGCTATTCATGATTAATTTATGTTTTCTTGTTTTGAAAAAAACTCCTGTAAATTTGAGGATGATAAAATTAAAACCCGGATGGTCATTTAGAAACCTTTTCTCTTACTTTTCTATATTGATTACCGTATTTTTTCTTGTATCCTGTAGCAAGCAAAATTTCTCTTCGCTTCCTACTTATCAATTTAAAAGTGCTGATAAAAAACCAGATTATGCAGACCTACATTATTGGGCTGCTCACCCTTGGAAAAGAGACCCCAGTGATAGTGTACCTAAGCCCTTGCGAGCTTCCTATACGCAAGATTCTTCTGTTGATGTTTTTTTTATTCATCCTACTACTTTAACAGCAAAAAATGATAAGAGGTGGAATGCTGATATTGATGATGCAACTATAAATGCTAAAACAGATTATTCAGCCATTCTTTACCAAGCAAGTGCTTTTAATGAACAATGCAGGGTGTTTGCACCTAGGTATAGGCAGGCACATATCGTTTCCTTCTTTATTCCGGCAAATGAATCTGTTGCTTATTTTGAAATGGCTTACGAAGATGTAAAAACTGCATTTGAATACTACTTGCAACATTATAATAATGGCAGACCCATCATTATAGCATCACATAGCCAAGGTACAAAACATGCCGGCCGGCTTTTAAAAGAATTTTTTGAAAACAAACCTTTAATGAATAAATTGGTTTGTGCTTATATTATAGGATTACCCATTCCCAATCTTTATTTTAACAGCATTCCTTCCTGCAAAGATTCTTCATCTACCGGATGTTTTGTAAGCTGGCGCACCTATAAACGTGGGTACACCGAACCAAATTTTGTAGCCAAGGAAAACTTTAAAGCCATCGTCACAAATCCGCTTTCATGGACATCAGACACAGGTTATTTTTCTTCCAAAAGCAATGCTGGCGGCGTTCTATTGAATTTTAATAAAATTGTACCACGTGCGGTAAGTGCAAATATTCACAACAACGTTTTGTGGACATCGAAACCGAATGTTTTTGGTAAATTCCTTTATACCAAAAAGAATTACCATATTGGGGATATCAATCTTTTTTATATTAATATTAGGCAAAATGTAAAAACAAGGATTTGGGCATATTGGAAAAAATAACAGTCACTTAAATTTAGCAGCATTTGACGGGTCTTCCTGCTCCATGCGTGACTGTTCCGTGTATATTTGTATGCTTGCCGGCAGATCCACCTTAGTTGTCCAGTACATTTTTATCGGGAGCCCTTCTACAGTAAATTATTTTTCAAAAAAGGAGTCCTGCGGGCAACATTAATAGAAGCGAGTAATACCATACCATCAAACAAACATTAGTATCATCTAGATTCTGTTTTATTTTCTTCATTTACAATAATCCTTCTAATATGGTCTATTTTAATTGACTTCAATTTATTTAATATTGCTAATATAATTTGATTAATTCAGTATTTAGTTATTATCAGGCTATTTTAAACCTTCTGTTTGGGTAGTTCAAAATAATAATATTATAAAAAATATTTATATCGAATTTATTTTATACTTTTAATGTGTAATCAAAACACCCTCTGATTTCTCCTTTTCTCCAGCCTCGCATTATTAATATTTAATACTATAGGTATGCAACAGCAAACTTTGACAGCTTTACTAGCTTCCATTACTGGTAACCTTATTACTTCTTCTATCGAGGAAGAGCAACAATTAGATAACCTTCAAGAACAACTTGCACAAACACTGCAACATCAAGATATTGAAAGTGCTCGGAATCAAAAATTTTCTTTTGAATCTTCGGATTTTTTCTTTTCTCAAAATATTAAGGGAAATGGGTTAGAAAAAATTGAGGAGAAGGTAAAAATGGTATTGGAAAATAAATTCACAAATGATCTAAAAGTTTTTGTGAGGGATACCCCCATACGTTCTTCTCAGGTTGCTGGAAGTGTTCCCTCATGGGCTGGTGGTGCAAGGGTTTTAAATACCATTGGCCCTTTTTTTAGCAGAGATGGAAGGCCAAGATGGTTTGATTTTTTTAAAGTAGAAAAATTGGTAGCAATATATTTTGAAGGGCATACAGAACCTGCCATTCTTTTTAAAGCGCTATTTGGTGTGAAAAGAATTATCGGACCAATATTGCCCCCAGAAATTACCAATCAGTATAATCTATCGCCAGGAAGTGTGTGGATAAATGCAAAACTCCTTAGCAATACAGCAGCTTCCAATCGTTATGCTGGTATACGTGTAAAAGGGGGCAAAATTATTTTAAGTCAAATGCCAAAATTGGTAATGAACCGTCTATCCATTGCTCCCAATACCAATGTACAAGTATCGTTGACGATGGAACAACCATTGCCAGATGTTACCACTGCCATTGACAATAATGGTGCAGATGCTAGGGCACTAAAAATGAAGCTTCCTACAAATTGGAATTTTTCGTTTACTGCTACAACGCACAATACTTCTGCGTTGGATAGCATGCAATGGACAATTTATGGAATGGAAGGAAGAAGTGACTGGTCTGGCAATCAACAAAATTTATTTGATGGTACAACAAATCGCCTACTCATACCATATAAAAATGTAGCATCCACTTTTACTGTAAAACAATGTTTGTCGCCATTTCAAATATTATCTGGCGAAGCAGGAATAACCAATACATGGTGGGGCATACCAACGGCTGTAATTGATACGAATCTCACAGTGGAAGCCGATGGAAATGGGGCAATATTAATGTTATTTGGTAAAGGTATTAGCTGTATTCGCAAAACTGTACAAGGTTCAGATACATTTTTACCCAATCCCTTACTGATAGCCGAGCCTGGGCGTATTGGAATTACTGATTTAAAGAGCGATGCAATGGGTAGTATGCAAAGAATTAATTTATGGAAAGATGAAATAAATACACATGGTACTGCTGTAGAATTTACTTTTCTAAAACAAGCTATTTTTATTTACAATACGCTCAGTAAAGGCGATGAAGTGGTCTTTACCACTTGCGATGCAGATGTGCAGACAGACAGACCTATAAAAGTAAACGGGGAAGCGTTAAGTGTACATACAAAAAAGAGTGTGGCATTATTTGCTTCGAATGCTAAGAATAAGATTGCCATGTTGTATGACGATAATATTATTTTTGATAATACCAATCCGCTTTCGCTTACTGGTGCAGCACCGGGGCTAAAACCTATTGCACTTGCTTTGGAAAATGCGCTCTTTACAACCACGCCAGTGAACGGTTGCCTATTAGTAGCATATTGCACAGACGATTGGAACAAGGCAATATTTGCAAAATTGTTTTTGACATTGGGGCTTTATGCATACTTACCTACCCTGCCCGATCCCTATGCTGCCAACATAAATTTACTCAAAAGACAATACGAACAAACCACCGGCGCCGTAAGTGTGCCCAACAAAAGCATTTGGCTATGGTTGGTATGCCGCATCAGTAGCAAACCTAGCGTAGATCCTCTAGCCATAGAAAAAGGCTATGATGCAGTAAAAACATCTTTCCACTTTGGTAATTTACCTTTTGATGATGATGAAAATGCAGCTGACATGGCAGCTACAAACAAAGCTGTTGTAAACAATACCACTTTGCGTTCAAAAGTAGGTGCTCAAATGCTTAATGCTCAAAACGTAAGAGCTGCAATGTTTAATGTCCCTGAAGGTGAATCGGGTGGTGAAGAAATAAAATCGATGATGATGATGTCGTCTGCCGTAGCAAATGATGTAAATTATGAAAAACTATGGGATGATAAGTTTGGAAATAAACTCACGGATGCTTTTGCTTTATTAGATGTAAGTAGCAATGCAAACCAGATGGGTATTAGCTTTGGCATGTTTGGGAAAGATAGAATGGGTATGATGCAGACTGCTTCTGTTGTAGGGGCAACCACTGATAGTACCGTGAATAATGCCATACCTTTTTTGGTACAAGATATGTCTGTAATGGCAAAAGGAATGAACGTGCGTTCATTTACTTTGCCATTGGTTGCATGGGAGCCTGTGTTTAATTTATCTTATCAGTTTAATCCGCCACCTCCAGCTATGGATCCATTATTAGGTTTTAATTATTATCCAAATGATGGTGGCGCTACCAAAATATTTAATGTAAGCAATAAGCCAGTTTCACTAGCACCCATACCTGTTATACATTATCTTGTTGATGAATTTAAAAGAAATCCAGCATCCTTTACCATTGCAGCATTCACCTTACCTTTTGGGCTCAGGGCTTTAGCATTGTTAAGTAAGAATGGAGTAGAAACAAAAAAGCCAAGCCTTGATAATAAAAAATATTCTTTTAAACTTGATGCAACAAGAATACTTACCAGCGGTACTCAATTAAATGCAAAGGCAGGAAATTATGGAAAGAAAGGGGATGGTACGCCGTCCGACCACGACAGTCCTATGTTTCCTGGTTATATTTTGCAAGTAAATAATGTGCTAGATATGGATGGCACTGCACATGGTAGAAGCACACTTGGTGGATCTGTTACTAAAATATTTAATTCAGAATTTTTTATAAACCCCTTGGCAGACCCGAGTGGCGTAACCCGAGGTGTACCAGTTTCTAGAATTGATTTTACAGGATATGGTGCAAATCTTTTTAGCAATTGGGTTAGTCCATCCGCAGTAGTTGCATCCACAAGCCAAGCAAGGTTTGATGTAATGATGGGTAGAACAGGACATGAGGTAATACAAGTAAAAAGTATTTTGTATCCCTTTGGAATAAGGGTGGTTAGAACCATTACACTTCATAGAGAAAGTAGTGGATACATTCACAGAATAGACAGTGGTTGGATAGCCGAAAGCGATGGGCTGTTTGATTTTAGATATTCGTACACAGATATTGCCAACAATCCTGCGACCATACAACCTTTTGTCTTTCACCCTGGTGTAATAAGGGGATTGTATAATATAAAAAATATAAAAGAAGATAGCACAATTGAAAATTATAAATCTGTAAATACTATTAATGCAGGCGATAAATATTTAAATCCTTTAGGCGTCGAACAATTAGCAGCTGCCGCATTTACACAAGCAGTGGAATGCCAGCCTGTATGGTTTGATGCTGATATTGAAATTGAAAATATAGTGCAAGGAAAAACTTCTATAAAAGATAAAACTGGTGCATCACATGATATTGTAGGATCAAAAAAAATATTGGGTTATGTACAATTATCACCACCAGGCATACCGCTTACCAATGCGCAATTTAAAGAGTTACTTCTAAAACAAAACGGCTCCATCGGCGGTGCCATCGATTGTCAAGTGGATATTAACAAGAGCAATCAAAACATGCGACTCAATCGTTTTGATGTAAGCCCATCTGTAGATAAATTGGGAGACACCATTTTTGTAGTAGCTGCTAGAGGAAATGTGGTATTACCTAAAGATGGTAGTTGGACAATTGTACAACACAATTCTGGCTCGGGAGAAATTACACCGCTGCAAGAAGGGCTTACTGTACCGCTCATTAGAGAAGGAAAGTGGATTGCAGGAAAAGTAATTGATGTAGTAGCAGCAAAAGATAAGTTGATAAGAATGGCACACCCTGCAGAGTTGCTACGCAATGTAACTACTGGCAACATCAACTTTGGCATATTGCAAAATATGGGTACAAAAAAAGCGTTGTTTCTTA
>JANNGD010000104.1:0-91904 GCA_031380515.1 Ferruginibacter sp. | reverse complement strand
CCCGTCACCCGCAACCCGTCACCCGAAACCCGCAACCCGTCACCCGAAACCCGAAACTCGTAACCCGTCACCCGAAACTCGTAATTCGTAACCCAAAATCAGGCAACCAAACGAAATTAACATTTATTACTATACTTTCTATGTAAATTTGAACTATAAAATCGAATAGAAATGAAAATTAAACAACTTACACTTATCCTTTGTTGTATTTGTTTTATGTGCCTGCAAAGTACCTACGCCCAGCTTAAATCTTTTAAAATAAGTGCCAAAGGCGACACCATTAATAAAGTGGACAAGAAAGGGTATAAGCAAGGAAAATTTGTATTACACAAAGACGAATTGCGAGGCGAGCCAGGGTACGAAGAAGAAGGTGTGTACAAAGATGATATGAAAGAAGGCATTTGGCGCAAGTACAATTTAAACGGCGACCCTATTGGTTTTGAAACATATTTGCACAATGGAAAAGACGGACTGCAACAATATTATTCACCTCTGGGCGAACTGTTAAGAGAAGAAAATTGGAAAGGCTACAACCCAGATGCGCCTTTTGATACCATTGCGGTTTATGGTACAGGCAGCAATGAAATTATAGATTACAAAATTGTAAAGGCAGAACAATACAGTGTAAAACATGGATTCTGGAAATACTATGAACCGGTAACAGGTAGACTACTAAAAACAGAAGAGTGGGATAGGAATAACATTGTATTACCAAACGCACCTAATAAAGAAGTAGCCGCTGGTAAAAGTTTGGATGGCGTAAAAAAAGTAGTGGCTAAAACGCCCGAAATGCTGGAGTGGGAAAAGAAAAATAGGGGCAAAAAGGCATTGAGGAATGGACAGACGTCGTTGTAAATTTCTTATAAATATTTGTTTGGGTTAATAATATTTTTATTGGTTGATATTATTTCACGATACAAAAAAGTATACCACTATCCACATGTGTAACAAAAACTTTTCATTTAAAATAGTAGGTAACTAGAAGGTATTGCCAATACTTGGTAATCTTATATTCTTCTAGCCCCAAACCATAGCAGAATCACCGCTGCTTATTGTTTCAATGTGAAGCCCACTATTGGCAACAACAATGTTAGCGGATGTTTTGACTTAAACTGTTTTTGCCGATTTTGATTTGTGGTATAAATTTATGTCAATGCTACAAACCCAAACTAAAAAAGTTGCAAAACTTATTTTTTGAATTATAGGCAAATAATTAATAAGTTCTTTGTTGTAATACACATAATTGGTTAGTACTACAAGCACTATATTCACAAGTCCAAATGCAAAAAGCCCGTACCATTTGGTTTTGTATAGTCCAATAAATATTACTACGGTTGCAAAAAGCCCGAAAATAGAAGCAAGATTTATTACTAAGTCGTGGTCAAAGCTCGTAAACAAAAAGAATGCAATTGTCATTGCAAGTGTCCCCGAAATTTGGATTAGAAGTTTAAGTTTCTTGTCAAGGTTTATGTGCTTTGCAAACAAAAACCAAAAGAATGTAAGTGTCATACAAAGTACAAACATTCCTATTATGGCAATTGGTTTTGCAGGATTGTGTTGTTCGTTAATTGCGTTTTGATTCAGCAAATTACACCAGTAATTATTTGTCCAACTAAAGCCAATTGAGTTTTTGTCAACTTGAGAACCGCCTGGGTAAAAAAGTGTCGCAATAATGTAAAGAACAACAAAAAGGAAAGCACCAAAAATCGGTGTCAGCACCCAAATACTTTTCTGTTTTTCAAATTGTTCTTTCAAAGTTTTATTCCTGATTTTGTGCGCAAAGAGTTTCTTAAAAAATAGCCGCTAACTGGCAGAGTTTACTGGAGGGTTTTAATTCATTGCTCTTCCGCCCAGAATTCCGCAACTTCGGGACTGATTAAAGATATAAAAGTATAGGTTAACAAACAAAAGCCCAGCAGCATTCCGTCCGCCGAAACCAAAGCCTGGACTTTCTAACGGCCGGTAAGCACTGCCAATGATTGCTTCAACGTCATGCTCTATAACAATAAGCTTGATGTTAGCGGCTTAATCTTTCTGAAGTCAAAGTTTAAATTTATTGAATTTTTTTCCATCAAAAGTATACACTCCACTGCCTTCTGTTCCCACCCAAAGTTTACCCTGCTTGTCCGTATATACTGTCCAAATGTTGTCGATAGGCAAACCGTCTTTTTTTGTATAATTTGTAGCGGAATTATCGCTAATACGCCAAACACCATTGTCTATTGTTGCCACCCAAAGATTATCTTGATTGTCCTCTGTGATTTCCCAAACTCTTGACATTAGACCCGGTTTGCCAATTGGATATTTTTCAAAATCAGAGTTGTATATGTTTTTTTCTTTTGAAAAGTTAATAAAGCGCTTCCCATCGTATCTAAACAATCCATCCCCGTTATTACCCACCCAAATGGTTCCGTTTTTGCCTTCATAAATGTCTCGAATGGAACCAACAAATTCTTTATTATCAAACCAAGTGTAAGATTTTCCATCGTATTTACATACTCCGGTTCCTTGCGTTCCAAACCATGCATTACCACTTTTATCTAGACAAGTGGCGTAAATGTCATATTGAAAACGTGGAGGACCAATCTCAATAGGCGAAGTATGAGGAAGTCGAATTTTTGAAAGTGATTTTCCATCCAAATAGTAGTCAAATAATAATTCGCCCTTTTTAAAATCATAGCTTATTGCATTTGTATCTGCTTGAATAGTTTTAAATTGAAAACCATTAAAACAACACATTGCAATTACATCTTTTGATCGAATATGTGTTCTTAACCAAATAGTTCCATCCTTCCCTTCCTTTACCATCCAAACGTAATTACTACTAAGACCATGTTTTTCTGTAAAATTGATAATGGTTGTGCCATCATACTTAAAAACACCATTTCCATTAGATGCAAACCAAAGATTTTTTTTGGAGTCCTGAAAGATTCCCCGAATTTCACCATCAATAGTAGAAACCGGGTCGCCAACTGGCCATTTGGCTGTTATTGCAACGTCTTTGTTAGATGTTTTTTGTCCTTGTCCATTGCAAGAAAAGAAGATTGCTAAAACACCGAGTATGATAAATTTACTTATAGTCAAAATCATGCGTTTTATTGTTTTCGTTTTTCATTTTTTTTATTTGAGCGTATCTGTAGTTTGATGTTGGTATAACAACAACATCGGCTAAACAAGCATTAAGTACAAAGCTTGTACCTGTGCATTATTAATAATTTCTTTTAATTACTTAAGAAGTTCAAAAACCTAAAAGCTTTTGTACTGGATTACAATAATATGATTTAGTTAAAATCTTTTAATGATAAAGATGTCTGTTTTTTTGCTACAATTTTTATATGAAATTCAATCTCATCTGAAACGGTTTCATTTCCTATCTTTTTATAAAACTTTCCTGATCTATAATCAATACCCCAAACTGTTCTATCAATTGTCAGCATAGCGTTGGCTTTCAATATTCCGTTCTGAACATCTATGGTAGCTGGAAAACTTACCAGGTGTGTAACTGATTTAATAGTCAGGTACCCTGTAATTTGAAATGTTTTATCACTTAACGAATCTACTTTAGCTATTTCAATAGAAGCAAAGGGAAATCTTTTAACATCAAAATAATCTTCCGATTTTAAATGATGTATGGGTGTATTTTTATCTTTCTTATCGGCATATTCCATTGAATTCATGTCTATTTCAACTTCTCCACCTACCAATTGACTATTTTCAACCCACAATTCCCCTTTTGATACAGATATGTATCCTACATGTTTGTCTTCAGGGGTTAGTTTCATGGTACCCTTCCAGGTGATCAGACTTTCTTTATTATCTATCTTATAAATCTGATCCTCATTTGGTTGAAAGTTGTTGAGTGCTTTTCCATCCCAACGATACACACCTTTCCCAGAGCCAAACCAAATGCTACCATCATTCGCTTCCACAATTCTACAGAGCATTTTATCGATTGATGCAATTTCCCTTACAGCAGGAATTTCTTTGTACAAAGAATCTTTATCATATCGCAAAAGATTCCAGGGGCCTAGCCCAGCAGGATTTACTGCACCGGTAGTCCAGATGTTTCCTTTTTTATCTTCAATGATTGCAGAAGCACCCCTCGACGATACTTTAGTGTAAGTACTGCCGTCATAACGCCAAAGACCCTGTGAAATGAAAGAAGTATCGCCTATTTTATCTTCTATTATCGTGGCACCGAACCAAAAATTCCCTTTTCCATCTTCTGTAATTCCCCAAACGTTCGTAAATGTTTTACCGTCTTTGTTTTTTAAAACGGTAAATGTTTTTCCATCATAAACGAACATACTTTCTCCTTGTGCACCAAACCATAGCTTGCCGGTTTTGTCTTCAAGCAGTAAACGAATACTGTTACTGGGAAAGCCATCTTTTATGGTAAAATTTCGAAAAGATTTCCCATCGTAACGGCTTGCTCCGAACCAAATATTACCGGCTCTGTCTTCATAAATGTGTAGCACCATATTACTAGCAATCCCCTGCTTAGTTGTAAAATGTTGAAAGGTTGTTTGCCCTGAAGGCAGGAGATAAACACCTGAATCCTTGGTGCCGAACCAAAGATTTCCTTTTCGATCTTCTAGTACATCCCAGAAGCTGGGCGAGCTGATGGCAGTTGTTATATTGGTAAACAATTTTCCATCGTATCGCCACACGCCTGTGTAAGATGCAATCAACATGTCTCTGTTTCTAGCTTGCTTTACACTACGAACCATACGGCTTGGTCCGTAGGAACTGACTAAGTCTTTGGTTGTGGAATTGATAATATCCGAGGGTGGAAATGTTTGGTTTTGCTTGCAGGAAATGTACAAAACAGATATTAAAAGCAAGGCAAATAATTTTACGATTTTTTTCATTTCATTTATATTTTACTATCGAACAAGTTTATTTATAAAAGTAAGATCCTATTGTCGATGCCGAAAAGCGGCTGTTTTAGTCAAAGCCCACCGAGCAAAAAGCAAGGCTCTAGATATTCATTACTGTAATGATTTGGTGAAACAATAAAGTAAAGATATTGGGCGTCAACTATCGTGAAGCTTTTTCAAAGTAAAAAGTTGTAAATGATATGTAAAAGGTTTGTAAAACCACCGAAAACTGAAGTTTAAAAGATTATTTTGCACACATGAAGCCATTTATTCTGTTCGGATCTTCCATCATGATAATTGTTATTTTGATTTCTACTGTTGCGTTTATCAATGAAAAAAATGAAATTCCTGCAAATCACTTTGAGGTGGTATTGCGTAATATAGGACATCAATTGTTGCTTACGGCTAAAGATTCTTCATCCCGGGTGCTGCCGGTTAAGAAATTAAATGAAAATAAATACCAGCTCTCTTTTCAAAACAATATTGGTTTTATTTCAGATACACTGATCAATTTAGTACAACGCACATTTCAAAAAAATGCGCTGGCAAACGATTTTATAGTGAATGTGAGAGATTGCAAACAAAATGAAACTGTCTTTGCATTCGAAATAAATAGCCAAACAGGTGATTTAACTCCCTGCAAAGGTCGTATGTTGGAGGTTGGTTGTTATAATATTGAAATTGATCTTTTGAAGAAGAATAAGTTTAATTTCTTTTGGTTGTGGCTGTTGATTTTTCCTTTGAGTTTTGTTGGTTTTTATGTTAAAGATAAGTTTCGGAAAAAAAAAGAGACAGTACCAGTCTTGGAAAATAATGATTACATACAATTAGGCAATTGTAGATTTTATACCAATGATAGTGTTCTTAAAATTGATCATAAAAGTATTCCGCTTTCGGAAAAAGAAACAAAAGCACTAAAAATATTTGCAGAAAATATAAATCAAATCGTAAGAAGGGAACAATTGATGAAAGAAATTTGGGAAGATGAAGGCATTGTTGTGATCAGTAGAAATGTTGATGTATTGGTATCTAAATTACGTAAGAAATTAAGTGATGATAACTCCTTAAAATTTATTAACGTACATGGCAGAGGTTACAAATTTATTATTGAGTAGATAGCAATTAAAAATCAGGTGAAGTGTAAAATAAACTAGATAGTGTGATGAATACTTTGTCAGTTGTAATGATTAGTCAAATGTAGGTTTACACGATTTCTTGTAAGCAAATTTCAAGACGAGAGAGAAATTTGCCGCTTATGTTATGGCTTTGTGGCAGTTGTGGAATTAAAAATTCTTCCGCCTTTAACCAAAGCAGAACCTGCTAGCAGGCAAATAAAGATATAAATGATAATAATAAGAAACAAAAGCTAGGCTATGATTTTCTGCCTGTATAAGGCCCATGTCAATGGCAGGCGTTTTTGTCGTTAAGTTGTTTTTTTGCTTTTCGCACCCATGATTAAAAGCCACAAACAAGTTCCTATTTCGCCAATGCTTGCAGGCAAACTTATGTATGATGATATTCCAATTTTAGAATAATTTGGAATTAGTGTGTGTCCTACGAAATTTATTAGATAACCAAAACAGCCAAGCATTAATAATACACCTAAAATTTTGGGTATAAAGCCAGATTTGAAAACTAAATATCCGAATGGAAATAACCAAAGCCCTGAAAATATGTGAACAATCCGCATACCATTGTCATATTGGTTAAGATATAACATAACCTGCGATTGAATTTGGCAACGGAAAAACCTAAGGGATTGTTTATGTTGCTCACAAGCGAAAGAACATTAAATTGATTTTGAACATTTAAGAAAAATATTGGCACACCCATAATTGCTAAAAGTACCATGAGTTTAGCATAGTTTTCATTAACTGGTTTTAATAATTTGTACAAAACAAGCGGCAAGAAAAGAAAGAAAGTATAACAAAGTAATCCACATAAAATCCAAAGTCGGAAAAGTGATTCGGAAGAAGCAATATTTTGATACGTTAATGGTGGGTTGTTCGACACAATAATTTTAGACGGAACATACATTAAACTAAAAATCCCCGTCAGTACTACACCTAAATATATAAGTCCTGCAATTCTTGCTAATCTTTTATTTGAAAATGCTGTTGTCATACTTGGCGTATTTTTGGTTTATCTCTTTATTTTTTCCCATTTCCAAGCAAAGTATACGACTAGTGCTGTTATACAACTTTCTACTATTGCTAAAAATACATAAAAAGTTCGCCAAGCTGTAAAGGAAGTCAAGGCAATTAATACCATAAGAGCTGTATAAAATATTCCTAAAATAATATTCAGTCGTCTGTTTACAGTTGATTTTAATATTATGGATAAAAAAACCATTAATGCAGGAATAGCTAACAATATTGATGCTGCAAATAATTTAATTGGGCTGTCCAACATATTTACGCCATTTACAAGTCCTTGTGTTTTTTTAGGAACATATAACTCAAAGTAGTCGCCATACAAATAGCAAAGTGTTACAGATGTCCAAAGCGCCGAAAGTTTGATTTTGATATTTACTTTTATGTCTTCAAAATCATCTCTATTTGTTTTATTCGATTTCATTTTTTGATTAGTTGATAAGCATACTACGTTTTGTCCTTTGGGAATGTTACAGAAAAAATAAATTATTTATAGTTTACTGTCATTAAGAAACGGTCTGCTGTACGCTTGTCACAAATGGCGATGGCTTGGCGATGTGGCGGCATTTGAAAAACGTCCCTGCTTTTGCCAATACCATGTTGCCTGCAGACATTTCATATAGAGATGCTAAAGTATTTTCAGTCTCAATTATTTGATTCCTGATTTCAATCATTCATTTAACAAAAATCAATCATTCGTTAAATAAATGACCTGACTACTTTTGTAAATTAATTCCACCTTTAAAAATTTTGATTTAAAGTAAAAATATGCCTATTGGGTAATCTATATTGTAAATATTAACTGTAGGTTTTTAGATTGCAATATTGAAATCCAGGAATGACATTTGAAATACCTTAAACCATGCCTTTTAATTTGTTCAAATTGAGCTATACAAAAGAATTAGAAAACCTTTTCCTGCGCTTCGGTAAAGACGTAATGGATCAAATACTTGAAGGGGCTTCCATCATAGAGTTTTCTGAAAATGCCGAACTGATTAGAGAAGGGCAATATGTAAAAGTGGTACCAATAGTTTTAGAAGGAATGGTGAAAGTATTTGCAGGTGAAGACAGCAAAGAAATTTTACTCTATTATATTCATCCGGGCGAAAGCTGTGTAATGTCTTTTTCTGCCTGCCTAAAAAATGCTAAGAGCAAAGTGTTTGCCCTCACTACAGAATCCACAACTGCTATTTTATTGCCTTGTGATAAACTAACCAACTGGATCCTTCAATATCCCGTTATTAACCGCTTATTTTATCAGCAATTCGACCAACGATATACTGAGCTGATTGATACAGTTAGCCATCTTCTTTATGATAGACTCGACAAGCGTTTATTAGACTACCTGAAAGAAAAAAAAATCATGACGGGTAAAAATCCAATCAAAATTTCCCACAAAGAAATTGCAAAAGATTTGGGTACAGCAAGAGAAGTAATAAGCAGGTTAATAAAAAAGCTGGAACACCACGAAAAACTAAAACAGCATTTTGATAGCATTGAATTGTTTTAGCCGAGTGACTTTAGTCACCTTAAAATAGAATTTCAGAAAATAATTTTGTTGTATAATTAGAATTAAAATTTAATTCCAATTTATCCTTGCTAAACCATGCTCCTTGGGTACAACAGGGCAATAGTTTTCAGTTGTCATTCTGGTAGCATTCACTTTATTGTTGAAGGGATTAAAAATTTCTAAACTAATAAATTACAGTATATGAAAAAAATTTTAATCGCAATGATTTTGCTGATCAGTCAGCTATCATTTGCTCAGGTAACAGTTGGCTGGTTCAATTTTCCCGGTGGAGTAGCAGTTGCAAGGGATGCAGTCAATAATGTGTATACAGCCAATTGGGATTATAATGCCGGCGGGGATATCACTTTAACTAAAAGAGATGCCTCCGGAAATATTATTTGGGAAGTGCCTTTTAATAATACAGACCTCACCAGGCATGAGGTAGCCACATGGGTGGCAACAGACAACGCAGGGGATATCATTGTTTCCGGCACCATCCGTTCTGGCTATTCTAATCCTGTAAACGCAGCCAGTATTCTAATGAAATTTAATCCTGCGGGTACTTTACTATGGCGTGTAGTGTATGAAAGTTCTTTTGATGGTTCGTCTACCCGTAAATGCCTGGTAGATGCCAACAACAATATTTATGTACTCGGTATTGGAACAGGGCCCAACGGACAGGTTACCAAAGTGAAAAAATTCAATTCATCTGGTGTACCCGTTTGGAACTATTTTGATTCAGGAATTGGTGCACCGATTACTTTTAAATTCACTCCGGATAACAAAATTGTTATTGTTCACAGAAGTATAACTGGAAGCATAAACGGGTTTTCAAAAATTGATTTGAATGGAAATAATATCTGGAGCTATGGCGGTGTAAATAGTCTTAGTATTGGTGATGCTGCAGGCGATAGTTTTGGAAATACCTACATCATAAATGGTGAGTATGTAGTTTCAAATGTGGGAAGTATTCTTACGAAATTGTCTCCGTCAGGCGCAATTATGTGGTCGAAAACAAATACCATAAATGGCAATAAGGTTGAGGTGGGCACGGACAATAATCCAGTAGTCGGTGGTTATCCGGGTGCAGGGTATGGTGTGGTTATTATGAAATACGACGCCAACGGAAACCTGCTTTGGCAAAACCTTGATGCCGATGGTGTAAACTTATCACTTCTGGCACTTGCACCAATGAGATTGGATGCTTCCAATGCTGCTTATATAGCCGGAAGTACCATGTCATCAATGGGTGTATGCAAAGTGAACAGTGACGGAACTTCTGCATGGGCAGCAACAACATCAAGCGGATATCCGGTTTGGTTTGAATTTGGAACTGATAATAGTATATATATTGTTGGAGGTACAACAGCCAGATTTACCCAGTCGGGCACTATACCTCCACCTCCGGCTACACCTTCCAATCTGGTAGCAACAGCTGCAGGAACATCTTCTATAAATTTAAACTGGGCTGACAATTCAACTAATGAAACGGGTTTTGTACTCATGCAATCATCCACATCGGGTGGCATATTCAACAAGCTTATTACCCTACCAGCAAATACAACATCATATACTGATGTGGGACTCGGCAGTTCAGCAACTTATTATTACAAAATTCAGGCAACCAATACGGGAGGTAATTCAACATGGAGCAACCAAGCAAGCGCAACAACCAATACTCCGCCTGCAACTATACCCGTTGCACCATCTAACCTGGTTGCCACAGCAAATGGAAGTTCCGTTATCAATCTTACATGGATTGACAATGCTTCAAATGAAACAAGCTATGTTCTTCAGCGTTCATTGTCTTCTGCTGGCGGCTTTGCTGCTATTGCTACTGTAGGGTCAAATTCAACATCTTACTCAAATACGGGATTAAACAGCTCAACTACTTACTATTACAGGGTACAGTCTGTTAATAATGCTGGTGTTTCTGCATGGAGCAATACTGCCAATGCTACAACAGTTGCACTGCCGCCACTCACCATTCCTGCTGCACCAACTAACCTTTCCGCAATAGCAGCAGGTTGCAATCAAATCAATCTAAATTGGACAGATAATTCAAATAATGAAACGGCTTTTGAAATAAGCCGTGCCACCAGTTTAAATGGCACTTATGTATCAATTGCAACCCTAGGTGCCAATAGTAGTGCTTATACCAATACCCAGTTGAGGAGAAACCGGGCTTATTATTACAGGGTAAGGGCACTGAATACTGCAGGGTCATCTGCCTGGAGTAACAAAGCCAATGCAATTACAAGCTGCAATGCAGGGTTGAAAATGATTGATGGGCAAAGTACTGTTTCAATGTATCCAAATCCTGTTACAGATGCGCTTTACTTTAAGGGTATCGAAAAAAGCAGCGAAAAAACAATCGTTGAAATTTATGACATCACGGGCCGGAAAATGCTTGCGAACAGTATAACAGGCAATAGCATGAATGTAAGTACACTCAGGGCAGGAACCTACACAATCCGGGTGTTACAAAACAACACGTCGGTTTTTAGTGGAAACTTTATAAAAAACTAACTGCATCGCCTGATTCGTGTATTGCACGAATCAGGTTTGCTTTTGGAGATGGCTATTAAAATTGACGGACTATGGGAAATTATGATGGATAACTGGGAAAAGGCAAGTGGCAAAACAAAGGAATGGTTTAGCAGGAGTTTATGCTGGTTAAACAATGTTTTTTACCTCGGCACCTGTTGGTAACCCATAGCCAACAATATTGAGTGCCAGCTTGGCTTTTACCAGCCGACAGAGATAAAACGGAAGTTTAAAATGAGCGAGTAGAAATTAAACTTTTCTTTTAAAATTTGGAATAGCATATGAAAAATATTTGTTAGTGTAAAGCGCATTTATTTAGTGGGTAGCTTTTTTTGTTAACTGGTTACTGATGCTGCAAAAGATTTGTTGGAGTAGCTGTTCCTTTTATACACATAGATTAGCTGGTATGAGACCAAGTCTAGGGGCGGATAAAGCGTTTCGGCGATAGGTTCGAGCGATGTTGGGATACCAAGGGAGGTATTGGACCCATGTTATGTGCTGGCGATAAATTTAAGATACTTGGATAACACTTGGTGACTCAGAACTTTTTAATAGATCTAGGAGTTTAGGAATTAAGTTGATATAAGTTTCTTGTCTATTATTTACTCCGCAAAGTATTACAAGAATAAAAGTTATGGCTTTTAAATTTTGTTGATATGGCAGATTTCGGTCGGCTGTTACGAAGACCTCAAAATTATGCTCAATAACTAACCGTAATAGCTCTCCGTTTTTCTAACAAGCGAGTTCATATCTTTTACAGTTAAAAGTTCATGTTCCGTTCCAAAAAATTCAGAAAGTTTTGTGGGTAAACTTTCGTCAAGCAAAATTTTCATGAAGAACCTTTTCAGAAGTTAGAGAAGCTTTTGCCATTTCCAAAACACTAATAGCAGCAGTTTTTGTAACCGAAGGGAAGTCTGCAAGAAACATTTCCAGGTCGTCACCGCCTTCCAAATAATCAAATAAGGTCTGGATAGGAACTCGTGTCCCAGCAAAAACCGGAGCGCCACTCATAATTTCAGGATCAATACTTATTTGGCCGTATAACATATTTTTAAATTTCAATAAAGTTAGCATTTTTTTTTGACCCTTCCATAGTAGGCGTGTAGCAGGAGCTAGCGCAGCACATTTGTATTGTACGCACTCTATAAAATTTATGTAGTTTTTAAGATATCAGTACTCAATAATTTGATAGTGCTTTTTTTCAAGTTGCAGGGTATTAATTATTGCCATTCTTTTTTGTCAGATTTTCTGTTTTTTCCAAACAGAGGATAGGAAGGCCGGAGATACTTTTTTTAGTTTGAAGGTATGCTGCGATAATTTTCAAATAATAGGCAACTTACATACCTGCGCCAGATGGGATACTTTTTTTAATTTGCAAGTATGCTGCGATAGTTTTCAAATAATAGGCAACTTACATACCTGCGCCAGATGGGGGCCGGAGATACTTTTTTTAGTTTGAAAGTATGCTGCGATAGTTTTCAAGTGATAGGCAACTTACATAAATACGCCAGATGAGGTAACTTACATACCTGCGCCAGATAAGGAAAGAAATTATGGATAACCTGCTGCAAAGATTGAAAAATAGGCGACTAATATTTGTGGTAAGGCGAATGGCCTAAAGCTGCTAGGGCAACCAAGGCAGTATGGTAAATATATCTGAAATTTGAGCACTGGTTGTCGCTTTGCATTTGTATATTTAAAGCCTTACACCCATTTAAAATAATTGTTTCTGAAAGATATTGAAGAGCCTGTTCGTAAATAGGAAGATTAGTGTAATTTATCCAGTTCATGCACATCAGTAATTCCGAAAGCAAATCAAAATTTTGCTGTTTCATTTTAAGAGCTAGCGCTTTAGTCAATTTGTTTTTCAAAATGGGCCGATAACTTTGAGGCAGAGCAAGTTCCCGAAAGCCCATTTTGGTAGCAAAAAATATTAAGTGTGTTAATTTGTAAACCTCAGAATTCAGTAAATCCTTATCCCCCGACTTATCTAAAAATAAAATTAATTCACTTTGCATTAATTCATGACAACTTCCCAGTCCGGCAATGTCTTGTGCGAAAGCCAATTCAAGATTAATGGTATAAATTGCCAGGGCTAAATTAGGAGACGAAAGTAGGCGGGCAATTGTACTTATTGGAACAAGAGATTTGCCGGTTAAGGCATTATGAGCAGGAAAAATAAGAAGGCTGGAAAGAAGGAACTGATTTTTGATGCCACAATCGGGCAACTTGCCCCAATTAATATTGTGGCACAATTCACTAAGAGGTTTCTCCAGAATATTACCCATATCAGCGGCCCATGTATGTGCTGATTGGTGGGCTATTTTGTTGGAATTACCAGAAAAACTGTATAGTATCAAGATAAATTCGCCCAAAGGTTTTAGGTGATCGAAGGAATTCAGACCCTCACCTGGTGAAGGTCTGAATTGTTCGGCATGATTACCTAACCATGTACACAGTGTTTCAATCGCTAATGATGTACTATTATTAAAGGTTTTCAATCAGCAATGCTTTTTCAGATATTTTGTTAATCAATTTGATTCATTGCAGTGGAACATGAACCAGAATCTTCAAGAGCCCAGAATGTAGTGGGGTTAACCGTAAAGGTGAGCGTTTGTCCATCATCTTCACTAATCAAAGAGCAGGAAAAGGTGGGCTTTGTTACCGACCCTTTACATACATATTCCGCACCCTGGGGAGTAGTGCTTGAAATAAACCAATAGTCTTTGCCATCATGTATAAAACCATAATTGTAGTTTGCAGTAAGCATATAAGCGGGCTCGTTGGCCGTTACATTAACGGCCTCGCAAATCTGTACAGGGTCGTCGCTATACATGTGAGACTTTTGGATCTTGCCGGAGATAGTGCTTTTGATGTTGATGAGTGTACTTCCTGAAGCCATCATTTTTGTTTTTAGTGTTTGATGCATACTCTTTTAAAAGATTTTCTGGTTTTTCCTTTTGTAAATTATTCCCTGTCCAAAGGGATTATTTAAAGGGTCCCTGTTTTTGCAGGAATTTGTTGAAACGCTAAGAACCGGCCAATAATTTCCCAATTCCCGAAATAACCATTTCGCCTCCATAAATTTCCATACAACCGCATTGCACAATCAGCACATCGGGATTATTGTTAAAAGGAGCTAAAATGCCGCCTACATTAAAAGCCGAATTGCCAATAGTGTCGGGCACAAGCGATGGGTAAAAATTAGATCCGGTGCTATATACCACATTAGCTATTACCGGTACAAACCAGATAATGTTAAGAATACATTCTGAATAACTAGACACTTTTTGGCCAACCCAATTAATATCTAGGGCAAAGCCTTTTAAAATAGAAATGCCGGTCAGCGTATCATTAAAAATAACATCCCATCTGCCCGGAGTCGAAAATGCACCAACAATATCGGGGGTTACATATAAACAGTTTCCAACCGCATTTACCAGAGCTAATGCTTTTGAAGGAGTTGGAACTGCCTGTTTAACCGCACATACAACCATTACCTGGGCGCCAATAAGTGCAACAACACCTGCCACACAAAATGCAATACCCAAAGGAGTTGGACTGGAGGATGACCCTTCAGCAGTATTTCCAGTTTTGCCATCTGCAATACTAATGGCAGTAAGGCCTGGCGAGCCAGTGTACAAACTTTGTATCTGGCTAAAATTTGTTGCGTTGATTAGGCTATTTGTAAAACTGCTGCCCTGTGGAAAGGGCGCTGCATTATTAATAAGTTTGTACGCTATAGTAGCAGGGATTGCGCAAATCAAACACATGAGATCTAAAAAGGAAAGTTCATTGCCTGTTAACTCGTTGTACAACCAGGATAATACGGGGATATTAATTGTGGCGGTCATAGCGCTTAATACAGTATCGCTGAGTTGAACCAGGATGTTAATAACGGCAACAATAACAGGTTCAACAGCTCCAATAATTAAATCGGCTGCGATAGCCAGGAAACGCTGCATGATCTGATCGCCAGATAAAGTTCCAAACTGATCAATAATCTGAGTTTGAATTTGTGTTGCGGCATTGCTTACGTTTTGTTCTTCCGCATTGATTAACTGAATCAGGTCCTTAAAAATCTCTTCTGAAATCGAAGGTTGGGTATAACTGCTGCTGGAAGCCGATACATTGCCCTGAAAATGGTGCATGCCAAGATTGGCAGGTGCGCTGTGAACCGAGGCGGGTAGTGGGTTGGCCGACGAAGAGCCGTTGGGTGTTTGGTTTATACCGCTAATACCCGCCCAGCTGTCAATGGTATTTCGAATGGTATTAAAATCGTTCGAAATAATGGTACCCAAATTGGCTAAGCCATCAATGCTGTATTGTGTGTATTGAATAAATATGTTTCTCAAAACATTATGAGTGGTCAAAATGTCCTGCCAGCCAAATAGAAATTCCAAATACGCAATCAGGTCTTTTATGAGCGTAAGTATTTCCCTAAAAACCCATTCCACTGCGGCCACAACAGATTCAACGCAATTTAGTATGCCCTGGTAAACTTTACCTGCAATTGTTACAATAAAGGTCCATACACCTTCGGCCAACTGTTCTATTTTATTAATAACGTAACCAATCCCAGATTTTAGCCAATTAAAAATATCTCCAATGTCGGCAGCGATAGCATTTTCGAATCCTGCCACCACTGGCATGTTTGTCATACTTAGCCGTAATGCCGAAAAATCAATTCCTGATGTATTTATGTTGGAATAAGCACTGGCAAGGCCCTGGTTAGCAGTAGCTGCAGCCGTTAAATTATTGCTTGATGTACCTGTAGGTACCAGTGGCCTGGTGCTTCCATCATCGCTTGTAATTACCGCACTTTGCAACGCATTGGACGTATTCAGCTGGGCAATTTTGGTAAACGAAGTGTTCATCGGGTTAATGCTTATTGCCGTTCCTCCCGCTTCGCCCACATTAATAATTGTGCCGCTTAAATCGCTTATGCTTTCCACTAATGTTATGGAGCCAAAACTATCAGTATTTACAGGTACCGGGGTAGTATCCAGTACATAATACAGGTTATTAATGTAAAAAGTAGCCCGGGTATTGGCGCTCAACATCAAAGGCGAATTAGGAACCGTGTTGTTGTTGGGATCCAATAACTGAATGCGGGTGGTGTAAGAACTAAAACTAAGCGCCTTCGAATTTGTAAGTGGTTGTGGAAGTGTAATTTCTTTAGTGCTCCACAAGCTGGTTACTGGGGATTTTGTGATAATAAATAAATTATTGTCTCCAACCGCAAAAATGGTATTACCACCGTTACTTACATTCACATAAGGCGACATCATATCAATACCCGATAAAACAGGTAAGGGGTTTGTCCAGGTACCTGGTAAGTCAGGCGAATAATTACAGGTAAGATAAAAAACCTGATCAGCGCCGTTAAGTCCCCAAACGGTAAGTGTTCCGTTATTTAAATAGGCCACCAGTTTTGATGTATTGATCAGCAATGGATTTTGCAATAACAAAGTAGCCGTGGCATTGCTGGTTTGGTTGGTTGAAGCGAAATAATACAAGCTGCCATTTCCGCCTGCGTCTACCGAGGTTACCAATAAGTCGGTTGAATCATCACTATTACCATTTCTGAAAGTGCACATTGCCTGCGGAACTAAATTACCTGGTAATTGCAGTGGATTGGTAGTGGGAGGGTTAGCCCCAAAAGCATTATATAAAGGGCAATAAATTAATTGTGCTGCCCCGTTAATTTGACCTCCTGAATACATGCCATCAACACCCGAACCATTTGCTATACGGCCAATAGCACTCAAATACTGTAATGAATTAAGGTCAATGTTTAAAGGAGCTACATTCCAATGCTTTTCAGCCGAAGTATTTGTATTAATGTAAAAGCGGCTTACCTGACTAGCGATAATTAAATCGGCCACTATAAATTGCCCGCTATCTGTTTCGCTAATAAACACATTTGCTATTTGTAAAGGATTAGGAGCAGGGGTGCTGTTGTCGTAGGAATACATAGTCCATTGCGGAGCAGCAATCCAGCTTAAATCTGAATTACTGTTGCCCAGGCACAAAAATAGCTGGTCGGCACCGCTGACAGTTATTACCATAGCCAAACCAATGGTGCCATCACTGTTATTTTGTGCCACACTAAATTTGGTGCAGGTTCCACCAATGTAAGGCTCAGTTAAAACAATCGAACTCAAATTTGTTCTTACCCATCCTGTTCCTGTTGCCTGTGTTTCGCAGGTAGCATAAAAAATGCCGTCTGTGCCTATCGAAAACAACATGGCATTACCAGAATTGTCTTGCAGGGCTTCAAAATTATCTTCTGGATCCATTATCGATGCTGGAAGATAATTGGTCATTAATTCAGAAGAATATGAAATTGAATTACTCATAATTTTTTTTTGTTTGGTTAAGTAATCGACTTTACAGTTTGTAGTATTTAGCCGTTTTTAGCAGTTTGTGCAGTCTCTTCGGGATTTGTGTTTAATACAGCGTGCGAAAAATTCTCGGTGGAGTACAATTTAACAGTTTTGGCTTCGGTGGCGGCACCGGCAGGGTCGTCGTAAACAATACACGAAACCATATCCTGGTTATTTGAAAAGGCCACATTGGAATAAGTGAAGGTTTGCGAACCCGGAAAAACAAAACTATTAAAATCTGAAACCGGAATATCAGTAATACTGGTAGCAGTAAAATTCTGTATCCAGGAATTGATACTGTTAATAATATCGTTAATGTCGGTAAAGAAATTCAAGAAGCCGTTTCTTGAAGGTGATTCGGAAGTATTGGAAGTGCTGGATGACAGTGAAGCTGAAATTTGACCGGTAGCGTTAACACCCAAAGTATAAGTATCAGTAATTGTAATATCAACGACATTTCCGCCGGCAGATGTACTTAAAGAACTCACCCATAAGTAAATAGTAAGGTTTTGAACAATGATAATGGTATTATTTTCAAAACTAACATTGGCACTGTATGAAGGTGCCAGTTTCATTCCACCCATATCTCCATTTAAACCAGCCTGGTCACTCGCAGATGAACTATAGTTAACCGATAACACGGTAGAACCCGTTGCAGGATAAGTTACCGTAGGAGTTTGCCAGGGGGTTAAATTCCATTGCCAGTTTACCGTCATATCAATAAATCCACTTAACCAAACCCTTACGTAAGGTGCAAAGCAGTTTTGCATTACGTTATTACTTATTTGGCTGTATATCCAGGCAGCTAGTGTGTTTCGGTTAATGGCCACAACTCCGTCAAAAGTACCAAGTTGCGCAGCGGTATCAAACCAATTCCATGAAATGCCAGAGTAGTTTGGAGGTATTCTATTTCCTCCAGGTACAGTACATAAATAATTAACTGTGTTAAGCATTTGAGTAGATTCTGTTGAAGGCTCGTATTCCTCAAATACCATTTCCAGATTGCCAATATTAAAGGTGCTGGGCTGAACCGCACCTGCTGTAATCGTGTAACCAACGCTTGCCAACCCCTGACTTTGCTCGTTTTGTTGAATTAACTGCTCAAGCATAGCTACAGTAAATTGATTGCTTACAATAGCTGGCCAGTTTTGAGTAGGGGCATCAGTAATGGTGGCATTAAGAAAATCAAAAAATAATTGTTGTATGCTAAATGCTCCGGGCCCCATTTTGGAAAGGGCTTGTTGTACATTTGAGGGCGCACTGGATGGAGACACCGTTATTTGACTTAACGGTACATTTACAGTAATACCCCACGATGAGCCCGAAGGTTGAGAATCGTTATTATAAGCTGATAAGCCCGAACGCCCAAAAGTAGGATAAACCACAGTGAACTGTGCAAAAAGCAAATTGAATATAGCGGTGTTGCTATTGGTTGTGTTAAGACTTACCATATAAGGAAGCGTGTTAGTATAGGGCTGGTTGGGAGCACCTGGTATATTCATGCCGGCAGGAATACCGATCTGTAGCTGGATACCACATGCAAAAGCTGAGTTATTAATATTGGTAAGGTCCTGCGACATTGGCTCGCCATTAGTCCAGTTAGGGACGTCAAAAGGATTAGTGCCATTGGTTCCACCTTGTGAGGCATTGCCAGCCATCAAAGCCGCAAGAGTAATGGGTATTAAAGGTCCGTTTTCTACTTGTGTCCAGCATAACGACATCGCCGGAAAACTATTTTGACTCATGTATTGAAACATGGTTGAATTAACTGATTCTTCTGAAACTGCCACTACAAAATCCAGCGGCGTAGAAGATAAATTTGATTGATTGAGGCTCATAATAAATTAGTTTTAAAATGTTTTTCCTACTCATAAGGCTTTTCAGAAACCACCCCAGCAGCAAATGTCCCCGCAGGTGAACCCGTTTTTTTAAGTGGTAGCTGGATTCCACTTTTTTTGTTATCCTATCCCTTTTTCTATATCCGTGTTGGGTTTTATTAAATACAATACAAAGTAATAACAACACTAAGCTTTTTGTATAAGCATAACTACGTGTTTTTAAAAACAGGTATTATTACTTCATACCGATAGTAAGCAATAATATATTTTGAAAAGGTATTATCGCCTGCTGTATGCTCTGTATGTAGAAGGTGGGATTAATTTAGGTTACCGTTACGGTCGATAAAAACAGCGGCCAAGAAAGCTGGCACACAGGCTGGGCCTCATTTCTGCGCCGGGGATACTTTTTTTAGTTTGAAAGTATGCTGTAATAGTTTTCAAATAATAGTCAACTTACATACCTGCGCCAGATGGGGCCGGAGATACTTTTTTTAGTTTGAAAGTATGCTGCAATAGTTTTCAAATAATAGGCAACTTACATACCTGCGCCAGATGGGGGGTGGAAGCTCTTTTGCAATTTTTGGTCGTGTGTTAGCTTGTGTGAATTGCAAATGTGCTTACATCTGTGTGATGGCTTTTCACTTCGGGATTTTCCAATGAAATAAGAAAGGTATTGTTAATCATGTATTTATGTTGTGATTTGACTCTCATTTGATTTTGTAAACAATTAAGGTTTAAGTCCAAAAAGGAACATAAGAAGCAAACTTTTTAGAAGCATTTTCAGGGTCAGATGCTTTTATTAATCCTGCCTCTAATGTGTCGGCAATTATTTTGAAGCAAACGAAACATTGTTTTTTGCAATGTTAAACCGTTTCCGAACAGATTGATTATTTGCTTGTTGGTTGTTTACATATTGCAAACAAGTGTGTTGATAACAAGCCCGAACTCTGTCGTCATTATTCATTCGGGTTAAAGGAGTCGGAGCGTACATTATTACTCGTGTATAGTCATCGCCTCTTATAAATTTTGGTGCAGGCAATTGATATAATTCTATAGATTCAATGGCTCTGTCAATTCCGCTACCTCTTTCTTCGCAAATATTTAATCTTCTCATTAGCGAAGCTAAATTTTCGTTTCTTGATTTCGGTGCCGTGTCAATAAAACGGTTTGTGTCAACTAATGGAATGCCAGGATTTGTTATTTCTATTCTGTCTGCGAATATTTCAATCATAACACCTGAACCTGTAACTGCAAAGTCCTGATGTATTAATGCATTGGCAACAAATTCACGAATGGCTTTTTCGGGATATACTTTTACTTTTTTACGCAAAGCATTTTCAATTACTTCATTTGATGGTAATTGGTCCATAATGTAATTTACCAATCCTTCAAAACCCGAAGCATAACCTCTGCCTCCATCTGGTTCTTTCAAAGCATTTATACGGCTCGTTTCTTTGTAAACAATTACCCGAATGGCTTTACGTTTCAGTTCTTTAAAATTCTTTACATCTTTTGAAAAAAGAATTGCTCCAAGATTTAAAATGTCCCAACCGTTTTGCGTTTTCTTTATTAAATCATCAGTTGCCAAAGTTTGCAAAATGCTTAATTTGGTATCAGGTAAACGCTTTTCTTGTAACGTAAAATAACTGTCGTAATCAAGCAATTTCAATACATCATCATCGCTTACATTGTGCATTGCTATTTGTGCTTCAAAATCGAAACCTGTTGAAATGGCAATGAGTTGTTTTACTTCGTGCCGTGATAATTTTACGGTTTGTCCTGCACTTCGTTTATAGCTTTCAAAAACATCGCTTCCTCTTAAATGAACTGGTTTATCGGTATGTTCGGGAATATGAATAAACAAAACTGCATTGCCTTTATAATCTGCAACGCTATGTTCAATGCCTACTGGTTGAGCCAAATTGTTTCTTGCAATGTTTCCCAATTTTTGAACAATGGTATCCATTTCATCTTTGTCTAATGGCTTTGGTTTGCCATCATTGTCAATGCCAAAAGCCAAATAGCCTCCATTGGCGTGATTGGCAAAGGCAGAAATATGTTGTGCCAAGCGTTCGCTTTTATCCGATAATCCGCTCTTCCAATCAATCTCATTCAGTTCTTGTGGAACTGGATGGAGGCTTTTAGTTAATAATTGTATGGCTGTTTCTACCCAATGATTCATTTTACAAATTTAATTTTTTTATACCGTTTCCAATTCCTCCTTCACACCCCAAACCTCACCAATTTTAGTTTTTATTTTTTGCTCAAATATTTCTACTAAGCGTTTGTTATCATTTACCAATTGTATTTCTTCTTCTATTGTCTTTTACGATGTTCTCTTGTTCTTCAATTGAAGGCAATGGAATTACAACTTCATTATTTCTTAAATATAAACATTATTTTTTGCAGCTTATACTACTATGGCACAGAAAGCTGGCACACAGGCTGGGCCTCATTTCTGCGCCGGAGATACTTTTTTTAGTTTGAAAGTATGCTGCGATAGTTTTCAAATAATAGTCAACTTACATACCTGCGCCAGATAGGGCCGGAAATACTTTTTTAGTTTGAAAGTATGCTGCAATAGTTTTCAAATAATAGGCAACTTACATACCTGCGCCAGATGGGCGAAAGGGCTATGATTTTCTGCCCGAACCAAAGCTCAAGGCGAAGAAAGTAAACTGACCATAGCGAACGGTTCGTGGGGACACGAACCGAGGCAAAGGATTGCACAAAATAAAACTTAGAAACAATAAACTTCTTTATCAACTTCTTTATTTCTTACATATAAACATAATTTTTTGCAGCTTATACTACTATGGCACAGAAAGCTGGCACACAGGCTGGGGAACTTATGCCCCAATTGCGCAAGAGGTGTTTTTTTAATTTAAAAGTATGTTGCGATAGTTTTCAAAGAATAGTCAACTTACATACCTGCGCCAGATGGGGCAAAAATATAGTTAAGGATTATTCGAAATAAATGTGACATCAAAGTGAGATTGTATTCGTAAGAGTGTTGAGTGCTCACTATTTAAAGAAACACAAGTTCCTCTAGGAGAAAATTGTCCGTCTTCATTTGTAGTCATCCATAAAGGATTTTTGTCTAATACTTTCCAATCTACCTTTAAAACCTGTTCACATAAAATAGGATCTTCTTCTAGGTGAAATAGACCGTGATTGCGTCTATCTCCCATAATTATACCTGGTCTATTTCTTAAGCTATTTTCATCATCAAAGAGAAATTGACGAATAGGAACCGCCGTTCTTCGTACTGTACCTATACCTACAAAACCAAGCTTACTTTGATAAACACATAAAATATCATTAGTTTTTGGCTTTCTAGCATAAGTGTAATCTTTTTTTGTTTGACCGGCAGATATAAACCCATATATCTTACAAGCTTCCCAGTTTCTTGACAGATCGCCATCAGGAACATTTTGGCCGTTATTGAAAAACCAGATATTATTTCCAAAAATATTTTGCATATGTAGAGATGCTTTTAGATGGAGTTGAGCACAAACAAAAAGTGGCTCACTGAAATAATAGTTTAAAAAATCCACTAGCGCCTGTTAT
This sequence comes from Ferruginibacter sp., assembly GCA_031380515.1. Taxonomy (GTDB): domain Bacteria; phylum Bacteroidota; class Bacteroidia; order Chitinophagales; family Chitinophagaceae; genus Ferruginibacter. The sequence goes on along the minus strand of JANNGD010000104.1, from coordinate 69,017 downwards.
CGGCTTCAGCCGTCCACAGGTGTCTGTGAATCCGGTAGAATTAATAGACACAGATAATCCTAGCGGAATACCTGCGCCAGTGAGAGTTCTGTCAAGTTAGCTGTTCGTTCAGCTTGCTTTTCCATTTCGGAAACTCGTCTATTAGGTCAGAACCAATGTCCTTATGGTTGATTACCCTAAATACAAGGTCATTGTCCTGATGTGTGTTTCTATATGCACTTTTATATTTCTCTCTTCCGGTTGTCCTAATACTGTTTACTATACTTTCAATTCTTTTAAATTGTAACTTAATATCATTTTCCGATTTATCAATTGTCCAAATGTAAGTGGCGTGTGAATTTAAAAGCTCCCAAACAAAATGATTATTCTCGACTCCTTCGATTAAGAACAAAAACCCAAAGTTTGGGTGCAAAGTGTAACGAATTGGATGGTTTTCGGATTGTTTCTTTCCTGATAAATAGGTAAGCTCCTTCTTGTTACGGACATTGCTTTTTTCAATTAGAAAGTTAAGTATATCTTGCTCGGATTGATTGAACACATTGCCTTCAATATCTTCTGTGTCAATTTGAGAAAAAATATCCTCTGCGGTAAAAAGTGATTTGTCAGGGTTAATTTCTCGAGGTGCTTTAGTCAATTCGATTGTTCGTAGATATTTTATACCATCAATTAATTCTGGAGTTATTAAATCTATTTCTTTTGAATTTGCTTTTATTTCTTTTATTTGGTTGTCAACTAAGTTAATAGAAACTTTTACATGAAATTTTTTTGTTTTTAGTTTTTTTGAAAACCAATATTTAACATTTTCAAACTCTGCTAATATATGGTCATTAGAAATTTTAAAGTCAATGCTTTTTTCGATTTCCTTAATATGCTTTTTGAATGAAATGTACCCCAACATAAATTGGGCGTCATTAAAAGCAATCCAGAAGTCAACTGTGATTACTCTAATAAATGGACCATTTGGTTCGGATAGATGGAATTGTTGAGGCTTTTCATTTGGATTAAAATTTGTCGGTCTTGGGCGTTCAACAAAGGATGTTTGTATGTGATTAATATGATCAAGTTGTTTAATGAACTTACTTCTAACATACGAGACCAACAGAGGTTCAAGTTTAGACCAATCATACCTTCCTACAAAAATCAATTTTCTGATTTCGCTTTTAGCTGGTTGGTTTGCAAAGGTTGAAATGTCAGTTGCTTTATAGTCAACGATTTTAACCTTTAAATATTTTTCTAAAGGTTCGTATTCAAGCATCTCTACTTTCCAATAAATGTCTTCGTTTGTCCTAAATTTTAAATGCTCAAACGGGATGCTCGTCTGTCTGATGTCAATGGAAAGTTGAGGGTTAAAAAGAACCCTATCATTTTGAATTTTTATTATTATTTCCTTTTGTGCCAATTTTAAAATCTATTGTATTATTAGGGTTCGTCAAATATTACAGGCAACGCTTGGGCTTACTACATGTGTGGAATTTGAAATTCCTCCTCCCAGAACAAAAGCCGATTAAAGATATAAATGATAATGATAAGAACCAAAAGCTAGGCCATGATTTTCTGCCAGAACAATAGCCCAAGGCAAAGAAAGTAAACTGACCATAGCGAACGGTTCGTGGGGACACGAACCGAGGCAAAAGGAACCAAAGTACAGCGATGAAAAAAGTCGAAATTTCAACGCCAAGCCCTGCTTACACAACAGATCTTGTACGTAGTTTATTTGATTGAGATCGTCCCTAACCAATAAGTCATCATCTCATTGTACTTTAATGTGCCAATCGCTAACATTACCGTTTCGCCTTTTATAAATCCTGTAAAACTTTTATTTTTGCCCTCAAGCGATTCCATAGTTGAATTGTCGATAATTGTCTGCCCTTTTGTATTTAGTTTAACGGTGAAAGTCCCTGCTTTTGATGTTATTTGTAGTTGGTCAGGAAGTTTATTATCATTCATTGCTTTAATTAATGAGAAGTCATACTTGGAACAATCGAGCATTAAACCCTGTAAAGATTGAAGCTCAAAATTTTGCGGAACTACTTTAGAATCTTCCTTTTGAATTTGGTTATACTTGTCATTCAACACAAAAGTTGGATACGATTTATTACTTTGTCCTGTACAACTAATTACAAAAAGTGATACAAAAGAGATGAAGGAAAAGATAAATTTCATAAAAGGTCTTTTTTCGAGTTTAGAATATATTGTTACTTTGAGTTTAATTATTTTGACGGTGCTTTCAACTTTGTACGTTGTCTGCAAGTTACGTAAAAAGACCGGGGCTTTGGACAGTTTTGGAATAGGCTACCTGCCGCCCGGAACTAAACCTGCCTGCCAGTAGGCTGGGCTAGATATATGCGCAGCGCACAGCGTCCCGTGGACATCCTGCGGATACCTAAAAGCCGAAGTTTAGAACTTCTGTCCGGCAGCAAACAGTCCGTCGAAATCAAACCTTGGCTATGCACTGACGATGATTGGATCAAACCTATGCCCCAATTGCTCCAGAGGTGCTTTTTTTAATTTGAAAGTATGCTGCGATAGTTTTCAAATAATAGACAACTTACATACCTGCGCCAGATGGTTAACCGCGTTGAATGAGATGATACAATCACATTCGTATCAATTACGATTTTTTGCATTTTTCCTAACAGCTTTTACTTCATTTGTAATTTCGTCCATTGTCATTTTTGAAATACCATATTTGTCCGCAAGTTCTAAACATTTACTTAGGTTTTGGCGTGTCAATTCTTTGCTCACAATGTCAATAAAATCAGTAAAAGTTAACTTGTCTTCCTTCAAACCGAACTTGTTATATTCAATATCTGATATAGAAACACTTATTGTCCTCATAATTTTAGTGTATGACCAAATTTACGAAAATTGTTCAGATGTTCAAGGTTTTGAGGTAGGTCGTTGTATTTGACGCAGCGAACAGGGCTTGCTTGCAGGGCTGGAATTCATTGCTCGTCTGTCCGAAATCTCAAAACTTCGGGACAGGCTGTTCTGCACTGGTTACACAAAATTTAAAGTTGGGCTTTCGTTTACTGTTTCACGAAATATTTATTTTTAAATGTCTCAATGCTTGTCCAGCATAATGCAAAGTATACAGCCGAAAAAACAACTGTCCAAACTAAGCCAGTTGTTTCATAATAGGTTGACCAACTTGAGGGCAAGTAATCTCTAAATAAGCTTGTGACATAAACTACCAGTCTTTCAAAGTTGTAAACAAATGTCAAAAGAATAATTGAAATGATTGTAAATGAAACTTTGATTCTATGTCTTTTGAAAAAAAATAGTGACTGAAATAAAAACGCAAAGAAAAATAACGCAATAAATACGGAAGTACAATTCTGCCTATGATTGGAGACTGTTTCTTCAACAATGACCTTGGCATTACTGTTTTCTGAAACAAGGCATCTTATTGTTTCTTCACCAACAAAAATTATATTTAAAAACAAAACAAAAACAATAAGAAGGTTTGCTTTATTAAGAAAGTATCTTGTTCGTTTGCGTTGCGTTTTGAGGAAAAGTATTATTATCAAAAATGTTGTAGTAGAAAGGATATAGGCTGCAATTATTTTATTAATGATCCAAAATGTCATTGAAAATATTATTTTTAACTGGATGTAGTTTTAACTGTTGCCAAACGATAGCGCTTTTTGCAGTTGTGTAATTATCTCGAAATTTCGGGACTTTCGCCCGTAACAAAAGCAAACTAAAGATATATATGATAATGGTAAGAACCAAAAGCTAAGCTATGATTTACTGCCTGAGCCAAAGCACAAGGCGAAGAGTGTTATTAATTTGGTTTTCTGTCTAGCAAATACTTAATTGATTCTGTCTGTTTTTCTTGATAATCAATTTTTGCGTTCGTTTCTTTCTTATACACTAGTTTGTCGTCTTTGAAATAGTATGTTGCATAACGAAAAACTTTTCCATCTATTTTGTCTGCTGAAACAATCAAAGGTCGCTGAATACTGTCAAGGTAGTACGTATAAACCCATTTTTTTCGAAATTTGTCGATTGTCTCAACCTTCATCTTGATTACACTTTTGGTTTTAGGATTTATGAAATATGTCGCTTTTAAACTGTCACCCACAAATAACTTTTGTACGAAGGAGGTCTTTTCATTTGCTGCGACAATGCTGTCAATAATTTCCTTGTCAGATATGCTTTGACCAAAAGTCTTAGATGCAAACAGTAACAATGTGAAACCAACGCTGAATACCTTTATAAACTTTATCATTTCTGTCAATAATTTAGTTAGGAGTGAAGTTGCTTACAACGGTAGCGCATTTTACATGTGTGGTATTTGAAATTCTTCTGCTCAGAATCCCGAAACTTCAGCAAAGAACTTGCCTGCCGGTAGGCAGATAAAGATATAAATGATAATGATAAGAACCAAAAGCTAGGCATGATTTTCTGCTTGAACCAAAGCCCAAGGCGAAGAAAGTAGACTGACCATAGCGAACGGTTCGTGGGGACACTTCAACTGTTCGGAACGTTTTATTATTCAACTTTTAATCCCGAAGGGATGCAATTAATATAGTAAACACAAAGCATTTTTAATAAACCCCGAAGGGGTGATATTAGTAATAATGTCATCCCTTCGGGATTTCGGCATTATAACATTGGTAGAATTCTATATTAATACCAGCCTTTCAGGCTTAACTTATTATTTAATATGGTGCTTTCTAATCTTCCGAACACTTGTGGTGGAGGACACGAACCGAGGAAAAGAATCAATGAACTTCTTTATCAACTTCTTTATTTCTTAAAAATATAACATTATTTTTTGCAGCTTATACTACTATAGCACAGAAAGCTGGCACACAGGCTGGGCCTCATTTCTGCGCCGGAGATACTTTTTTTAGTTTGAAAGTATGCTGCGATAGTTTTCAAATAATAGGCAAGTTATGTACCTGCGCCAGATAGGGCCGGAGATACTTTTTTAGTTTGAAATTGTGCTGCGATAGTTTTCAAATAATAGTCAACTTACATACCTGCGCCAGATGGGGCTAGATGTGGAGGTAGAGATACTTTTTTTAATTTGAAAGTATGCTGCGATAGTGTTCAAATAATAGTCAACTTACATACCTGCGCCAGATGGGGCCGGAGATACTTTTTTTAATTTGAAAGTATGCTGCGATAGTTTTAAAATAATAGGCAACCTACATACCTGCGCCAGATGGGAGGCAAACCTTTTGTTAGAGCAATTTGAGTTTTCATCGTAAAACAACATCTTCTAATTCGTTCTCTAAGCCCATTTGTCTATATTCAGAGTATTCAATTAATTCAATTAAATCAATATTCTTTTTCCACCTAATCTCTGTTGAGTGAAAAATATTCAGGAGTACATATTTCCTAAGTTCATCTGTAGTTATTTCTTGTGAATTTTCATTCCTGATTTCTTCTGAAGCATTATTTAGGTCTATAACAGAAGCAAATATGTTGTATTTTTTACTAATTCTTTCAGGGGAATATTTTACATCAATTTTTGATTCGATATCTACTGAAATTATACTAGGTAAATCTATTTTTCTGATAAGGAAAATAGAGTTTCTATTAGCCATTGATTGTGGGAGATTAATTATTTTTATTCCTCTATAATTATCCACTGTTAAAAATTCAATACGATGGAAGGAAATGTAATATTCAATATTAATTCCCGGATTTAATATTAAATAGTCTTCGATTATATTTAATTTATCGATGGCTTTAAATATATTTTGAGGTTTTAAAAGATAGCTTTTTGTGAATGACATTTGAAAAGTGCTATCAATTCCAACCTTAATATTCTCTGCCAACAAAGACCCTAATATTGAATCATAATTCAAGTGATGTGCCTCTGGTGTTTGAGTAAATGGGTCTCTATTTTGTATCATTTTTTGTCCATTAACAAACCACTTGTTATAATCTTTTACTAATTCATCATCACGATTTAATTCAGAGTATGAATCAATAACATTTTCCAATATTTTTGCTGTAGTATCATAAAACTCTTGAATTTTTTCAGCCGCTAGTGGAGTATTTACTTCGCCATCTGAGTATTCATCTTCAAATTTATCTTTTAGCTGTTCTAAATAAGTTATCGGATACAATTTACCATATTTAGAACACCACTCTTCCGTAATAAAATCGAGATCAGTTGATTTAATTAAATCGCTGTTTGAAAGACTCTCATTTAACAATCTCTTGAAAAAATCTAGTCCTTCAATCCATCTTTTCTTTTCACCTTGAGTTTTTGGTAAGCTAGGAAATTCAAGAGGTTTCATATAGATGAGATAAGGCACAATTGTATATTGTCTCAAGAAGAGCAAAGCCATATAATGGCAAATCCATTTTTTAATAACTCTACTTGAATTGACTCCAATAAGTCCCCGGAAGGGATATTTAGATGACATCCAAGGGAATTTAAATTCGAGGGGGTCCCGAAAATGATCGTACCTACTAAATATTTCTTGCATTGTTTCTGGAAGCAATTCATATTTCGGCGGTTCACTAGTGGTGTAGGTAAATATTTTACCAAGGCAAGTATATCTTTTTTTATATAAAAGTAAACCCCCTAGTGCATAGTGAAATTCTAAAAATCTTTCTTTTTGTGATTTCACTTTTTCTAATTGCTCTGTATTTGATATATTGAATTCTTCATCGTATTCTGCTCGAATATTTTTGAAACTTGTCCAAAAATATTGGTGACAATGCTCCCAATGGTATATTATCAAATCGTCATTCTCGTACTTGACTGCTAGTAGAATATTTCTCCAAAGGCAGGCATAGGTTGTATCAGAGATTTCGGCACCTTCCATTTCACCCAAAAGCCAAACGCCACCCGAAGTACGATACTCTAATGAAGGATTCCTTTGAGTTTTAAAAATTGCTAATTCCTCAATTGAATTGTAGACTAATGTATAATAGGAGTCTGGATATACAACTGGCTTATCTTTTGAATTTACTCTCTCAGTTTTAAAGGAATCATAAAAAAACCTTGAAATACGGGTTGAATTAGTGATGTTTTGTTTTTTTATAGAATGAATAAAGACATCAGAAAGTGCTTTGAAATGCGTTAAGTTTATGTCTGACCTATTGTGATTACGAATAAGGTAATTAATAAATTTCGATGGGGTATAGTATATTAAAATTTTGTTTACGAAAAGGAAGAACGAAATTACTAAAAGGCATGTATTAAGAATTACAAGAATTGCCGCAGAATTATTTATTAGAAAATTAAAGCCTTCAATATTTATGAAGGAAGGAATTTCAAGCGACCATAAAAGGAATGATAATAACGAACTAATCAGAAATACCTTAAAATATATTTTTACTTTTTCTTCATCAAATAATTCAACTATTAAATTAGATGAATATTTCTCATCTAGTCGAGCAACAACCTGAAATAATATTGGGTAAGCAATGCCAAGTAAGGTCGTAACAATTTTGACATAATCAGATATGGCACCCATGGTTTCTTTTTAAATTATTTAAGGGTTAAAAAGTTGCTGCTAACAGTAGCACAATTTGCAGGTGTGGAATTTGAAATTCTTCAGCCAATGCCAAAAGCCGAATAAAGATATAAATGATTATGATAAGTACCAAAAGCTAGGCTATGATTTTCTAACCGAACTAGAGCCCAACAGCGAACCGCTGCTCATTGGCCTTCCTTCCCGCCACACTTACACAGTTCGTGTTAGCTGCCTTAAAATTCTCTTGCTAAAATATCTGTTAAGTCGTTAATATCGTTAAGAAATATCCTATTCTTTAAAGGTAGAGCATATTCAATTGCATCCTTAGAGAAATATGATGTCGTTGCTAATATACCTCCCGTCAGTTTTTCAGATTCAACTATTCCATTTAATTGTTGAATGATTGGCCTCCCAACTTTATTATTTGGAGAGAATTTTTTGCATTCGATTGCAAAAAGAAATTCACAATTAAAGGATTTTTTATATGCATAAATGTCTTTACCGCCGTCTCTGGTTTGTGAAGTTAATGTAACTGTGTAACCTCTTTTATCCCATACTTCCGCAATAAACTCTTCAAACTGTCGAGATGATAATTCATGAATAAATTCTGGATTAATCTTAAGAATTCTGGCCCATTCTGTATTTACAATATTTATATCAGTTAGTATTTCGTTTTTCCCATACAATAAGTTTAAATCACTTCTTTCATTTTTATTATTGTAAGCAACCCGTAATTTTTTAACAAATGCATTAAAATCATTTTCGAATTCCTGCACAAACGACCAAAAAGACTGTAAAGTATCTCTCCTTTTTCCTATTACTCCTTGTAGTAAATTAAGGTGAGGAAAAACAAAAATTTTTATCTGCCTATCTAGGTTTTTTATTAAGGTAAAAGGATTTGTTATTGGGTGATCAGGCTTGTTAAACATGTGTCTAGGGGCTACTAAAATATCTATAGTTTCATTTTTTACCCAATCAATCACTGTCTGGTCGTTTTTTGAAAAAAAAAGAGTGTAATTTGTATCGTCAACAAATAAATCTTTTGTGAAAGTGTTTGTAAAACTAACAATATCCATAATCCCAATGCAGATGTTCTTCTCCATATTGTTTTTTAGTATGTAATATTTTTCATGCTCCGACTAACTACTAATTTCGATAATGAAAACAAAAATATGCTGATTCTGGAATTTCCAATTAAAAATAGCAAAATCCTCCGAAGTTAGCCTGAAAATTATATTCGACCAGTGAATAGCGCAACGGTAGCGCTTTGTGCAGGCGTGGAATTAGAAATTCTTCCGCTAGGAACAAAAGCAGAATGAAGATATAAATGGTAATTATAAGAACCAAAGCTAGGCTATGATTTTCTACCCAAACCAACGCCCAATATCAAACCGCAGTTCATTGAGATACCTTCTACCACACTTGAAAAACGCATTGGTGTACGGAGTTTTATTATTCGTAATTCAAATTGCTATAAACATTTTCAGTACGAACAATTTGTGTTGTTAATGTATAGCCTCGTTCTTTGACAAGTCCTGTTTTTACTAATTCTTGGAATAAAGTTGATGCTTTTTCAAATTCCTTAATTTTTTCTATGTCATTTAAGGATTTTTGTTTTGAATTTATTGCTTTAGCAATATTCTTTTCAATAGTAGTCATTAAATGTTGAATTTAGTATGAACAAATATAGTTTGATTTTTGCTTACAATGTAATCTGTTAATAACTCATAATAGCCTCTAATTAACTCTTTTCTTAAAGCATTAGTGCTATAATCTTCAATTTTAAGTTTTAATTCTTCTTTTAAAATATCTATGTTAATTGGTCTTCCGTGTGATTTCCAACGATTATGAGAGCTTAATGCGTCTGCAATTTCTTCAGCTCTTTGTAATTTTTGCTCTTGAGTAACATCAGTATCTAAAATAGCAAGAGTGGTTTGATGCTTTGTCCAATTTTTAAACTTGTACTTTACAAGCCACTTTTTAAGTAAATCAATTGTTAATTCTTTTGCTTGCTCATACTGTCTTAGTTCTGCTAAATCAAAATCTTTGAGTATTATAAACTCTGCATTACTTAGAGTGTCGTTCTGTGATTTTTCAATAAGTTCGTTTACTTTATCAAGATAACCTAATGCAGCAACCAATTTTCCTTCTTTGTTTTGTACCTGTGGGTCTATAGGGCCTAAAACTGAATAATAGTCCATGTGAATTTCATCGCCACTCATACAAAAAATTGTACCTGCACTATAAGCATAATCTGGTATAATGAAGTTAACTTCTTCGTAATGGTGTCGTACCATATTAACATACCTTTCAACAGCGATTGCACTACCACCACCTGTTGTAAGAATAATAAATAAGCGTTTCCTTTTTGTTTTAGGGTCAGCTAATTGTTCAATAATTTTTAAAATTGGGACTTCGTTACCATCTATAATCAACCCATAATAGGTAAAAATATCAGCGTCAAAATGTTCTTCTAATTCAAGAATTTTTTGGTTCAATAAATCATGAATAGTTGTGTCTAAATTTGATTTCATATAATGTGGTTAAAAATTACGTACAACGGTAGCGCTATTTGCAGGTGTAGTATTTGAAATACTTCCTCCTGAAACAAAATCCTAATAAAGATATAAATGATAATGATAAGAACCAAAAGCTAGGCTATGATTTTCTGCCAGAAACAAAGCTTAATAACAAATGCCGAAATTTCGGGACTCATTGGGCTTCCTTCTGCCACACTTACATAGGACGCAATGTAGTACGCCACTTATTTCTTCAAAAACTTGATAATTATTGGTCGGTATTCCTCGTCTTTTTCTTTTATATCTATCCAATGTTCAGTCTGATTAATATTTAAATAGACTTCTGCATATTCACCTTCCTTAACTCCTTCATAGAATAGCTTGTACTGGTTTTCGGTTTTGTATTCGCCGCCGTCTTTTGCACCTAAGCTTTTAGCAAATTCGTCAAGGTTCACATATGTCAACGAAACTGCATCTATAAATTTTAATGTTGTGTCCGCCTTTTGTTTGTATAATTTTGAAAGTGTCAAAAGCAAATTGTCGGATTCTGAGCCAATACTTTTTAATACAATACCACTTGCAAAACCACTATTTCCTTCTTTTGCTTTTGGAACTGAAACTGAAAGACCTAATTTTTTTCCTTGGTAAGTTGAAGTAGTGATAAAAACTTTTGAAGTGTCTGTTTCTTTTATTGAAATAATTGATAACCTAATGTCTCCTCCCCAACCTTCTTCTTCACCATAGTCAATGACTAATTCCTTAATTGGGAATGTTTCATTAATACTTTGTTTGGCAGTATCCGAATTACTGGTCTTGTCAGAGTTATTACAACTAAGTAAGAATAATGTCAGTCCGAATAAAATGTTTTTAATCATAGAAGAGTTTCTGTTTTGGTTAATTGTCGTACTACTTGAGGGCTTTCTGCTATGCTGGTATTCTGTGTTCCGTCCAGCCCAGTACAAAAGCCCGATAGAATTACTGAAGCTGAAGATACGATATGCAGCTGAGAATTATTCCGTGAGTTGGGACTGCAACCGACAAGCGATATGCAGGTCAGGATTTATTCGTCAGCCAGCATAACAGAAAACCCATTGTTGGCGGTACTGTTTTAGTGTCACAGTATTATACCTGTCGCAATACAAAAGCTACTCTTTTCCGAGTTCGCCCACTTAATAAAATGAAGTTTAAATCAGTTAGCTTTAGAATTCGGTACTTTTCGATTCTTTTCTTTTTGTCAGTAGTTACAAGGGTGTCAGCTAAAATGGAATATTTAAGAATGTTAGTTGCTTTACTACCATATGTTACGGTAATCTCTTTGTAACCTATACTCCAGAATATGTTATTGTCATCCACCAATTTCCAAATCTGATGAATTCTTTTCAAATCTACTGTGTCAGTAGTTTGACTGAAAGTATGTGTCGTAATCCAAAGACATAACATTAAAAAGAAACCCTTCTTAGCTAATAGTTTCATTGTCAAATCTAATTATTTTTTTTGTGGTGTGTCACTGTACATTACCGCCAACACAAATATATACGCTGTTCTCCAAAGATTTTAAAAAAAGATTCCATAGATAATCAATCGATTTATGTCGGTCATTTTGTCTTGTTACTCGTTCAAATCACCATTTTCCATTTTGATACAACAGTTTTTTGAACAAAAAAAAACGGCTCCCAAAAATTGGAAGCCGCTTTTAAAAAAAATATTTTCAGAGTTACTTTATTTCTCTCTGCATCGCATTTCCTTGTCCATTTGCAGCACCACGACCGCCGCCTGCTCTGGCTTTAAATAATTGGAATTTGGATGGCTCTTCTGTTATATTCCAAGATTGGTTTTTCTCATTTATATCGGCAGTCTCACGCATTGGATCTAATTTTATAGACGCTACTTCTTTCGATTTCATAAAAGTTTTTACGACTTTGTTTTCGTTCTTGCGCCATATTTGTACGGGTATACGATCTACTTCTTTGCTGCCATCTTTATACGTCCACTCTATAATGATGGGCATTACCAAACCGCCCTTGTTGCTAAAAGTAAGTTCATACATTGTTTTGCCTCCTGCTATGGCTAGTTTTTGTTCGGTGGTAAATGTATCGGCAACTGCAGCTGGTCTTGTAATGGTAAATGGCGTGCTGTCTACTTGTGCAAGCCCACGACCGTACCTCCAATAAAAATCACGCAAACTCATATCTGCATCGGTTGCAAATACAATATTTTTATCTGTCTTGTTTCTTATTTTAGAAATGTCTTCAAAATTATTTTGAAGTGGTTTGGCTACAGGAAACGTAGTAGAACCACCAGTTCTTGCAGGCGCATTTATTTCTGTACTTAGGTTTGCCCATTTTACAGTGTCCAATGAAATATCTACTGGATCGGTATTGTAAAACCAGCCTCTCCAAAACCAATCCAGGTCTTCGGCACTTGCATCTTCCATGGTTCTAAACAAATCGGCTGGCGTAGGGTGTTTAAATGCCCAACGTTTTGCATATTCTTTAAAGGCATAGTCAAAACTTTCCCTGCCCATTATCGTCTCCCGCAATATATTTAGACCGGTACAAGGCTTGCTGTATGCATTTGCGCCAAACTGTATGATGTTTTCGCTATTGGTCATAATGGGTTCCAACGCATCTTTTGGCATTTTCATATAATCGATAATCTTATAGGCAGGACCACGGCTACTTGGGAACTTGTTGTCCCACAATTCTTCGGTAAGGTATTCTACAAAAGTATTGAGGCCTTCATCCATCCAGCTCCATTGGCGCTCATCGCTGTTGATGATCATCGGGAAAAAGTTGTGCCCTACTTCATGTATTACTACACCAAGCATACCATTTTTTGTTCCCTCGCTGTAAGTGCCATCTTTTTCGGTACGGCCAAAATTGAAACAGATCATTGGGTACTCCATACCATTGGCTGCTTCTATACTTTGTGCAACAGGGTAAGGATATGGTATCGTAAATTTAGAGTAGCTTTTGATGGTATGTGCTACGGCTTTGGTACTGTATTTTCTGTACAACGCATAAGCTTCTTTTGCATACGCACTCATGCACATAATTTTCTTTCCTTCTACATAGGCAGGCATGGCATCCCACACAAATTTGCGGCTGCTACCCCATGCAAAGTCACGCACCATATCTGCTTTAAAAATCCAGGTTTTCTTTTGGGTAGATTTACTTTTCTCTCTTGCTTTTGCTTCATCCAAGGTAACTACTTCTGTTACCGCTGTTGCGTTTTGTGCTATTTTCCACCTCGCATACTGTGTAGGCGTAAGCACGGCTTGGTAATTTTGACATTCGCCTGTGCCCATTACCACATGGTCTGCAGGCACCGTCATGGCTACTTTATAATTTCCAAAAGTAAGGGTAAACTCCCCGGTGCCGGCAAATTGGTGGTTTTGCCAGCCTTGATAATCGCTGTACACACACAAGCGTGGAAACCATTGGGTCATGGTAAATAAATCATTGCCATCTTCCGGAAAATTCTCATAACCACCACGGCCACCATATTTGGTGCGCTCTATGATATTGTAATTCCACTCTATTTTAAATATAAATTGTTGCCCTGGTTTTAAAACCTGCGGCAGCTCTACCCGCATCATCGTTTTATTGATGGTATATTTTAATGCCACACCAAGTGCGTTGGTTACTTTGGTAATATTATCACCATATTCTTTGTCTAGTTTACCGCCCGATGTCATACTGTTTACATCTTGCTCGGTTACCATTTTGGGCATCGTGCTGCTACTTTGGTAGCCTGAGTTGTTTACAGAACTGTGTTGGTTCTCATCTAACTGCAACCACAAATAGGTTAGGTTATCGGGAGAGTTGTTAAAGTAAGTGAGGGTTTCTTTTCCTATGAGTTTTCTGTTGGGCTCGTCTAGCTCGCACACAATATCGTAATCGCAGCGTTGTTGCCAATATTTGGGGCCTGGGGCGCCACTAGCAGTGCGGTATTCATTTGGGGTGGGTAATATGGTCCCCAATTGTTCAAAACGATTGCCATGGTTGCTACCGGGGTTGTTTCTAATATCTTGCGCTTGGCAATTAAAAATAGCTACCGATAGTAAAATAAAAAAGAAAATTTTTTTCATTGTGGGTTGTTTTCTTATAAATGCTGTTTGTTTGAAAGTGGTAAAGATAATTTTTTACGGAATTCTATCCATAGCAAAATTTACCGCCCATGTAAAAGTTATAACGCTAATGATGTAAATCCACCATTTTTGAGGGAGCTTGGCTAGGGTTACAACTAAGCAACTTATTATCAAAATTATTGATACCACTACAATTTGCCCTGCCTCCAAGCCTACATTAAACCCAAACAAACTCCAGCCAATGGTTTGGTCTTTGGCTAGCATAAATCGGATGGTATTGGCAAAGCCAAGGCCATGTATAAGTCCAAAAAACAGTGCAAAGAAATAATTTAGGTTAATAGATTTGCTAATAGCATTGGCTTGTATAAAATTAAAAATGGACGTGATGATGATGGTACAGGGTATGAGGAATTCTACCCATTTATCGTTTAAGCGAATGATATTAAATACACTTAATGCCAATGTAAGGGAATGGCCAATGGTAAAAGCGGTAACGAGTATCAACAGTTTTTTCCAATCTTTTAATAAGTAAATGGCAGCAAGTGCCAATATAAAAAGCAAATGATCTATGGCATCTGTACTGATAATATGTTGCCAGCCAATTTTAAAATAAAATGCTAAATCATTCATGCTTTTGCTATGCTTTGATAGTTTACTGTAAGTTTGCTGTTGTAATTTTCAAATATATCGTTTAACATCAATTATAAAAAGCAATGCAAGGTTTTTTACACAAGTGGTTATTGGTTGGTTTGGTTTGGTTTTCGTTGGGTGCTACTACCAAGCACCATCCATTGTTTATAAGTGTTACAGAAATAGAGCACAATGCCAAAGAAAAATCCTTGGAAGTAAGTTGTAAGATATTTACAGATGATTTTGAGAGAACACTGCGAGCCGCATACAAAACCAAGGTAGATTTATTGGATGCCAAACAAAAACCTGCCATGGATAAGTTGGTAAATGATTATGTGCAAAAGCATTTACAAATTACGGTGGATAGCAAACCTGTACAATTAAAATTTATTGGCTACGAAAGAATAGAAGAAGCCATTTATAGTTATTATGAAGCCGACAACATAGCTACTGTAAAAAAGATAGCCATCATGGATAATATTTTGTACGATTATAAAGAACAGCAAATGGGTTTTTTGCATGTTACAGTAGGCGGAAAACGGCAGAGTACAAAACTGGCAAATCCGGAGAGTAGGGCGGAGATGATTTTTTAAAAATTGAATTCTTGTTTTCTCTCATCAGCTTAACTGAAATTTCATTTTATAGATATCTATGAAAATTTTTATTTTTCTAAATATTTTTTTATTTCAAGCTTCATTATTATACGGGCAAAGCAAACCATTATTAACTAAAAGTAGTGCCATTCCAATTAAAATAAATTGGGTTACAAACCTAAAAGGAAATTTTTCATTTAGAAACAAATGGACTTATCCGGAAGGGATTGATAAAAATCAATTCGGACAGCTAAGTTGTGATGGCTTTTGTGAAACAGATGTAGAATCTATGAAAGATAGCAATGGTAGGATTTACAAAGATTCTTTAAAAGCGTATTATAAAATTGTAGATACTTCACACCAACATTTTACTATGAGTTGTAGTGCATGGTGCTACGAATTTGGTGAGGCTAATTTTATTAATGCAATACGAACATCTGCAAATACTGTTTCTTGTAATACTTTAATGAACGCATCTACACATTGTAGCTTGCAACTTAAAATTGTAGATGGAGTTTGTTATGCCATGATAGATTTAAAGAGCGTATTTAAAGGCGGAGATGCCCGATATTATTGTAACAAGGGTTATATAAACATCGATAAGGGCTACTGGGATAAGGGAATAATGAAAGCCAGTTTTGATTTTAATTTTGAGCATCTCAAAGACCCCAAAAGCCCTATTTATTGGAAGGGGAAAATTTATACTGCCATCGGCAATCTTGAAAAGTAAGCGGAGATTGATTTTTAATAGCTAGTCCTAAATTGTTTTATTATTTGCGTGCATATCATTATTCACACTATAAAAGAACTAGAAAAAGCATCATTTTGCCAGTTACAAGCAGTATACAGCCATGAGTTTTTATTAAAACCCGTACGATGATTTAAATAAAGACAGTATCAATTTGCTACAGACTAAAAGTCCCCCTGTGGGGGATTGAGGGGGCTACTCCTCCATCATCTCCTTCAACTCATCCGAAATGCTAACCAAAATTTTATCTATTCTTTGCCCATCCATATCTATAATTTCAAACGTGAAATCTTTCCAAATAAATTTTTCGCCGGTTTTAGGAATATGTTCCAGCTCGTGCAAAACAAATCCTGCAAGCGTATCAAATTCATGCTCGCCTTCGTTCATCCATTCTGCCTTTTCGTAGTAGCTTAAAAAATCGTAAAAATGTATTTGTGCATCTACCAAAAATGTACCATCGTCTCTTTTGGTAATACCATATTCCTCTTGCCCCGTTTGTGGAACATCACCAATAATGGCTTCCAAAATATCGTTGAGGGTTATCATACCTTCTAGCGTACCATATTCGTTTACAATAAAGGCAGAATGTATTTTAGTTCCCTTAAACTTTTCTAATAATTGATAGGCAGAATTATTTTCGGGTACAAATAATGCAGGTTTTACAATATCGGCCAAAGGCTTTGTGGGATCGGCTTTTAGCAAATCTTTTACATACACAATGCCTTTGATATTGTCCACGGTATCTTCGCATACAGGAAAAGTACTAAAAATAATTTCTTCCGATTTGTTCTTCACATCGTTCACGGTATCTTTCATATCGTACCATACAATATCTGTACGATGCGTCATAAGCGAAGTGATATTTCTATCGCCCAAATGAAAAACCCTTTCTATAATTTCTTTCTCATCTTCTTCAATAGAACCATACTCGCTCCCTTCCGATATCATGGCTTTTATTTCTTCTTCTGTAACCGCACTGTCTGTTGGTTTTTTTATGTTGAATATTTTAAAAATGCCATTCGTTATTCCAGATAAAAACCAAACCAACGGATGAACCATTGTAGATAAAAAGTTCATGGGAATAGCAACGGCACGGGCAATTTTTTCTGACCGCATTAGCCCAATCTTTTTTGGAACCAATTCTCCAAAAATGATGGTAAGAAATGTAACTGCCAATACTACGATGATGGTAGCAATACTATCTGCATATTTAGCAGTAAGGGTATATTTTTCTAATGTGGGGGCCAGCATTTTGCTAAACTTATCTTCGGCAAATACACCGACAAGGATAGAGATAAGCGTTATACCAATGGTAGCAGTACTCAAAAACTTTTCAGGATTATTGGCTAGCTCCAAAGCAGCTTTGGCTTTTTCATCGCCTTTGGCAGCCAAGGCTTCTAAACGCCCTTTGCGGGCACTTACCAAAGCTATTTCGCTCATTACAAAAAGAGCAGTAAGAAATATTAATAAAAACAGGATAAATACCTCAAACATGTTGTTTAGTTACATTAAAGAATATCTTTTATTAAAAGATGTTGCAGACAAATATCCGAAAAGATAACCAATTATGCCTCCACAAATTACATCTAGCGGAAAATGAACCCCTACATATACCTGCGAAAAGCAAATTAAAGCAGCCCAAAGCATGAAAAGCCAAGCTATTTTGCCTATATATTTTTTTAAAGTAAAAAAGAAGAAGGAGGCCATGGCAAAGTGATTGGTGGCATGCGATGAGGTAAAACTAGAGCTTTGTGGCCTATATCCGATCAAAAAATTGATTTTGTCTGCCAGTAAAGGGTCATTACAAGGCCGCACCCGATATATATTTACTTTAATAATATCACTGCTTATAAAATCGGAAAGTATTACCGTGCCTATTGCAAAAAATATCCACCAATATTTATCCCTTTTAAAATTAAGGAGTACAAATACCAGCATAAAAATATACAAGGGTACCCAAGTAACCGAATTTCGCATCAGCGAAAAAAATACATCGAAAAAAGAATTATGCAAGTGGTCATTTATAAATTCGAAAATGGCCCTGTCTACATTCAATATTTTATTCATAACGATGCCGTAAAAGTAAACGATACTACTGATATATAGGCTGGGGGTATTTAAAAATGTAGAAAGGGTTGTCAACCTTTATTGGAAATTGTAAACCAAATGGTTCGTAGAAGGTTGACAACCCTGTGTGCAAGCTGTTATATTTTTAAATGCACACTATTGGCTTTAAACAAAAACAGTTTAAACAGGTTAACTTTGTGCATATTTTATAATGCAAAAATAAAAATGCGATTATTGCCAAAACTTCCGAAAATTATTCGTTTTATTTTATCTGTAATGGCTACGCTGTTGCTGTGCATGACATTGTATCGGTTATTTTTCTTTTATCATTATAGACCACAAAACAAAGCTTTTAGCGGCTCTATGATGTTATTGGGGCTTCGGTACGATGCAAGGGTTGTGTCGGTAATTGGGTTGGGATTGTACATCATTTTTTCTATTGTAAATCCATTTAAAACAAAAGCTGCTCAACGATTTTTATCCATTTTGCTTGCAGTTGTTTTTTTACTTTTTCTTGTAGCTTATGGAAGCGATTTTTATTACTATGATTACTTAAAACAACGATTGAGCGCCGCCATACTTAGTTTTGCTCAAGATGCTGCCATATCGGCTAGTATGATGTGGCAAACATATCCATTATTAAAAATAACCATTGCCTTAGTCATACTGCTGGTTCTTTTTACTTGGTTTATAAAACGATTGTTTAAAAAATCGGAAGAACAAAATGTTGTTTTATCAAAAAAGAAACGCATCGGTATTTCCATCGTTTTTGTAGTGCTATTGTGTATTTCCATTTTTGGAAAAATTGGTCAATATCCGCTTCGGTGGAGTGATGCATTTACACTTTCCGATGATTTTAAAGCCAACGCAGCACTCAATCCGTTTCAAAGTTTTGCCAGCAGTTTTGGTTTTAAAAACAGCGGGTACGATTTAAAAAAAGTAAAAGAGGCTTACCCTATTGTAGCTGATTATTTTGGTGTACAAAATAAAAATACCGAAACATTAAACTTATCGAGGGTAAATATGGTGGCTACAGATACAACTCAAAAAGCAAATGTTGTTATCGTTATCTGCGAAAGTTTTAGTGCGTATAAAAGCTCTATGTTTGGCAACAAGCTAAACCCAACGCCTTATTTTAATGAAATGTGCAACAAGGGCGTATTCTTTGAAAGATGCTTCACGCCTGGGTTTGGTACCGCACGTGGCGTATGGGCTACACTCACAGGCATACCCGATGTGGAAGATAATAAAACCGCAAGTCGCAATCCTGCTGCTGTAAACCAACACAGCATTATGAATGAGTTTGCTGGTTATGATAAATATTATTTTTTAGGAGGAAGCACTACCTGGGCAAATATAAGAGGCTTGCTTACCAACAATATTGCAGGACTGAAAATTTATGAAGAAGAAAATTTTAAAGCTGCCAAAGTAGATGTATGGGGCATAAGCGATAAGAATTTATTTTTGGAAGCAAACAAAGTTTTGGCTGCACAAATAAAACCATTTGTATCCATAATTCAAACGGCAGATAACCATCGGCCTTATACCATTCCCAATGAAGATTTGAGCGAATTTAAAAAACAAGCTTACCCCGATGATACCTTGCATAAATATGGTTTTGATGATAATGGGCAGTACAATGCTTTTCGTTATACCGATTTTTGTTTTCAAAAATTTATGGAAGCAGCCAAAAAAGAAAAATATTACGACAATACCATTTTTGTTTTTGTAGGCGATCATGGGTTGAGGGGCAATGCCGGCGATATGTTTCCACAAAGCTTTACCAAGCAAGGGATATTGGCAGAGCATGTGCCTTTGTTGTTTTACGCACCCAAAATATTACAACCAAAACGCATAAAAGAACCTACCTCCCAAATGGATATTTTTCCATCTGTAGCATTTCTTACGCATCAAAACTTTACAAACACTACCTTGGGCTCCAATCTTTTTGATAGCATAGCAAATAAAAATAGATTTGCATTTATTGCAGATCCAGATTTGAGAACAATCGGATTGGTAAGCAATGAATTTTATTGGGTACGTAATTTAAATACAAATGCGGTCGATTTTGTGTCGGTTACAAACAATGAAGCGGTTATAAAGAATAACAGAACAGATAGTGTGAAAAATGTTATGGCAACAACAACAGAAGCATTTTACCACACAGCAAAATATTTGTTGTTGAATAATAAAAAGAAATAAATTTATAAATTAAATAAATATAGTAGATTCATATTAGCATGTTTATAAAATGGCGAGTTACCAAAACGATTCAGTGGATAATTAAGTTATTCCTTATTTATCTTTTAATCTTTACCGCTTTTAGGGTAGCTACAGTAATCTTTTTTAAACCCGCATCCATTCCTTGGTCGGAGTTGGGCGCCTCTTTTTGGCTGGGCTTAAAGTATGATCTGCGATGGATTGCATTTATATTATTACCTATTGCAGTTATCTCTTTGTTTCCAAAGTTTTCACCGTTTTACAATGAAACTTCCAAAAAAGTTTGGACGGCCTATTTAGGAATCATCACATTATTGGTGTTGTTTTTTTATGGTGCAGATTTTGGGCAATTTGCCTATATCAATGCCAGATTAAATGCCGATGCGCTCATTTTCGCCGAAGACCCAAAAGAAAGTTTACAAATGATCTGGCAGAGTTATCCCATTGTTTGGATTCTGGTGGGGCTTTTTGGCGCAGTGCTTATGATGACATGGATGTTTCGCCGCACGCATGTACAGGTGGTAGATAAAAATATAAGCATCCACAAGTTTGGCTATCGCCGTCGCTGGCATGCAGTAGCCTTGCTTTTACTTGGTTGGTTTATGTATGGTTTTTTCACCGCAAAGCCACTCGATTTTTTTAGAGCATTTAATTTAAACGATGAGTTTAAAAGCAATCTTGCGCTCAACCCCATGCAAAATTTCTTCACCACATTGCGTTTTAGAGATCCTGCTACAACCACCAATGCCAAACAATATTACCCGCAAATGAAAACATTTTTGGGACTAGGACCCAATGTTTCCAATAATTATTCAAGGCTGGTTTGTCCAAATAGCAAAGCGCTGGAAAGTAAGCCCAATGTGGTATTGGTAATTTGCGAAAGTTTTAGCATGTATAAAAGCAGCATGAGTGGCAATCCATTAAATAGTACACCCTACTTTAATGAAATGTGCAGGGAAGGTATATTTTTTAGTAGGTGTTTTTCCCCAACTTTTGGTACAGCAAGGGGCGTATTTGCAACTATTTCTGGTATACCCGATGTACAATTATCCAAATTTTCTACTCGCAACGAAGCAGCGGTAAACCAGCGCACCATCATCAACGATTTTGAGGGGTACGAAAAATATTATTTTATAGGAGGCAGAAGTGAGTTCAATAATTTTAAAGGACTTGTACAAAATATAAAAGACATCAACATTTATGAAGAAGGCAAGTACAAATCAGCAAAATTAAATGTATGGGGTATAAGCGATAAGAATTTATTTTTAGAAGCAAATGAGGTAATGGCAAAACAAACCAAGCCGTTTTTTAGCATCATACAAACAGCAGATAATCATCGCCCATTTAATTTGCCCGAAGAAGACAAAGATTTTATTCCTAAAAATATTCCAGAGGAGGAATTATTAAAATATGGCTTCGAATCGCTCAAAGAATACAACGCATTTGCTTATACAGACTACTGTTTTAAAAAATTTATAGAAGCAGCCAAAAAAGAAAAATATTTTGAAAATACGATATTCATTTTTGTAGGAGATCATGGCTTAGAAGGCAATACTACGGCAGTTTATCCAAAAGCTTGGAACGAACAACGATTGGCAGACGAGCACATTCCATTGTTGTTTTATTCACCTGCTTTGCTCACACCGGCATTACACGAAGAGCCTGTTTCGCAAATAGACGTTTTGCCTACGGTGGCTAGTATGATACAGCAGCCATATACCAATTCTACTCTAGGGAGAGACTTGTTAGATACCACTAAAAAACAGCATGCGGCATTCATCATATACCATGCACCAGGTTGGATAGGGGTTGTAAATGAAAAATATTTTTATCGCAAAAACATACACATGAAAAACGATGAGTTGGTTTCCGTAACCAAAGATTCTATCATGTTAAGTCCTGTTCAAAAAGATTCCGTAAAAAAGGAAATGGGCAAATTAACTTCGGGTATTTATGAAACTGCTAAGTGGATGCTGTTGAATAATAGGAATAAATAAAAAATAAAGTCATCAAAACTATTTGAGAATTTTGAAATCTTTAGCGTTCACAAGTCCCCCTTCGGGGGATTTAGGGGGCCTTAGGAGGCTTTCTCCGCAATCATTATCAACCTTGCAGAAGTTACTTCATCGTATTTACCAAAACGATAATCACCAAATACTTCTTTTATCTTCAAGCCTTGCTTGGCAAACATTTTTTCAAAATCGCTTAAGGTAAATTTGGCTACTTTTTCGGTGTATTGCATAGGTTTGGCAAGTGCTGCATCTTCCACCATTATCTTTTTATAAAAATGATGGTCATCGCTCCACTTGCTTATGGTGTATGTAGTATTGCCAATTTGTTGTGCAGATTCTGCAATGGTTTGGCTGGAAGAAAATTTTACATTTAAATAGTCCATCACAAAAATGCCATTTGGTTTAATGGCTTCTGCAATGCTGCGTATGGCATTATCATGCTCACGCTGTGTTTTAAAATATCCAAAGCTTGTAAAAAAATTAAACACAATATCAAAATAATTTATCCAAAATGGTAGGCGCATATCATGTTCATAAAAATGCAAATGTTCTCCTTCGCTTTTCAAAGCTTCTGCAATACTTTCGCTGCTCAGGTCTATGCCCGTTACATCAAATCCGCTTGCAGCAAGCTGCATACTATGCCGACCTTTTCCGCAAGCAACATCCAGCATTTTTGCTCCCGCAATAGGCTTCAAATGCGCCACTAAATTATCAATAAATGCAGCAGCCTCTTGCTCATCTCGGTGTGCATATAATTGATGATAATAGGGCGAATTAAACCAATCTTTAAACCAGGTATCTAGCATCGGGCAAAATTAAAGGATTAACAGGGAAAATTATTTTTGATTTTTGGACGGGAACATTGGTTCATTTTTCAACATTGGTCCCGCTTTTCGTTACAAGTCCTCATTTCGTTTCGCTCCTACATCGCTCACTTCATTCCGGGCTTTCCACTGCTATCGGGCGTATCTTTTCAACAGTTCAACTTTTTTCATCATTTTTTTGTACCTATCCAAAATCCGTTTAATCCGTTAAATCCGTGTCATCCGTGTTCCCTCATCCCTGCATTTGATCCAAATAATCCGTTCAATCCGTGTCATCCGTGTCCCATCTTCTACCCAACCATCATTTCCCAACATTTCAACAGCAATCTATCCAAAATCCTTTTAATCCCTTTAATCCCTGTCATCCGTGTCCCATCTTCCCTGCATTTGATCCAAATAATCCGTTCAATCCGTGACATCCGTGTTCCATCTTCTCTGCTTTCTATTAATCCAATTAATCCATTTAATCCCTGTCATCGGTGTCTCATCACCCCTGCATTCTATTTAATCTCTATCATCCGTGTTCTTTTCACTCACTATTTTGTAACTTTGCCCTCCTTAAAAACAGGTAAAAAGCATGGCATTAATAAAAAGTATTTCGGGCATTAGAGGCACAATAGGCGGAAAGTCAGGCGATAACCTTACCCCATTGGATGTGGTAAAATTTGCAGCAGCTTATGGCACTTGGCTCAAAACACAATCAGAAAATGGACCGGAGAATACAAAAGTAGTTATTGGCAGAGATGGTCGCATCAGTGGTGCAATGGTGAGCAATATTGTTTCAGCTACATTAACAGCGTTGGGGATAGATGTAATTGATACCGATTTAAGCACCACACCAACCGTAGAAATGGCGGTGGTCTCCTTAAATGCAGATGGTGGAATAATTCTTACAGCAAGCCACAATCCTAAAGAATGGAATGCTTTAAAATTATTAAACAACAAAGGCGAATTTATAAGCGGAGCAGAAGGCGAAAAGATTTTACAAATTGCAAAAGAAGAAAGTTTTGATTTTGTAACCGTGGAAAAGTTAGGTACTATTACTAAAAATGATAAAACACTTCAGTCGCATATTGCAAAAATTCTTAAACATAAGTTTGTAGATGTAAAAGCAATTGCAGCAGCCAATTTGAATATTGTAGTGGATGTTGTAAATAGCACGGGTGCTATTGCAGTACCAGCATTGTTGGATAAATTAGGCGTTAAAAATTATACCCTTATTCATGGCGAAATAACAGGGGATTTTGCACACAATCCCGAGCCTTTGCCAGAAAACCTTACAGACCTTAGCAGGGAAGTGGTAAAACAAAAAGCGCATCTGGGTATAGCAGTAGATCCTGATGTAGACAGACTTTGCTTTGTATGCGAGGATGGTAGTATGTTTGGCGAAGAATATACGCTGGTAGCAGTGGCAGATTATATGCTTGGCTTGCAAAAAGGAAATAGCGTGAGTAATATGAGCAGCACGCAAGCCTTGAGGGATGTAACGGTAAAACACGGCGGCGAATACTTTGCAAGTGCAGTAGGCGAAGTAAATGTGGTAAATAAAATGAAAGCACGAAATGCAGTAATAGGCGGGGAAGGAAATGGTGGTATCATTGTACCAGATTTACATTATGGTAGAGATGCATTAATTGGAATTGCACTTTTTCTTACTCATTTGGTAAAGAGTGGAAAAACAACTCGGCAGTTGCGAAATACTTACCCAGATTATTTTATGAGTAAAAATAAAATAACGCTCAATGAAGGCGTAGATACAAAGAAAATTTTTGCTAGCATAAAAGATAAATACAAGAACCAACCCATAAATGATGAAGATGGTTTAAAAATTGAATTTGACAACGATTGGGTTCAATTGCGAACAAGCAACACAGAACCTATCATCCGCATTTATGCAGAAAGTAGTTTAGAAACAACCGCCGATAATATTGCAAAAAGATTGATGATGGATATACAGGAAGCGATAGTATAGCCGGTTGCGAGTTATTTAGTTGCGAGTAGCGAGTTATTTGGTTGCGTGTTTGTTAACCTTAAATTTTATAACAGATGCTTGCCTTTTTAAAACCCGAAACCAAATAACTCGTAACCCGAAACCCAGAATCCGAAACCCGAACTAATTAACCCGTAACTAACTCATGGAAAGAATCTACTTCGACAACGCCGCTACCACTTCATTGGACCCAATTGTGTTGGAAGCCATGATGCCTTATTTTACAGAAAAATTTGGTAACCCATCTTCTATTTATTCTTATGGTAGAGAAACAAGAATGGCTGTGGAATCAGCAAGAAAATCGGTCGCAAAATTATTGAATGCAAACCCTGCAGAAATATTTTTTACGAGCGGTGGTACCGAAAGTAGTAATATGGCCATACATGCTGCTATAAGAGACCTTGGTTGCAAGCATATCATTTCTTCTAAAATAGAGCACCATGCAGTAACGCATACTGTAGAACATTTAGATAATTTAGATGCAGTGAAAGTAAGTTATGTTAAGTTACTTCCCGATGGACATGTAGATATAGAAGATTTAGAAAAGCTTTTGGCAGCATCCGAAGAAAAGACCTTGGTTTCATTGATGCATGCAAACAACGAAATTGGTAACATATTAGACTTGCATGCTGTGGGCGAATTGTGTAAATTATACAATGCGATTTTTCACAGCGATACCGTGCAAACAGTTGGGCACTTCCCCATAGATTTAAGAAATACACCTGTACATTTTATTACTGGGGCCGCACACAAATTTCATGGACCAAAGGGTGTGGGTATAATTTATATAAATGAAAATATTCGGATAAAACCCTTCGTACACGGGGGCGGGCAGGAGCGCAACATGCGTGCAGGCACCGAAAATATTTATGGCATAGTAGGGTTTGCCAAAGCATTTGAAATAGCTATGGCAAATTATGAAACAGATAGCGCCTATATTGGTACACTCAAATACTATATGCACGAGCAATTAAAAAAACACATACCGGGCGTAGGGTTTAACGGAGATACGCTTGGTAGAAGTTTATACACAGTGCTCAGTGCTAGCTTTCCTAAAACCGAAAAATCTGAAATGATATTGTTTAACCTCGATATAAATAATATTTGCGCCAGTGGTGGCAGCGCTTGTACCAGCGGTGCAGACCAAGGTAGCCATGTTATTCGTTCTATCAATAATAATCCAAATCAACTTACTGTTCGATTTAGTTTTTGCAAACACAATACCAAAGCAGAAGTAGATGCCGTGGTGCAAAAGCTAAAGGGATTGGTGTAGGAATTCGCCTATGGCGAATTCTTTTCTAAATTCGCCGCAGGCGAATTCATTTTTTAAGAATTCATTAATTTATAAATTTGCCTTTGGCAAATTATCTTAGAATTCGCCTTCGGCAAATTGTTCTAGGATTCGCCTTCGGCAAATTATTCTAGAATTCGCCACAGGCGAATTCCTACGGGCAACCATATGCAAACACCCACATTTACCAAAATGTACAAAATAAACAAACAATATCGCCTACCAAATTTTGATTATTCGACAAACGGTTATTATTTTATTACCATTTGTACCAAAAACAGAGAACACAGGTTTGGGAAAATTTATAATCAACAAATGGTTCTCACAAAAATTGGTGAATTTGTAGAACAAAACATTGTACAATTTTGCCCATGCGATGATATCGTAAATCCATACAAAGCCAATCCGTATTTTGTTAATAAAGCTGATACAATTTTTGGTATCACCGAGTGGGAAATTTTACCAAATCATATTCATTTGATAGTAGAAGTAATAAACAATAAAATAAAAGAACCTATTCCAATTACTGGAATGGCTCCACTCGTAAAGGGTTCTGTAAGTTCATTTATCAATCATTTTAAAGGTCATATCACAAAACTTTGCATTAAAAATGAGATTGATGATTTTAAATGGCAAAGCAAATTTCACGATAGAATAATAAGGGATAATGAGGAATATGAAAATATTGCTGCCTACATAAATTCAAATGTTATAAATTGGCAGGATGATGATTTGTAGGAATTCGCCTGTGGCGAATTCTTTTCTAAATTCGTCCCAGGCCAATTCGATAATCGCCACAACAAATTTTTCTAGAATAATTTTTTTAGAATTCGCCTTCAGCAAATTATCCTAGGATTCGCCTTCGGCAAATTATCCTAGAATTCGCCTGTGGCGAATTCTTTTCTAAATTCGCCGCAGGCGAATTCGATAATCGCCCCATGCGATTTTATTTTTTCTACTGTAATTATTTTAGAATTCGCCTATGGCAAATCATTTTAGGATTCGCCTTCGGCAAATCATTTTAGGATTCGCCTTCGGCAAATCATTCTAGAATTCGCCTTCGGCAAATTATCCTAGAATTCGCCTTCGGCAAATTATCCTAGAATTCGCCACAGGCGAATTCCTACAGCTTTGTGAATTCTCCAACGCAGCATGTTTATATGACGTTTGTAGGAATTCGCCTGTGGCGAATTCTTTTCAAATTTGCCGCAGGCGAATTCAATAATCGCCTCAACGAAATTTTCGACCATAATTTTTTTAGAATTCGCTTCGGCAAATTGTTCTAGAATTGCCTTCGGCAAATTATCCTAGAATTCGCCAAAGGCGAATTCCTACAGCTTTGTGAATTCTCCAACGCAGCATGTTTATATGACGTTCGTAGGAATTCGCCTGTGGCGAATTCTTTTCTAAATTCGCCCCAGGCGAATTCGATAATCGCCACAACAAATTTTTCTACCATATTTTTTTAGAATTCGCCTACAGCAAATTGTTCTAGAATTCGCCACAGGCGAATTCCTATAGATACCCCAATTTATCTGTAACTTCTTTAGGCAATTTCGGTAGTTTTCTTCTATCCGTTAAAAAACTATTTAACTGCGAAATTTCTTTAAAAATATAGTGTTTATCCATGGCACCCTGAAGGTAGCCTGCACCTGTGCTGCCGCCAGTGCCTATGCGGGTTCCTATCATACGACGCACCATGTTTATATGCCTGTATCGCCAGTTGCCCAATTGGTTGTCTATTTCCAATAAAGTATCCAATAATTGAAAAGGCAATTCCAACATAGGGTAACCCCTGTAAATCATAATAAATAATGCTGAGCGACAAGCTTCTGTGCTCAATCCCCTTTCTTTGTTTTCTGTATCATCAAAAAATATTCTTCTAAAATGTTCTACATTAATTTTCTCTGCCTCTGCTAAACCTGAGGAATAAATATTTTCATAATCTTTCCAAAATGGATGGATATTGTTTATGGGATGTGTAGATTCTTGTGATGAGAAGGCGCTGTAATTTTTCCAAAAATGCTCCTCTTTGAAAAAAGGCATTCTTTCTAGCCATTTGTTTATTAGTTCCAAAACGGTATCTCCTTCTTCGGCATTTTTTATAACATCTATGTCGGCTTGTTTTAGTTGAGAAGTATAATAACCCTGCCCATGCCGCTGCTCAAATTTTAAACCAAGTTTAGCTTCCAGTATCTTAAATTGCCAACTCTGAAAACCCGATGCAGGGCGCAGCATATCCCTGAAATCTAAAAAATCGAGTGGTGTCATTGTTTCTATGATATCTATTTGCTGTACCAACACTTTTAAAATGCTGACTACTCTTTGCAGGCGGTGAACAACTGTTTGCAATTCCGAAGAATTATCATCCATAGAAGATTTTCCCATGATGGTAGTAATAGAATTTACTTCAAACAAAATTTGCTTAAACCACAATTCATATGCTTGGTGTATGATGATGAAAAGCATTTCATCGTGAGCAGGCTCATTGCCTTCCTTAAAACTTTCGGGAAATTGTGCGTCTATTATTTTATCGAGTTGTAAATATTCGGAGTAGTAAACAGGAGCAGCCATTTGAAATGGAAAATTTATAATGAGTAATTATGTTGCTTTTAAAGAAAGCAAGGTATAATTTTATCATTAAAAAAATCAAAAAATGTAGCCATTAAGGTTTTATGAAACGAACCAATCATTTCTGCGCAATTAAATCTTAAGCTAGCTTATAAATTACCTAATCAAAATCGTTGTGCCCTTTTCAAAAACTTGTTTGTTCGATTCTAGGTTTAAATAGTTGAGCATCCATACATAAGTACCTGGTGGCTGTGGAATATCTTTAAATTTACCATTCCATTTTATTTGCCAGTCGGTAGAATAAAAAACCCTTTGCCCCAAACGGTTGTATACACTAAAAGTTAGGTTCGAACTTTTATATGCTTTTAGAGGGTATAAAAAATCATTTACCCCATCTCCATTGGGTGTAAATGCACTGGGTACTGCAATAAAACAACTGTATACTACCTGTACTTTTCTGGTAGTAATATCATTGCAACCAAAATCGTTGGTTATTATCAAACGGGGCAGCGCAAAATAATCTGATGATGGGAGCGGAGCAAAAAGCTGGGGTGCTGGGTCTTTTGCTGTTACAATATTCCCGTTTCCAAATATCCATTCGTAGGTTAAACCTCTTCCAACAGAATTGTTTGTAAAGGAAGCAGGTTTGTTTGGGCAAATAACGTCTGTTACATCAAAAGCTGCTTTGAGGTAATTTTCAAAAATTATTTGCCGGGTTGATGTATCGCTACACACGCCATTGCTTACAATGAGGTTGGTCGTTTTGGGTTCGAAATTTGTGTAAGAAATAACCGGATTTTGTAGATTGCTGTTTGGAGGAAATCCAAAAGTCCAAACCCAATTATTTACAGTGTTGGCTCCATTGTGTGTATAGTTTACCCTATTTTCATTACATGAATAATTTATGGTAAAATCAAAATTTGCATTCACCGTATCTTTTACAACAAATGTTACATCATCTGGCAATGGGGTTTGTACATCACATTCATCTATCAACGTATTGCCATCACTTCCTACTTTTAAATTCACTAAAAAATTGCCAGCTACTTGCATCGGTGCAGAAAGTTTTAAAACAATCCTATTGGTTGCACCTCTTATACAATTTGCACTAGCGCTGCTAATGGTAACAGGGTATGGCCCAGTTATAAAAAAATCGCTGCCGCCAGGTTCTATACTATTGCATTTTATATTTTTCTTAAAAATTAATACCAAACTATCTGGTGCACATTTGGGTATTATAAGGCTATCCATAGGCGTAGGAATCAAAGGAAAAACAGTGAATTGTACTGTTTCATCCACCGGAATTTCTCTATCACAATTGTCCACCAACGTATTGCCATCTGTTCCTTTTTTTGCTTTCAAAGTATAAGTGCCCGGGGCAAGGGGAGCTGCCATAAAAATAGACAATGAATCAAAATCAAAACCATTAGAACAAGCATCGGCAATGGTAGAAATAGGATTTAAAACAGTACCTCCTGGGGCAGTAACAGTAAAGTCAGAACCATTGATAGCATTGCTATTGCATTTCATTTTTTTGTTTAGCTTAATGCGTATCTCTGTTCCGTCGCAAGGAGCAGAGGCATTTAATAAATGAGGCTCTAATGGATCGGTAATATTGGCGGTGCCGCCACCAAACGTGAGCGTGTACCCACTTTGAGTGTCTGTAAAATGACTTATTAGTAAAATGTAATTATGCCCTTGTATTAGGGTAGGCATAGCAGCAAAGGTAGAAACATTGGCGTTTGTAGCGGAAGCACATTGAATAAAGTTTACTCCTCCTGCAGCCGCACCAGTTGCACCATAAACACCAGCCCAGTTGCCTGTAACAATAATGTTTTGATTGGTAAAAATTGCATCTGGATTTAACCCCGTTACATCGTACAATTGCCAATCATAATCTTCGTTGGCAGCAGTTGGCGTAATTCTAAATCCTAAAGTGCCGGTTTGATAACAGGTGAATTTATAAAAAAATGGATTTTTATTTTCATAATTTGCACTGCCACTTCCGCCACTACAACCAGGTACAAACAGGCTATTCGTGCTACAAATGGGTACTTGAACTTGATTAAAGGTTTTTATTCCACATACCGGAAAAGCAGTAGAAGGTGTTTGCCCCAATGTGGTACATTGTTGAGCATCTACCTTGTTTATAAAAAAGAAAATTGATAAAAGAAAAAATATTGATTTCATATAATTCATAACGCACAAAGTTATTTAAAAGAGGGTTATTTAAGGATAATTGCTGCATAGCAATTTGAAAATTTATCATAATAAATAGGATATGATTACAAAAGCGCCCAAAAACGTATTATGAAATCATTTCAATCATTATCTGGCAAGATTGCATGAAAATCAATCCAAAACTAGAGATACCCAACGTTTTGGTTTGATAAATATTAAAGGTAGCAGGCGTAAAATTCAATCTTTCGCTGGTTTACATCATCAATAGGGTGCTTATATTCTCCTATAATGTTAAGAATAAAAAAAAGTTTTTATTTTTTACGTTTTTTTTATAATTCACTTGTTTAGCAAACTATGCTATCGTAAATTTAGCGCATAAATTTGCAAATGAATATAAACACAAAACCAACTAAAATAGTATAAAAACAAAGAAATGGGTATAATCAAAGACCGGTTTAAAGCCAATGCAGATAAGGTAGGAGCCGAGATGAAAGAAATGCTTAAAGAGCATGGTGATAAAAAAATTGGCGAGGTTACGCTTGCTCAAGTGTACCAAGGTATGCGTGGTATAACTGGATTGGTAACAGAAACCTCCTTATTGGATGCACAAGATGGCATTCGCTTTAGGGGTTATTCTATACCAGAATTACAAGAAAAACTACCCAAAGCCCCCGGTGGATCTGAGCCATTACCAGAAGGACTTTTCTATCTTATGCTGGTAGGAGAGTTGCCTACTGACGAAGATGCAAATCACATTACGAGCGTGTGGCAAAGAAGAAGCCATGTACCAAATCATGTTTTTGCTACCATCGAAGCTTTACCGCTTTCTACTCATCCTATGACACAGTTTGTTGTAGCCATTATGGCTTTGCAAACAGAAAGTGATTTTGCAAAACGATATGCAAAAGGAATGAATAAAAAAGATTATTGGGAAGCTACTTTCGATGATACGATGGATCTTATAGCTAGGCTTCCAAGAATTGCATCCTATATATACAGGAGAAAATATAAATTCGGAGAGCATAT
The DNA here is from genome assembly GCA_031380515.1 of Ferruginibacter sp. Lineage (GTDB taxonomy): Bacteria > Bacteroidota > Bacteroidia > Chitinophagales > Chitinophagaceae > Ferruginibacter. Next base: position 36,804 of record JANNGD010000104.1, on the reverse strand, counting down.
TCAGCCAAATGGATTACTAGATTGGGCGGGTAATTTTGCTCATATGATGGGTTATGAAAATGAAGGTTTTAAAGAACTTATGCGTTTATATATGACCATTCATGCAGACCATGAAGGTGGAAACGTATCTGCTCATACTACGCATCTTGTAGGCTCGGCTTTAAGCGATCCTTATTTGAGTTTTGCAGCAGGCATGAATGGACTTGCTGGACCTTTGCATGGCTTAGCAAACCAAGAAGTGATAAAATGGATATTCGAATTGAGGGAGCAAATAGGATCTGATGTGCCTACCAAAGAGCAAATAACGGCTTATGTAGAACAAACATTGGCAGAAGGTAAAGTAGTTCCAGGATATGGGCATGCTGTATTAAGAAAAACCGACCCACGTTTTACTGCTCAAATGGAATTTGGTAAAAAACACATGCCAGATGATTCGTTGGTGCAAACCGTTTGGAATATTTACGAAGCTGTACCACCTATATTAAGCAGCAAAGCGAAAATAAAAAACCCTTGGCCCAATGTAGATGCGCACAGTGGTGCCTTATTGGTACATTATGGTATGGTAGAGTATGAATTTTATACCGTTTTATTTGGTGTTTCACGTTCGCTAGGGGTATTGGCTAGCCTCTGCTGGGATAGGGCATTTGGTTTCCCACTAGAAAGACCAAAATCTATAACCAACGACTTGGTAAAAAAATGGCTAAGGGGCGAAGATGAAGTTTGGGGTGATTAGTTTAATGTTTAAAGTTGTTGAATATTGTTGAAATGTTTAAGACTCCGAATTTGTTTCGGAGTTTTTTTTGATTGGTGGTTTTATAAAATTATATTTGCGGTCTTCTTAAGGGGAATTAGCTCAGTTGGTAGAGCGCTTGCATGGCATGCAATAGGTCACCGGTTCGAATCCGGTATTCTCCACTAAAGCGGACACATCGATATTTTTATCATTGTGTCCGCTTTTTTCATTTCCCAAAACCCACGCTAGTTGCGATATGTAAGAGAAAACGCTGTTTACTCTTTCGGTTCGAGATTCATCTTTTTTACGGTTGTAACGAATACCGTTAGGAAACACTAAAAATTGTATTTGTTGCTTCTGATGATAATCTGCGGAAGTCCATAAGGTATTGAGTTTCGAGGAGTAACTTATAGCACTATCAATACATTTTTGAAGGTTCGAGATACTATTTGATGAATTTGCCAATTCCTTCTGTAAAAATGCTTTTTCTTCTTTAAATCTACTGCCATATTTGGTAAACATTGTATTGTCTATTTCTTCATTAATGAGCCTTTCCTCTAAGCGTTCAATTTTTTTGTCAAGCTCTGTTATTTGTTTGCTCAAAGTTTGAGAAGTATCAACTTTATCTTTATTAAGTTGGTTATAAGTAATGGCCATTTGTGTTTTTATAATTTCATTTAAACCATTTGCAATTGGTAGCTTGTAATGATCTAACATAGTTTTAAATGATTCGTGCAGCGCATCTGCTCTTTTATTACAACAGCAACCAATGGTATCACATTTATAATAGTATGCTTGATTTTTTGTAGCCTTGTAAGCTGTTAAATATTTTTCACAAACATCGCAGCTAATAAATCTTTTCAGAGGTACTTCTTCATTTATTGGTTTCATGGAGTAGCCATGTTTTCTTTTACCAAGAATACCATTTACACGTAAAAACAATTCTTTTGAAACCGCTTTTTCTTGAATACCTTCTACCATAGCACCTTCCAAAGCATTATGCGCAATAATGCCACAATAAAAAGGATTACGAAGTAAATCCGTAATCCTTCTTTTGTCAATCTTCCAACCAATTTTATTCAGCTTTTCTCGTATTGCATCATTTGATAACCCTTCGGACTTCCAAATGAATGCTTTTTTAGCAAGTTTACCTTTTTCATTAAGCACAAATTCTTTTTTGTCACCCTTACCTACAGATTCATAACCAACAGGTAAAATTGAACACCACACCCCACTCATTAATTTTTCTTTAACCCCCGCCATACATTTCTCTCGGCGAAGTTGGTTATCATATTCGCTAAAAATGAACTGAATGTTCTGTTGGAGACTTCCACTAGCTGTGGTAGAATCTGTAGGTTGAGAAACTGCAAAAACAGTTATTCCCTCTTTCTTTAATTTTTCTGCAATGTAAATTGCGTTAGCACCAGAACGGCTGAATCTATCAACACTATAAACAATGATATATGAAATGGCCACTTTACTTCTTTTAAGAAAAGTAAGCATGTTATTAAATTCTTTTCGCTCATCTGTTTTGGCACTTTCATAAGTGCCACCAAAATACCCAAGGATAGAGAATTTATTTTTGGTGGCGTGAAGTTCACAAGCCTTTCGCTGTGTTTCCAAACTCATATTATTATCTGCTTGCTCTTTGGTAGAAACCCTTGTGTAAATAACACAATTAGACCCTTTAGCTACGTTTGTTTTTTTGCCTTTGGCGAATGATTCAAAAAATAATAAATCGTTACTCATGCTGCTTTTAGTTTTATGGGTTCAACATTCATTTTTATTACGGGTATGCTATTTTCTTTTTGCATAAAAACTTCATACACTATCTGTGTATATTTTTTGATAGTAAGCATGATGTTTTGCAATTCATCATCATTCAAATATTTAAAACACTCTATCTGTTTTAGTTCACCGATAGTGATGTCTTCGGTTCTGTTTTGATGGTCGGTTGTTATGATTGCTTTCATTATTTTTTGTTTTGATACTTAAACAGAAGCGCTTACTATTATAATGCAAATATATTGATAATCAATTAATTAATACAAATATTTTACTTTTTAAACTCTGCTTAAAGCAATTTCCAATAAAGTGATTCTGTTATTTTAAATACGCTGTTTAATCTTGTGCCTTTCTTTTTTGTAGGAACGTTTATTTTCATTCAAGGCTTTAGTTATTGGCTTTGATAAGAACCAATGTGTTAATAGAGTCTTTGCAAAATTTTTTCCATCCCAATGTAGAATGGATTGCTCCAATTTTGATTTGACTGCAAGGTCAATTTCTGATTGCAATTGATTACAATGCTTAATTTTTGATCTATATACCGCTAATTTATTTGTCATTTTTTATGCTGCTTTAGATTCTGTAAAAATTAATTCATGTATTATACCAATGAGTTCTTCATTTTGCAACATCGAGCCGTTTATAGTAATAATTTTTTCCAATTGTTCAGAAGTATATTTTTTATGCATTTCAAGTAAAATGGTTGTAAAAAATTCTTCTGCCTTATCATCTTCCGAATTTACCACTGCCTTCTTACTAAAACTTACTTCACCTTCTGTATTGTCATTCGTAACATTTTTCGATGAGGATTCAGAATCTTTCAATCCCGACAATGCTCCAAGTAAAGGAACTTTGCTCATCCAAGCAGGATTTCGCTTTAAAATTTCTTCAATGGCTACGGAGGCAACATTACCCAGATTGAGTTCTTTCCAACTATGCTTTTTATTTTGTTCTACACTAAGCTGTTCTTCTAAGTCTTCTATGTATTCCTTTGCTTCCCCTAGTTCTTCTTTGGTATCTTCCAATTCCTTTTTTAGTAACTCCATTTGAAACCTTTCTCTTTCATTGCTGATGGCAGTTTCAATTTTTGATTGTACTTCTAAGCCACTTAGTTCTTGGCTCTGCATATCCGTACGTTTTTTTTCTTCCGAATCGTTTAAGATACTGTAAATAAACTTATCATTTCTGGGGCTATGTTCCGAACTAGAATAGACCAATATCTTTATCATTTTGGAGTCTTCATTTAGGTATATGGTATAATCATCAAAAGAAGCAGGGTCATTGTTTTTATCAACTGCTTTTAGATTATCTACATAAATTTCAAAATAACGGGGCTTACCTCTTTCGGCATTTGTTTCTAAAAAGAACTTGAGTTTTTCAAGTTTTACTGGGTCGTACTTTTCTGTGCTGATACTTGACATATTTTTTTGTTTTAGCCAAATGTATGGAGGTATTGCAATCAAAAAATCAACAGAAATTGGGCTGTGTATGGTTTGTGTAATTTTGTGTTTGAAATGTTTCAAGAGTGCAAAACATGGTAGCTTAATGTACGGAAATAGTTTTCCACATTGGCAAAATTTGGCAAAGTAAAATCAGTATTAGATATTGAGATAGCCATGTTGTATCCATGATGTACATTATGTTGTAGTCATGTGTATGTCATATGGTATTCATGCGATATGCATGTGGTATTCATGTGATATTCATGTGTAAGTCGTGGTTTTATCAACTTAACCGTACAATTATATAACTGTAATATAGTAAAGCAGGTTTATGTTTAACATTAAAATACCTATAATGCTTAGAAAAGAAAAAATGAAATAGTTATACAGTTAATAAATGAAAAATAAAGTCTTTTCAAATAATCCCCACCGTTAAAAAACGGTAATAATAGCCATATGGTACCGTTAAAAGACGGTGATTTTCTTCCAAAATACCGTCTTTTAACGGTGGCTGGTTTCAATAAAATGAATTTTATTTGCGAAGTGACGTAGTTAAAGTACTAATATGAGTTATGATGAATAACAACAAGTTGAAGAAACAAAGCTTTACAATTTGGTAACACAAAACCTTGTAGTATTTTTACTACAAATGTGCTTTTGTATGTTTTTATGATTTATATTCAACGCAGAAATAGCAATGAGTGATAAAAACAGGTATTTATACCTACAAAATATTCAAGCAAATAAAATTTCTTTGTAGAGCGTGCGGCTGTTTCATTAAATATGAATTCATAGTAGATAGCTACATTGCATAAACCAAAACCGTACTGTTGAGACTCGAAAGATTTAAGTTAACTTTATTCGCCCTAATACTGCAGTCCGCATACAGCTACGGACAGAAGCAAGGTATTATCCATCCTCAATCGAGTGGTACTAAATTTATTCAAACAGATTCAGGATTGATTATTAAAAATTACAGGCAATTATCTTGTAAATCTTATGATTTTGTTAGCACTTTTATCTCCAATCCTTCCGAATCGATAATATTTACTGAAAAAAAGGCTATTGAAAATAAAATTGTTCATCATCCTAAATTTATTACCATTCATGGAAATGTTTCATACGAGTATTTTTATCGCAGTAAAATAGATACACCAATAAATCAACAAAATTTTCAGCAACATACAGAGCGGGTTTATTTGGATATAATGGTAAAAGAAAAATACCCGTTGAAATTAAATTTAGTAAGTAGGCAAAGTAACTCACCTTATTTCCGAAATTTTATTGATGTAAATTTCAATTTCGACAGATACACTTATAATAGAAATATCAAACAACAAATATTAGATAAACTAAAAGCGCAAGTTCCGCAATATAAATATCCTGATTTAGCCAAAGCAGAAGCAGAATTGAAAAAGTATAAAGATGAGTATAGTACAACAAAATCTTGGTTGGAAAATCCTGCAACATTGCAAAAAATTATTGAAGAAAGAGAACGTGCCTATAACCAAAAATTAAAGTTAAACGAAGATTCCTTGAATGCTATTGCAAATCAACATACAGTTTTGAATAGTATTAATAAAATAAAAGATAAAGGTTTAGCATTAGAAGATAAGGCAAAAGAAAAGCAACATATTATAGCAGATTCTTTGCAATCATTAAATACAGGCATTATAAATAAGAAAGACAGTTTAGTAGATAATGCAAAAAATAGAATTGATAGTATAGCTGAACCATATGCAAAATTGTATGAAAAGAAAAAAGCGGAACTTGATTCTTTAGAAAAGCGAATTGCCACCTATAAAAGCAAAGCTGATAGTATTAGAGATATAGTACAAAAAGATCTTACAGGTATAAAGCAGAAAATATATAAAGCAACAAATGAAAAAGATTTGCGCAAACTGGCAATAGATAATGGTATAGATGTAGATAAGAAAAGTAAACTAGAAAAGCAATTAGCTGCCATAAAAACATTGAGCATTGGCAGAAGTGTATTAAACTACACAGAGCTTACTGCGCAAAATATTACAGTTACGGGAGTTAATATAGAATACAACCCATCGTATTATATGGCTTTTGCGGCAGGTAAAATTGATTACAGGTTTAGAGATTTCTTCAACAAAGGAGTAAAGCATAATAATCAATATGTTGTAAATGGCAGGTTAGGCATTGGCAACAAAGAACATAAGGCTTTAATATTTTCTTATTTTACTGGTAGAAAAAGTAATTCTAATTATGGGTTTTCGGATAGTATAAATAATAGCGTGAATCTAATGGGTTATTCTGTAGAAGCTATTTACAAGAAGGATGAAAATACTGCTATAAGCGCTGAGTTTGCAAAATCTACTAAACCAGTAACAGGCAATTTACAGACCAATAAACAGACTGGCTCATTGGTAAAATTCAATGACCAAAGCAATATGGGTATAAATATAAAAGCCCAAACCATCATACCCGAAACTAACACCAAACTAAGCGGTTTTTTCAGAAAGACTGGAGAGAATTTTCAATCCTTTAGTTTGTTTAGTTATAACACAGACCAAACCGCATGGTTGGCTCGTGCAGACCAATCTTTTCTAAAAAATAAAATTGCCCTATCTGGAATGCTTAGACGCAATGATTTCAGCAATCCCTTTACAGATAAAACGTACAAGACAAGTACCATTTTTAAAAGTATTTTAGTAAATGTTCGTTTTCCAAAATACCCATCTGTAAGTGTGGGTTATTATCCTGGAACGCAACTGTACATGATAGACAAAGAAAGGATAAGCGAAAGTGCTTATTATATTTTGAATGGCTCAATTGTGTATAGCTATTTTTTCAAGGGTTTAGCCATGAATAGTTCGGTAGTGTTCAACAAATATACCAGTGAAGCTACAGATTCAGGATTTGTAGCTTATAAAGGGATAAATTATTATGCATCGCAGTCTGCTTTTTTTAGAAAGCTGCAATTGCAAGCTGGGTATGCATATACCAAGCAACCCATTTTAGAATATTACACATTAGAGACATCGGGAGATTATGCAATACGTAATTGGATGAAGTTAGGTGTAGGAGCAAAATACAATAATGTGAGTGGCGGTAATAATTATTGGGGACAGAGTATTCAACTAAGAACAGATTTTAAACAATTTGGAGGTGTTCAATTGCAATATGAAAAATCTTATTTACCAACAATAAATCAAACATTATACCCTGTAGAAATTGGGAGGCTGTCTTACTATAAAAACTTTTAATCATGCTAAAAAAACTTTTTGCTATTGCATTGTTTGCATTGCCCATAATTGGACATGCTCAGGTAACACTCAATGCACAATTACCCCAAGCTGGCTTTGTACAAAAGGAACAATTGTGGAATTTGATTTTGGTAAACAACAATGCCGATGTCTTGGATTTAAGCATTCAAATGAATTTGCAAGATGCCATTACGGGACAAGTGGTATTAACAGCAACTACAGGTAATTTATTACTAAGTAAAGGAGTAAAAATGATAAAGTCGGGTGATATACAACCCATTTCATATGATTACACTGCGCCAGATTTATCAAGAAATTATTTACCTATGGGTGCTTATGTAGCCTGTTATCAGATAATAAACAATATAGGTAGAAAAGAAACGCCATTAGCAGAAGAATGTATTCGCATCAATATTGACCCATTAAGTCCACCAATGCTAAATAGCCCTTCTGACAAATCAGATATAGAAAGCCCTTATCCACAATTTACATGGATGCCGCCGACACCTTTTGATATGTTCAGTAGCCTTAGTTACGATTTATTGGTAACTGAAGTATTACAAGGACAATCTGCAATCGAAGCCATTCAATACAATACGCCATTATACAGCAAAGGCAGTATCAACCAACCTTATGAAAGTTATGCCACCAGTTTTAATAAGTTAGATACAGGTAAGTTATATGCATGGCAGGTGGTAGCAAAAAATGGAATAAACTATGCTGCTAAAACAGAAGTATGGACCTTTAAAGTTGCACCGCCATCTTGGATAAAACAATTGATTGAGCAAACTCCATTTGTGAAAATGAAGACTGATAACCCAGAAAAAAGTATTGCTCCAAATGGCACATTAAAAATTGCATATAACAATGAAACTTCCGACTCTGTGGCAAGAGTTTATCTAAAAGAGGTGAATGTAAAAGCTGATGCTACTAGTTTTGAAATAAAATTGAATAGAGGTGAGAACCTAATTCAACAAAATATAAAAAAGCTAATACAAGCTGAGGAGGATAAATTATATGAAGCCTTCATTATTAATAGTCGTAATGAAACATGGAGAATATTGTTTGAGATAAGGACTTATAAAGATAAAAAGTAGGTAGAAATTAATAAAAGAAAGATAGAAATAATAACCGCACTAATAAATTGAATGTATGTTGTACAGATTATCGAATTGTTATCAAAGGGGAATAGCTTTAGCTTTATTGTATGTATTTTTATTTTCAGGATTGGGAAGCCTAAAAGCACAAATTCAAGTTGCCAAATATGAATATTTTAGTAAGGTTAATAGTTTAAGTTACGAAAGAAATGGCAAATTGAGTAATGCCACTAAACAGCCCCTTTCTCAATCTTCTTTTGAGAGAATAAATGATGAGGAAAAGCCAAGTAAGCAATTAGATAAGCGGACTAGGGCTAACGTTGCCAGAAAACGAACCTTAGATAAAATTAATATTGGTGGACCAAGTCAACCTGAAATGACCTCATTTAAATCGGTTGGTACAGATAATATGGTGTCTCCATTTACAGGTGATTTTTCTTATAACATTCCATTATTGGATGTGGGAGGTTATCCAGTTAATATGTTTTATAACAGTGGTGTTACTATGGATCAAGAGTCGAGTTGGGTTGGTTTGGGTTGGAATATAAACCCTGGCACAGTAACAAGAAATATGAGAGGGTTACCAGATGATTTCAATGGTTCTGATAAAATTAAAAAAACACAAAGTTTTAGAGATGATAAAACGTTCGGTCTAACAATTGGTGGAAATATCAAAGTTGCTGGTTTCCCATTTAAGTTGGGTGCAAATGCAGGTTTAGCATGGAATAACAAATTAGGTGTTTCTGCTGAAGCTGGTGTAAATGCAGCAATAAGTATTAGTGGCAAAAATGCAGGTTTAAAAAATTATGCTTTAACTGCTAGTGCTGGGTTAAATGCTAGTTCAAGGGGAGGCGCTTCTGTATCTCCATCAATATCTATACAAAAGCAAATGGGGAATGGCCAATATGGTAATTTAAGTGGATCAATTGGTGTTGGATATAACTACAGTTCAAGGATGGGGTTAACATCTATGCACCTAGATATGAATATTTCTGAAAGCTATAAAAAAGGTGGTGACGAACAGTCAATTAATTGGGGAGGCAGTTCAGGAACTTTGTCCTTTGCATATCCGTCGGTAGTTCCATCAATCACAAAACCAATAACTAGAGAAAACTACAGCCTTGAGCTATCAGGGGGAGGGGAACTATACTCCGTAAACTTACATGGTAAAATAAAGGGTTATCTGAGTAAAATCTATATTGCTCCAGAAGATAAAATAAGTGAACATCCTGCATTTGGTATGTTACATCTTCAAGGTGCTGAAAAAAATAATGATGCTTTGATGGATTTTAATAGAGCAAATGATGGAATGTATACACCAAATACACCTACGATTGCTATGCCTGTTTATACATATGATGTTTTTAGTATTAATGGGGAAGGAACTGGAGGTTCATTTAGAGCCTATAGAGGAGATGTAGGTCATATGAGAGATCCAAATGTTAGAACTAAAGAAAATTCTTATGGGTTAGGTGTAGATTTAGGTTTTGGTAATCTAGTGCATGTAGGAGCAGACCTAAATTATGTACAATCGCCGAACGAATCAGGTGATTGGAAAACAGGAAATATGGCATCATCCGCAGTCAGTTTTCAAAATAGCAATGGTAGTTATCAATCGTCGTATTTTAAAAATCCAAGTGAAAAAACTGTACCAGATATGAACTTTCAAAATGCAGTTGGTGGGGATGATTTAGTAAGGTTTAAGTTAGCAAATACTGCATCTGCGAATCCTATGTTGTTGCCAAAGTTAATTAGATATGACGCATTTAAAAATCAAAAAGCACAGGAACTTACATTGGATGCAGAAAAAACAAAGAAAGCGAGAGATAAGCGAACTCAAGTCATTAGTTTTTTAAATGCTGAAGAAGCTGAGCGTATTGGAATGAATAAAAAATTATATTCTTATAATAGTTTAGGGTCAAATGAAAACAAGGTTATATACAGCGTAAACTGCAACAAATCGGGTATTGATTCTTTTTATAGGAACCACAATGACAAATCTAATGCCCCACAAATGATTGGTGAAGTAAATGAAACTTTTAGAAAAAAACACCATATTTCTGAAATTAACGTTCTAAGTACAGATGGAAAAAAATATGTTTATGGGTTGCCTGTATATAATAAAAAGCAGGTAAACGTCACATTTAGTATTGATGCAAACCAAAAAGTAAGTAACACGAAAGCCCAATACGAAGCAGGAGATAATACCGAAAATAACGCTAGAGGTAGAGATTGGGTTGTAGAGAAAGAAGAAATACCTTCATATACTCACTCTTTTATGCTAACTGAATTAACTTCCCCAAATTATGTAGATGTAACAGGTAATGGAATAACAGAAGACGATATGGGTGAAGCTGTTAAGTTCAATTATTCAAAATATAATGATTATAAATGGCGCACACCATTTGGTACAAATTCTGCGAACTATAACAGTGGATTGAAAACAGACGAGAAAGACGATAAAGCTAACTATGTTTATGGAGAAAGAGAGCAGTGGTATTTATATTCTGTAGAATCTAAGAATATGGTAGCACGGTTTTATGTGAAAAGTGATAGGAAAGATGGACTACAGGTGACTGATGAAAACGGCACTTTGGATTCAGACGGTACTAAAGGAATGAGGAGATTAGATAAAATTCAATTATTTTCAAAAGGCGATTTAGTTAAATTCGGTGATAATGCAAAACCCATTAAAACTGTTAGATTTTTCCAAAGTTATAAGCTTTGTAAAAATAATACTACAGGCAGTGAATTATCTAGTAATACTTTAATTGGTCAGGGCAAATTAACTTTAGATAGCATTTGGGTGTCTTACAGTGGTAACACAGCCAAGCCGAAAAGTAAGTATGTTTTTTTCTATCCTGATAATAATAATCCAAGCTATAGTTTTGAACAAAGTGATCGTTGGGGAACTTTTAAGCCTACGACGGATAACCCAAATGGATTACTAAACGAGGATTACCCGTATGCACTTCAAGATAAAGCAAAGGCAGATAAAAATGCTGCTGCTTGGGCTTTAAATAAAATATTATTACCTTCAGGTGGAGTTCTTACAATAGACTATGAATCGGATAGTTATGCTTATGTACAGAATAAAAAATCCGCAAGCATGTCCCAAGTTATCGGTTTTGGAAAAAGTTCAACAGTAATTCCTGCGGCTAGTGAATTACCCAAATTATACACAAATTCTGGATTAGAAAATGACATTGTTTATGTACAACTTTCCACTGCTATAACAAGCACAGGTGCAGCAGCAAGATCTACATTTGGGGCTTTGTATTTAGAAGATATAAAACAACTCTATCTAAAACTCGCAGTTACAATGCCAACTGGTTCTGGATTATCTGGAATTGCGGGTGAGGAAACTATACCTGTTTATGCAGATATTCTTGATTATGGTATAATTAACTCAACCACCGCTTGGATTAAAGTTGCGGATATTGGTACTGGACATACCCCAATGGTACAAGGGGCTTTACAATTTTTACAAAGACAACTCCCTGGAAAAGCTTACAAAGGTTATGATGTAAGCGAAGAAGGAGGTTTAAAAGCTATCATTACGGCAATGGGTGGAATGTTAGGTTCTATTGGATCGATGTTTAATGGTGAGATTAATACGCTTAAAAATGATAAAAAATGCCAACAAGTACTTCTTACAAAAAGCTTTGTGAAACTAACAAATCCATGGCGTAATAAATTGGGTGGCGGTCATAGAGTAAAAAGAATAGTTATGAGTGATAACTGGGACAAAATGACTGGTCAAATGAAAGCTACTTATGGGAAAGAATATAGGTATGAAACCAAAGAATTAGTTAATGGTAAATTAGAAACAATAAGTAGTGGTGTAGCTAGCTGGGAACCTTCAATTGGTGGTGATGAAAATCCGCTGAGGGATATTATGCGTTTCGTTGACCATAATAAAGGTGGACCTTATGATTATGGAACAATAGAAACACCACTAGGTGAAACATTTTATCCTTCTGCAGGTGTTGGATATAGCAGAGTTGAGGTTCTTTCTATTCATAGAGATACAGTTAAGAATCAGCCCACAAGGCAGGTTACAGAATTTTATACCAACAAAGAGTTTCCTTACAAGTCAAGTTGTACCGACCTCAAAGGAGAAGCTAATGCAAAATACGAGCCTGCTAAAATTATGCAGTTATTACGAATAGATATGATGAAGGGTATTTCGCAGTCACAAGGGTTTTTAATAGAGACCAATGATATGCATGGGAAAGAAAAGTCAAATGCAGTGTACACAGTTACAGACCCAATTAATCCGACAACTTACACACAATATTTTTATAATGTAAAACAGTTAACAGATAAGTCTTATACTTTTAATCACGATTTTTCTGTTCTCAATAAGGCAGATGGTGTTGTGAGTTCAGCCGTTATTGGTAAAGATGTGGAAGTAATGACTGACTTTAGAGAAAATCATAGCGAAACAATTACAGCAAACCTAAGTATTAACTTTGATGGTTTTATAGTAGGTTTTTTCCCTATTCCGCTTACGAATTTATTACAGCCTGTTGTAAGAGAAGGAACGATGTACCGCTCTGCGGCTATATTGAAGTTAGTAACTCATTATGGTATGGTAGATAGTGTAGTCACTGTAGATAAGGGTAGCATGGTTAGTACAAAAAATTTGATATTTGATTCGGAAACGGGTAACCCACTATTAACGAGAACTCAGAATGAATTTAATAAGCAAATTTATAACTTTAGTTACCCTGCACATTGGGCATATAGTGGTATGGGTAATGCATATAAAAATATTGACGCTACTTATGAAAAATTAAGTTTTAGGCATGGAACTGTTGAAAATGCTCCTGTAGATTTATTTAATATACTAGAAAGTGGAGACGAAATTTATGTAGTTAAAAAGGGTTCTGATACATTAACAAGGACTTTGCCTTGCGATGACCCAAATGCACCGTATGACGTTTGGAACTCTTTAAGAAACACACAAACCAACAAAATTTGGGCAGTGAATATGCAAAAAGTTGGTGCAGGTTCACCTCAGTGGGTGTTTATGGATGCAGATGGTAACCCTTTTAATGCTAATTACAATCTATCAAATGGTGAAGGCGCATCCATACGTATTGTACGTAGTGGAAAAAGGAATATGATAGACCAGTCTGTTGGTACAATAACAAGTTTAAATAACCCAATAGTAAATGGGCAATTAGTATTTAATGATGCAACTGGAATATTACAAAATACTGCCGCCACTTTTAAAGATAATTGGAGAGTAGATAATAGGTTATACAGAGTGAGCGAGCAAACTGAATTAAAATATTACGCAAGGGTGAAAAGAGCTGACTTAATACCTGAAGATTTTGCTGTTGTTCAAAAAGCATGGAGGCGGAATATTGGCGGCTCGCAATGTACAGGTTTTTGGCCTTTTTATAATGCAGGTGACAACAGAAATTGTTTGGGAACTGGATTCGATAATTACTCAATAGAAAAAAATCAGTTTCTTGATCTATACAAATATTCTAAAGACGTTTGGAACAGCTGTTGCAGGGGGGGAGGTTATACCGATGTTAGAGAAACAAAAAAAGCCGCTTTCTTAAAGTATTCTTATGCAAGTATACCAGTAAGTTCAATACTTTACAAGGCTGAGCTTTCTCTATTTTCACATACAAATTCTTTGTTTAGTAGTCCTCCGTTTCCATCTGCAAATCATCCAAATTTGCATAACCCTAGTACTTCATCTAACAACTCTGCCATGATGGCTTCGGTTAGAGCTATAAATAACAACTGGTTTGGTACAGCAAATAGTGGAGACGCTTATAATTGGGCAAATAATTATATTAACAATAGTTCTTTAAGTTCAGGATTTGGTCTTATTCCTAATACGTTGTTAGGTAACAATAATTATAGTGCTCATGGGCAAAGAATTAATGTCACACTTCCTATCTTAACTAGATCTAATGCTATCCTGGATGCCCAAAAGAAAATTGGGCTAAAGCTAAGTCTTTGGAACGAAACTTGGGGAATTCCTAGCGGTCAGGAGTTGGCGAATTTCCGTTGTTTTTGGTCTCCTGCCGTTAATACGCCTTGCTATAACACAGCGAGTGTAAGCTATAAAAATGCACCTCCTGTAAGTCAGGCAATTTCTTGTAATGTTTTTCAACCGAAACTATATTATTATTATTTTAATTGGGGAGACACGACTTTGGCGGTAAATCAGGATAATGACCCCTCTGTTAATACAATGTTGACAAAATACATACTAACTTATACCAACACATATTGCAAATCAAAATTTGATAGGAAAGCCATGAATCCTTACGTGGAAGGTGTATTAGGAAATTGGAGAGTTGATACTACTTATGTTTACTATGGTGATAGGAAAGAAACAGACCCCACATTGCCTACTCCTATTGATACAAGGGTAGCAGGAACTATTAAGAATTATAAAACATTTTGGTCGTTTGCTAGTGCTGGTGGAAATACGTCTATACCAGTTTATTTGGTACGTAACCAACAAGGACAAGATGTTTGGGTATGGAACAATGCAATTACTCAATATAATAGAAAAGGGTTTGAAATTGAAAATACTGATCCTATAGGTAGATTTAATTCTGGGTTATATGGGTATAATCAACAGTTACCTATTGCTGTAGCAAATAACTCAAGGGTTAGAGAGTTGTTGTACGATGGTTTTGAAGACTATGATTATCAAACAGCGTCAAATTGTATTAACTGTCCACCAAACAGAGCATTTACCTATGCAGTGCCCATTACCTCTAAAATTGATGCTTCACAAAAGCACACAGGAAGATATAGCCTAAGGGTAGATGTTGCACAAAACGTAACGATTACTGCCCCTGTAGTCTCATTAGCAACTGCTAACACTTCGTATGGATTAAAAATACAAAACGCAACTACTAATTACACAAATCAATATTTAGGCTATTCTGGTACAAATGGGACTGGATTAAAAGCTAGTTGGTTTAATCACATTGGCGTTTACCCACAATTACCAGTTTTAGAACCCGCACCAAGTAATACATTTCCACAGGCAACTTTGATTTACACTAATCCAGCAATGAATCCTAATGTACCTTCTGGGAATGCACAAACTAGCCCAGTGGTAGGTGTTAGCCCTGAGTATTTCAGCGTAAAATGGGAAGGTAAAATTCAAGCTCCTGCAACAGGTATTTATCGCTTTAGAACAATAGGAGACAATGGTACACGTGTAAAAATTGGAAATAATGTAATTTCTAACAGTAACACATGGACATCAGGCGCTGGAAATGGAACCACGCAGGATGTCTCAATGATAGTAGGACAAACCTACAATATTGAAATTTCATTCTATAACCAATGGGGCCCATATCAGTTTAGTATTCAGTGGAATTATAATAGTAGTAATGGTTATTTATACCCAGGAACAAATAATTTCTATATTATTCCAATTAAACATTTATACGTACCTAGTGCAACTTCTTTCCAACAGGTAATTACAACACAACAAACTTGTTATAGATTAGATAGTAGTCAAGTAATTGGAAATGCACTAACAGATAGTTTCTCATTAATTCAATCTAGAAAAATGTTATTAAGTGGTTGGGTTAAGGTAGGTATAGAAAACTGCTGTTTCCCTGCAACTTATGACAATAACAGTAACAACATTACTCTATCGTTTATGAATTCCGCAGGTGCAATTTCATTTATCCCAGCATTTAAACCATCAGGTGTCATTATAGAAGGTTGGCAGCGATATGAATCTGTATTTGATGTACCCGCTTCCGCCACCAAAATATTTATAGCAATGAACAATACAACTACGGGTACTGGTACGCCTGTATATTTTGATGATGTAAGGGTACAGCCTTACAATGCTAATATGAAATCTTTTGTTTACCATAGTGGTAATATGCGTCTAATGGCTGAATTAGATGAAAATAATTATAGTAGTTTTTATGAATACGACGATGATGGAGTATTATCCAGAATAAAAAAAGAAACTCAAATGGGTATAAAAACTATTAAAGAAACTAGAGCGGCAACCCAAAAAAATGTATCCGAATAAAATATTAAATGTTATGCTAAAGAGTAATAAAATGAGTAAATTAATTTTTATACTAGTAGTCGCTGTTTCAAGTCTGATCTCATACAACAGCTATTCACAGGCTCCGCCTTCTGTTTTGCAAACATTGCAAGGCATTTATAAAAACTATGATAGTATTAAATACTTGAGTTTTGATGTTAAGTTTGACTATGGAAGTGATACTTTATTAGGAAAATTTGATGATGAAAAAATGGATGGTACTTACACTATGGCTGGCAATAAGGCAAAGTATAGCCTAGGTGATATTGACTTTATGCAAAATGATTCCTTCTTTATTGCTATATATAATAAAGACAAAATCATTTTAGTTGATGCGCCCAAAGCAGTTAATATGGGAAGCCAATTACCTATGCGCCAACAATTAGATAGTTTATTAAATGCTTATGCGGAACATTACACTATTACAACATTTAATCAATCAGCTGATACAGGCGTAATTCAATTATTGCGTTCAGATAGTTTAGCGCAGTTTGATAAATTTCGCTTAACCTATGATAATAGAAATAAGGTGTTATATAGTTTAGCATATGATTACACAGAGGTTGCAGATTTAGACAGCGCTGTAGTTGAATCTTATAAAATCAGCTCAGGTGTTAATGAAACCCCAAAACAAAAAAAACATTTTCGTATAAGGTTTTTAAATTATCGTTATGAAAACTTTGAAGCAGATTCATTTGACGAGAACAACTACATATGGTTTGAAAATGGATTGTGTAAACCCATAACAAAATATGAAGATTTCAAAATTTATTACAACAAGCCTATAACTCGTTTTTACGAGTATAATGAACAATAAAATAGCGAATAATTAGAAAAAACAGTTGAAGTATTAACATTGAATAAGACGTACAGTTTTGCTGTACATTATTGACCATTAAAAAATTGTGTATGCGTTTTATAAATCGTAGAATGTATTTGATAGTCCTAAGTTTAGCACTATTTATGGGTATAAGTTTTTTTGCAACTGCTGGAACTGACCCTATTTTAACAAGGCCCATACTTGGGGGTAGTGGTCAATTTATTGTAAATGCAGAAAGCTATAACAAAGATTTTAAATACTTTAGTTTGTCGGTTGCAAATAGAAATGCAATCGCAAATAATAGCATATTAAATACAGTGGGTGTAGGTATTGATGAGCAAAGTAGTACTTTTATTAAAAGTAGTTTTACCGCAAAAGTTACTTTGCAAATTATCACTTACGATAAAAACGAAGTAGCAACAGGTACTTTTACAAGACTTTTTACTGTAAATTATGATACAACAACTGGTGCCAAATATAATAGCCTTGACTATACAACTTATAATAATGCATTTGCCTTACGAGTAAAAATTCTGAGCATAGATAGTGGCTCAGTTAATTGGCCCATTAGTAGAGTTTTGAAAGTAGAAAATCAATTAACCGCTACAAGAGATTATCCTTTTTCATGTACGCTAGCATTGCAAGATCTAAGTACATCACTTAATTCTACTAGTAAGGAATTAATAGCATCTTGGACATCACCTTCACTTGATGCAAATTCTGGTGTTTCGGAATATGATTTAGAATGGGCTTGGGTTGACGAAGGGGCTTTAAATAACTATAAAAGTGGTGTGAATTATCTGCAAGATTTAATTTTCTCTAATAATGCTACGAGGGTGTCAATCACTAGTACTTCTTATCAAATTCCACTTTTGTATGATGATTTAGGGAAAATATTTGTACGTGTACGTCCTATTCAAATAAAGGTTAATGGGCAGCGTGTCGAAGGCAAATGGAATTGGATCGCAAATGATGCTAATCAACCAGTGATAGCAACTAATCCAGTAATGTACAGTTTTGAAGGACACGAAAACTGGTTAAACTGGCAAGCGAGTACAAGTTTTGCAGAGGAGGGTAATAGGAAAAGCGTAGTTCAATATTTTGATGGTAGTTTACGAGCAAGACAAACTGTAACTAAAGACAACACAAATGGCACAGCGGTTGTTGGCGAATCATTTTATGACTACCAAGGTTCGGTAACTATTCAAGTTTTACCAGTTCCTTCATTAAGTAACACTATTGAATATGTCAGAAATTTTAATAAAGCTATAGGATACAATGAATATCCCAAATCAGTATATGATAAGCTCGGGGCAACTACTAATGTCTGCGGAAATCCGTCAACACCTTTTAACACAGACTTTGGTTCAGCAAAATACTATTCTGCAAAAAATGGTTCCGTAAATGTTGGAACTAACAAATTTATACCAAATTCAACTGGTAGCAACCCTAATGAAGGTTATCCTTTTACCGAAACTAGATTTTATCCAGACGGTACAATTGCAGCCCAAGGTGGAGTAGGCGTAAGTCATCAAATTGGAACTGGACATGAAACTAAATATTATTATGAAACTCCTGCCCAAGAAGAATTAGACGCATTATTTGGAACGGATGCAGGCATAGCAAGCCACTATACTAAAAATATTGTAAGAGATGCGAATGGTCAGTTTAATGTTTCATATATTGATATGCTCGACAGAACAGTTGCTACAGCTTTAGCAGGAGAAAATCCCAAAAATGCTGACGGAACTTCTATGCTTCAACAGCTTGATAGTAAAACCGAACAAACTATTACAAAACAACTTATTGATAAAGAAACAAATTTAGTAAATGGAAATAATATTACTAGCAGTAAATCAATTGTCGTTTTAAAGGATAACAGCACGTATGCATTTGACTATGCGCTAACACCAAAGCAATTAAACTTGATTAGTTGTAGCACAAACCAATCTGTATGCTTTGATTGCCTATATACTTTGAAGTTTACTATTACATCAGATTGTGATATGCAGGCTGTATTTGTAGATAGTATTGCTAATTTCACTTTGGGTCAGTATATGCAGCAATGTAATGGGAATGGCAACGCTACCACAGGATTTATAAAGCATTTTGAACAAATATTAAACATTGGTACCTATACAGTCACAAAAACGCTGACACTAAGTAACGATGCACAAGCATACTATAGCAATAAATTTTTACAGACAGACACATGTAAAAAACTTGCTGATTTTTATGCTCAAGAACTAGCTGTGTTACAATCTACAAGCAATTGTGCTGTAACTTGTACTAGTTGTAAAGCTGCTATTGGAAATAATTTGCAAGGATTTATTGCAAAATTTGCTGCTGAAATGGGTATTTCAGATATTAATACGCTAACTCTTCAAACAGTTGCACAATTAACTGCTGCATTCAATGAAGCATACGCCAACTGCGACAGAATTTGCAATAACAATGATGGGTTGGATTTATTACGTAGTACGAGAGAAATGATGCTTCAAGATATGATTCCTCCCTATGGCCAATATGCGAAAACCGACGTAAATTCTACCACGAAAGCATACAATATTTTTAAAGTTTGGGATGGTTCTAATCCACAATCGAATACTGCTTTTAATGGCATTTGGTATGGAATAAATGCTATTTTACCCGATTATAAACAGCCTCGTAAATTTAATTCAGGTGATGCAACTCTAATAGCACCACCTTTTGATAAGTATTATCATGATGAACTTAATCAACCTGAATCATTTAATCCACTGGCAATAGCGAGTCAACAACAATTTGTAGATGATTTTAAGACTTCTTGGGCAGATCAATTATTAGTTCATCACCCTGAATTTAAGAAGTTACAGTACAGTCAAAACCAGTTACAACCAACTTATGCATTTGAAGCATTATTAGAAAAAGATTCAACGTGGGCTCAGGCAGCTGCTGCTCATCCTTCTTATGGAAACTATGGATTTATTACAAATTTAATTGATGCTGATCCTTTTTTTAATGGTGTTGGTGCAGTTTATAAATCCAAAATGTTGAATGGAAGGCATATTGGGTTTAACCAACCACCTGCAGGTACCAATCTAAATATTGATCCCGTTATACGAGGTGTAAATGGTTTTGCAATACCACATACCGTAACAAACCCTAGTCCTCAATTAACTTGTCCTAATGCCCCATTGTATGACGATGTGGTGATTTCAATGTGGCAGGTAGCTCTTGGGACAGTTTTTTGTAGAGATAAGGCTGATGGAAATCAATGTGTGATTCAGGAATATGCAACAGATCCTAATACTAAAGGAGGCTGTACTAAAAATCCAGCCTATTATCAACCGCAAAATAGTTTTAACGAAGGTTGCGAAACTGATAGAAATTGGGCTTGGAAAATATTTAAAATTATGTATTTGGCAGAGCGCAGAAAATTGATTTCTGTATACTTAAACCAAAATGCTGCTTCATTTAGTGCTACCTATCCTAACAACGCTAATCCGCCTTACCAAGAGCGTTTTATAAATCACGCTAACCCATCTGCGACTTTGGCTAATTTGACAAACGCAGATGCAGGTAATATAAATACAATTATTAATACTGCTTCTACTAATTTAACTGCTGGTTACCAGCTATCTGAGCAACTTGCCCAACAGCAATATGATACTACCTGCCGTGGATATGCTTACTTGTGGCTTCATCAATTAAAGTCATGCCCTGATATTGCTGCAAGATTAAATTCTTCAAATTGGACTGCAGATAGTACTTGGTTAGTTAATAATATGGTAGCCATATGTAAAAAAGGTTCTGATGCTAGCCATTATTTAGGTTCTTCTAGTGTTAGTCCTGCAAATACAAATACCATAGTTGTAGATGGACAGATTGTAAATAACTTTGAAGATGTAGTAAGGATTTATATGAATCGAACTACGCCATACCCAGCTATTACACATCCAACTGCTGAATGTTATGCCTGGTTAATAAACACACCAAAACCTTATGATAAACAAAAGCCATTAGCGCCTACTTATGTGCTTACAAAGCCAACAGATTGTGAATGTCAGAGAATAAGTGACGTTAGACTAGAGTGGCAAACTAGTGGCTTTACGGGTACTTTTTCGGCTTACATGCAATACCAACATGGTACATTCATAAGCAACGAGCAGTTAGATGTAATCACCGCAATGTGTAATAACAATTACCAATGTAGAATGTTGGAAAAACCAATGGATTTACCCGCAGCCTTGCAATGCCCTTCATCACATCCTAACCCTGCACCAAAAACTTGTATAAGCTGTTCAGATTATCAAACGCTAAAAAACGAAGTTGTTGCACTTTTAGGTCAGCCTGTACCATTTGTTGAACCACAAAACCAAGTAGAGGTTAATTATAACTATGCTTTTGCAAACTATATCAACAATAAAACTGGCTTTAGTAAAAGTTGGTCAGAGTATGTAGCTTTCCAAAATGTATGTAATGCCAATACTCCTACAATTAGTTGCACCAGCTTAGATAGCACTTTAAATGCCTTTTATACAACACCTGAGTATTTAGCGAATCCTATTGGGTTATCTTGTATACAAGCATTTGTAAATTATTTCAATAATAAGTACAATGTAATCTACACTTACTCTCAATGGATGGCATTGTTTGCTCAATGCGGTTCTACGCCAAACGTTTGTAAAACAAGAATTACTTGTTCCAGCTTTACCAACCTAATTGAAGGGTTTTACACTCAAAACGGTGTGCAAGTATTCAGAAATAATAACTGTCAGAATCTTTTTGTAAGTTACATTAACACACAGCTTAGTAGCAATTATACTTATGCTCAATTAGAAGCTATATACAAATACACTTGCAAGGGAGAGTGTCCTTTAAATGTATGCGGTTTCCCAAATCAATTTTTATTAAAAAGGGTAGTAGCCGCTTTTAAGCTAGCAAACCCTCAACCTTGGAATTTGCCAAACTGTAAAGATGCTTTTGCAACATTCTTTAACAACTATTTCGGACTGCCTGTAACGCCAGGTGCTCCAGTTTATAATTTTGATGGTATTTATGAAAATTATTATTCACCACTGATAAATATGGGCTGTGTTGAAGACATCGGCAACATTTGCGATCCTCCATACACTTGTAACGATTTAAGTGCAATTGTTGAAAAGTTTATTGCAACCTATGATCCAGTAAATCAATTGCCAAATTGCCAACAGTCATTTGCAAATTTCTTTAACGAAATTATGGGTACTAATTATACTTATGCGCAAATAGCTGCAATATTTCAAAGTATATGCGGAGTACCTCTATCAGTTTGTCAGATAAAAACCGATTGTGAGTCAATTATAGTTTTTGCAGAAAATAATCCTATACAGGCTGTGAGTGAGGAATTATGCCATCAACAGTTCCTGCAATTATTCAATGCACATTTCGGCACCAACTATACTACTTGGGATGAATTGTATGCACTTTATAAGCAATGCGGTTACAATATAGAGACTGTTTGCAAAGGTTGTACACTTGTTGCAGATTGTGCTGCTCTTAATGATTTCATAAAAGAATTTAAAACTAAATACCCTGATCCTGCAACGCAATTAGGCAGTAGTTGTGAAAAATATTTTTCTGCTTTGTTTAACGAACAATTTGGCACCACATTTACTTTTGCTCAAATCAGTACATATTACTTGCAACAATGTAATACTGTATTAGATGTATGTACTTCACCTTGTATTAAGGTAACCCAATTCATTAGTGAGTTTACGGCTAAATACACTTCATTAAAACTTCCAGCCCCTGCCAAACAGGCATTGTTTGAATTTGAATATAATAAGGCTTTTTTATCAGGTGCAGAAGCTTCGCCAAGTAGCACATTATTGCAAGCAAATGGTGGGGTGTTAGAAGTTGCTCGAATTAACGATGTAGTGGCAGATGACCCTAATCTATTTAATTCTACAGTTAATTTCCCTGAAATTGAAAAACGCATATTCGGTTGTGGAATTACTAGTTTCAGTCTTGTGCCTACAACTAGCATTAGTATATACGATCCGCAAGTACTACTTGCTTTAAAACAGGTATATTTTATTATACATCCTAATGGTTTACCGAAGGATTGTGCGCCCGATTTTGCAAGTTGGTTTAATAGTGTAATGAAAACCCAGTATGAGTATAAGGAGTTATTTGGTATTTACAACACTGTTTGTGGTAATAATGCCGGTTATATATGCGATGCACCTGTTGATCAAAATACAGAAGCAAGGGTATTTGTAGATGTAGCAGGTAGTAGTGTACCAACAAACTTGCCTCCAATGCTTTGCGGATTAAATGAAACTACTGGTGGCCCTGTGGTATTTAATGATAACCCTTGTCAAGATCTTCCAAAAATTGCATTCCATTTTGCTATTGAAAAATACGAGTTGTATGTAGATAGTTTAAGAGATGTATTTGATGCGGCATACAGAGCGAAATGTTTAGCAGTTCAAGATTTGGAAAGCTTTAAAGTTACCAGCCAACAAAGTGAGTATCATTTCACTTTATATTATTATGACCAAGCTGGAAATTTAGTAAAAACTGTACCGCCCGCCGGCGTAAATAAATTAACAGGAGATGATTTAATAACAGTAAAAAATTATAGAGCAAATGTACTAGCAGGGCAATCAGAAGCTGCTAACCAAAAGGTAGCACCGCATACCTTAATTACAGAATACCGCTACAATACACTTGGGCAAATAATTGCTCAGCGTAAACCTGATGCAGGTGTGAGCAAGTTCTATTATGACAGACTAGGAAGATTAACTGTTACCCAAAATGCAAAACAAACACCAGGTAATAAATATAGCTATACAGTTTATGATGCTTTAGGTAGAATCAAAGAGGTAGGTCAGAAAACGAATGCTAACCCAGTTACACAGGCTATTACCCAAAGTGAAGCTCAATTAAATGGTTGGCTAAGTGCTACAGGGGCAAAAGATCAAATAACCGGAACAGTGTATGATGATGCGTATACCCCATTACAAATAAGTACTACTGCAAACGGTGGTTTTTATCAGAAAAACCTGCGCAACAAAATAAGCTACATGTATGGTAAAAAAACCGAAAGTGCAGACTTAAACTATATATGGGATGCTGCAACATTTTATAGCTATGATTTGCATGGAAATATTGATACCTTATTACAAGATTATGGTAGCAGTGCAAGCACTCTTAGTGCCAATGGTATGAACAAAAAAGCCGATGGAACTGCGAGTGGTAACAGATGGAAAAGGATAGTATATCAATACGATTTAGTAAGTGGAAAAGTAAACGCTGTTGCATATCAACCAAATCAAGCAGATGCTTTTTATCATAGATACTTCTACGACCAACAATTGAATATTACATCTGTAGAAACCAGCACAGATAAGATTCTGTGGGAGAAAGATGCTAGATATGAATATTACAAGTACGGACCGTTGGCAAGAAGTTTAATAGGAGAGCAGCAAGTACAAGGGCTTGATTATGCATACACACTGCATGGATGGCTTAAAGGAGTAAACAGTACAAGTGTTGCCGATGGTAGCTTTGATATTGGGCAAGATGGTAAAATAGGTAGCCCAAATAAATGGGTTGCTAGAGATGCTTATGGTTTTAGTATAAATTACTTTAATGGTGATTATAAGCCTATAAATAATACGGTTAGTAATACTTTTATTAACAATGCATTTAGCCATATCAATGCAGATGGTAATAAAACAGCTCATCAATTGTTTAATGCGAGTATAGCCTCAATTTTAGTGAATATTCCAAAAGTTGGCTCGGCGCAACTGTACGGATATAACTACGACCAGCTTAACCGCCTTGTAAGCATGGATGCTTTTGCTGGCTTAAATAATAGCACAAATGTATTTACAGCAGCCAGTACACAAAACTATAAGGAGAGAATTAGCTTTGATGCTAATGGAAATATAAAAACTTACTTACGTAATGGTGATGCAGGAAGGGTTGTTATGGATGATATGACTTACTCTTACAAAGCTGGCACAAACCAACTCGATAAGGTTGTAGATGTAGCCACAGATGCAGCTGCAGGTATATACGATAGGTATGCTGATATTAAACAGGGGCAAGCTAATGGTAACTATCAATTTGATGCTATAGGTAACCTAATAAGTGATACCAAAGAAGACGTAACCATTATTTGGAATAACTATGGCAAAATACAAAGCTTTACCAAGGGAGGAGTTACTACAAACTACTTATATGATGCAGATGGCAATAGAATTTGCAAAGCCGTAGCCGCTAAAGAAACATGGTATGTACGTGATGCAAATGGTGCAATTTTAGCTACTTACGTAAAAGATGCAACAATAAATACAAACCAGCTTACACAAACAGAAGTGCATCTCTATGGGATTGATCGCTTAGGTATATTTAACAGAAGAATAAATGTAGAGGTAATAGCTGCTAACCCAACAAATGCCCTAAGCTTTACGAGAGGCAATAAACAATACGAATTAGTAAACTATTTAGATAACGTGCTTCTTGCCTTATCTGATAAAAAAATAGCAGTAGATATTACTCCTGTAGATGGTTTAATTGATTACTATGAAGCAGATGTTGTAAATGCCAATGATTATTATCCGTTTGGTATGCCAATGCCAAGCCGCAAATTTAGCCAACCAAATACCAACTATCGATTCGGGTTTAATGGTATGGAAAAAGATAACGACGTATATGGTGAGGGTAATGCTTATACTACTGAATATAGAATGTATGATGCCAGATTGGGTAGATGGTTTAGCATAGACCCAGTAGAGGAGAATAGCTTCGTAGAAAGCCCTTATGTAAACAATAGGAACAATCCTATTAGCTGCATGGATCCTGATGGCGATGATCCTATTACCGGCTTTTTAGATGCCCTACTAGCCTTTGGTTTAAGTGCAGGAGGCGACTATGTATCTAGTAGAATTGCAGGCAATAGCCATAGCGATGCAATGGATGATATTGGGTGGTGGTCTGCCGGTTGGGAAGGTGTAAAAACCTATGCTAGTTCTGTATTAAAGCCGCCTGGGGTAGGCATGGCGCAAAAACTTTATAAACTTGCAAACTCTAAAGTTGGTAAAGTACTTGTAGGTACACTAAACAGAATAGTTACTAAGGCAACTGCTAATTATGATGCTGGCTTGTACAATGATGAAGATGGCGATTTTGATTTAGATAAAGTCCTTAACAAAAAGGAGTTTAAGAAACTGCTAATTGAATCTTTTGAAGAGGAGCTTCAGGAGCAGGCAATGGGTGCTATTACAAAAAAGCTAGAGATAAAAACTGCATCTGCAACCGTTGGAGTTACCCCATCTGCCCCTGTTTCAGGAGGTGTCACTAAACCAATACATAATAATTCCAATGCGTCTAAAAAGAAAGTAACCGTTTATAAAATGACAGGCGTCAATTCAAGTACAGGAAAAAGGGAAACTACAGAATTTGGTAAAACAACTAGAAAGCTTGACACAAGATTGGCTGAAAAATCAAAATTGAAAAAATACCAAAAACCAGATAAAAATGGGGTTACGTATAGTGATTTAAAGATTAAGCCAATAAAAACTGTTAATGGTGGAAAAAAAGGTTCTAATTTAGAAAAAGGTAAGGTGGCGGCTTATAGAAGGGCAACTGGAGATAAGCCTCCAAGACAAGGTAGGCCAAGCGGAAAACTTTAAAAGACAAACATTTTATGCCTAAGATAAATGAAATTGAGATACGATCAGGTAATATACTTAACATTGTTTTAGGCGAACAAAATGTCATGCCAGATATGTTTCTTACAATATTGAATAGATCAAAATATTATTCGGATGCAAGGACACAATTTGGTGTTGCTATATGGTTAACTGATATAGATGAAAATCATCTAAGCGTTGACGAAAAGTACGAAGGTATTGTTGCAATTGGTTATAAAGTAGAGGTGGACTTTTATAAAAATGCAGGTAATGATATTTTCAAAAAAAAGAAATTTTGGTTTGAAATTGTTTATCATTCTATGATAGCCATAGCCGAAAAATTGTCAATCGAAAAAAAATACATAGAAGAAACATATGAATTTTGCTTAGGCTTAAATCTTGAAAATAAGTTCTATTTTCAAAACAAAATTTTTCCTAATAAAGTAAAAGAATTTTACATAGCTGTATGGGAAGAATATGATATAGGTTTATTCAGATCTTACTTATTACTCCTTGATAAAGATAAAAAAGAACTTAGGCGGGTTTTAATTTACAAAGAATCTTTCAAGTTTTTTCATATTGTAAAACTCAAGTGGCTAACTGATTTAAATTTTCTGTATAAATTTAATGTGCCCAAAAAGGAATTTTGTTACAGCGTGGATATGGTTTTAAATGATGAGATGCCTGCTTTACCTGACAAAATGTACAAACTATTTAAATAGCGATTATAAAAGATATTGTAGATTTTTTTTTGGAATGCTTTAAAGGTATTAGGCTAAAAAGTTTATAAATATAATTTTACTCGTAATGGAGGAAATAATTAATGAGTTGCGTAAATTAATTAAAGAAAATAATTCCATGTTAGAAATAGCGACTATTTCTAGAGAAATAAGAATTAAAAAATATCTAACACCAAACAAAAAAATAAAAGATATTAGACTTTTTTTTAATTATGAATTACCAAAATCATTATGGTATTTACATAGATATGCGGATATAGTATTGTATTACCTCCAGCTAGAAAATTTTAAGTGTCCAGATTATGACCATGTATATATAAGTATTGCGAATACTGAAAAAGAAGCTCTTGAAAATATTAACTTCAGTGAAACTTGGTACTCATTTTGCATAGCTATTTTGCCTGAAAAATTATTTTTTAAAGCTGATAACGTAAATAAACAAAATTTGATTTTGGACGCAATTGAAGCAGGACTGGTTGATATTGCCAAATTAGATAAGTTAGATGAAGATGCCATTTCAAGAGCCATAAATAATGCAAGATTAATTGGTGTTTTTGGAGAAATAGAATTTTTAGCAAAAGCTAAGTCAAACCAAAGATTCGAAATCTCAACATTGGGTAATCAAAATCAACATAATGTTGAAGTATATTTTTCATTTACTGATTTAAAAACAAATGAAACTTATAAAAGAAAATATGGAGAAATAAGTAAATTTGAATTATCTGCAAGATTTAATAAAATAATATTTAAAGGAGGCAAGATTGTTATTGTACCATCTGCATATGGTGGTTTTAAATCAATCGAAATTGACCTTACGAGGAAGTTTGATGATAATTTTCATTAATGTACATCATCTTTTTACATGTAATCAGCAAAAGGATTAACTTCATATTTTTATGAAAAGTTAAACCAGCAAAATTCAAACATATTTTTAAAATTAACAGCTATACATTTATGAAACAATTATTTTTTTTAATTTCCATTTTCTCATGTATTAACTCATACGGGCAGACTTTTGAAGGTACCTTAACTTATTTTTCTGATATTGAGGTTGCTGAAAAACTGCTGAAAAAAGGTATCACCAAAGAACAACTAATTGCACAAATGAAGAAAGATGGTTCATATTCCGATACAATAAAAGTTTCCTATAA
This sequence comes from Ferruginibacter sp., assembly GCA_031380515.1. Lineage (GTDB taxonomy): Bacteria > Bacteroidota > Bacteroidia > Chitinophagales > Chitinophagaceae > Ferruginibacter. Next base: position 8,067 of record JANNGD010000104.1, on the reverse strand, counting down.
AAAAGGAGACTATTATACCTTGGTTAATACAAAACCAAAATCTTGGAGTATTTATAAAGCAAATACAAATAAAATATATGCAATGCAAGCAGGCGAAGCTAAGGATATTTGTACAGTTACTGATGCGTCCATTGATACTGAAAATAAGATGACAGGAAAAATGCCATCTGTAGAAAAACTTGACACCTCAGTTATTGTTAATGGAGCTTCATGTAATGTGGTGAGGGTAAGATGGAAAAGTGGGATCTACGACTATTATTATGATTCAACCAAATTAATAGTTGACCCAATATTGTATGCCAAACACATTTATGATGGGTGGTCTGAATTCTTAAAAATTTCAAAGTCTCTGCCTGTAAGAATTGTAAAAACAACCAAAGGGGCTATGACAATAACTTTGACTTTAGTTTCAACAAAAAAAGAGGTAGTAAGCCCTAATCTTTTTTTGTTGCCAAAACTAGTGCCTGATGATAATTTAAACCTTATTAAATATCCGAATAGAGAATTTATGAGGATAAAGAAATAGTATGAAATTATGTTTTACTGCAAGAGGATTTGCAGTAAGTAATTTTTCTTTTTTTTCTGCAATTGTAAAATAATGATATTTTACCAAATTTTAGCCCAACTTCTACATCCCAAATTAAAATAACCAGAGGATAAGAGTTACTTTTAGGAAAGAATAGTTACTAATATTTAAAAATATTTAGCATTTTGATTCCTAAACATCATCTATGAAAGATTTATGCCAAACGATTTAGTTTCATATTCTAGAGCAGGTGATGTATTTCACTATAGATGGGCAGCAAGACGATGTTTAAGATTAATACATCCTAATTCTACTTTACAGAAAATTGTTATTGAAGGTTCAGCAGAAGTTGGAAAGGCGGGCGAATATGTTATTGATGCTACAGAATATACCGAGTTAAAAAACAATGAAAAAAAAATTGATTACTATCAATTAAAGCATACAACGGTTTTAAAAAACCAACCTTTTATATTAAGCGATTTGAAGGATACCATTATAGGTTTTGCTAAAAGATTCGTTCAACATAAAGAAAATAATGCGTTTGACGTATCCAATATTTCGTTTTCCGTAATTACAAATAGAAAAATTGATGAATCTTTTAAGCAAGAATTGGGAGCAATTGTTAGAAAAGATATTGTTAATAAAAGATTCAAAAAAACTATTGAAGGATATACAAAACTAAATGGTGACAACCTAGTTCAGTTTTGCAATTTACTCAGGCTTGAAGATGTCGAAGGAGATTATGATGACCAAAGACATGAATTGAGCATTGAATTGGCACAATTAATGGCAGGTCATATTGATAATATTCAAATCAATAATCTTGTCGCATTGGTTCAAGATAAGGTTTTGCCTAGCTCTGACGGACAGATAAATCGAGATGATGTTTTAAAACGTTTTGGTATAACTTCTGAAAGACAATTATACCCGGCTCCAGCTGTTTGGGATGACTTAGAGAATATTATTGAGAGAGAGCAACATAATATTCTTAAAGAGAGTATCTCCAATTCGTTTTTTCCTGTTATTGTACACGCAGCTGGTGGTGTTGGAAAATCTGTTTTTTGCCGTCAGTTGATAAATTCATTATCAGACGGCTCTTTTGGTATAGCTTACGATTGTTTTGGAGCTGGCAATTATAGAGGTAGTAGTACAAGAAGACATAGGCATAGAGATGCTTTGGTGCAAATCGTAAATGAACTTTCTTCAAAAGGGTTATGTGACCCCTTGATTGTACAAGATACCACTTTAGATGGGGACATTATGCAGAAGTTCCTTTTAAGAATTAGTAATGCTGTTAAATCTTTACAAAAGACAAATGATTCTTCAAAACTTTTTATATTGATTGATGCTGCGGATAATGCGGAGATGGCTGCAAAAGAGTTTAATGAGTCTTGTTTTGCTCATGAACTTTTAAGAGAAAAAATACCTGAAAATTGCTCCATTGTTCTTTTATGTAGAACCGAAAGAGTCCATTTATTTCAACCCCAAAGTTTTATTCCAAAACTTGAATTGAAACCATTTTCTAAAGAAGAGACTTTATTGAGTATTCGAAAATGGTTTCCCGATGCAAATGAAAAAGATGGGATGGAGTTTCATCGACTAACAAGCGGCAATCCTCGAGTGCAGGCAAATGCCTTGTATGTAAAACATGATTCAGTTAATAAATTACTTAATTCTTTAGGTCCACTTGGTACAACTGTAGAAAAGCAAATTGAGTTTCAACTCAATGCAGCAATTTTAAAAATAAAAGATTTCCTTCCCGTTGAATTTCAAAATTATGTAAATGCAATTTGTTTAGGTTTAGCAAGTTTACCCCCACATATTCCAATAGAAGTTTTATCTAAATCTTCAGATGTTGGTATTGAAAATATCAAAAGCTTTGTTTCAGATATCGGCAGGTCATTATGGTTGTCAGATTCATCCGTACAATTTAGGGATGAACCTACAGAGACATGGTTCAGAGACACATTTTTAGCTACAAAAGAAAATTACGAAAATTATATTAAAATTCTAGAACCTTTAGGATATAGTTCAACTTATGTGGCAGAAGTTCTTCCCCATTTATACCTAAAAGCAGGGCAATATATTAAGCTTATTGATTTAGCTCTTACAGATAATTATCTACCAGAAAATAATCCAATTGATGCTAGAAATGTTCGTGTTTCTCGTTTGCAATTTGCTTTTAAAGCATCATTAAAGTTGGGTAATTACAAAGATGCTATCAAGTTATCTATGAGAGCTGGAGAAGAAGTAGCAGGAAACCAAAGGCAGCTTACTCTCTTTAAAACTAATATTGATTTACTTACTTCATTACAAAGTAAAGATAAAGTACAAGAAATTGCATTTAAAAGATTGTTGATTGGACAATGGGACGGTTCTGAAAATGTATATTCTGCCTCTTTGCTATCTGGAATAAAAGATTATCATGGAGAAGCACGAGGTTATTTACGTGCTGCTATGAATTGGTTAACTATTTATTTTGAGGAGCTTAAAGAAAATGATGATTTTAATAATAGAATAGAAGTTAACGAAAGAGATATCTTAGAATTAACTTTTGCTCTTTTTAATCTTTCTGGAATAAGTGAAAGTTTTAATTTTCTAAATAGATTTACTTCTAAAGAATGGGTTTTTGTAATTGTTCAAAATTTTGCTAGAAGACTTATTGACTTGGGGAAATTTGAAGAATTATATGGGTTTTTAAAATGTTGTAAGCGTGAGCCCTATTTTACTGTTGCTATTATAAGTGAACTCATTCAGGTTGGTAAATTCGCAGAAAAGTCAGAAACAGAAAAGTGTTTAAATTTACTTTACTCAGTTAAGTCAAGAATTGAAAAGCCAAATCACACTTTCGAGGATAGAATAACGCCTGCCATTATTTCCTTCTTAGAAGGATGTTTGTACCATAATTTATTATCAAAAAAGATTTTAGAGGTATTAAATTATTATGTTTATAGTAAGGCCTCACGAATGGTATTTGATTCCCATTTTTCCTATGAAAGAAATATATTTATTAGATCTTTGGCGATAAGAGCAGTGCTCTCTGGAAAAGAGAAATTAAATATAGACGAAATTTCAGCAAAAGAATTTATTCAAAATAAAAAAGAGTATGAATCGAATAATGACATTAGAAAATTCACGGAAGTAATTAATGGATTATTCCCCTGGTTCTTACTAAGAGCACAAATTTTGAGTAGTAATGATATTAATTTGATTGACGTTGTTGATCGAATAAATGAAACGTCTAAAAAAGCAAGAGCAAACAGGTACGGTGATTATGATACTTTGCCAAATGAAATTGCTGAAATTTGCGCTTCCATTTTAGTACTTTATAATAGAGGGAGTAAAGAGGAGATAAATTTATTTTACGAAAAATTTCTTCAGAATGATAATTCGTTCAAAATAACGGATAGATTAAATTTATTAAGAGCAGTTTATCGTTCATCACATCTTTTATCCATTAGAGAACAACTTGAACTTTCAACTTATGAATTAATAAAAAATCGCACAGAAGATGGTCCTGAAGAAATTGCTGAAAGCTACATTTCTCTAGCTAGAGCTGTTTTAATATTATCAGATTTCGATGCGAGTGCATACTTTGATGAGGCAATTCAAATTGCTTCGAAGTTTGGTGATGAACTTGTGCAAAGATGGGAATCTATAGTGGTATTGGCTATGCAAGCTTGCAGTACGAAATCTGTTTCTGATGAATTGGCATATCGGTTTATTAGATGTACAGAGTTGATAGGAGAAAATGTCTCACGTGAAAAACATTGGAATCGCAGTGAAGCTATGCAAATATGTACAAGAATGTCCTCTGGTATAGGAATATCTGCATTGAGCAGATGGCGAGATAGAGAAGTTGGGCGATTTGAATATCAGTTTGAAAATGTCTTGCATGAGTTGACAGAATCTAAAGTAATATCGGCTTCTGTCGGATGGGCATTAACACGATTTTTCTCAAATCATGCACTTAATGAATACCTATCAATTTGTTTAGAAAACGAATCCTCTATTTTTATAAGAAAAAAAATTTTAGATGATGCAGTTTACATGCTTCAACTTGAAGGCACAAATGAAAAGTATTGGGAGAAGATGAAAATAGTTGCAACAAAATTCAATGTAAATAATGAGCAACTAGATGGTATTGTTAATTTCTACTTAAAAGGAGAAAATGCATCAACGAAAGCTTCAGTTAAAAATTCTGTGGATAAACTGCTAGATGGTTCAGATGAAAAAGAATGGGGTAATATTTTTGATGGATTATGCATATATAAATTTGATGACTTTTCTGTATTAATAGAAAGATTTAAATCAGCACAAAGAATTAATGAATATAGTAGGAATATACGTAGTTTACTAAAAGAGGCACTAAATCGGATTGAAGAAAGATTCCTTTTGGATTTGATTGATGTTGTATTATTGTCTGATTCAATTAATTATTACGATGCAGAAAATTTAATTTGTTCTATCGCACAAAAATGGAAAAATCGCATAAGCTTTAATAGGAAATTGCTTCAAATTATATATAAATTCGGCGAAAGATTTTCGTATAATTTAACCAATGAATACTCATTTGACTCATTTGTTAAAGATCTAAATGCGGATGAACATTTAATAAAAAAGCTTAAAGAAGGAATATTTATTGGGCTAGCAAACGTTTATGAGTTTGCTAATGCAAATATTTTTTTTGGCTTCGTGAATTTGGCGTCATCCTTTGTCAACGCAGATGAAGCTTGTGATTTAGTAGATTACTCACTCTCAAGATTTGAGTTGCATATAGAAAATGATTTTGGAGATGGTGTTTGGAGTGATTGGCTAGGTGTTTCAAATAATATCAATAAAAATATAGCCGGATTTATATGGTCTGCTCTTGGATCTCCTCAATCAAGGGAAAGGTGGAATGCTGCTCATTGTGTAAGAAAACTAGCTGAATTGAAATGTACAGATATTCTTGATGCTTTAGTTGAATGGTTAGAACATGACAAAGTTGATGCTTTTGGAAGTAATAAATTTCCATTTTATAATCTCCATGCAAGACAGTATCTGATGTTGGCATTTGCTAGAGTTTCATTAGAACAACCAGAAATACTACATAAATACAGTAATATTTTAGCTTATTACGCTCTCTCAGGTGAGCATATTTTGATTCAAAAATTTGCTTCGGAAATTGCGTTAAATATTGAAGGTTGTTATCAAGGAACATACGAAGGTGATTTAATAACAACTATTAACAATGTTGGGAAGAGTAAAATTGCTTCTATAAAAGAAGGCTACAATTACACAACAACGAGCTATTGGCATATAAATGGGAAAATCGATACATCTCTTAATTACAATTTTGGATGGGATTTTGACAGGTATTGGTTTGAACTACTTGGAAGTATATTTGGGTTACCTTTAAAACAGATTGAGGATTTAGCAGCAAATATTATTATTAAAGATTGGGAAATAATAAATACTAGAGGTTATAATAGTGACCCAAGAGTTATTTTATGGAATCGCTCCTCACATGAAAGAGGGACTTGGCATGACCATGGAAGTTATCCTCGTACAGATAACCTTGATTTTTATTTATCCTACCATTCTATGCTTGTAGTTGCAGCAAAACTTATTGAAAAAATGCCCTTAATTTCAAGACGAGATAGTTACGAAGATGGATTGGAAGAATGGATATCAAGACATGCTCTAACTCAAAAAGATGGTAAATGGCTGTCTGATTGTAGAGATCCTTTGCCATTAAAAAGACCTAGTTGGATTGGGGAAGAAAGAAAAAATAATTGGCAATCAAGTATAGTTGAAGAAGACTTTCTTAATTGTTTAAAAGATAACGATAGCAAAAACTTTTGGATTAATGTAAAAGGAGGATGGAGCGAAAAAAAAGATGAAAGAACAGAAACTTTTACTATTTCCTCTGCGTTAGTTTCAAGATGTTCATCTGATGCACTGCTTAAAGCATTGGCTACATGTGACGATCCTTATGATTATAAATTGCCTTATTTTGGTGAAGACGATATGGAAATAGATAGCGATATGTTCACACTTAAAGGATGGATTAATGAACGTTCTAGTTCAAAAGGAGTTGACGAATTTGACCCGTATGCAGACCACGTAGATTACCCTCCTTATTCCTTAGGAAACATGATTGAAGAAAAGCTAGGATTGATTGTTAGTGAGGATAATAAATTTTGGCAAATTGCTGGATCTAATGAAATCGCTTTAATTTGTGAAACATGGAGTAGCTACAGAGAAAGTAAAGATGAAGAACCCAATCAATCAGGAATGCGATTAAATGCAAATCTTCCATTCCTAAAGCAGCTTTGTAAAATTCTTGATTGTGACATGATATTTGATGTAGGTATTAATAGAGAAATAAGTACAAGATACAGTAGTGAAAAAAGAGAATATTCTAAACCAAAACATAAAATTTTTATATTGTCAGCAGATGGAAAACTTAGAACTACAGACACAGATTATCAACTTGGGTAAATTATTAGTAACAGAATTAGGCTTAGACACAAGCACTGATACTCTTTCTCGATGGATGGCTCATTATGTATCTGAAAAGATTACGCTATCTGAAAGCTTACCTTCTGGAAGTGAAAAGCAAATTGTAGAGAAAGAATGTTTTGAGTTAATTTTAAAATTATGGAAACATAGGTGGACACTCCCTTTCGGAAAACGACCATTAGAGAATTTTGAACCAATTTTAAAAGTATTAGAAAGGCTTAATACTGAAAATCCAGATCCATTTTTTTATAGATACCATAATCCTTATCTAGCAGAAATAGATAACGATGAAGGCGATTCAAATGAAATAAATGATTTTGTAAATAAAGTTTTAGAAATTGATAGGGTTGCAAGGATTTTAATAGAATCTTTATTACAACAAGCAGCATTAAAAGTCAAAAATGAGAAAATTGAGATGTTTCTTAATAATGCCATTAATTTAACCGATAATGAAGACATCAGAGCAATTCAAATGGTATACGAAAATGATGATTCCATTACTTCTCAAAATTATAACGAAGGTACTTTAGAAAAAAATTACAAGATTGAGAAACTAAAAAAGAGAATTGAAGAATTAGAAAACTTTACAACGGTAAAAGAGCTTTTGTTGGGTATTTATAAAAATGATCTTAATAAATTTGAGAATAATTTATAAAAAATCGTTTCGGCAGACCTCATAAATACATCTTCATCAAAAATGAATTTATACAAAAATGATAACTTTTCATATGAATATACGTTGTAATAACGTTTTAAATATTAGACTCGTAAAAGTTAAATTGATATGTTTTCAAAAAGTTTCAAATCCTGCTCAAAAAAGTTCGATATTTCGGCGGTTGTTCCCACTAAAGCGAAAACATTGAATTATTTTTGATTTTTTCGCATTTTTATTTTATCTAAACCATTGCTCTTTACTGTTTTGTTCAAATATTTTTTTTGAACGAAAAAATACTTCTCATTAAACCTTTTTGCTTTTTAGTGCTCTAAGATTCATGACAACCAAAACCATAACTGCCGGTAACTACAAAACAATC
>JANNGD010000093.1:0-18222 GCA_031380515.1 Ferruginibacter sp. | reverse complement strand
GGTATTGGCAGTACCATCCCATGCTGTGGCTGTAGTGGTTACTGGATCAGCGTTGGTAGTGCTATACACATTCATATGAATAGCACTTATAAAAGTAGGCGCTGCTACTGTACCTCGGTAAGCAAGAATCTGATCGCCAATTTGCGATAGTGCTAATGCAGTTCCTGTTACAGTTCCTGCTGCACCGCCTCCTGATTTATTAGCAGTAAGGCCTACGATGGATATTTCTGTACCAGCTGCTAATCCGCCTGCTGGTGCTGTCCAGGTAACTGTTGTTTCCCCTGTGCGGAATACGTTTGTACTCAGCCAGCCATTATCGGTAAAGTTGATAGCAGTTCCGGGGCCAACATTGCGCAATAGTACAAATGAAAAGTCGCTATTTGCTGTTGTAGAAGTATAGCCAGTAAAGCCGATATCTCCTGCATTAAGTGTAGTAGCCGATACAGGCAACGGAGTTACATTCCATGAAGCCAGTAAACGGTAAGCGACATCACAGGCTAATATTCCGCAACAACCAGCCCTGCGGCCTACTATAAATACCCAGCCGCTGCCAGCTGCTAAACCAGTGGTACTGATATTAGCACCCGGCGTGTATGGTAAATAAGTTATACCGCCATCGATGGTATAACGGAAATCATCTGTGCAAATGGCACCGCCACTACCCGGGTTAAAAGTGGCACTTACGGGTGTACCGTCTGCTACTGTTCCGCTTGCTGGTGTTTTAGTAAGCAGCGTGGGTGCAACGGCTAGAGGTGTAAGGGTAAGCGATGCCCCATTGGAAGTAGTTGAGCCGCTTCCGTTTGTTGCAATACAACGGTATTGCGTGTTATTGATACTGAATGGCGCCGCAGTAATATTCAATGTGGTCGTGGTGGCGCCTGAATAAATGGCGTTGTCAGTAATGTTTACAAAACCTGTTCCAGGGTCAACTTGCCATTGGTAAGTAGAACCTCCAGTCACAACAATAGTGAAACTGGTATTAGCACCTTCGCATACCGCTGAGTTAGCCGGCTGACCTGTAATACTTGGTGGTGCACCTATACCTAGGTAATTACACCCTGTTGGAATGGCAAAACCAGGTGTTGGGCTGTTGTTATTGCTTATCCAGTTGGCCTGGTTGTTCAATGTTGCACGTAAAGTTGCAAGAGGACCAAGTGTACCAGGGCCTCCACAATTGCCATACCTTGAATTGTCAAACTCTGATGCAGGCACTCCTTGTGTACCAATCCAAATGGCATTGGTACCTGTGATTAAGCCGGTAGGCAAGGCACTAGCATTCACATTGCTTGCTGCTGTACCGTCCCAAGCAGCAGCAGTTGTATTTACTGCATCTCCTGCAGAAGTGCTATACACATTCATGTGAATGGCACTTATAAATGTAGGCGCAGCAGCAGTGCCACGATAAGCAATGACCTGGTCGCCATTTATGTTTAACGTTATAGCGGTACCTGTAACTGTACCAGCGCTGCCGCCACCTTGCAAACTAGAACTTAGTCCGCTGATCCTTATTTCGGTACCAGCTCCGTATGCTGCATTGCTTGTAAAAGTTACTGTTTCTTCGCCTGTGCGGAATACATTGGTACTTAGCCAGCCATTGTTGGTAAAGTTGATTACAGTACCCGGGCCTATATTTCTTAATAAAACAAAAGAAAATTCATCGATTATGGCTGCATAACTAGTGAAAGCTATGTCACCGGCATTAAGCGTAGTTGCTCCAGCAGGTAATGGTGTTACCACCCATGTTGCTAGCGCCACATAATTACCCTGGCAACCTGCCGAGCAATTGGCCCTGCGACCTTCAATGGTTACCGTACCGCCTGCAGCAGCTAAACCTGTAGTAGAAATATTGCTTCCAGGTGTGTATGGCAGGTAAGAAGCACCGCCATTGGTAGTATATCTAAAATCATCTGCACAACCCGTACCGCCACTACCGGGGTTAAAAGTTGCACTTACCGGTGTACCATCGGCTACCGTTACTGTAGCCGGGGTTCTTGCAAGCAGTGTTGGCCCTGTGGGTAATGCTGTTACAGTGAGTATGCCTGCATTAGAGTTTGTGGGGCCTGATCCATTGGTGGCCACACAACGGTATTGGTAGTTGTTAAAGCTGGCAGGTGCCGCTGTAATATTTAACGTAATAGTTGTTGCTCCTGAATAAATAGCGTCGTTGGTAATATTGGTAAAACCGCCGCCGTTATCTCCTTGCCATTGAAATGTTACGGCATTCGTTGCAGTAATGGAAAAACTGGTATTTGCACCTGCACAGATAGTGCTGTTGGCCGGATTTGTATTAATGGTAGGTGTAGCTGCTGCCACAATATAAGAACAACCTGTAGGTAATATCAAACCAGAAGGATCTCCGTCGGTAGTTGTCCATTTTGTTTGGTCAAATATCAATCCTTTGATGCTGGCCACTGTAGAAAGATCTCCGGCACATACAAATCGTGCGTTGTCTTTTTCAGAATTTATATCACCTTGTGTACCTATCCACATGGCATTTACAGCATTGGTAAGCCCTGTGGGAACAGCAGAAGAGTTGAGCGTATTAGCAGTGCCATCCCAAGCTGCAGCCGTAGTGGTTACTGGGTCACTATTGGTTAATGAATACACATTCATGTGAATGGCGGTTATAAAAGTGGGTGATGCGGCTGTACCTTGATATGCCAACACCTGATCGCCATTGGCTGATAGGGAAAGGGCCGTACCTGTAACCGTACCCGGATTACCCGCTCCGGCCAGTGTTGGTGTGGTTCCCACAATTTTTACTTCGGTACCAGCATTCAGCGCAGTGGCCGACGTCCAGGTAACCGTTGTTTCACCAGCACGAAACACATTGGTACTTAACCAGCCATTATCAGTAAAGTTGATAACAGTATTGGCTGTAATGCTTCGAAGCAAAACAAAGGAAAATTCATCCGTTGTAGCGCTGGCGCCAAAACCCTGATAGCCCGTAATGGCGATATCGCCAGCTACCAATGTAGTCTGTGCGCTAATTGTGCTATTTAAAATGGTAATAAGCAAAAAAGCGGCAAGTAGCTTTCTTGTTAATTTTGCGTAGATTGTATTCATGGTTTTTTTTTGGTTCTTGGTAAAATTTAAAAACGTATAAAAAAAATATTAATTGCGTTTAGGAAAATAAGATGAATTATTACTTTCTTTTATAATCATATTTAAGCAACATTAGTTTTGGTCTTTCTGCTATAAATGATATATTCTAAAATGATTAAAAATACATTGATTTCCATTTTAAATATACCTTAGACATAAGGAAAGATTCTGGAGGGAGAAATCTTTTGATTATGCTAATTATTTTCATAAAATAAGACAAAATAGTGATCCGAATTAGCCACAACACTCAACCACTAGTTATTTTGCGAAGGTATTAAAAAGCATCTTACAAAAATCGGGTATAATTACCCGTTTTTATACCAATTAATATAAACAATCATTCAATGTACTAAACAGATCAATCTTATTAAGTTTACAAAATGTGGTACCTAATTAAATCAAATTTTCTAATTGCACAAAGTAAATTTCGTCTTTCAAAAAATCAAGCTCTTGAGGCTGCCTATATGTTTAAAAACAATGGCACCTTAAAATATTGAAGCTGGTATCAACCCAATGCAAAAGAATTAATAAAATAATTTCTGATAGCATGGGTATTATTTTAAAACAAAGAGCGGCTAACTGAGCCTGCTCTTTGCAAATAGAATAATAATTATTTAATAAGTTTTGTAACCATACTTCCAGTTGTAGTGGTTACCCGCAAGAAATAAATTCCTTTAGATAGGGTAGCTGATTCTAGAAGTGAGATAGTACTCCTTCCAGAATTTAATTGCAATTGTTTGCTAATTGCTATTTTCCCATTTACATCTGTAATTTGTATAATAACAATGCCTTTGGTTTTTATGGTAAGATTAAAGGTAAAATTATGGTTTATTGGATTTGCAAAATTATCTACTAAAATGGATTCATCTTTATTATTGCGTACCGTCACAATATCGGAGTAGCTAAATTTGCCATCTGCATCAACAGATTTTAGACGGTAATAAATAATGACTGCAAGATTTTTTAAACTTTCAGGATCTGTAAAATTGTAATTTTTATCTCCATTACCTGCTTGTATAGCAGCAGTACCAATTCTTTTAAAATTCTTACCATCAAAACTACGCTCTATTTCGTAACGATCTACATTAATTTCATCGGTTACTTGCCATTTTGTAATAATATTGGTAAGGTTATTTTGCGCTTGAAAACCAATTAATTTGACAGGAACTGGAGATAATAAAAAACAACCAGTAGGAATACTAAAGCTGGGTGCATCGTCGTCGTAGGAGGCCGACCAGTTAGCCGTTACGTAGATGGCAGCACGAATTCCACCTACAGTGGTCATTGTACCAGAACAGTTAAAGCGGGCATTGTCAAATTCCACTGTTGGGTTGTTAAAAACCCAAAATGCATTCACCCCATTGGTAAGGAAATTATTGGCCGATACCGAAGTGAGGGCGGGCAAACCACAGGAGTTGGCCGTGCTGTAAGCGCCTTCCCAATCGGTGGTATTGGTTATTGGCTCTCCCACGATACCTGCATTGTAAGAGTTAAAGTGAATAGCACAAATAAAAGTGGGCGTAGCAACAGCGCCCTGGTATGCAATAATCTGGTCGCCATTGGCACTGAAACTGGGCATAACCGCACCAGTAGCAGTACCGGCGCCACCGCTTGTAGCCAAATAAACGAAAGTGGCGGTGGCAGTGGCGGCACCAGTTACTTCAATTTTTATTTCCGTACCTTTTAGATAAGCTGCATTACTTGTCCATGTTACCGTTCCTTCGCCTGTCCTCCAAGAGCCCGTTGTAGCGCTGCTGCGCAACCATGCGTTATCAGTAAAATTTATCGCTGTGCCAGTGGCTATATCACGCAAAAGCACAAACGAAAACTGGTCGTTGCCAGCCACCGTGCCATTACCGATAAAGCCAGTAAAAGCAATATCGCCTTTTACCAAGGTTGTTTGTGCTTCTGATGCGAGTGTAATATTACTCAAAAAGAATATTAAAAATAGTTTTGAAAAAATTTTGTAAAGATTGTTCATAATGAAAATAATTGAATTTATAATATTACAAAGTTACTATATAAATCACACTCAAAAACCAAGTAAAAATACCTGTTTTAAAAAAATTATTCAAAACAGTCTCCTTTATTTAACCCAAATTCTTTTAATCGCCATCCACTTAAAATACCTTCTTGCAAATAGACAATATTAATTTTTATAACTTTTTTATCGACCGTTTTTACCAACAGCCCATTTTCTTTATCCAGCTCCACAATACTGCCTGGCTTGTCTGTTTCTGTAGAAATATTGTGGGTTATTTCTGCTTCTGTAATACCAATCATCCAATTGCTTACAACTGCTCCAGCAGCTTTGTTCCATGGATTACAAGCATTGATAGTACGCAAAATTTTATGACTATCCATCTCCTTAAAACTAATTGTAAGATCTTTTGCAGTTGGATTTTTATAGTAGACGGCTTTTGTTTCGTCTTGTGCAGTAGAGGGAATGATGCTACCAAAGCTCAGTATTTTGAACAATGTAGCGGCGGATTTAGCGCCTAAATGTGCCAGTTTGGATTGCATAATGCCATATGTATCATCAATACCAATAGGCAGTTTTTCTTGCAATACGATGGGGCCAGTATCTATGCCTTCATCAAGGAGGTGAAGTGTAATACCCGCATTAACATCGGCATTAAGTATATGCCATAAAATTGGCTGTGGCCCTCTGCATTGAGGCAGCAGGCCATAGTGGAAATTGATAAACCCTTTTGTAGGTTGTTCAAGGATGCTCTTTGGTAGTATAAACGGGAAAGTCATTACCAAACCAACGTTTATGTTGTATTGGGTAATGGCGTGGCTGATTTCTTTGGTATAATTTTTTTTATCTACTTGCAATACAGGTACTGTTGTACCTGCTGTTAGCTGCTGCAAGAGTATTTGCATTTCCACATTACGCTTTGTAGTTACCAAGGCGCCCACTTTACCATAAAATAAAAACTCTTTTATACCTGGTAGGGCAATAGGATTGTTGCAGAGTATGATCGCTTTTATATCGGACATTGTGGTATTTATTAAAGAAATTTAGATACACAAATAAGTATTGCGCCAAGCAGAATGTAAGTCGGTAGCAGATAATGATACATCTTCAGTAAATCTTTTCCATTCAACATCCATATCGAGTTTGCTATCTTCTATGATAAGGTTAAAATGATTGCTCGATTTTACCAACCATGCTGGTCCATAAATATGATTGGATAAAGGATCGAGCTTTATCCAACCTCTTGGACTTGCAAGTGCAAGCCCATTACCCATTGCTGATACAGCCTCGGCGGTATTATTATTAAATTTTAAATGGTTGTAATATTCCGCTATAATTAATGCGCTATCCCATCCAAGCAATGAAAATAAATTGGGCTGTTTGTTGAACAACGCATTGTATGATTTAATAAACTGTTGGTTGTTGGCATTGTTTAATATAGATAACCATGGGCTATAACCTTGTATATTATTTACAGAAACTTCACAGTTCAATTCTTTTATAAGCGATTCTTCTAGCATCATGGGAGCAACAAATAGCTGGCAATGTAGGCTTTGTTGTGTAGAAGCAATTTCTTTGTAAAACAATGCTGCCATATCTGCACTAAATAGGCACATCAGGTTTTGGGTACCATTTTCAGCAGCCATAAATTCCTGTAGCGGCTGCAAAGTAAATTGGTCTGTTTCTAAATGAGTGATGTGGTTGTACAAAATGCCCCCGCCATTTTGTTGAAACCTTGTCACCATACTGTATAATTGGTTGTATCCCGCATCATAATAAGAAGCGGCCAAGGCTCCAGTTCCGCCAGCGGCTGCAAGTGTACCTGTAAGTGCAGTGTTATAACAAAAATTGAGCGTATGAATGATGGTAGTAGGCTGAGCTTGCCAGCCTTCGGGTAAATTGGCACCCATATTTGTTACGAGTAGCAATTTGCCTGCTGCAGTAAAAAGTGGCTGCAGCATGGCTGCTATGCGGCTATCGCAGCATGCTATCACTATATCGGCATTATCACCCAACAACATTTTTTCTGCTTTGGTATATATTTCCGCTTCATCTGTTCCAAAACCGATATTATCTGTAATTAAATTAAAATCGTTGCTTAGATTGAGTTGAGCCAAACTCGCTTTTAGCCCGTTAAGCATGTCAAAAGCCATTGAAGGATACAAGGTAGAACGTGGAGTGAGAATTCCTATACTTAGCATAGTTGAATTAGACGTTTAATAATTGGCGCAAGATAACTAAAAAATATCCCTCTCCTTATTAGCGGAGAGGGATAAAAATATACGAGTGTGTGGTGGTAACTAGTTCCTACTAGGAAAAATACCCTCAACACAAATAATATAGTTCATACCTAAGTAAGGTTGCATAGTGCTTACTGGCGAATTACCACCTGAAATTGTTGTAGGTAGACTAATTGCCGTGGGCGCCATATTTACTGGATCGTTGGTTGCATAAAAATTGCCTGGTCCTACATATTTACCGGCGGGATCGCTTCCCAAAGCCCCATCAGATGCTGCTTGTACATTGATATTACCTGTAACCTGATGGTTGTGTGCCGGTAAATTGATGGATAGTAATGTAGTGGTATTGGAGCCTGACATTTCACCCAATTGTACACTGGTTAAGCCAGCACCATTGCCAGTACCTACTGCTACCCGACCTCTAAAATCGGGCATACCAAAAGTAACTTGACCATCGCCTCCATATATAGTGCCTACAAGCGCAAATACTGCCGTATTTTGAGCAATCGATAAAAGCTGCCCATTACAGAACAGCCATCCCCTAGGTGCAAAATTTCCGGCAAACATTCTTATTTCTGCTAATGTTCCTTCCATAAAAATAATGTTTAAAATGTTTTAAATAAGGTTAATATTAGTTTCTAGAAGGGAAAATACCGAACAAGCAGATAATATAGTTCATACCTAGGTAAGGTTGCATATTACTAAAGGGCTGGCTGTTGCCAGCAACAGTTGTTGGTAAGTTTATAGCGGTAGGTGCCATATTTACCGGGTCACCTGAAGCATAAAATGCACCAGGTCCTACAAATTTACCAGCAGGGTCGCTTACTAAAGCGCCATCTGATGCCGCTTGTACATTAATATTACCTACCACCTGGTGGTTGTGCGCAGGCATTTGAGCCGTTGTAAGTGTGGTGTTGTTGGTTCCCGCTTTTTCTCCCAATTGTACATTGGGCAAGCCTGGGCCTGTACCAGTACCTACTGCCACACGACCTTGAAAATCAGGTAAACCAAAAGTTGTTTGTCCATTACCACCATAAGTAGTTCCCAAAATTGAGAATAGGGCTGTATTGGATGCTATACTGAGTAGCTGCCCATTACAAAATGACCATGTGCGAGGATTAAAAGTTCCGGCAAACATGCGAATTTCTCCGATAGTTCCTTCCATAATAAATAATTTTAAATAGTTAATTTGAATGATTAAAAATATGTAAAAAATATTAATTAATTATTTTTTTTTAAAATATATACAATCAATTAAAATCTATTTAATATGGTTATTCTACAATAAATTACTTAATTTGCTGTCAAATTTAAAATTACCCCACGATAACTTTTTAACGTTTAAAACTGACTTATGAAATCAAGGAGACAATTTATCTGGCAAGGAAGCCTTGCTGCTACTGCACTTTTGGTTGCAAAACCATTTGAAGGGATTGCAAAATGTTCTAATTTTTTTCAAACTAATACTGGTATTGGTAACACACTTACGCTTTTACACACCGCAAACATTAACAACATTACCAATGCATTATCTAGAAATAGATTTGTTGGGTTAGGTGGTTTTGCAAACACGTCAAAAGCAATTTCACAAATTAAGAATAACAATGCTAATACTTTGTTATTGGATAGTGGAAATATATATTCAAAAAATAGTAAATCAGACGAGCACCAACAGTTATTGGGGATGATGAAGCAATCTGGCTACGATGCATTGGCAATGGGTAAACACGAACTATTTGATGAAAGAATTGAAACATTACAACAGTTTGGTTTGCCGATATTACACAATACAAAAAAACCATATACCATTATCAAAAAAGGAAACATTAGGGTAGGCATTATAACTGCTAATGCAAAAAATAATGTATTTGATGGAGATATCTTTGGTTCTATAAACGATTTAGCTAAAGCATTATCCGATACACATGGTTGTAATTTAGTAGTTTGTTTATCTACTCTTGGGTATAAAAACAATAGTAATATTGATGATGTAAACTTAGCAGCATCTTCTGAATACATAGATATTATTTTAGGAAATGAAGCAGAATTGTTTATGAAAAAGCCACACGTAGCACAAAATAAAAATAAGCACGAAGTAGTTATTAATCATGTAGGAAACGCTGGTGTGGTGCTTGGCAATCTAGAAATTTCTTTTGATGAAAATGGCAAAAAGAAATCAATAAGTTTTGATAACTTATTGGTGGGTGCTGCCAATTATCGTTGGGGCAATATTAAGGGCTAGGATACATTAATAGATTAACATAATAAAAAAATACTTTCTATATTTGAATAGAAAGTATTTTTTTTAAATTGATATTTTACATTGCAATAAAATATTGCGCCTTTGCTTACGATTTTTCAATAACCTATGCGGTGGCTCTAATATTATATTTTTAGCATGATTAGTTACTTACAACTCCCGTTTCATTTTGATATATTGCGCTTGCAAGAAGAAGTATCGAAGCTAGATAAAGCGCTTTGGCAAATGCATTATCAAACCAAGCATTATGAAGGCGAATGGAGTGGTATCCCACTTAGAAGTGTAGATGGTAAAATAGATAATATCATAATTTCTCCCAACGAAAATGTGCAATATTGCGATACTAAATTTTTGCTGCAAAGCCCTTATTTAATAGAAGTGTTAAACACTTTTAAATGTGAATTGCAGTCTGTAAGATTACTAAAATTAAATGCGGGTGCAATTATAAAACAGCATAAGGATGCAGATCTTTGTTACGAGAAAGGGGAAGTACGCTTTCACATCCCAGTTGTTACAAATGCTGCTGTAGCATTTTATTTAGCAGAAGAAAAAATGGAATTGCAAGAAGGAGAATGTTGGTACATGAATTTTAATTTGCCTCATAGATTAGAAAATAAAAGTAATGTAAATCGGATTCATTTGGTTATAGATGCAATGGTAAACGATTGGGTAAAAGAATTATTTGCTAGTGATAGAATTACAAATAAAAAAGAAATAACCGATGTTGAATATAGTGAAGAACAAAAAAAAGAGATGATTCATCAATTTAGAAAAATGAATACAGAAACTACCAATAAAATGGCCGATGATTTAGAAAAAGAAATGCTACCTATAAAATAATAGTTTTAAAGAATATGGAATGTTGAAAATTAATAAAATTGCCAAATCTATTTCGTACAGAATTTATTCCTCTCTTATAACGTTTATTATTGCCTATATACTTACTCAAAACTTCAAGGCGTCTATGAGCATTGGAATTTTGGATTCCATCATCAAAATATTCTCCTATTATTTTTTTGAAGGATTGTGGGCAAAAATAACAGGTATAAAAAACAAACCTTGTGTAATTTTTTTAACCGGATTAAGCGGCGCTGGAAAAACAACTATTGCAAATGCTTTAATGGAAAAGTATAAAAAAAATGATATTGTTCCCGTATTGCTAGATGGTGACGAAATACGAAAAGTAATTCAACAAAATGGCTTTGATGAAGCGTCTAGAAAAAAACACAATTTAAATGTGGGTTATATGGCTTCCTTGTTAGAATCGCAGGGTAATGTGGTAATCGTTTCGCTTATTTCTCCTTATGCAGATGTGAGAGATACTATAAGGAAAATGTGTAAGAATTTTATTGAAGTATATTTATCTACAGATATAAAAGTGTGTATAGAAAGAGACCCAAAAGGCTTATATGAAAGAGCAATAAAAGGAGAGATAAAAGATTTTACTGGCATTTCTGCACCTTATTTTGCTCCACAAAAACCTGAAATAAAAATTGATACAAACGTAGTAAGTGTGAAAAACAGTGTTGAAAATATTTTTAAAGTTGCAAATAAATAATAATGGAAAATAATGTTTTGATAGCTTTGAAAAATTGGATTCCTATAAAATTGTTGGAAGAGCCAAACAATGATTTGTGTAGATGGTTATTTGTAGGCGATGAAAAATTTTCAGCTCCTTTTTTTGATGAAACAATATCAACATGTAGACGACTGCCAGAAAATTCCCATTTAAAACGAAGCATTGCTAGTACTAGCCTATTACCTCTATGGGCCAATGGCATGGAAACTGTTTCACCAACAGCTTTTATTTTTCATATTTCTAGGTGTGGCTCTACCCTTGTTTCGCAGCTATTAGATATCCCAACCAATAATTTGGTTTTATCTGAAGTTCCTTTTTTTGATGAACTATTAAGGCATGGACTAAACAATAATTGTATGGAAGTTTCTCTTCAACAATTGCAAGCTGCCATTAATTTTTATGCTTCAAAAAGGAACGAAAATTGCCAAAATTTATTTATAAAAACAGATAGTTGGCATATACATTTTTACAAAGAGTTGAGAGCGATTTACCCTACAACTCCTTTCTTCTTTTTGTATAGAAAGCCAGACGAAGTATTACATTCTCAGCAAAAGAAAAGAGGAATGCAAGCGATTCCTAATTTACTTGAAGCCGTTATTTTTGGTTTTAATTCAGAAGAAATAGCTTCTAAGCCTTTGGACGAATATATGGGCATGGTGGTAGAAAGTTACTTACAAAAATTTTACGAAATTATACAACAAGATACGAACTGCTTCCCTATAAATTATCACAATGGCGCTTTGGATATGATTAATACCATTGCTACAATCACTAATGTAACCATAAGCGATATAGAAAAATTAGCCATGGAACAAAGAGCAGGGTTTCATGCAAAATACCCTGGGCAGGTTTTTACCGAAGTGCGTGAGGAGGGAGCTATTCCTTCGTATCTTCAAAAATCGTTTGATTTGTATGATAAAATTGAAGAGATAAGATTGGAAAACTTATAATTACACATCTGCCCACATCCTAAATAAATTACTATGTGTTTGCAATAGTAAATTAGTTTCTCCAGCATTGGGTGCTTGCTTATAAAGCGAGGCATGAATTTGATTTAACTGGTACAACATTTGCCTTTGCTCCGGATTTTTTACATTGCTCTGTATCCAAGTTACTGCTGCTAGCCTTTCTCCACTTTTTACTTCATTTACACAATGTAAATATTGGCATGGGTACAAAATTGCATCCCCTTTGGCAGGCTTAAAACTAGATACATTTCCTGCTTGTTGTATTAAAAGTTCTCCGCCTTCATAAGTTGATGGATCGCTCAAAAAAATGGTCATGGCCAAATCAGTTCTTATGGGTGGGTTACCCATGATTGGACTATCTACATGCCAACCATAATATTTACCAACTGTGTATTTACTTATTAAAAAAGGATAAACCGTTTTGGGCAATGCTGCTACATTAAACAAAGGGCTTTGCTGCAATGCTCCAAGTAAAATAGCTTGTAAGTCTTGTAGCCCCTTTTCATCTGTTTGCATTTGTAGATTGTTTTTTACTTCTTTTGCAGCCATGCTGGCAGTTAATTTACCATCAACAAAAATTGCATTGCCGGTACGTTCATCTATTGCTTTTAATTCGGCTTCGGTAAGCAAGGATGGGATATGTAAAAAAAATTGGCTCATTTTTATATTTTAATGTGTTGAATTGATAATTTGTTATTACAAAATATAGCCCTTCTCAAAAAAGGTTAAAAAATTATAATAGACTAGCAAGTTATTGTTTTTGTTTCAAATTTTCTAAACAGATAAAGTATCTTTTCTCCCAGTTTCTTTAAAATGTCGAATATAATCATACTTGCGCTTCGGTTTGAATTTCCGCAAAAAATATTAAGCTGTAATCATTATAAAAAAATAGGCCAACTTTTCAGCTGGCCTATTTTTTAAATTATTTGAAAACCCATTCGTTCAAAATTATTTCCGAGTATGATTTTATCATCTACCCCTAACCATTTATTGATAACGGTTGCATATACATTTCTAAAATCTACCTTGTATTTTAAGTCGCCTTCATCTAAATCGGAAAGATTGGGCATTTCATTTAATAATCCTTTTTGCTTTAAGCCACCACCAATAAAAAACATATTATTGGCTGTACCATGGTCGGTGCCATTGCTTGCATTCTGAGAAACCCGGCGACCAAATTCTGAGAAAGTCATCATTAATACATCTTCAAAACGACCATTGCTTTTCATGTCATCGGTAAATGCTTTTACAGCTGAGTTCAATTCATCAAACAATCTTTTTTGCTGTTGCTCTTGGCCAGCATGGGTATCAAAACTACCCAAAGAAACATAATACACTTTGGTATTTATATCTGACAAAATAAGCGATGCGATTGTTTTAAGGTTTCTCCCAAGCTCGGTTGTAGGATAAGTTTGAGCGGAAGGATGCAGCTTGCTTTGTTGAAAAATATAATCGGCACTGCTCAGCGTTTCGCTCATTGTTTTATATAGATAGTCAACCGTTTCTTCGGACTTAACATGTGCAGCATTTATATCCTTATAAAACTTTTCATTGCTGGTATTGTATAATCTTTTGGGGTCTTTAAATGCTAGTCCTTTGTTATCATTACCTTTTAAAGCTAAGCTCAATGTATCATCCAGTTCTAGTGCATAGGTTGGTTTTTCGCAACCTTTGCACTGGGCATCTAAGTACCGGCCTATCCACCCAGTGTTTAGGTACTCATTACTTGCACTGGCACTGTGCCAAATATCCATACTACGAAAGTGAGAACGATCGGGATTGGGATATCCAACATTGTTTATGATGGATAGGCTACCATTATCATACAAGCTTTTGAAAGCTTCCAAAGATGGGTGTAATCCCACCTCATCTGTAAGCCTTAACGCTTTGTCTTTGGCAATTCCTATCGTATTGCGCTCTTTGTAGTAAATATCGTTGGTAACTGGTATCACGGTGTTTAAACCATCATTGCCTCCGCTAAATTGTATTACAACTACCACTTTATTACCAGCAGGTACCATGGCGGGTTTTTCAAATGCCTTTAAAAATTTTGGCATCATTAAAGAAGCAGTGGCTAAGGAGCCAATTTGGAGAAATTCTTTGCGTTTGAAATACATAATAAAACTATTTGGCCTCCCTAAATCCCTCCACAGGAGGGACTTTTGAAGTTAGTGACTAACTAAAATTTATTCTTATTCAAAGTTTATATCTTTTGTCTAATATCTTATGTCTAACAAAGCTGATACTCCGGTGTACTCATTACGTTTACCACCACACTTTTTATAAAGCTTTCCCTACTTTCGTTGTTAAGATATTTACCTAGCAATTTATTGTCTATTCTTCCTTTTGTTTGTAAAAGGGTATCAATGATTGTTTGTGCCAGTATTGGGCGAGCCGTATTTTCAAAAATCTTATTTACAACAACCCAATTTATTTCTGCAGACATTCCACTTTTTTTGAATGCGGCGTTTTTACCAATCCTCATTCTTTTCTCCGCTGTCATTCCCATTTCAGTATCATCATCGGTTTTTGGGCGAATATCTATTGCATCTTTTGAAGCAAGTGCTTGGGGAATTTGCAAGCGCACCATTAGGGTGCTACTATCTATCCAATTGCGGCCACCTGGCCAACCGGCTACATTGGGTGGGTAAAACAATATTTGCCCCAATACTTTTTGAAACAACAATTGTGCATCTTCATTATCCATAGAAAGTGGCAAAAACCTTCTTATACCTACCATCAACTCTACGGGTGATTTAATTTTATTGCCCATATTTTTTGGGTTGAAAAACCAATCGCTGGTAAATATATCTTCTAATAATTTTTGGATATCGTAGTTGTTTTTATAAAATCTGTTGCTAAGAAATTTTATGTTGGCTTCATCAATATCTTCGTTTACAAAATATTTATATATTTTTTTACAGATGTAAGTAGCCGTTTGTGGATTTTTCAATAAAATGTTTATAATATCATCTCCTGTAAAATTGCCTTTTTGTCCAAAAAATATTTTCTCTTCGTTATCGTGCAACCGAGGGCGAAACACAAACTCCCCATTAATGCCAAATGCCCAACCTGTGAAAGCCCTGGCTGATTCTTTTATATCATTTTCTGTATAGTTTCCTCTTCCTAAAGTAAAGAGTTCCATTACTTCTCTTGCAAAGTTTTCGTTGGGGTGCCCTTTTCTATTTTGCTGGTTGTTTAAAAACTGAATCATGGCAGGAGATTTACTCACTGCTCTAAGTAGGTCACCAAAATTGCCTAAGGCATTTGTATGAATAATATTGAATAAATCCTGGGAAAACAATGCATTCCTTGTTCTACATGCAAAATGCCCATGCCAAAAAAACGTCATTTTCTCTCTCAACTGGGCTTTGCTGTTTATCATCATATTCAGCCAAGTAATATTCATATTTTTTAGGTCATCCTTATATTGCTGCGCAATCAGCTTTTTTGTGAGCGCATCTATTTTATTGGGTTTCATCATGGTGCCATCTTCGCCCATATAAGCTTTATCGTTGCGAGGGTCTGATACAATATTCATTTTAGCCGGCAAGTCGTTGGAGGTATTTACTAGTGTGCTCCAAAGCTTTTTTGGTGTAATGCTATCTAATTCAGCTATGTTTTCGGCCATAGGACCAAAAGCTGCACGCCATAGTAAGTGTTGATTTTTTATTCGATTGGTTATTGGCATATGTACAATATTTTATAAAGCATTTGTTTGACTAGAAAAAGTTTGATCGGTTTAATTTTTGTAGGATAAAGATATTTTTTACTTCGCAAATAAAGGTATTAACAAATATATTTGCGGCACAAAAAAATCTACCCATTTTAGGTAGATTTTTTTATATGATTATTCAAACATTTACTTTCTATTTCTTAGCATAATAACTAACATAGGCGAGCACATTCTCTTTTTGGGTGGCATCCAAATTTGCTTTTGGCGCCATCCAATCTATAATTTTAACCCACTTTTCAGCCACATAATCAGATGGTGCTTTTAGGTTGTGACAACGACCACAATTTGATTCAAAAACCAATTTACCATTTACTACTCCTTCTGGTTCCTTTATTATTTCTACAGGTTTTACAATTGTTTCTTTAGGTACTGCAATTACTTCTTTGGGCAACTCAATTTGTTTATTTGGATTTTCTATGTCCGTTTTTGTACTTGCAGTTGTTATTTTTTTTGCACAACTAAATAATACAATAGAAATGAACGAAATAACAGTAATAGTTCTCATTTGATACTTTAAATTAATAATAAGATAGGGTTGTTAACTTATGTTTTTAGGCGTTGCTAATTTTAGCAGCACCAAAATATTGATGCAATACTTTTGGCAAATGAATACCATCTTCTTTTTGATTGTTTTCCAACAAAGCGGCTACAATCCTTGGTAGTGCAAGGCTAGAGCCATTGAGCGTATGTAATAATTGCGTTTTACCTTCTTCATCTTTGTAACGAATTTTCATCCTATTGGTTTGAAAAGTTTCGAAATTACTCACAGAACTTACCTCAAGCCATTTTTTTTGTGCAGCAGAAAAAACTTCAAAATCATACGTAAGCGCAGAAGTAAAACTCATATCGCCTCCACATAATTTTAAAATGCGGTAAGGCAATTCTAAAAACTGCAACAATCTTTCTACGTGATTTACCATTTCTTCTAAAACATCGTAGCTATTTTGCGGGTAAGTTATTTGTATTATTTCTACTTTATCAAATTGGTGTACCCTATTCAAACCACGCACATCGCTACCAAAACTACCCGCTTCCCTTCTAAAGCAGGGTGTATAAGCCGTCATTTTTACAGGAAGGTCAGCCTCTTTTACAATTTCATTGCTGTATACATTGGTTACTGGCACTTCAGCGGTTGGTATCAAGTACAGTTTGTCTTCGGTAACATGGTACATTTGCCCCTCTTTATCTGGCAAGCTACCAGTACCATAAGCCGTGGTTTCGTTTACCATAAGTGGTGGTATAAATTCTGTATAGCCCGCTTCTATATTGTAATCTAAAAAATATTGAATAAGTGCCCTTTGTAATTTTGCTCCTTTGCCTTTATATACAGGAAAACCACTTCCAGCAAGCTTTGCACCTAGTTCAAAGTTTATAAGATCATAGTCTTTTATTAACTCCCAATGTGGCTTTGCATTATCGGGAAGTGTGGGCATAGTACCACCGGTAAGCACGGTTACATTATCCTCTGCCCCATTGCCTAGCGGTACACTTGTATGTGGTAAATTAGGAAGCAATAAAATTTTATTGGTAAAATCTTCTTCCATGGATTGTAAAGCAATTTTACCAGAATTTAGTTCTTCTTTCCAGTTGTTTACTTCTGCCCGTTTTGTATTGGCAATAGCTGTTTCTCCTTTTGCCATATGGGAGCCTATTTCTTTAGAGGCGGTATTTACAGATGCTTGCAATGCTTCTGTAGAAACTTTTAGCTTGCGAATTTCTTCATCTAAAGCTATTATTTCATCTACCAAATTGATATTGCCAAAGTTTTTTATCGCCAGCCTTTCCTTTACTATTGCCGTATTTTGTCTTATGTAATTTATTTGTAACATATTCTGTGGTTATGTTGCAAATATACGGGCAAATGGAAAAATGGGAAAATGGGCAAATATGCAAATGGGCAAATGGGCAAAATGCGCCTGCCTTACTTTCTGCCGGCAGCAAAAAACTTTATAGCTTTGAGGCGCAAGTCCTTTTTTGGCCATGCTTATTTGGTACATTTGCAGTATGCAAAATGTGGAACAAGACTTACAAGTACGCTGGCTTAAGTTAAGAATCAAATTAAAAGATCATTTTGGCATAAAACCAGATATGAATGGCGTATTACTGCTCATAGGCGTGCAAGAGCTCGGGCAGGGACCGCAAGATTTTAGCAAAGAGCAAAAACAAGATTTGATGCATATAGCTATTTGTACTATTTTGCAAGCCAGTGGGTTTTATAGCCACGATGGGTTAGATGATGAAGGTTGGCCACATTTTACCCAGCTAAAAGCATTGCCAGAGTTATTTTTAAACGATCAAGAAAATTTCTTAAAAGATCATGTACTATTGTATTTTCAAACCCAAGGATTTATAT
>JANNGD010000072.1:0-9049 GCA_031380515.1 Ferruginibacter sp. | reverse complement strand
TAAACCTCCAAGTGAGTGCGTACGCAACTTCAGGATTGGCAGGGCTCACCGCTAACTCTGCTCTAAAAAAATTGCCGTTTGGTAATGCAAATGCTGGGCAGGCTATCCACACATTTCCAGTATCTGAAGAACGTATCAAATTGTTGTCATTAAGTTCTACAGCAATAACCTTGGTAGGATCATTCGCTTTAAATCTTATTGATGTAGCAAAATTAAAAGTTTCTCTAATCCAAGTAGCTCCGGCATTACTGGTTTTATAAATACCATTGGATGTTGCTGCAAGTAGTACATTTGGATTGGTAGGGCACATTACCAATTCGCAGCCAAAAATATTTTGAGATAGTAGAAAATTCAAACCTGTAATGTTCCAAGTTGTTCCACCATCAGTAGTTTTATATACACCAGCTCCAGCTTTTTTAAAATAAAGCCCACCCGCTGTACCGGTATCCCCATCTCCAGTAAGTATATAAATAATGCTTGGGTTTGTAGGATGAATTACAATACCCGAAACAGCACTTGTAGGCAGCCCATCGGTAAGTGGAAACCAAAAACCACCGCTATTGTAACTTACCCACAGTCCACCATCAGGCGTGCCAGCATAAATAACGTTTGCGCTACTAGGATGAAACGCCATACAGTTTACCCTGCCCAAATAATTGGGTGCAGGCGATTGAATTGCCGTTGGCCCAAGTGGTGTCCACGCTCCATTTAATAAATTATTATTTGAAGGATCGCCACTGCGTGCTGCTCTCTTATTTTTTTCTTGCTCAATAGCTGTATGATTGTATTGAACAGCATTACCTACATTACCTGTAGCATCTAAATGACTCATGGCATAATACTCCCAGCGTTTCCATAAATTATACCCTTCATTTTTTCTTTCGGCTTTTGAGAGTGGCGCAAAAAAATCGTTCACTTTTTTTGCAATGCTGGTAAAATTTTCGCCCTGCCTTGCATTGCTCATTATCTCATGAAAGCCTTGTGCATAAATACCAAAAGAGATAAAAGAAAAAATGATACATATTGAAATTATTTTTTTCATTACTTAACAATTAAAAGATAATAAATGCGATTTCAATTTATTTGATGGCTGCTTTTAGTTTATCAACTTCCCTTTTTAATTGCTTGTTTTCCTTGTTTATTTCAATGACATATAGTGTAAGTTCTTCTAGCTTTTCTAACAATCTTTTTTGCATATCACCTACTTCTATGCCTTCTTTTTTTACTTGTGCCGCCGTTGGTATGCCTGGCAAGTGCTTATTCTTTTTTATAGAAGCTTCTAAGTCTTCGAGTGTAGGTAATTTATATTTTTTTTCAAAAACATAATCTGGCCAAGATGCATCAAGCTGTACTTTTAACTCTTCGCAAATCATTTTGCCGTTTATGCTAAGTAAGTAACCTGTGGCTGGTGTACCTGCACCCAGCATCATGTTGCCTCCTACATGAAAATTAGCAGTAGGTACATCCACTCCAACTCCTACTTTACCGGGAAAAAAAAGGCAAATCGGTCCACCACAACTTGGCGGGTTTAGAAGTAAATTTTTTGCAGGTAGTCCACCAATTATATTACTATAGGCAGAGGATACTACCATATCTGCAGCATTGTAAGAAACACCTCCATAATAAGTTGCACCAGAATACAAACTTAAAGCCGTAGAACCATTTAAAGCTAAGGCTGAAAAATTATCTGCATTTTGCCCTATTCCTACATGGCCAGTTCTTGTATTGAAATCAAATTTCCAACCACTGCCACCAGTTCCGCCACCAAACAAGCCCCAACGAATGCTATCTTGCATACCTGCAAAAGCGGTTATAGCTCCATTCCTATAATCATCGTACCATGCACCAGGTGTTTGTCCCAAATCGTTTGGAACAATTGATCTAAATCTTGCCCTACCACCTATATCTAATTTAAAAGCAGGGGTAATATTTCCTATACCCACATTTTGCAAAGCATCTACAGTAAGCCCAGTAATAAAATTCTGTGCAGCTCCAGTGGCCACACTGGTTGGGCTGGTCTGCAGCGTAAATCGTCCATTGCTCTCGTCATGATTAATTATACCGCTGAAACCTGTAACCCACGATTTATAACCTGCTTGATAATAGGTATTAAACCCGATTTTTGGAGGAAATATATCCATCATTATATTTCCACTGCCTGCTGGGCCAAACACGGCTTGAGTAAGGTTGCTAGAACCATCCACAACCAACTTTGCTTTATCGGGTAAGAGCGTACCTACACCTACGTTTTGGGCATAACACTGCATGCTAACAAAACAAATAAAAAACATGGCTATTTTTTTCATTGTAAACATTTTAATATGATAATGATATATTCGAATTAGAAGAAGTTAAAATTAACCAATGTAGAACATTAAGTCAATACCACATATAGGGTATACCTGAACCTATTTCAATTGTTCCTTTCCTATACCTAGCGCACGCAAAAAGGAATAGCAACCTCGAAAAAAGGTTCCCCAAAAAATTACTTGCACATTAAGTATCAGATTTATGGCAACACAGAAAATTCAGTAAATGGCCACGTGGTTAACGCTGGCTTTAGAAAGGATAACTATCAAAACTTACCTACACACAAATGTATCTATTATTTGCATTACCGCTGCTCCATCAAAACCACTGCAAGGATTATCAGCTTTTCCTAAAAAATAGTCCACTGTTTTTTCAATCATTGGTTGTTGCACATGTAGCAATGGTTCAAATGTAAATGTTTCCACCATTTCATTTGTGGTGAGCTTTATGTTGGTACCTCCAAATATATTAAAATGTATAGAACCCTCGCTGCCTATTATGGTGCATTTGTCTATTGAACTAGCAGCACTAAAACACCAACTACCACTAAAAACAATACCATTTTTAAATTGTATGTTTCCTACAACCAAATCATCGGCTATATAGTCACCAGATTGGTTCAATGCGATGCCATTCATTTTTTCGATTGGTCCAAAAAAATAATACATTAAATCTAACTGGTGTGGTGCAAGATCATGAAAGAGGCCACCGCCAGAAATATGTTGATTTACCCGCCATGCATTTTGAGTGTTGGCTAATTCAGTGGCTGTGAATGCTGGCTTGGAAAATGCCAGACGAACGAGCCGTACATCACCAATTGCATTTTCATTAAGCAAAGCTTTTATTTTTTTAAATAATGGTTGTGCCCTGCGATAGTGCGCCACAACCAATTTCACCTCTTTTTCTTTTGCAGTTGTAGCTATATTTAGCGCAGATAAATAATCTAGCGTCATTGGTTTTTCTACATACACGGGCTTTCCCGCATTTAGTGCGGCCAATGCATACGCCTCGTGCGAATCGGGTGGGGTAGCTATGTAGATGGCATTTACCAAAGGGTCGTTTATTAATGCGTGGGCATTATCGTACCAGTGTGGTACATTGTGGCGTTTTGCATAGTCAGCAGCTTTGTCGGCATTACGACGCATTACTGCAACTAGTGCGGAGTTAGGCACTTTGTTAAAAGCGGGGCCGCTCTTTATTTCAGTTACATCTCCACATCCAATGATGCCCCAATTAATTTTATGCATGAGATATTCAATTACTGTTTGCTTCAAACTTTACGAAGTGGTAAAACTAACAAATTTGTAGGACTGTTCAAATAGGTTCATTATTATCCAGGTATGTATCTATTTTCAAATGATGTGTATGAAAGACTTTTATACTGTATGTACCAAGCTATCTTTTTAGCTTCCTTTTGTAATTTAAACTTATATTAGTAAAAAATTTTTAATTGCATATTGCCCTTGTGCATTGATTCGTAAAGTATAAAATAATTTTGAATAGAAAATCGCTCATCATCTTCCTCATTGTTATCTCACAGTTTTTTGGCACTTCTCTATGGTTTGCTGGCAATGCCGTTATTACAGATCTTATGGTGCATATGAATATTGAGAACGATTTTGTTCAAATATTAACGATTTCCATACAGGCGGGTTTTATTGCTGGCACACTCTTTTTTGCCGTGTTTAATATTGCGGATAAATTTTCGGCACGCAAACTTTTTTTTGTATGTTCCCTTTTGGCAGCCATTATTAATCTTGGTATGTGTGTACAGGCCATTTCAATAACAGAAGTTTTGTTTATTCGTTTTCTAACAGGTGTATTGCTTGCAGGTATTTACCCGATAGGCATGAAGATTGCCTCAGAAAATAGTCCAAATGGTTTAGGTATTTCGTTGGGTTTTTTGGTTGGTGCTTTGGTGCTTGGTACTGCTTTGCCACATTTTATTAAAGTAGCTATCGGCTCCTTGCCTTATGAGTTTGTTTTTTATGCTACTTCTTTGTTGGCTTTCGTTGGTGGCGTTCTTATTTACCTTTTTATACCAAAAAATGTTATCATAAAATCGCCACAAAAATTTAAGCTGACAAACTTTTTAATTGTATTTAAAAGTGCTCCCTTTCGGGCAAGTGCTTTTGGTTATTGGGGGCATATGTGGGAGCTTTTTACTTTCTGGATGTTTGTACCAGCCATGCTTACTGCGCATAAAATATATTCACAACACAGCTATATTAATATTTCTTTGCTTTCATTCATAGTCATAGGAATGGGAAGCATCGCTTGTGTTATTAGTGGGTTTTTGGCAGCAAAATTTGGAGAAAAAAAAATAGCAACTATTGCTTTATTGTTTTCTTGCCTATGTTGTTTGGTTTCACCCTTTTTTTACAATATAAATTCAACTACTTTATTTCTAACTTTTTTAATAATATGGGGGATGTTTGTAATTGCTGATTCTCCCTTATTTTCTACATTGATTGCGTATAATGCTCCCCAAACTTACCGGGGTGCTGCCCTTACCATCGTTAATTCGATTGGTTTTTTGATTACTATTTTCAGTATAAAAATCATCAACTATTTGGCCCAAATCGTTTCGCCACAATACCTCTACACCTTTTTGGCCATTGGCCCCGTATTGGGGTTGTTGGCTTTTTTACATAAGAAACAAAATGCATAAATAATAAAAGTACATTTACCATAGCAAAAGAAATATCCAAATTTTAGCTAATTAATGCTGCCATTTATTGTAATGTTATTTTACTAATATCTATAAATTTATTCTTTTTTTAATTGGGTTTAATTAAATACAAAGAACATAGCCCCTTCATTGAGTAATAAAAGTTGCAGAAATAAGCAAGTGCCTTAAATGATTTGTTGAAGTGTGTATAAAAAATGAAAATATCTTTTTGCAATCAATTATTCAAGTCTTGTTCTTTCATTTTGTATAAAAAATCTTTAGGGAGTAAGCCAAATTCTTTTTTAAAAGCAATGGTGAAATTACTTACACTTGTATAACCAATATGACCTGCTATGTCTGCCACAGAATGTTGCCCCGTTTTAAGGGCTTCATACGCCATATTCAACCTTTTCTTTTGGTAATAATCAAATGAGCTAAGGCCATATACTTTTTGAAAAAGGTTGATGAATTTTGTGCGACTCATAAAACACAACTTACTGATATAATCTACACCGGCAAAGGGTTTATCAATATTATTTGTAATAAATGCTTCTGCTTTTTGTATTTCTTTTATATCATCTACATTGGCAAATAAGAATTGATTATCTGCTTCATCTTTTGTGAGTACGTCTGTTAAAAAACTTTCTAATAAATTTAAGACCCTGCTTTCGTAATATATTTTATCTAAAGGGCTATTGGGTTTATGACCAAAAATTTCGTAAATCAGTTTTAACTGATCTGGTGTTAGAAACTCTTTTCTAAGATTAGCTTTGCTATCGCCTAAGTACTTATAAAACTTTTCTTTTGCGGATACATCTTTTAGTACATTTTCTATCCAGTTTTGCTTCAATAAGATAAAAATTACTTTTATTTCTGTATCTGGCGGTATCAATACGGTTTCGTGTATGCCAGTGCTTTTGCATTGTATGGAGCCAAGGCTGTTGTTGTCTATTAATATCTCGCTACATGCATCTTTGTGTATGGGGCATTTGGCAAAGGTGAAGTCTTGAATGCTGATGGTTATATGGTTATTGAAGGATGGCAATCTGTTAAATTCCATTTTTGTTGTTGAACGAAAATGTGCCAATTGAAATGAGATAAATTCATTTATCTTAAAAAAGGCAGAACCTCCTTTGGCAACAGATGCAGGGTAATGTAAAACTCCATTTAACACATTGGTATCAAAAGCTTTTGCAAGCTGTTCACTATATTCAAACAAATCATTTATTTGGTACGAAAAAGAAAATGGGGCTTGTTGCATTTGCGCTTTTAAATTTGATGAATGAAATTACCAATTAAAATTAAAATAACCTGTCAATTTATTAATTGTTTAAAACTTGTAGCTGTGCCATGATGTTTTTACTTAGTGTAAATACGTATGGGGATTTTTTGCACATATGATATTTTTAATTAAGACTTAATGAAAAGAATCGGTCAAACACAAGTTTTTTATTTTGTGTAATACTATTTGTATACTTACATCTTCGTATAATAAATAAGCCTCTTTACAACAAATTTTTATTGAACTTGAGTGAATCTAATATTGGTCGTCATACTATCACGCCACTATATATTTAAAAATATTTTGCTTTAATTTTTATAGCAATATCAAGCCGTATTTATTTTTTAATTTGCTGAACAATCTTGTAGTTTTTAAACTACAACATTGCTTTTGGATGTTGCCGTAGCTTAGCAATCTAAGTAAAGTAGCTTATCATCATTCGCACAAAATTGCTTTTGCTGTATAAAGAACAAAATGCAAATGCGGATTCACAATATGCTATTTACCGCAGAGTACAAAAAAAATAACTGTTTAGTACAAAGGCCATTTTTTGTGAAACTATTAACCTACTTTGGTACAATAAACTATATTTATTTAAACTAAACCAATTCAAAATGAAAAAAGTATTTTCTTATTCGTGTGTAGCAATTATGCTAGCGAGCACATTTGTTAGTTGTAAAAAAACATCTACAGAAGAAGTAACAGCAAACGGTTTATCTGGTCAAGAAAGGGCGATGGTAGCTTCTGCTGGTTTTAATAGTAACTGGGCAGAAAAGTCCGATGATGGGAATTATTTGATAGAAGGCGATATTTTGTTGAGCAAAGCACAACTGGAAGAAATGGCCGGTGTAAGCCCCGAGCACGAATTGGTTATTGCTAACACCGAGCATTACCGCACAACAAATGTAGTGAGTACGCCCGGTACAGCTACTAGGGTTATTACCGTACGTTTGGGTTCCGGTTTTCCCAGCTATTATTCCACTGCTTTAAACAATGCATTGGCAAGGTATAATAACTTAGGTTTAAGAATTTCTTTTTCTAGGGTAAGTACTGGTGGTAACATTGTAATAACTGGTAGAAACTTAGGTACATCCGGCGGCGGCTGTATTCTAGGTCAAGCATCTGGTTTTCCAAGTGGTGGCAATCCATCGCCTGGTTTTACACTTAGTACAAGCAGTTGCGCTACTTCTTACCTAAATACTACTGATAAGGCAGACGAAGTAATTGCTCATGAAATTGGTCATTGTATCGGCTTCCGTCATACAGATTATATGAACAGATCTAGCTGTGGACAAAATTCCAACGAAGGTTCTGCGGGTGTAGGTGCAATCAATATTCCTGGTACGCCAACAACTGTTACAGGTTCTTACAATTCATGGATGATGGCTTGTACAAATGGTAGCCCGGTACTTACTTCTACCGATGGCGTTGCATTAAATTATGTGTACTAAGATTGTACTATTTTTTTTATAACAAAATCCCTTTCCACTTTTGGAAAGGGATTTTGTACTTTTATCATTCATTCTTTTTCATGTTCAGTAATCCTACAATGGGTATAAATATTATCTTGCGCAAGAAACACTACAGGTACCATGTATGTTTTTGCTTTCTTCTTTTTATCCACCTCCTTTCTTTTGCGCAAGAAGATGTAAATGGATACATGGACATTGAATCCAAAACCCGAATTGGTTCCGATAAGTTTTCCTACCAGGCAGCAAATACGTATTATGTGGCACAATGGGAAACAAAACCGAAAAATATTAATATCGTAAGACGTGTAAATGAAAAAGCAGCTATCATACTAATAGAAGATAAAGCTGCTTATGACGACATAAGTAAAACGGCTACGATTGATGTAGCAAACAATGCATGGAAGTTTTCGCCGGCTTGGAAGAAAAATGGTGAATCCAAAGAGTCGGGCCATCAATTTATATTGGCTGCTTTGTCGGTGGATACCTTGTTGTATGTGCTTAAGCATAGGTTTAAGGATGTAAAGATTATAAGAATGGATAAATCTGCTAATGCGCTGGTTGTGCAATGCAGTCATAAAGATATTGTAGAAAAAATAGTTTTATTGAAGGAAGTGATTTTTGTTGATGAATGGCTTGCACCCAAAACAGAAATCAGTATTATAGGGTATGATAGGAGTTTTCATGGAATAAATGTGTTGGATTATGCCATACCGAATGCCAATGGCAAAAATATTGTTGTGGGCGTAAAAGAAAATAATGTAGAGGTAAATGATTTGGATATTTATAAGAGGGTAGTACCATCTACCCTTGCAGCTAACAAGGTAGAAGAACATGCTACGGTAATATCCTCTATTATTGGAGGAGCGGGCAATAGTTTTTACGATGGGCGTGGCATGGCCAATGCGGCCAAGTTTTTTTCGAGTACATTTTCTAATTTATTTGCAGATGCCGCTGGTATTTTAAACACAAATAAAGTAACGGTGCAAAACCATTCATACGGTACCATACCACAACAATTTTATGGCGCCGAAGCGGTAAGTTATGATGTGCAGACATGGCAAAATAAAAATATACTCCATGTTTTTTCGGCAGGTAACAGAGGGCTTTCGTTTGCGCCCGAAGGTGTTTACAAGAACATACCCACGTATGCAAACATTACCGGAAATTTTAAAATGGCTAAAAATATTATTACAGTTGGTTCGGTAGATATTACAGGCAATGTAGCTACGGAAAGTTCTGCTGGTCCTATATACGACGGAAGACTAGCTCCTCAACTGGTTGCGCTTGGGCCAAATGGAACCAGCGATGCAGCTG
>JANNGD010000070.1:0-9934 GCA_031380515.1 Ferruginibacter sp. | reverse complement strand
GACATAGTTCGATATTTAAAGATTGTCAGGCTGAGCTTGTCGAAGCCGGTGCGCTTCTTCAAAACCCGCCTTCGACAAGCTCAGGCTGACTTTCTAATAATTTGAAAGTAAGCGCTTTGTAATATGTGTCATTAGCAGCTTTTCGAAGACGGGTCCACTTCAATAAACCCAGTTTCGACAAGCCTGTCTGCCGACAAAGGCAGGCTCAACCTGACAGCTCAATAATTTGGAAGTAAGCGTTTTATAATATGTGTCATTAGCAGCTTGTCGAAGGCGGATTCCTTTATTGCAACGGGTTCTACAAGCCCGTCTGCCTACAAAGGCAAGCTCACCAAGACACTCCAATCAAATCGAACTTTTTTTTTGCAAGCATATAAAAAAACATTTCGTGAACATCTTATCTTTATGCACTTATAATTTTACTCATTTAATTTTTATTTTCTACCAAAAATAACTTTATGCAATTGCACCAAAAACAGCGGCATTAAACTTGCTATAATTGTCACTGTCCACATATGACTGCTAAGTATATTTAAACCCAGCACCATTCTCATTTGAGGTACAGCAAAAACCATTAATACTAAACCTGCGCAAATTATTATGGCCAACCAAACAAATTTATTTTTAGTAATCTCGTTTGTAAATAATTTTGATTGTACAGATGCCATGTTGAACACATGAAATAATTGTGAAAATGCAAGCGTAAGAAACGCTATATTGTTGGCTGTTTTATTATCTATCAAAAGAAATTCTTTACAATATAAAACTGCTGCTATAACGGCAAGTGTCATCAAAAAAGAATACAAGCCAACAGTAACCCAACCTTTGTTGGAAACAATAAGATCTTTTGGATCTCTTGGTGGTCTGTCCATAACCGTTTTATCGCCTTTACCCAAGCCAAGTGCCAATGCAGGAAAAACATCCGTCACCATATTTAAAAATAAAATTTGCAATGGCAACAATGTAGCCGCTGGTGCAATAAAACCCAATGCAGTTACAATAAATATTTCACTCAAATTGCACGATACTAAATAGACAACAAACTTTTGTATGTTTTGAAATATTTCTCTGCCATGCGAAACAGCTTCTGCTATTGACGTAAACGAATCATCTTTTAAAACGATGCTAGCTGTTTCTTTTGCTACTTGTGTTCCTCTTAATCCCATCGCAATACCAATATCAGCTTTTTTTAATGCAGGTGCATCATTTACACCGTCGCCCGTCATAGCTACAATATTACCAGCCTTCTGAAAAACTGTTACTATTTCTAATTTTTGTTTTGGTGTAGTACGTGCAAATACGGCTGTTTCTAATATTTTTTTCTCCCACTCCTCCTTTAAGGTATCCATTTCAGGTAAATCACTTCCAGCAATTACTTTTTGCTCAGCTTCATCTACCAAGCCTACTTTTTTTGCAATATTTAATGCTGTCATCGGGTGGTCGCCCGTTATCATTACTATTTTTATTCCTGCTTTTCTACAACTCAGTATGGCATCTTTTATATCCATCCTTGGTGGGTCTAAAAAACCAATCATGCCTGCATATACCAAGCTATTTAAAAATGCATCTTTACTAATATTACTTTCTTCTTTAAATGCAAATGCCAAAACCCTCAAACCATCTGCAGCCATTTTTTCTGAAGCTATAATTATTTTCTTTCTATCATCATCCCCCAATTCTTTTTCTGTTTCTCCAAAAATTATCCTGTTACACTTTTCTAATAAATGCTCTACTGAACCTTTTGCCGCTACAAAGTTTCCGCTTTTGCTTTTATGCAAAGTGCCCATTATTTTAGTATCGGAGTTAAAAGGCATTTCCGCTATTCTCTCGTAATCCGCTTTATGCTCATCGGCTGTAGAGCCAGATGCATCTGCCAAATGTATCAATGCAATTTCTATGGGGTCGCCCAATAATTTCTTTTTATCTTCGTCTCCTTTTGGTGCTGCATTATTGCACAAGGCACCAATCAATATTAACTTTTCTACATTAATTTTATTTCTTTCAATACTACCTTCTCCATATTTTAAGGAATCATTTTCTATAGTTACCTTTATATTTTCTTCCGGAAAAGAAAAGGTATCTACATAAATTTTATTCTCAGTAAGTGTTCCTGTTTTATCTGTTAAAATAACAGTGGTACTTCCCAGTGTTTCTACTGCAGATAGATTTTTTACAATAGCATTTCGTTTAGCCATAAGCAACATACCATAGGCCAAAGCAACAGTAGATACTATTGGCAAGCCTTCAGGAAAAGCTGCTACGGCTAAAGCAATAGAAGTTTCTAAAATTAATACCCAATGTTTTCCTTGTATGAATCCTGTAACTGCAAAAATGGATGTCATAATTAATGTTATCCAAATAAGCTTCTTACTTAATGCAGCAATTTTATTATCGAGCGGTGTTGCAGTTTCTTTATGGCTATCTACTAAAGAAGTGATGGTGCCCAACTGTGTATTTTTAGCAATACCTGTTATTACTGCTTTGCCATTGCCATTTATTACTGATGTGCCTTTAAAAACCATATTTAATTGGTCTCCAAGGGCAGTTTCTTTCGGTAACGCTGCAGTATTTTTCTCTGTAGGAAGCGATTCACCAGTAAGTGATGATTCATCGCATTGCAATTGATTTATTTCT
The DNA here is from genome assembly GCA_031380515.1 of Ferruginibacter sp. GTDB lineage: Bacteria > Bacteroidota > Bacteroidia > Chitinophagales > Chitinophagaceae > Ferruginibacter. Next base: position 7,300 of record JANNGD010000070.1, on the reverse strand, counting down.
ACTAAATGTGCATCGCCAGGTATTATATCTCCTGCCTCCAAAAAAATCAAATCACCTACCGTAATTTTTTCAGAAGGGATGTGCAACGTTTTCCCATCACGAATAACTTTGGATAGTATGACATCCATTTCCTTTAACGCATTCATGGAGCTACGGGCTTGTAACTCCATAAAAAAACCAATCAGTGCATTTATAAAAATGACTACGCCAATGGCAATAGCCTCAATATAATTTTGAAAATAAATAGTAACCGCTACTGCAAACAACAATAAATAAACAATGGGACTTTTAAATTGCAACAACAGCATTAACCAAACTGATTTTTGTTTTTGCGCAGCATATATATTTGCTCCAAATTGTACTATACGTTTCGTTGCTTCTCCGCTGCTAATACCATTTTGAGGATTTGTTTCCAAAGCTATTACAACTTCTTCTACAGATAAAGTATGCGCATTTTCTAAAGGGTATTTTATATTCATATGTTCATTGTTGTTTTGTTTTTACCTTTCATACTTCTAACGCAAAAATTGTGCAATACTTTTGAAATATGATTTTAAAACAACTAAGTAGTTAAAATGCCTCTTTAATATGTCGGGTACTACTGAATTTATAATATTCTTAGACACTAAATTATTACTCAAATTATAAAAAAGGCACCCGTGTCAGTTACCTGAATAATAAATTAACTCGTCTAATACCGCTAGAATCTGTCAGACAAAGCAAGCCCCCAATAATTAAAAGGAATAAATAAGTTGTTCAGAGTATAAAAAAGTGTTTAAAATTCATCAATCCTTTGTATATCATATGCGGCATGAAGTAAAATACCAATATGACATAATGTATGTATGATTACACGATATTTCAGTTTGTTATAGAAAATTGCCATTACTACCTTCATGCTTATTTACAATATAGCTGTGTAAATTCATCAAATTTAATTTTACTTTAAAATACCAGCTTATTGCGAACAACATCTTTTTTGATTAGCACTTTTAATTCTTTCGGTAAAGCGGCAATAATATCCTCCATTTCTCCTTCCGAAACAAAATAACTCAATGCCTTAAATACTGCTATAACAGCCAATTTTGCTTTCGCATCATTCCCGAAATCAAAACCAGCTAGTTCGCCATCTTCTTTTCTAATTTCATCTAAAAAATCATTAATATGATTAATCCTTACAAAATCCTTCTCAAACTTCCACCCATCTACATAAGCTCCTTTTAGTGCCATAGGTAGTTGTGCAAGCAAATGAAAAGATTCTTCATGACTAATACGATTACGCAAAGCATGAAAAACTGCACGTATAATTCTTCCTGCTTTTTCTTTTAGCACTTTTAAATCCTCTGCTACAATATCAACAAACTCATTGCCTTTAGAAGCATATTTTTCAAAATTATAAGACATGGCTTATCTTTTTTAATTGTTATAAGAAATAGCAAAGCAGTTAATAAAATAAAGTGCTAATGCTGCTTTTTTATTATGCTTTGTACTTTATCATTCAACTTGCCTGCAAATTTTTCTGCAAACAATAATAATGCATACGTCAAACTTTTCTTTAGAATGGATTCATTATATATTCCCGTATCAGTTCTATTGTTCGCCATTTTTTCAATCATATTGTTGGTCATGTTTCTAGGATACATATTTAATTTCAACTCATGCCAATTATTCTTTATTTTGTTTAATAAATCTACTTGTGATTGTGCAATCCTTTTTTTCTCGTTTTTTAAATCTTGTATCCTTTTAATCTTCTTCATCTTTACTGAATAATTGTGTGATTAATGCATTCATAATTGGCAAGCGAATAAGTTTAACCCTAGCGGACCAAACAATAACACCGATTAAGAGATACAACAACGCCACTACTAAAAACCCAGCCCAGGTTTTCCCAATAAGATCGCCTATACCAAAAGATAAGGCTATGCTACCAAAAATTAGAAAGTGTAAAAAAACGATACTTACTACTATACCCGCTGCAAAATTTGCCATTATAGCCGACGTTTTTTCGACAAGCTGCAATTTTGCATTTTCGAGTCTAAGGTCAGTGTATTCTTTTATGCTTGTTGCCAAATCTTCCAGTTTACCAAATACTTTTTCCATTTCTTTTAATTTTTACAGTGCTGCACTAAAGAATAGGGTCAATATTATCAATTCTAGTATTTTTATTGCTGTGTACAAATGATGCAAATTTTTCTTTTCCTTTACCAATGGTATTTTTTGCATCACGTGCCAATTCGTTGGTTGTATCCTTAATTTTTTTTCTAGTATTTTTCCCTTTGTCTGGCGCAAAAAGTACGCCAAGCACTGTACCTACTGCTGCTCCAATAGCGGCTGCGGTTACTATTTTGCCTTTGTTGTTCATAAAAAAAAGTTTAGTGTTATGCAATAATTGCAAGGTATTAGCAAAATAGTTGCAATAAAATGATGGGTTTCATTCTATATTCTGATATTAATCAGTAAAAGTATGTTGTGACGTAATCTATTATAACTATGAGCGATAATTTGAATCACTGATCCCAATGATTTCTTTCATTTCATAAAACGTAGATAGCAGATAGATTTGTATCTGTTTTCACGGGGTAAAAAACTAAACGGGACTGCATTTCTATACGGTCCTTCTTTTTAAAGAAAATTATTTACACAAAGATTTTATTTCTGCCATGATGTTTGTAATCCTATTTTGCTTAATACCTGCTTCGGATAATAGCGCTTCATGCCCAATGAGTGATGAACACAATACAATGCCTTTTTCCAATATATTTGCTTTTTCGGCAATGGTCAAAGTGGTAAGGCAAGTAATTGGGTATAGTCGTGATTCATCTACAAGATTACGTAGACTTTTCTTTAAAGGGTAATCCCAGCCCAACATATACAAACCCGAACAGTCCCCATATTTAATAGCATCTGACGAAAATTTAGTATTGGTTACAACACAACCTTTCAAGGGTTTTGATTGTACCATTTTATTCCATTGGTTTAAAACATCCCTATATCGAGAATGAATATAGAGCGGTACTTTTACATCGCTCACCACTCCTAGTCCATTATGGTATTTACATTCTATCAAATAAAAATGATCATCTTTTTCGGCCAGTACATCTATTTCATGCGTTACACATGCACCTTCCATAAATAGTTGTGTTTGCACTTTGTAACCTTGCCATTTAAAAATGGCTGCAATGTAATGTTCAAAAGGAAAGCCAGATGGTCCTAATGCCATGATGGCCCGTTTTAAATTATACCTACCGGCACTGCTACGGGAGCTCTTTTTTAAAAAACCAAACGCCATTTGATAAATTTTTTTAGTAGGAATACCATTGTACAATTTTGGTTGTATATCCAAAATGATGTTGTTTATTATATCGGCATTTGCTCCAGATTTAGCGAGGGAATGCCTCAGTTTTTCCTCAGAAAACTGATCTATTAAGCCAGATGCTTTTGTTACTAAAATATTTTTATTTGCCATTTATTGAAGTTAAAGAAACTATTGCTTTATTATTCTTCCGTCTTCCATTTCTATAATCCGTGTCGTTTTATTTGCAAATTCGTTATCATGTGTTACCACCAATAAGGTTTGTTTAAACTCTTTGGTTAATTGCTCAAAAATACCAAATACGACTTCGCTATTTTTCTTGTCCAAATTGCCTGTAGGCTCGTCACCCATAATGATGAGCGGGTCGTTAATAAGCGCACGAGCAATGGCTACTCTTTGTTTTTCGCCACCCGAAATTTGCGAAGCGTTTTTGTTCGCTAATTTTTCAATACCAAGTATCTTGAGTTTCTCCATTGCCCTGTGCTCTACTTCTTTCTCTGCAAACCTGCCAAGCTTTAAACCGGGTAGCATTACATTTTTTAAAACAGAAAACTCATTCAATAAATAATGAAATTGAAATACAAAACCAATTTTTTCGTTGCGAACTTTTGCCAATTGCTTTTCTTTTTTTTTCCTCATTAATTCATTGTCTAAATACAATTCTCCCTCATAATCAGTATCCATAGTAGATAGGATATATAATAATGTAGACTTCCCACAACCAGACTTACCAATAACAGAAACAAATTCCCCTTTATTGATAACAAATGTAATATCATCCAATACTTTTACAGTTAATGGATCATGAAAATACTTATTTATCTTTTTTGCTTCTAATATTATTTCGCTCATACTATTTACCTCTGATAATGATTACCGGATCTATTTTGCTTGCTTTATTGGCAGGGAAAAACCCAGCTAAATATGTGGTGATTAAAGAAAAAACAATCCCTATGATATAAAATAAAGGATTATAATTTATCGGATAAGTTTTTATAGTAGGCAGCGATGCTGTATTAAAAGGGATTTGATCAATTACCGATGAAAGTAAAAAACCGAACAACAAACCAAATAATCCTCCAAAAAAGCCAATGGCCATTGCTATTACAAAAAATATCCGTTTTACATCTTTACCAGAAAAACCAGTTGCTTTTAGTATGGCAATAGAATCCATTTTTTCATAAATCATCATGTTTAAAATATTATAAATACCAAAACCAGCTACAATAAGCAAAACAATACCTACCGAATAGGAAATAATGGTACGTACAAAACTACCTGTCTCAAACTGTGCATTGGCCGTTTGAATATCTTCTGCATCTGTGCCATATAACTGTGCATATGCCTTGCTTACAAGAGGTGCTGTAGCCAAATCCTTCAGCTTTATATTGATATCCGTTATATAATTATTGGGCTTGCCCAGTAATTTTTGGGTTGTATTAATAGCTGCATAGCTTTGCGTTTTATCTAGTTCCATAATACCAGATTGAAAAATTCCAACAACCTTTAATGGGAAAATTTCTCCCTTTGGTGTAGTTACTTGTATAACATCTCCAATATTTACTAGCAATTTTTCTGACAAACCTTTTCCCAATATAATGCTATTAGAAATATTTTTTAAATCAAGCGATTTGCCTTCAGTTATATAATCACCAAAGAAAAACAAAGAAGTTTCCGCTTCTATTTCTATTCCATTTACCACTCCTGTTATATCAATTGCCCCATCATTAAAAAAAACTTGCGCTACTATTCTTGGGGCAAAACCGAGTACTTGTTCATCCTTTTTTAAACTTTGCATGATAGCTTCACTGTTGTAAAGCCCCTGCCGGGTGCCACTCGATTTTATGGAGCTAACAAAGTTGTGGGTGTTTTTATATGCCGAATCAATATTTATGGGTTTATTTATACTTGGTTTAATTTCGTTGTACAAACGAACATGCGCCGTACGGTTTAAGACTAAGCCATCTAACAAATCATTTAACCCCGTCATAAAACTGAGCAATGTTATAAACATGGCAATGCCAAAAGTTACACCAATAGCAGCCACCATGGTTTGTTTAAACCTTGCCAATAGCAACGATTTTGCAATACTAAAAATTAATCTAACATTCATTTGCCTGGCTTGATGATGATATCTTGTTCTGTTAAACCACTTACTATTTCTACTTTCTGGTAATCTTTTAATCCAACAATAACTTTTCTTTTTTCTTTTGCTGCATCCATCAACACATATTCTTCATCTATTAAATAATTTCTGGGTATAAGCAACGCTTTATCCCTCGTTTGAAGAATGATATTCGCTTCGGCCGTAAGGTTTGGAAAAAGTGTTTCGGGCTTTGTTACAAAATCTGCCTCTATGGTAAACGATTTCGATTTTTCATTCATTATAGGATTAATCTTGGTAACCTTGGCATCAAAAACTTGCCCTTTGTAACTATCCAATTTTAGAACTAATTTTTGTCCAATCCTTATTTTTGCGATATCATATTCATCTACCTGCAACTCTAGATAAAAATTTGCAGCATCGCCTATTATTGCTACCGGGTTGAGGGTATTTACCATTTCCCCTTTTTCTTTTAATACATTATACACTTTACCATCGGCATCACTTTTTATGGTAAAATCTTTTGCAATATTGGTACTTATTTGTAAGTTTTTTTGAGATTGTGCAGCAGAAAAATTCAACTGCTTTTTTAATTCATTGTACCTTAAAATAGCTGCTTGGTATGTATTTGATGCATTCTTATAACTCAATTCTCTTTGTTCCAATTCATTTTTTGTGCCTATATTTTGCTCCCAAAGATTTCTTTGCCTTTGTTGCAAAGAAAAATCGTTGTCCATCTTATTCTTTGCCTGCTCGATACTTATTTTTAACTCATTCAATTTATCGGCATTTGCGTTTACGGATGCATAGTCTGCTGCAATTTGTGCATTCTCCGAATTCAATTTAGCAGTTTCATTGAGCACACGCATTAGAGGATCGCCTTTTTTTACCAAATCTCCTTCTACTACCAAAATTTCTTTAATAAGGCCATTTACCGTAGAAAAAACTTGGTATTGGTTTTTTGTTTTAATAATGCCGGATGCATATACTGAAGAGCTGATACTTTCTACAGTTGCGGTTGTTTTCTCTACTTTTTTCTTGCAAGAAAATATGAATATTGATATAATAAAATAAATTATGCTGTTTTTCATGTATGTGATTTATTATCGCTTGTCATAAAAAAATTAATATGGCAATAGACTGATTTAATTACCAAAATCCTTTTCTTAATTAATTCGACTTTTCCTTTCTAATTTTTTTTCCTGCTTTCTAAAATAACCCCTAAACAAAAAATTATGCTTCAAGGCTTCCATATTCTGATTAAAACCGTCTGTACCTTTTTGAATATTGTCAAGACTGCTGTTTATCTTGTTTACAATCATAGAATCTTTTAACAAAGCATGTATGGCTCCCTGCCCTGTTTGTACATCCTGTTGCACGCCGGCGATCATCTTATTTAATTCTGCTGCGAGTAAATCTGCATTTTCACCTACCGTTTTTATTTTGAGCAAGGCTTCATTCAAGTTAGTAGAAAAAGAAGTATCTTTTAATAAAACACCCAGAGATCCCTTCCCATTTTTTACATTATCCACAACCAAACTTAAATTATCTATCATTGAGGCTGCCTTGCCGGTTGCAGAACGAATATTGGAAACCGAAAATCTTACGTCCTTTGGCAAACTATTGTCATTTAACAAGGCCCACAATCCACTACTATTGTTTATTTGCTGAATCGTTGTTTTCAAATTAGCTGCTATTTCGGCCACATCATTATTTGTTTTGTTCAAAGTTTGCAACATTTCATCTGTGTTTACCGATTTTCTAATGGTAAGCATATCACCTTCTTCAGCCAATGCTGCGGGCAAACGAACCGGTACGATATTTACAACTTTATTTCCCACCAATCCATCTGTACCAATTGAAATCATTGCATTTTTCCTAAT
>JANNGD010000055.1:0-4400 GCA_031380515.1 Ferruginibacter sp. | reverse complement strand
AAGAAAGGAGCAGGGATAAACGTGTTGGACAAGCTTTACGCTTATTGCGTTTGACTACCTTATTCTGCTCTTGTTCTTTCTTAATTATTATTCTTGAAATACACTGTAAACTTAATTAATTGCAAACATAGGATTGCGTTTTGTGCAAGTGTGGCGGAAGGAAGCCCAATGAGCAGCGGTTCGTTATTGGGCTGTGGTTCGGGCAGAAAACCATAGCCTAGCTTTTGGTTCTTATCTTTATCATTTATATCTTTATTCGGCTTTAGTTCCGGGCGAAAGGAATTCTAATTCCACACCTGCACAAAGCGCTACCGTTGCATGCAATTATTTATGAACTTCAGACTATCATTATATTTCTTTCTGACAATTCTATTTTTTTCTTGTAAAACTGCTAATTTCCAAGCTTATTTTCCATTAAATAAAAACCAGACAATTTTATTCACAAAGCATATTGATTCGACAGACCAAACTATTATTGACACAATCATTTGCAGAGAGTCCGTTGCAAAAACAATGATTAAGTCAACAAAAAGAAGGATTTTGTTATCTGACGTTTTGCGTGACAATTACATTATAAATGGGAAACTCAATTTGTACTATTTTGAAAAAACTGCAATAGATTCTAACAGTAAAATTTGGATGCATGACAATTCATTTGCTCAAAGACTTTACAGTTTCAAAAGCGGGAACTTATACGTTGGTTACGGTTGGACAAAAAATATGCAGTACGATACAGAACTTGATTTTCTTTTTCCAAAAAGGTTAAAATTAAATTTTGATTATCACCATAGAAACGGTGACTATTGGAAAACCTTTAGGTATATTAAAAAAGAAACAATAAAAATTGACAAAAAGACTTATAAAAACTGCCTAAAGATGGACATTTATGAAACACTTGGCGAATCAAAAAAGACAGCCACAATATGGTTCGCCAGAAAAGTAGGCATTATAAAATGGATAGTAAAAAATGAAAAAGTTGACTTCATCCACCTATAACTGCATGCAACAATGCGTTTTGTGCAAGTGTGGCGGAAGGAAGCCCAATGAGCGGCAGTTCGCTATTGAGCTTTGGTTCGGGCAGAAGAACATAGCCTAGCTTTTGGTTCTTATCATTATCATTTATATCTTTATTCGGCTTTAGTTACGGGCTGAACGGAATTCTAATTCCACACCTGCACAAAGCGCTACCGTTGCCTGCAAGCGTATTGCAACACCCTACAACATCAACCATGACATACGAATTAGAGAAAAGAATATGGACAGACAAAGACTTTGAGAATATGGGTTGGCACGACAGCCAAATTTATAAAGTTCGTTTGACAGAGGATTTGGAATTAGACATTGACTACATTTTGCAATGGAATAAACCAGACCTGGAAGGGCTACCTTTTACATTTTGGGTTGCACCAGCGACATTAGTTTTCAAAAAAATAAAAAATCTGACTTTTGATTTCGCTACTGGATTTGAAGACGCATTTGAAATTGAAGACATTGAAAGACCGACCACAGAAAATGAAAATCAATGGACAATTATAACTCAACAAGGAGATTTTCAATTTACTTGTGACGGCTTTGAGCAATTTATCAGACAAGACCCATTTTTTGAATTTGGACAGACAATTTCTTACAACAAACGCAACGGTTATTGTCTTGACAGGACAACTAATCAAGAAAATTCAATACGCAATAGAGAAGACATTTTAGAACAACGACAAAAAGAATTAGAACATTACGAAAATGTAAAAAAGAGGCATCTTAAAAATCAGGAGTTAGCACAATTAACTAAGTTGAGAGAAAATAATGAAATTGACACTAAGACTTACCTCATTAAGAAAAAGGAAATCAACGACCTTATCTTTTCTTACAGCTATTTTCTCAAAGGGACACAATTTGAAAGTTGGGGCAGTTCCACCGAGTAAAACGCCAGCAGGCAACATGGGGTTTGGCAATATTGGGGCTGGACGTTGTTAGCTTCAACATTTTATCGCTGTCGGCTTTTGTACCGGCTGGACGTTCTTTGTTGAGCTTTATATCTTAACATCAAATTTTAATTATAAATTTAGCTTCAGTTCCGGGCGGACGTTTTTCAAAATCCCAACATCGCCAAGCCCTGGACGTTGCCTGCTATTTTTACGACTGCACATGCGTATCATAAAATCAAAATATTTCAATCTTCACTTTGTTGCTAAAGTATTTTTAATTCTAGTATTTATTGGGGCACTTATCCAAGGTTTGACATATGCTTACAAACTGACGACTGGAGGCTATATTTTGAGTGACAGCCAAATTTATATGATTGATACCTTTCGACTTCAAGGAAAGGCATTTTACAATAGCGGACAAAAATACCATACACCTAGCTATGAGTTTTCTTCAACAAATGGTAATAGCTTTTCAATAGACGAAAACACCTACAAAGCTATAATTGACAAAAAGCAACTTTCAGACACATTAAGTTATCACGACTTAACATTCATCGCTTATTCAGACAAACAGACAGCAGAAATATATCTGCAAAAAAAGTCCCCAATTTTTATAAATATTCTTCAAATCAAAGTTGGCGACACCAAATACATAAGCATTGAAAAAAGGAATAAAGAATATAAAAGCATGTTGACACGTAAATTATTACTTACAGTCTTCTTGTTCTCCTTTATTCTATTTGTGTATTTGCGGATAGGTAAAATATTTCCATAAAACAGCCGGCAACAAACAGTTTTGCGGCAGCGGGGGGCGACGCAAAGCGTCGGTGATCACCTGTAATGCTATTTAGCTTTTGTTCAGGCTGACATTTATCTATTAAGCTTTTGAATAAAATTATATCTTTAGTATCACCGTTCAGCACTCGTCGCCCGAGGCGACGTAAAAGAATTGCCCCGCCGACGGCTAAGCTGTGAACGTTGCCTGCTATTAGACCGCAAATGAAACAAACAACCAATACATATTTATTTCTCTTTGCGTCGACATTTATACTATCAATAACTTCTTGTCGTTCGACAAAACCATTTATTTGCACTTTTCAAAACCCTTTAGACTATGCTTATGACAGCTTAAAACTAAAAGACACAATTCAAGTCAATAGCATCAGAAAATATAGACAATACATAGACTCGTTAATTGAAAATGACGATAACCAGATTTATATTGTAAGGGCTATCTCAGAAGGAACTATTAAGCAAGTAATTTTGAGAACTTCAAAGGTTGGACACACAAATAAACTCGACACAACAAAAGAAATTAGGAACGGAGGATTTGGAAAATATACTTATGACAATCAAAAAGGCGACACAATTTTTAAAATTTTATACCACGACAATATTGATAAAAACTTTTACGAAAGTTTCTATTTTAAAGACAACAATTTAATCTTTGCAAGTATTAAGTACGAAGAGGATGGAATTGGGAATACGTTTTATTCAAGAAATGAATATTACAACAATGACAAACTTATACTTGTAGAGGAACCTAAAAGGCTAATAGAACAAATATATCGACAGAGAGTTTCATTTGACTTAATGAAAAAAGGGAAAGACTACTTGAAAAAGTATTATGACGAGAAAAACTAACAGCAGGCAACAATGCGTTTTGTGCAAGTGTGGCAGACGGAAGCCCAATGAGCAGCGGTTCGCTAATGTGCTGTGGTTCGGGCAGAAAATCATAGCCTAGCTTTTGGTTCTTATTATTATCATTTATATCTTTATTCGGCTTTAGTTCCGGGCGAAAGGAATTCTAATTCCACACCTGCACAAAGCGCTACCGTTGGCAGAAATAAATTCGCACCCATCAAACTTTAGTTTATTGATGAACATAATTTATAAATACTTAATATGGAATTAGCAACTAGAATCCGAAAAATCCGAGAAGCCTATAAATTTACTCAAGCAGAAATTGCTTCAAAATGTGAAATTACTCCCTCAGCTTATGGACAAATTGAACGCAAAGCAGGTAAATCCTCTTTTGACACTTTAACGATTATAGCCACGTCGTTAGATGTCAGTTTATCATTTCTAATTGATATTAAGAATCAAAATTTCATCGAAGAAAAAAACAAGTTATAACTTGTTTGATTATAATTTTTTTGAGTTCATCTTTGCTTTATCAAAATAAGTTTGAAACATCACAAAGCCACGAAAGCAAATAAATAACAAAATTGTTATTAGTGAATGAAAACAAAGAACGAATTTTGCCGACGGAAATGATTATAGAATTTAATTGTTTATTCCACAGCGTCTAACCTGAAGGTAATTTATCAAAATTTTAAGTATGTCAAGTTTAAAGGTTGTTTCAAAATTATTTTTGAAATTTGGAAAAGGGTTTTTAATAATACATGTATTCATCTTAAGTGGAACTTTTTTAATTCAATCGTGTAAGAAAACAGAAGTTAAAATGAATGATAAAAA
>JANNGD010000233.1:0-56649 GCA_031380515.1 Ferruginibacter sp. | reverse complement strand
AGTTATCAACAAATGTTATTTGTTTAATTATATTTTTAACAAGTTGGTTTCAATATTTTTTATATTTTAGCGTTGGTATTAAAGAACTTACCATTCTCTTTATATTTTATGAATAAACAGCTCAATAAGTACGCATTCATTTTATTAGCAGCTTTCATTTGCAGTAAGGGTATGCTTGCTCAAACCAGTACTGGGCCTCGTTGGGTTTCCAAAAACCCTGATCTGGTTTCTAAATTAGAGGATTCATTAAAAAAGCAGTTTGAAAAGCAGAACCTTGTTTGGCCGCCACAAGCCATGTATTTACGTTCGTTTAAGTATGATAGGCAATTGGAAGTTTGGATAAAGTCAACAACAAAAGAGCCTTACAAACTATTTAAAGTTTACAAAGTTTGTCAGCAAAGTGGTTCTATGGGTCCCAAAAGGGTAGAGGGCGATTATCAAGTACCAGAAGGATTTTATTATATCAACGAGTTCAACCCAAATAGCAATTACCATCTTTCATTGGGTCTAAATTATCCAAATGCTTCAGATAAGATATTAAGCGACGCAAACAAACCAGGCGGAGCCATTTATATTCATGGTAATTGTGTTTCTACCGGTTGCATTCCCATTACGGATGCACCTATTGAAGAATTGTATTTTTTGGCTAGCAATGTAAGAAGCCAAGGGCAAGAATTTATTCCGGTTCATGTTTTTCCTGCTCGGTACAATGTAAAAAAATCGCAAGAGTTTTTAGACATTGCCATGAAAGACAATACATATTTACAGCAATTCAATGCAAATATTAAAGAAGTATTTACCTATTTTGAAACCAAAAAAGAATTGCCAATCATTATGGTAAATAAGAAAGGGGAATACGTCTTGAATTAACGAAATAGCAAAAGCCTCACCCCTGCCCCTCTCCAAAGGAGAGGGAACTGGAAGATTTTAGCGAAAATAGTTTTCAAAATTAGGTGCTTGAGTATTTTATATTTTTATCCTCTAAAAACAGCCTGTATCGTTTCTGGCGTTTTTTGTTCCAAAATAATATTCTTTCCTTCGGTAAGTCTTTTTACCGTTTCTTGGTTGTAATGCCTAATGGTAAGTAAGGATAAATCCCGCTCCACATCCACATCAAATAAAAGCGAAGCCTGCGCTGCTATTTCAGCTGTTTTTTCCATGTGTCCATCAAAACAGCATACAAAAGATATGGCCGTATTTTGAGTAAGGTTGGGTTGTAGCTTTACCGCATTAAAAATTTTATGCAGTTGTCCCAATGCTTTTCCTTCCATAAAAGAAAAATCCCTCGAACGAAAATGTATCATAGCCTGGTTGCTTTTTAAAACAATTACAGGGGGTAAATTTTCTGTTTTATCTCCATTAATTACTGTGCCGGGTAGTGTTGTATCTAAAAAACTTTTTACATACAACGGTATATTTTTATTTTGTAATGGTTTGATGGTTTTTGGGTGAATAACTTGTGCGCCGTAATAAGCCATTTCTATCACTTCGGTGTAATTGAGTTTTGGGATATTTACTGCATCTGTAAATTTATTGGGATCTGCATTCATTACTGCAGGCACATCTTTCCAAATAGTAACAGCATCTGCATGCATGATGTTTGCAAAAATAGCGGCAGAATAATCACTTCCTTCCCGGCCCAAAGTTGTACTTTCATTTTCGTCTGTAGCACCTATAAAACCTTGGGTTATTATTACATCGTATTCATCAAAAAGGGGTAAAATGTTTTCATTTACTTTACCAGTTGTAAATTCAAAATCTACTCCCGCATCTCTAAAATTATTATCTGTGCGAAAAATATCTCTTACGTCTACCCATTTTACCTTTACTTTTTGTTCGGCTAAATAATGACCAACAATGCAAGTACTAAACAATTCGCCACAGCATACTATTTGATCGTAATAATAATCATACGCTCTCACTGGTTTGTCGTGTAGCATCCATTCTATTTCGGTAAAAAAATCTTTCAATTGATCTTCAGCCGCTTTCCAATTATGAACAAGTAAGTATTTCACTACATCTAAATGGTTGTTTTTTACTTGATCAAACAACAGCAAAGCTTCCTCTTTTCTATTGTCAAAATAAGCGTCGGCAATTTTTTCCAATGCATTGGTTGTTTTCCCCATGGCAGAAATAACGACCAGTAATTTTTGCGAGGCATTATCAGAAATGATATTGGCTGTATTTTTTATCCGATCTAAATTGTTTATAGAAGCACCACCAAATTTGAAAACATGCATAAGAAAGAAGTATTAAGTACTAAGTATTGAGTATAAAGATTATTAAATTCAAAAAGTTTTGGTGAAATCCAACAAATTAAAATTTGCCATTCATTGGTTAATAAAACTATTTCTTTTAAAATTTTATTTACATTGCAAATCTATATTCAAAACAGCTATTTCAAAAATATATTATTAACCAACAATTTTAATGGACTAATCTCAATACTAATATCTCAATACTCAACACTAACATCTCAATACTAATATCTCCATACTAAATACGCTTCCATGGCAACAAATAGAAATATCCTCACCCTCGATGAATTTACGATACAAGAAATGCGGGCTTTTCCACAAGCCACGGGCGAATTGGCAAGTTTACTAAGGGATATTGGCTTAGCAGCCAAACGCATCAATGTAGAAGTGAATAGGGCAGGCTTGGTAGATATTTTAGGAGATGATGGAAGTACAAATGTACAAGGCGAAGAAGTAAAAAAGTTAGATGTATTTGCAAACGACCAAATGGTAGGGGTGCTACGCCACGGCATAAGTTGTGCCGGCATAGGCAGCGAAGAGTTAGATGATATTGTATTATTTGATGATGATGTAAGTAACAAAGCAAAATATGTTTGCCTTTTTGACCCATTGGATGGAAGTAGTAATATAGATGTAAATGTTTCCATAGGCACCATTTTTAGTATCTATAGGCGAGTGAGTGCGTTAGGCAAACCCGCTACCAGAGCCGATTTTTTGCAACCTGGCAATAGACAAGTTGCAGCAGGCTATATTGTGTATGGGTCCTCTACCATGCTTGTATATGCAACCAAGCGTGGGGTAAATGGTTTTACACTCGATCAGTCTATTGGAGAATATTTACTGAGCCATCCAACTATAAAATGCCCCGAAGTTGGTAAAATGTACAGCGTAAACCATGGCAACTTTTTTGTATTTGAGCAGGGAGTAAAAGAATACATTACTGCCTGTCAAAAAAAGGATGCAACAAATGGTGGCCCTTACACCCAACGTTATATAGGCAGTATGGTGAGCGATGTGCATCGGAATCTAATAAAAGGCGGCATATTTTTGTATCCAACTACCACAAACAAACCCAAAGGAAAACTTCGATTATTGTATGAGTGCAATCCATTTGCTTATATTGTAGAAAGAGCTGGCGGTAGAGCTACCAATGGAAAAATAAATATTTTAGATGTAGTACCTACAGAACTGCACGAACGTTCTGCATTGTATATTGGCAGTGTGAAAATGATGGAGGAGTTGGAGTCCTTTATAGGGGAGGTAGAAAAAGAAGTTTAAAATTGTTGAAAATTGTTTGAAGGATTGAAAACAGATTATTGTATAATTTAATTCGGAAAAGGAAAAGTTCAGTTTTCAAAAACTACTAGTTATTATTTGTCTAATATCATAAGCTTTATGCAAAACACCATCATATCCGTACAAAATCTCACCAAAAACTACGGCAGCTTCCAAGCCGTAAAAGATATTTCTTTTGATGTACACGAAGGAGAAATATTTGGCTTGCTTGGCCCTAATGGAGCAGGTAAAAGCACTACATTGGAAATAATAGAAACGTTAAGAGAAAAAACCTCGGGGAAAGTTATTGTAAATGGGTTGGATTTAGACAAATCGCCAGGCGAAATAAAGAAGATCATTGGTGTACAATTACAATCCTCTGGTTTTTATCCCAATTTGAATTTGCTAGAGCTTATTAAACTCTTTAGCGGATTGTATAATAGAGAAGTAGATGGAATGGAACTGCTAAAAAAAGTAAACCTTGCAGACAAAGCCAAAAACAAAAGCAAAGAACTTAGTGGGGGACAAAAACAACGTTTTTCTATAGCTACAACAATGATCAATAACCCTAAAATTGTATTTTTAGATGAACCTACCACTGGTTTAGATCCGCAAGCTCGTAGAAATTTATGGGATCTTATTAAAGAAATAAGGCATAATGGAGCAACAGTTATTTTGACAACTCATTATATGGATGAAGCAGAACAATTGTGCGATCGTATTGCCATTATGGATGAAGGAAAAATTATCAAATTGGATACACCCGATGGTATGATAGATGAATTGGTAGCAACAGGATTTGAGCGGCCTAAGCAAGTAAAATCTGCCAATTTGGAAGATGTTTTTATACATTTAACAGGTAAAGAAATGAGACCTGATTAATTTTTATTTTATTTGCATAAATTTTTATTAAACAAACAAGATCAATCAATGAAGCAATTATTTTTTTCTGTACTAGCTATTTCAACTTTTTGTACTACAAATGCTCAAAAAATAAAAACTGCGGCAGTAAAGCCGGCTGCACCTGCGCTTAAAGTAAGCCCAGCTACCAAAACTCCAGCCTTAAAAAATGCGGTGGATAGTTTTAGTTATGCTATTGGAATGAGTATAGGAGGGAGCCTAAAAGAATCTGGCACCACTAAACTAAACATAGAACTTATTGCTAAAGGTATGGATCAAGTATTTAATAATTCAAAAACTGTTTTTGATAAAGAAAAAGCAGGCATGATCATACAACAAGAGTTGCAAGTATTGAATAAAAAGAAAGTAGAGGTACAAAAAGCATTGTGCAATAATTTTCTAGAAGAAAATAAAAAGCGTCCCACTGTTATTACACTACCAAGTGGCTTGCAATATGAGATAATTAAAGCTGGGGAAGCAGGAGGCACAAGTCCAAAATTAGTAGATACTGTAATTGTAAATTATGCTGGTACATTAATGGATGGTACAGAGTTTGATAATTCTTATAAAAGGGGTGGCCCTGCTACTTTTGGACTAACACAGGTAATTAGGGGATGGACAGAAATTTTACAACTGATGACAAAAGGTGCAAAATGGAAAGTGTACATTCCAAGCGAACTGGCTTATGCAGATAATCCACCAAGCGCTCAAATACCTCCTAATTCGCTGTTGATTTTCGAAATGACATTGGAAGATATTAAACCAGCAATTACTGCAGCACAATAATGGAAGATTTAAAATACCCAATAGGCAAATATCAAGAGCAGCCATTTTCTCAAAAGCAATTGGAGAAGTGGCTGCTCGATATTGAAATACTTCCAAAGGCATTGGAATATGCTATAACCAATTTAGATGCAGCACATTTAGAAGTTCCCTATCGGCCAGATGGGTGGAACAGTAGACAAGTAGTGCATCATGTTGCAGATAGTCATATGAACGCCTTTATACGATTTAAACTTGGGCTTACAGAAGACAATCCAACTATAAAGCCTTACGATGAAGTGGCCTGGGCAAACTTGAGTGATGTAAAAAATATTCCAATCAATGTTTCTATTACACTATTATACGCAGTACATGCTCGTATGCATGAAATACTAAAAAATATTAAAGAGGAAGAGTGGAACAGAACAGTAATTCACCCAGAGCATGGTAAGCAAATGACACTTTGGTATTTGCTTGGATTGTATGCATGGCATGGAAAGCACCATACAGCACATATAAATAAATTGAGAGAAAAAGAAGGGTGGAGTTGAGAAGCAAATAACACCGATTACAATTTTGTGTTTCGATTGTCTAATAATAATTCATTAACAATTTCAATACATATCAGCGTGTTACAATAATCTAAAGGTTACTTATAATCTAACGCCGCAATCATTTTTGCCTAAATCTAACATTTATGTCGTTTAAAATACTATCAAAAGAATACATCAGTAATCATAAGTATTTTACTGCCCGAAAAGATAAATACGAAACGCCTACAGGCAAAATAGTAGACCCTTACTTCGTTGTAGAAATGCCTGATTGTGCAGTAGCTGTAGCTATTACAGCCGAGGGTAAATTTATTTTCATTGAACAATATCGTCACCCCATCAAACAACTTTCTATTGAACTGCCTGGTGGTTTTATAGATGATAATGAACCAAAAGAACAGGCTATTGCAAGAGAATTGTTAGAAGAAACAGGTTATAGTTTTATTGAAATTATTTACTTAGGTAAAACATATTCCAATCCAGGTGTGCTTAACAATGTCACCCATTTATTCTTGGCAAAAGGAGGAGTAAAAACTGCCCTGCAATCTTTGGATGAAAATGAGGAAATAAGTATTTTACTAAAATCGATTGAAGAAGTAAAACAAATGATGCTGGATGATGTGATTAAACAAAGCTTGCATGAAGTATGTTTAAACAGAGCTTTTCAATATCTGTAGAACTTTAGTTGGATTGTGTGAAAGTACTTTCATCCATTTCTGCAATTATAAAAAAACTCCCACAAATCATTATTACGTCGTTTTTATTTGCCCCTAGCTTTGCTGCGTTTACTGCATCATTTACATCGTCGAAACTTTGGCCAATAAGTCCTGCCGAATTTGCTTTTCCAGCTAATGCAATTACAGGCATTGCTCTTGGAATATGCGCATTTGTAAAATAATAAGTGGCAATGGTGGGAAACAATGTTAAGATATCTGTTACGTCTTTATCTTTTACAAATCCCAGCACAAAATGATACTGGGCTGTTGGGTATGTTGTTTTGAGTTGATTTAATACCTCAATAATGCCATCTTTATTGTGGGCAACATCGGTAATTATAGTAGGGTTTTGTTGTAATATTTCCCACCTTCCTCTCAAGCCTGTCATTTGTTTTACTTCCACTAAACCTTTGCTTACAGCTGTTTCAGGTATATGGAAGTTAAGATTTCTTAGTTGTTCAATAGTTTCTAAAACAGTACAAATATTCTTGGCTTGGTATAATCCAGTTAAGCCCAGCGCAAAACTTTTATTTTTGCAGGTCATTACTTCATGCACTTTACACAACAGGATATTATTTTCGAACTGTACAGATTCTGTAACAAACATTTCCTCTGCAAAAAATATAGGCGCATTTTTACCAAGGGAAGTATCAATGAATACCTGCCTAGTTTCGGGCAAAGTTTCCCCCACAACAATGGGTATATTTTCTTTTATGATACCCGCTTTTTGTATGGCTATTTCTTCCAAGCTATTTCCTAAAATATGCTGGTGATCATAACCAATATTTGTAATAACGGATAAGATTGGGGTTATGATATTGGTACTATCCAATAAACCCCCTAGGCCCGTTTCTATAACAGCAATATCTACTTGCGCTGCAGCAAAATAATCAAACGCCATGGCAACCGTTAGTTCAAAAAAAGAGGGATTTATTTCATCGGACTTTTCTTTCGTTCTTGCTACAAATTCTACCACGGCTTCTTCTTTTATCATTTCACCATTTACCCTTATTCTTTCTCTGAAATCTTTTATATGTGGCGATGTATAAAGCCCGGTTTTATAACCAGCACTTTGCAAAATAGCTGCCAGCATATGCGATGTACTGCCTTTGCCATTTGTACCGGCAACATGTATTGTTTTAAATGTATTTTGAGGATTACCTATGCTATCGCACAATGCTATCGTGTTATGCAAGTTTGCTTTGTATGCGGCACTGCCAATGCGACTAAACATGGGTAATTGGGCGTAAAGATAGTCGAGGGTTTGTTTATAGGTCATCTGTTTTTTAAAACTATGTTTCTTTTTGCAAAAATAGATTTAAAAAGATAATTGTATTACAATTTAAGGCTGTGCTTTTTTCTTTACAAAAAAGAAATACAAAACAAACCACGCCAATGCATAAGCACCTAGGCCGATAAACAAACTGTGCATTAAATAGCTATTAAGAAAGGGAGACTTAAACCAATTGGTCATTGTTAATAACCTTTTCATAAAAAAAAGAAAGAAAAAGCCAATGGCAATATAGTTTGCTTTGTTGAGTGTCATTTTTTTTAATAAATATAGGAAAAGATTATTTAACATTAAAGTTAAACTGAACAGTAACCATACTTTCTTCTTCGGCTACATCAAATTTCATGCTTTGCAAGTATCCTTTAATAGCATTGGCATAGGCAGCGCTTGTACTCGTGCTTCCTTGCCCAATCCTTATGAAAGTACCCACACCCGCAGGTGTTACTTTAATAACCGCATTTATGGTTGCTTTATCTAACTCACCAGTAAAAGAATAATAACGAATTACTTTTCTATTCCCACTAATCACTTTTGGGCCTCCCACTTTTCCACCAGGTTTTGTGCCATAAGAATCTTTATTACCATTGGGGTCACCAGCATCGCCCTTGCCAGCTTTATTATTGCCTTGCATGGTATAGCCATTGTCTTGCGTTGGGTTGTTTCCACCTCCTTTTCCAGGACCAGTATAAACTCCTTTTGGTATTCGGGGTTTAAGCACCGGTGTTACAACTGCAGCAGGGGTTGTAGGCTTAGCTATGGGTTTTACTATTGGTGTAGGGTTTACCACTTTAGTAGGAATGGCTTTTTTTATTGTCTTTACAACGGGGGCTGCGTCTTCGGGCGCATTATCATCTGGTGTAACGTTATCTTCGGCCACAGGCTCATTGGCAGCCATTGGTTGGGATGCCGGTGGGGTAGGAGCTGTTTCTTCTTCGGGCGAACGTTCACCCTTTATAAGCGGCTGCTCTTCCCCAAAACCTTCATCGTTGTTACCTAAATTTATCTCCATCTCATCTTGCACAATAGGGGGTGCTGGAGGCAATACCTTCCAACTTATAAAAATAAAAGCTATCAACAATAAACTACATATTGCAGCCGTATAGATAAATGCTTTTCTATGTCTTTCTTTGTCAAATTGTGTTGCCATACAATAAAGTTAAAATTCTCTTTTTAAATAGATGGAAAAAATAGTAAATATGCATAGAGGTAAATAAGAATTTAACATATTAAATACTATTTCTAATACAAAAATGACAAAAATTGCTTTTTACATTTAAAACAATGCTGTTAACTTTGAAAAAATCTTACACCTAAAATATATAATAATGTTGCAAAAGTTTCTACTCTCATTCCTTTTTATTTCTTCATTTACCTGCGCAATCTCACAAAATATTAAATTGCCAAGTGGCATTGAATATAGATATGTAAAAAAAGGTACAGGATCACAAACTGGTAAAAGCGGAGATTTTATTGGTTTAATACTGCGTAATACTTGCAGTGGACAAGTTCTTTTTGATACAAAGAAATTTAACAAAGGGCTAGACGCACCTGTAAATTTCCCCATACAAAAACCTACCTACAATGGAGATGTAAATGAAGTGTTGAAATATTTACACGAAGGAGATAGTGTGGTGGTAAAGATAGCGCAGGATTCGTTTTATAGGGTTCCACAAAATCAACGGAAGGGGATGATACCAGGCGAGCCGGTAATGTATTATATTGGCGTGCACTCCATAAAAACGGCAGCACAAATTAAAAAGATTCAAGATGATTATAAAAAATCAATGGCTGAATATGAGAAAAATATGGCGGCATTTAAAAAACAACAAAAGGAACAACTATTACAACAAAAATTACAAGCTGTAATTGACAAAAAGCAAGAGGTAGAAATTAACGCATATTTTGCTAAAAACAATATTAAGAATGCAACAAAATTGGCGTCGGGTGTATTTGTAGTTATAGATAAAGAGGGCAATGGGGATTATATTAAACCCGGCTACGAGGTTATGATGAATTATGAAAAGCAAAACCTTAGTGGTAAAAAATACGACAGTAACCTAGATTCCATATTTAATCACCTTACACCTTTCAAGGTAAATACTGGGCAAGGTCGGTTGATTTCCGGCTGGGAAGATGGGTTACAGAAATTTAAAAATGGATCGAAAGGGCAAATCTTTATTCCTAGCAAATTTGCTTACGGCAACAATAAATTTGCTATGAGACCAAATGATACTATACCTCCTAATACCATCATTAAAATTGATCTGGAAATTGTAGATGTTGTAGATCTAGCTAAAGTTGCCAAACAATTGGCCGAAAAAGAAGACACCGAAATACAAGCATTTTTAAAATCAAATAATTTAATAGCCACCAAAACTGCATCTGGCCTATATTACATAATTACACAACAGGGGAGAGGTAATTCGCCCGCTACAGGTGATGAAGTAAATATGAATTATACAGGCATGTTTTTAGACGGAAAGTCATTTGATAGTAATGTAGACAGTGCTTTCGGCCATGTAAGTCCTTTAAAATTTCCTTTAGGTCAAGGTAGGGTTATAAGAGGTTGGGATGAAGGTATTGCATTATTAAAAGCTGGAACTAAGGCAAAATTTATTATACCCAGTGCTATTGGTTATGGCGCAGGTGGTTCTGGGAAAATTCCTGCAAATACCATAATGCAATTTGATGTAGAGTTAGTAGATTTCAAAAAAGCAACTGTTCCTGCTAAATAAATTTGTAATTTTTATAAAAGATTAATGCTGATAAAATACCATTAGCATTAATCTTTTTTTTACAATCCCATTTCATTCTTATCGAAAAAAGGATCAAATAAATCCATCAAATTCCTTTTATCCATCTTGAATTTCTTATCCTTTTAAATCCGTTCAATCCGTGTCATCTGTGTTCCCCAAAAATTACCGTTTTCCAAACAACAAACTACCTATTCTCACCATATTGCTACCACAACTTATTGCCAAAGCATAATCATCACTCATACCCATACTCAAAGTGGCTAAAGGAATATTTTTTTCGGTAGAAAGCGTTGAATAAATATTATGCAAGTGTTCAAATTCCCGCTTTACTTTTTCTTTATTGTCAGTAAAAGTTGCCATACCCATTAAGCCGATAATGTGTACATTTTTAAAAAGACCAATATCTAAATTCATCAATTCGTTTTCATCAAAACCAAATTTTGTTTCCTCTTCGGCTATATGAACTTGCAACAAAACATTAATGGTACGACTGTTTTTAGCCGCTTGCTTGTCTATTTCTTTTAAAAGTTTTTCACTGTCTACACTTTGTATCAAATGTGCAAATGGAGCAATGTATTTCACCTTGTTGCTTTGTAAATGCCCAATAAAATGCCAATGAATATCGGAAGGCAATTGTGCCTGTTTCTCCACCAATTCTTGTACATAGTTTTCACCAAAGTCACGATGCCCCAAGTTGTAAAGATTTTGAATATCACTTACCGGCTTTAGTTTGGAAACGGCTACAAGTGTTGCGTTTTTCTCTTTTAAAGCAGTATTTATTTCTTTATATATTTTTTCGTTTACCATGTGTTAAGAGGCTATTTTTTGCCATGAATAATTTTGAATAATACGGAATAAGTAATAACAACCTATGGCAGATACTGGTATAAGTGCAGCTACCAACCACCAAATTTTTAATGCTAAATAATGAAAGCCCACCAATGCAGCTATAACGAGCATTTGTAAGATTGCTTTTACAAATTTACCTGTTTGTTTTTTTAAATTAGGTTGCATACTAAAAGGTAAATAACTTTTTCCAATATGCGAGAGCAGTAGGAAAATTAGAACATTATTAAATATGCCCAAAATGAAATCATCTATAATTTTATAACCCCAAACATAATAAGAGAAAGTAAATAATAAGATTACAATAGGTACTAAAAACCTTACCAATAAAGTTTTTAATGCTCCACTTATTAAACTACCTGGTTTCTTCAAAGGCCTCGAAAGATAAACCCATGAGGCTGCAAAGTTTTCATTGAATGCTATTAAAGCAATGGCCGTAGAAATGGTGAACATGGGTAAGTAAACAAACCATAAAAAACTATTGGAATTGGCTAATTCGAGCCATGTTTTGTTTGCATCTTTGCCACTTTTAAATACAAAAATGAATACGAACACCAATAAATAGGCCAGGCTTGGATAAAATTGTATTTTAAAACTTTTATCCCTGCTGGTCATTTTCCAAGCCATTTCAAAACCAGCTTCCTCCGTTTTGTTTGAACAAATGAGGGGTGCTATTTTTTCTTCCAAACCTACTTTTTGTATGCCTTTGCTATCTAATACAACAACTTTAGTTTCTGCACCTGTATTTCCCATGGCGGCTATTTTTTTTGCAAAATTGGGTGCAAGAAATTTTATCATTATCCAAAAAGTGAAAAGGGGTATAGCCACTGACAGTAAAATCATAATCAAGTGTGGCCCATCTACTTTTAATTGTTGTACCGCTTGCAATGCATTGGCCATCCACATGGGTGGCAGTAAGTAGGTGTACCAATATATGGGCATACTAAATTTAAGATGCTCAAAATTGATGAGCCTTGGTACAATTTGGAAACCAGCAGCAAATAAAATGGTCATTACAATTTGAAACCAATTAATAATATCCTTTACTTTTTCTTCGCTGCTTACTCGCAGTATAAGTCCATATAAAAGATAGGTTATAAAAACAGCAAACATTACCGTAAGCAAAATGGTAAAAATGGAAGCAATACCAACCAATAAACCAAATTGAATAAAGGTAAAAACAATGGGAAAAAGTGATAAGGCAATGGTAAACTGTAATAAATAAACCAATATATGAACAAGCCTTGCTACAAAAAATGTTTTGCTGCTTACAGGCCGTGGTAATATAATTTGGTTATCGGTCGTATCCAACAATACGCTGCTAAAGTCTGTAATTAGAGTCATTGCCATCATAAACAAAATATAGGAATGCACAATGGTCATGCTCATTACAATTTCTTGCAAGCTCATTATAAGTGTACCAATAAATAAACCCATAAACGCATATACAATTAAGGTTACGAGCAATTGGTTTTTGGGTTCTTTGTCGGATTTTTGTTTCATGCTCACTCGTACACGCCGCCTATCCATAATGAGCTTCGTTTCTGCTATAATTTTAAGTTTCTCAAAATCCACTTCTTTTTGTAGAAATGTTTTGGCTATCCATAACACAAATCTCAATATCAATTTGTCCATGATTAGCTGTTTAAAACATTTATAAATTCTTGCGCAGTATTTTCATGCTGTGCACTTCCACCAGTGAGAGAGGTAAATATACTTTCGAGTGAACCCTCATGCGCATTGTTTTTCAACTCAGCAAAAGTGCCATCCGCTTTCACTTCACCTTTGTCTATGATTATTATTCGATCGCTTATTTTTTCTACCACATCCATAATATGCGATGAGTAGAAAATTGTTTTACCAGCAGCTTTCAATTGTGCCAGTATTTCTTTTACCAGAATAACGGCATTGGCATCAAGCCCACTGAGCGGTTCATCCAAAAATATTATTTCTGGATTGTGTATCAGACCGCTTATAAGCAACACTTTTTGTTTCATGCCCTTGCTATAGCTAGTCATTCTTGTATTGGCTTTGTCTTGAAGGTCAAACAAACGAAGCAGTTCATTTGTTTTGGTAGCTATGGTTGCATCATCCATATTGTAAAGCTTTCCACTAAAACGAAGATATTCAATTGGGGTAAGGACTTCATACAATGCAGCTAGCTCAGGTATATATCCAATCTTCGATTTTACTTCCATGGCTTCCTTGCGCACATCGAGACCCATTACATGCACATCGCCTTCAAACTCGCTGGTAATGCCGCACAATATTTTTATCGTGGTGCTTTTACCTGCACCATTAGGGCCAATGTAGCCTACAATTTGCCCGGCTTCTATTTCTAAGTTTATGCCTTTAAGCACAAGGTTGTTGTCGTATGCTTTTTTGAGATTGTTAGTTTGGATAATGCTCATTTGAAATTCAATGAATTTGAATAGTTTTATTTCTTTTAACAAATTTCAGCTAAAATTTTTTATCATCAATAATAATGTTATAGCTGGTAATGAATACATAAAACGTGTATCTGCATTTTAAGTAACTTGCTTAAAATATTTTAATAAAATTTTGAAATATTTTTTTTAATTTAATGGTATAGAAAAATGAAAAAGACTTTCTTAATATATATTGCCTTTACGGTTTGTTTAAAAATTGTTGCTCAAGATAAAAAAATGGCCACTAAGGTATCCGAAGTTGAGCATAAAGTTATAAGAATGCCTAAATTTTCCATAGGAGATTTCCCAAAAAAATCTATAGCAATTGCAGATATTAGTATAATGCAGAATGTTGGGGATAGTGCACAACTTGGGTTTGTACTAGTGGGACTAGATAATCAAGTTGCTGAAATAATTACGAAAAAAACATTAACGCCTTTTCTGCAAGATCATGTATATGCCTTGTATGAAGATGATTTTAAAAAAGAAGGTGTGCAAATGTTTTGGATAATAAAAGACTTACGCATTGGAGAAAAAGCTAGCACTTTTACAGAGTATTCTTACCTTAGATTTAAAGCAGACGCATATATGAGTAGGGGTGGAGATATGTACAACCTTCTTGCTACTATAGATACCGTTTTTGCATCATCTAGTGGGGCAGATGTTACTGCTTGGCATGGCACCGAAATTGAAAATGCGCTTAAATTTTTATTGAAAATTTCTTTAAAAGGCGAAGCAGAAAAATCATTCAGTAAAGGTGAAAATTTAACTAAATTTCAAATTATTGAAAATGAAAAAAGCGCAACCTACAACCCTATTCTTAAAACTGAAATTTATAATGACGGAGCCTACAGCAATTTTGGTGAATTTTTAAACAATAACCCGTCAATATCTAATTTTAAACTGCATGTTGTAGATAAAAATACGATAGTCTGCTTAGCAGAAAATATGAAGGATACATTAAGCATATGGGGGCTTTGTAAAAAAGGAGAAATCTATAAATTTGAAGATGGGGCATTAATACCATTAGAAAAACATGGCAAAGGGTTTATTATTTCTGATTTTATCAAAAAAGTAAATAGAAAAAATGCCAATGCATTTGCAGCAGCATTTATTGGAGGCCTGGCAGGGGCGGTTTTGCAGAGTAGTACGCCCTCAAAGCGGATTTTTCTTGTAAAAACAATTCCACAAATTACAAAAACCAAAATGCAACCGCATGCCACATGTATTGATATGGAAACAGGAGAACTTTCGTTTTAATTAGTAATAAAATATTTGGCTTAAAACGAAAATGTGCAAACGATTTACCGCTCACACATTTTATTTTATAATACTTTATCTATTGCATAATAAGAGATGACAAAAGATTTACTGTTGAACGGAGCCCTTCGATAAACTCAGGATAAATTCGCCACTGAAGTTTAATCAAGGCTTTTCAGCCCACTAAAAAAAACTCACTCTCGACACTCCAAAGGAGAGAAGCCACTCTTCAATAATTTAACGAAGATTCAATTTGCCAGAGTCTAAAGTCCCCCTTCGGGGGACCTGCCTACCGCAGGCAGGTTTAAGGGGCTTCTATTTCAAAATACTCCTTCCTATCACAATCCTTTGCACTTCGCTCGTACCCTCATATATCTGGGTAATTTTTGCATCACGCATCATACGCTCTACATGGTATTCTTTTACAAAGCCATATCCACCGTGTATTTGCACAGCTTCTGTAGCCGTCCACATAGCGGTTTCACTACTAAATACTTTTGCCATAGAACTGCTAAGGGTATAATCAATATGCTCATCTTTTTCCCAAGCTGCTTTTAAGCAAAGCATGCGAGCACATTCAATTTTTGTAGCCATATCGGCTAGTTTAAATTGTATGATTTGATGGTTCATAATTTCTGTGCCAAATGCTTTACGCACTTTGCTGTATTTAAGGGCAAGTTCATATGCACCACTTGCAATACCCAATGCTTGTGCAGCTATACCTATACGTCCACCAGCAAGGGTTTTCATGGCAAATTTAAAACCAAAACCTTCCTCGCCAATCCTATTTTCTTTAGGCACTTTTACATCGTTAAACATGATGGTATGTGTATCACTTCCCCTTATTCCGAGTTTGTTTTCTTTTGCACCAACAATAACACCGGCCCATTTTTTTTCTACTATAAAAGCATTTATACCACGGCTTCCTTTGCTCACATCGCTTTGTGCTATTACCAAATATACGCTGGCACTGTTGCCATTGGTAATCCAGTTTTTTGTACCATTCAATAAATAATGGTCGTCTTTTTCCTCGGCAGTTGTTTGTTGAGAAGTTGCGTCACTGCCTGCTTCTGGCTCACTTAAGCAAAAAGCGCCTATGTATAATTCACCATCTTTCTTGCCTTGCGCAAGTGGTTTTAGGTATTGTTGTTTTTGTTCTTCGTTGCCATATTCTTGCAAGCCATAGCAAACCAAACTATTGTTCACACTCACACATACGCTCGTGCTAGCATCCACTTTGCTTATTTCTTCCATTGCCAATACATAGCTCATCGTATCCAGCCCGGCACCACCATATTCCGGTTTTACCATCATGCCCATAAAACCCAGGTCTGCTAGTTTTTCTATTTGTTCTTTAGGGAATTTTTGGTGCTCGTCTCTCTCTATCACACCAGGTAAACACTCGTTTACGGCAAAATCTCTTGCCGCTTGTTGTATCATCAATTGTTCTTCGGTAAGTTGAAAATTCATACAGCTATTTTAATGCTGCAAAATTAGGGGTTTTGGCACTATCTAAAATGTATAATTGGATTTTAATCTTGTGTCTTGCATCTTTCAATCTTAAGTCTATTTAGGGGCTGTGAACAGCGAAACTTTGTTGGGCATTTGATGCGGCTATACGTTTCAATCTTTTTTTGCTCAAAGGCAGCAAAAAAAGGATTTTCACTTCTATCCGCCAGCCCTTGAATGGGATATCATTTTTCGGCTTTTATTGTGATACAGAAAATAAGGCTTAGTTTTTTATTTACATATATTTGTGATTCATAAACTATTATATGCTTAAAACTTCCTTACTCCTAATTACTTTAGCTTCTTTCCTTTTAGGGTTTACAGATGAGAAAAATAATTTTGTAGATGTACCTCCTTCAATAAATGTTGGTGTTGGGCAAACTTTTACTTCACTTACAGGTAATGGAGGTGCATTCCAATTTATCAATCAAAATAATTTGGTTGCCAATACTGTAATCAATGTTACTTCAAATTTGATAGAGGATGGGACTTTTGCATTAAACACTACTCTTATGAATAATTTTAGTTTGAAAATTCAACCTGCAGATGCATCAGTAAAAGTCATTCAAAATAATGGAAATCTCTTAAAACCAATGATTAGACTTGGTTCTGTAAAAAACATAACTATTGATGGCAACTTTGGAAATTCTGGTAGATTTCTTAGGATAATAAATACAAATTCAAATGGAAATAATTGTACTTCTGGAATATTGATAGATACAAATTGTAGTTTAATAAAAATAAATAACATTGTGGTAGAAACTAATATTGGGGACTCAGGTAACTTTATTAGAAAAGGAAATATTTATATTGGAAATGTTGGGACAAGTAAAGATATAACCATACAAGGAAACCTCATAAGAGATGCCATAGGAAATCCTGGATTTATCGGTACAACTTCGAAGTGTATTGCGACTGAACCTGGAAATTTCGTTTCAACCAATAAAAAAATAAATATCTTAGATAATGAAATTCTCAATTTTACAAAAAAAGGTATTTCTTTAGAAAATATTATAGATAGTATTGTTATAATCGGGAATCATTTTTATTATAACAATCCTATTCCATCTAGCAACGAACAAACAGCTATCTCAATAAATTCTGATGGCAATTTAAGTGTAAAAAATAATTTCATTGGAGGTAGTAGCCCTTTTTGTGGTGGCTCTCCTTGGTTAAATAATATTGTAAATCCTACAGGTACTACATCCTTTTTTGATGGTATAAATTGTAATACTAAAAGGTCTTCAACCTTAACCATAATTCAATCTAATACAATACAAAATATCAAAATTATTTCTCAAGATGATATTTCTTTTCGTGGTTTGGTTACTTTTATTACTGGATTTGCAAAAATTTCTGATAACTTGGTTGGAGACTTGAATACCTCTAGTAGTATACAAAGTGTCAAAAATTCACTCATCGGAATTTCGGCTCTCTCACAAAATATTTCATCAGGAGTAAGTATATTTAACAATTATGTATCAAACTTGACAACTACAATTGGAGGAGGAGTTAGTGGTATTGGTTCAAGTGGAAGTGGGAGAGATTCAGTATATAATAATTTAGTACAGAGTTTTGCAACTAACACCAACAATAGCTTGCTTAATCCAAGTTCAATTTACGGAATAGTTACCTATAGAAATGTTGGCTATAATAATTTCGTAAATAAAAATATTATCCGAAATTTTAAAGTTGTAGGTCAAGTAAAAGGATCTCAGATAACAGGTATTTATGCTCAAGAATTTGCAAGTATTTCTGGAAGAATAAAAAATAACAGAATATATAATCTAGAAAATTTATCTGATTCAGGTGAGATAAATGGGTTTAAGGGAGAAGGTAATATTTGGACAGAGAATAATCAAATTTCACTTATTAATGGAACAAATAGCAATAGGCTAATTATTAGGGGAATTTATGATATTCAAGCTACAACAGCCTCTCATTTTTACAATTCAATATACATTGGAGGTACTAATTCTGGCGCCTTAAATTCATATGGATATATAAATGAAAATAATCCAACTATTAACAATTTAAAAAACAATATATTTTATAATGAAAGAACTGGGGGAATAGGTAAAAATTTTATAGCTACCATTAAAATTAATAACCCGAATTTGCGTATTTCAAATCATAATCTTTTTGTAACTACAGACACTGCAAATGTTTGTCAATGGAGAGATCCTTCGCTTGTTTTACAAACAGTATCCATGCGGGGATGGAAATCACTTACTTTAGGTGATACCAGTAGTTATGCAACTTTAAATACTGATGTACTAGCAAGTGAGTTATTCATGGATGCTAATACCGGAAATTTGAATATTAATAATGCTAACCCAAAATGCTGGTATGCAAATGGAAAAGGAGTTGCTATAAGCTCAATTGCAGATGATTTTGATGCACAAAATGTTAGATCAACAACCATAGTTGGCGGAGCTACAGATATTGGTTCTGACGAATTTACTACCACTACATTACCCCCAGTGCTATTAGTTTATGGAAGGCATCTTTTAGGTAACACAGATACCTTGATGTTAAATGGTAGAATAATTGCAACAATTACTTGGGGCAACACTGGAACAATACCTACATTCAATAACCCAAGGTGGTTTACTGGCGATTGGCCAAATGACCCAACAAACAACGGAGCAACTATAGGGGCAAGATATTTTAATGGATATTTGAGTATACCGGTAACTGGAGGATCAAATTACACATACTCGCTTAAGATATTTTATGTCCCTTCTATGTTAGGAACAATTAATAGTGAATCAACCATGATAATAAACAAAAAGCAAATTGGCGTTTTGGGCTCGTGGACAAAAATTATACCGTCTCTTGTAAATACAACAGAAAAAACAATAACTATAAACAATCAAACTTCTTTTTCGGAGTTTACGGCAACAGACCTATCAGCTCCTTTACTGCCACTAAATCTGATTAGTTTTAATGCTATAAAAAATGCTAAAAATAATTTAATTACTTGGGTAATTTCTAATGACGAACAAACAGATAGATATGAACTTGAGCAATCCACCGATGGCGTACATTTTGAAACGGTTAATATTTTAACTTCTGGACATTCAACTACAATTTATTCGTATCAATATATAGATGAGAAAGGATTCAATTTATTAAAATCAAATTTGCGTATTTATTATAGATTGAAGGCTATAATGCTAAATCAAAATTATTTTTATAGTCAAATAGTTTCTTTAAATGGAAGTAATAGAAATGGAGAATCTATAAAGATTCTTAATAACCCTATTCACAATTCGATAATTTTGAGTACAAATTTTATTGATACAAAAAATGTTCAAGTTTCATTAATCGATCAAAAAGGAATTGAAATTTTAAAGAAAGTATATGTTATAACTAGAGGAAGTGGCAACTATTATATTAACAATTTAGAACGGTTAACAAATGGCGTATATTTCTTAAAAATTGTCTATGGAAATAATACAGATAGTTTTAAAATAGTAAAAGAATAAATCGGCGGGCTTATTTTGTTTGTTACAAAATAATTTTAAAAGCAGTAATATTCTGCCTACGCGGGGTTTTCGCAAAAGTAAACTACACATTATAAAAAAAATTTGCTGCGAAACCCCGACGCATAATGAAAACTTGATTTTGTAGAAACCAATGCCAACCCAATAACAATGTGGCATTAAAATTTAAATACTTCGGCCCATACTTATAAATATTTGTAGGATGGATGTTTAATAATTTGAAGTTCTTTTGTGCGTCGGGGTTTCACGACTAGTACTTTTATACTTGAATGTGTATGCTGGAGAAAACCCCGTCGATCCAAAAGTATTATAGAGGTGACATCTTTTTAAAAGATGTCACCTCTGGTTGAAAAAACCAATTAGCTTTGCAACTTATGCAAACAGCATCCCAAAATCTCTCCATTCAAAAAAAGATAGCAGCGTTATCCATCGTATTGTTCTTGATAAAAATGTCGGCTTATATTCTTACACATTCTGTAGCCATACTTACAGATGCGTTGGAGAGTATCGTAAATATCGTTGCAGGCTTATTGGGTATTTATAGTCTAATTGTATCTGCACGCCCCAAAGACAACGATCATCCTTATGGACATGGGAAAGTAGAATTTATATCTTCGGCTGTAGAAGGCACACTCATTTTTGTTGCCGGTGTTTTAATCATTTATGGTGCTGCCAAAAACCTTACAACTCCCAGGGTAGTACATAAATTGGATTGGGGAATAGCTTTAATTGTAATAACGGCCGTTGTAAATTATTTTGCAGGCTATGTATGTGAGCGTACAGGAAAAAAAAATAACTCATTGCCTTTAATTGCTAGTGGGCAACACTTTAAAAGCGATACTTACACAACTGCGGGTATTATTGGCGGGTTGATATTACTTTATTTTACTAATATTTATTGGATAGATAGTGCAGTAGCTATTTTATTCGCCTGTATTATTTCTTACACTGGTTATAAAATCATTCGCAGTTCAATAGCAGGTATTATGGACGAAGCGGATGAAAAACTTTTAAAAGAAATGATTGCTACATTAAATGAAAATAGACGAATCAATTGGGTAGATCTACACAACCTACGCATTATAAAGTATGGCGCTTTACTGCACTTAGATGCTCACTTAACAGTGCCCTGGTATTTCAATGTGTACGAAGCGCACAACGAAATAGATGAACTTACAGGCTTACTAAGAAAAAACTATGGCGACTCCCTAGAAATATTTGTACATTCCGATGCATGTATGACTTTTAGTTGTGCTATTTGTATAAAAAGCGATTGTAAAGTGAGACAAAATCCATTGATAAAGAAAATAGAATGGAGCAAGGATAACATTTCAATAAATGTAAAACACAGTGAGAAAACCATCTGACAATTTGGGCGATAATTATTGGACTGACCGATATTTGAAAAATGATACAGGTTGGGATATGGGGCGTGTTTCACCAGCTTTAAAAGCATATTTTGATCAACTTAACGATAAAAATATTGCGATACTCATACCGGGTTGTGGCAATGCTTACGAGGCAGAATACCTATTACAAAATGGGTTTACCAATATTACGTTAATAGATATTTCTCCCTATCCGGTTAGTAATTTAAAAGAAAAATTTGTACATTATTTGGGTAAAGAATTGAATATCATTTGCGGCGATTTTTTTGAATTGAATAAACAATTTGACTTAATAATAGAGCAAACATTTTTTTGTGCAATAGACCCAATTTTGCGGCAGAAATATGCAGAAAAAATGAGCGAGCTTTTAAAAATAGGGGGGAAGCTCGTTGGGGTATTTTTTAATACAACATTTGAAGCTGGACCGCCATTTAGCGGTAGTAAAAAGGAGTACGAGGAATTGTTTTCAGAAAAATTTGAGGTAAAAGTATTAACAGAATGCTATAATTCTATTTCGCCAAGAGCTGGTAAAGAAGTTTTCATAATATTGGTTAAAAGATAAAAGGCTAAGAAGTTTATGCGTTCTTAGCCTTTTCATTACCAATCTGAACAATTAAACAGATTCTTACATAGGGGTGTATTTTAATATTTTACAAACCAAAATCTGCCACACCATATGCCCCACCAAACTGTGCACACCATACAAGTGCATAACGATATTGGGTTATGGATACATTTCCGGGTACATTCCAGCTTCGTACCCCACTAGTATGTCCTACGGTGCTTAATGGTGCAATTTGAACAGCGCCAACATTTGTAGTAGGTGTATTGGTTAAGTAAATTCTTAAGTCTGGGGCACTGGCTACGGAAAATGTGCTACTCGTTTGTAATTTTAAAGCACCGTTTTCAATCTTCAACTTGGCCATACCAGCACTGTTTTGCCCCACAAAATTGCCTCGCCTTATTACTTGTACCATTGTAGGGGTACTTTGTATGCCATTGGTGCTTGCAATTATATTTGCCGATCCATAAGCCAAACCAGTACCAACTGCTGCACTGTTTAGTGGAACGATTGTACTAGCGTCGCTGGTCCAATTAAAGGTTAAGCCACTTATTACCCCTCCAACGAGGTTTGTACCTACCGCAGAAAAGTTAACAGTTCCATTTAATAAAATTTCTTGTGTAGTGGCTGGCGTAATGGTTATGTTTGCTAACGTATTGTTATTTAAAACAACCGATAGTATTGCTGTAGCAGAAATATTGTTATAAGTGGCTTTAATATTTGTTTGCCCTAAACCTATGGCTGTTACCAATCCTGTTTGACTTACAGTTGCGGAAGCCGTGTTGCTAGAGCTCCATACAATTCCTGCTGGCAAGGCAGCTACTACACCTAAGCTATTATAAAAAGTTAGTGTAAACTGACTTGTCTGTCCAATTAAAATACTGGTCGTTGTTGGAGTTATTTCTAAACGCTCAGGAATAGTTACTACTGGCGGTAAAACGATATCTGCTTCACTTGCTTTTTTGGTACAAGAAGATAGAATAACGCCAAATAAAATTGCAGAACATAATTTCTTTAACATAAATTTATTTTTAAAGATTACTAATAATATCCTTTACAGAGGCTCTTTTGCTATAATCCGGATTAAAAAATACATATTTAATTTTTCCATTTTTTCCAACAATATAAGTTGCAGGCACAGGTAAATTAGCGCCATTTTCGCCATTGGCTTTTTCAAAATCTATTCCGTACTTTTTGTATTTTGTAATCGTCATTTCATCTACAGCAAAATTTACTTTATAGCTTTTCATTATTTCCATTTCTTTGTCTTCTAAAATGGAAAATGAAGCGTTGGTTTTTTCTACCGTTTTCTTAATATTATCTGCAGTTTCTGGTGTAATGGTAATAACAGTAGCGCCTTTAGCAAGTATAAATGAAAGAGAATCGTTTAGGTGGGAAAGCTGTTTGTTGCAATAAGGACACCATTGGCCTCTGTAAAACATGATTACAGCTTCGCCTTTTTTCAATATAGTTTTTAAACTTATTTTATTTCCATTTTGGTCTATGCCATTAATTGCGGGTGCTTTATCACCCACTTTTAATCCTTCAGGGTTTTTAGTTTCTGATTGTGCAAAACTGGCTGCACTTAAAAGTAATAATAGAGAAAGCGAAAGTATTTTTTTCATGTTTGGTTTCAACAGTTATCTAATGTTTTGCAATGGATTTATACCAAAGTGAATTAGATACAAGTATTTTCAAACATTCGTTTTTTAGATGTGATTTATTTTTTGCAACTGCGTAAACAGTTCTATTTCTTTTTCTGTGAGGTTTGTTGGGAGCTTAATATTATAGGTTACAAAAAGGTCTCCAAAAACATCTTCTTGCTTGTACACAGGAAAACCTTTTCCTTTTAATCTGATCTTGGTATTATTTTGAGTCTCAGGTTTTACTTTTAGTTTTACTTTCCCATGCAGGGTATTAAGTGTAATATCTCCTCCAAGTATAGCTGTAAAAAGATCTATGTCTTGTGCAAGCTGTAAATCGTTGCCTACTCTCTTAAAAAAAGTATCGTTGTTTAACTTGAAAGTTAAGAACAAATCACCTGCAACCCCGCCGTTTAAACCTGGTTGCCCGTGGCCTTTTAATTTTATAACTTGCCCATTTTCTATACCTGCTGGAATAGTTATGCGTATATTTTTTCCATTTATTGTAATGGTTTGTTGTTGCGTTTTGAATACATCGGTAAGGTTCAATTGCAAGTTTGCATTTAAATCTTGCCCTTTATGCCTACTACTGGTGCGCTTACCAGCTCCACCAAACATGGAAGAAAAAAAATCTGAAAAACCAGCTTCGTTATCAAACCCACCAAACTGCTGAGAATATTGTTGCTGCTGCCTTGCCTGTTTTTCGTATGCATCTCCATGTTGCCAATCTTTTCCGTATTTATCAAACTTTTTCCTTTTTTCGGGGTCGCTCAATACTTCGTTTGCTTCATTTATTTGTTGAAATTTCTTTTTAGCGGTAGCGTCATTGGGATTGGCATCTGGATGGTATTGTTTGGCTAATTTTCTATAGGCTTTTTTTATATCATCTGCTGAAGCCGTATTGGGTAATTCTAGAATTTTGTAGTAGTCTATAAATTCCATGATAAATTAAAATTTACAATTGATTTTTCTTGATAAAGTTACTATTAAAATTTAGATAGTATTCTTTAAAAAATCACCATCAATGATTAATAGCTTTACGCCCGTTTTGCTTAATGAACGATGAGAACTTAAATCATCTGATACGATATAAGTCATTCCTTTTGTTAAATTAAAACTTTCACCATTCTTAAGTTCGCTTATAAATTCACCTTCTAGGCAGTGTACAATATGACCTTTTTCACACCAATGATCTGCAACATAATCTGGTGAATATTCTACCAAGCGAACCCTTAATCCTTCATGCAATCTGGTTTGCCAGTAGGCAAATCCTGTTGTTCCTCTGTATTCAACTTTCTCAATGTTTTTCCAATCTATTGTTTCAAACGCAATACTACTCATTATATTTATAATTTACCTTATGGTAATTCTACCAAAGTTTTTGCTTTGAAAAATTTCGACAACGAATCCTTTATTCTGAGGGTATCAGAAAGCGGTAATTTAAAGGGCATTCTCATTTTATAGGTAATAGAATCTTTTGTAGATAGAATAAGATTATTGCCATACCCTCTCAATGTGTTTAATCTTTTTTGTGCAATAGCAAGTTCTTGGTATTCTTTTATTACAACATAAAAACTATTTGTATCTACTATTGCTTTTACTATTGGTTTTGCTAAAATAGCCGTATCGCTTGGTTTAATTTTATTAGAAGAATTATTGCTGCTGGTATCATTTTTTTCTATTTCAATATTGCTTTCACTTTTTTCATTGTTCTCTTTTTTTGTTATAAAATAATACGCTGCAAATCCAAGGGCTGCTAAAAGAACTAAACCCAAAATACCAAATATGATAAATTTGCTGGTATTTACATTGTTTTCTTTTTGCGGAGTTGCAAAAGAAATTTTTTCAATTAATTTTTCAGTAACAACCTTTGGGGGCTCTTTCAACATTACATGAGAAGTATTAGCTTGTGAAAAAGAATATGCACCTGCCTGCGTCTTTTGTAATGTACCAAGACCTTCTATGATCAATGGTTTGCCTATATTTAAGAATTGTTTATTCAAAATAATAAACGATTCTAAATCGGATGTAGCCAAGGGTCTAATCTTTCTGGTATTCTCTACAATATATTGGATCAATCCCTCATCTACTCTCGCTTTGGGATCATATATAAACTCTATTGCATTTTCTGGTAATACCGTATCTTTTTCACTATCTACAGGTATATTTATGTCTGTTGAAATAGTAAATACGCCTATGTCCTGTAAAGTTACTTTCTTACTGCTGTACAAATACTGAACGATCAGTTGTTCCATTTTCATCTAGGATAATTTAAACCTTTTATAGATTGTGAGTAACAAACCTACAAGTAAAAAAGAATATAGCCAAGCAAACCAAAGATTTGAATTATTTTTGTAGCATGTTAACCGTTGAAGAAGAAAAATTTGTTCATTTCTGGGAACAAAATAGAGAAGAACATAGTAAATTTAGTAGTAAACTGTTGAGGGGTATACCTATGGCTAGTATTTTTGGGCTACCTATATTGCTACTTATTCTTTGTGTTTACTTGTTTTTGCCTGAGTGGTACATTAAGGTATCCAAAACATCGCCTCAAACTTTTTTAGTAGTAGTTATAGCCGTGTTACTGGTTATTTTCTTTTATGCATTTGTAAGAATGCATTTTAAATGGGAAATGAATGACCAACTTTATCAGGAATTGAAAAACAAACAAAAAAGGGCTGATGCAGCGAATTTATAATAAAAAAACTCTTAATTAAAAAAACAGCTTAAAATGAAAAAATGGTTCTTATTATGTGCTCTTTCAGCACTTATTTTTGCTTCTTGTAAAAAAGTTACGGATACCGAATGTAAAGAATTAGCTCCGACGCTGGTAGCAACTTCTACAGAAATAGCATATTTACAAAATTTTCTTGCAGCAAACAGCATTACAGCCTCAGAAAAGAACGGTGTGTATTACGTTATCTCTAGTCAAGGCACTGGAATATCTCCAAATCTTTGTTCAAATATAACCCTTACATATTCTGGAAATTTAATAAATGGTACTACAGTAGGTGGTTTATTTGATGAAACGCCAGCCGGGCAAACGAGTACATTTGGGCTATCAAATCTTATTTTAGGATGGAAAGTTATATTCCCTTTGATAAAAGCTGGTGGAAATGTTACATTATATATTCCACCATCATTGGCATACGGAGATAGGGTTTCGCCTGCAAGGCCAGGATTTGTAGGAATACCAGCCAATTCATATTTAAAGTTTACTGTATCATTATTAGGAGTTCAGTAATCTCAATTCTTTAAACTAATTTTAGCCTTGAAATATTTCAAGGCTTTTTTTATAAAAATACTAAACGTGAACCACGAAGCAATTTCAGTTTTTGATATGTTTAAAATAGGTATAGGCCCCAGTAGTAGTCATACATTAGGTCCTTGGCGGGCAGCCCAAATTTTTACACAATCTCTTCAAGATAAAAATATATTAAATAATGTTGTTTCTATTGAGGTCTTACTATATGGCTCGCTTGCTAAAACCGGTGTGGGACACGGTACTGATATTGCAATACAATTAGGCTTAAGTGGTGATGATCCTGTAACATTTGATGTAAATAACATCGCTTCTAAAATAGCTGATATTAATACAATGCGAAAGCTATTACTTGCTGGAAAGCATGAAATAGATTTTATACCAAACGATGATATCGAATTTCTCTTTACCGAAACCTTACCATTTCATCCAAATGCCCTTACATTTCTTGTTGCATTAAATAATGGAGAAACTTTGGCTGAAACTTATTATTCTATTGGTGGAGGATTTGTACAACAAGAAACCAGTAATGAGCAAACAGATAGTAAGATAAAACTAATTGCACTCCCTTTTCCAATAAATACTGCCGAAGATTTATTGCATTGGTGTCGTAAGACGGGTTTAACTATACATGAGATAGTAATGGAAAACGAACTCTGTTGGAGAAGCGAAGCTGAAACCAAAAATGGCATACTCAATATTTGGAAAGTAATGAAAGAATGTATGTTTAGAGGCTGCCATACCCAGGGTAATTTGCCTGGTGGGCTACATGTAAAACGGAGGGCTTACGACGTAAATAGAAAATTATTGACGGATAAAGTTTACAATGATTATGATGAATGGATAACACAAATATCTGCTGGTGGCAATAAGTTCAATTATATCTTGGATTGGGTAAGTTGCTTTGCATTATCAGTAAACGAAGAGAATGCCTCCTTTGGAAGAGTAGTAACAGCACCTACAAATGGAGCAGCTGGTGTAATACCTGCAGTACTGCAATATTTCATATCTTTTTGTGATGGAAACAACGATGATAAAATAATTAATTTTTTACTTACTGCATCTGAGATAGGTAGTATATTTAAAAAAGGTTCAACCATATCTGCTGCCATGGGTGGTTGTCAGGCAGAGATAGGGGTAAGCAGTGCAATGGCAGCAGCAGCGCTTACAGAAGCACTTGGCGGTACACAACGGCAAGTTTTAATGGCTGCAGAAATTGCAATGGAGCACCACCTTGGTATGACCTGCGACCCCATTGGTGGACTTGTACAAATACCTTGTATAGAAAGAAACACTATGGGTGCTATTAAAGCCATTACTGCTTGCCAATTGGCGCTGCAAAGCACGCCCGATTTTGCAAAAGTGAGCCTAGATGCCGTAATAAAAACCATGTGGGATACCGCATTGGATATGAATAGTAAATACAAAGAAACGTCTGATGGTGGGCTTGCGGTAAATATACCAATAAGCTTAAGTGAATGCTAGTAGCAACTCGCCTGTGGCGAGTTGAACAACCAGTAAAAACTTGCCTGTGCCGAGTTGAACAACCTGTAGCAACTTACCTGTGGCGAGTTGGGTAATTATCCATCACTTTACTACCCTTGGTGTACCTGCCATTACCCATGTAGCAAATACTTCTGCTATTTTCCATGTATTACCAGCATATTTTGAAGGCCTTGCTATAACATAATCTATAAAATCTTTTACATTTTCTGCTGAAATTGTTTGCATACAGGCAAATAATTTTTTTCCTTTAAATATCCCTTCTTCTATCATTGCATCCTGACTGTCTGATTTTTTTTGCATCTCTTCTCCAGTAAATTTTATATCTGCAACCAACGAATCAATTAAATTCCTTTCCTTTATTTCATCCATTTCCAAAGCCGAACCAAATTCAAAAAAATTCCCTCCAGTTACATGTTCAAAATAAACGGCATTTCTAATGAGATTGTAAAATTGGCCTTTGTATTTTGTAGGGTAACTAATTTTTGTATAAACGATGTCATTTTTCATTGGTTTTACGGAATTTTTGTATAAACGAATACCAAAATAGTAATAGGACCCTTTTATCAAGTTGCATCTTCCATGACCAATACTTGCCGTATCCTCATTATTATTAGAAAAATTATGTTTTAATAATCCCAATTGGTTATCAGTGATTTTTATCAATGGATTGGAGAGTTCAACTTGTACGATAGATATGCTATCATTGCTATTAACTAAATAATC
Source organism: Ferruginibacter sp. (assembly GCA_031380515.1). Taxonomy (GTDB): domain Bacteria; phylum Bacteroidota; class Bacteroidia; order Chitinophagales; family Chitinophagaceae; genus Ferruginibacter. The sequence continues at coordinate 27,503 of JANNGD010000233.1, read as the reverse complement.
GGTTATAGTAAAAGCAAATATGTCTTTCTCAGGGCTTTGAGCAGAAGTTGCGATAGAGATTATTAAATAGAATGCCAACAGAAATTTCCTTTTCATAATAATTTTTTAGTGAAATTAGTTTTAAATATAAATCAAACAATACCCTATAACGGGTATTGTTTGATAATCTTAACAGTCAAAAAAAAATATAAAGAACGCCGTTTAATATTAAAAAATACCTTCAATTTCTATTTTATATGAATAATGGTAACTATAATTCTTTTTTAAATAGTCGATTTATTGGTCAAACGTTTTTGTCAATTTTCATGAAAATATATTCCAATGACTGATCATATTTTATAAAATTATTTTTTTTGAGGATGCTAAGGGAAGCAATGTTAGCTATATGTGTTTGAGCAAGAATGGATTTTACGTGCGGTTGTTTAAATGCCCAATTAATAATTTCATTTACTGCTTCTGTCATATAGCCTCTATTTTCAAAATTATTATAAGTACCATATCCCAATTCTATCTCTCCTTTTTCATTTGGTTCGCCTTTAAAGCAAAGGTCTCCAACCATTACATTTAATTTCTTATCTATAATATTCCAAAACGTATAATACATAAAGTCTTTTGAACTGTCGGTGAGCGCTGGTAATATCTTAGTATTTATTACAAAGGCTACCCGCTCATTTATTACTCTTGGAATAATATTCAATTGCAACTCAGTTTCAAGCGAATTGTCATTTATTATATAAAGTTGGAGTTGTTTTTTGCTAAGTGGGATAATAAACAGCCTGTCGGTTTCTAGCTTCATAAGCACGTCTTATATTTTTTCGGTTTGTTTTATTCGAAAAGTAAGTTCACTTATATTTTAAATTATAGTCCATATTTTCTTTTTACTTCTCTATCGTTTTCTCTACTTTTTATCGTTTCCCTTTTATCAAAATTCTTTTTTCCTTTACCAAGGCCAATATCCATTTTGGCAAGGCCTTTTTCATTAATGAATATCTTAAGTGGGATGATGCTATAGCCTTTTTCTTTTGTTTTTTCCTGCAGTTTCTTTAATTCTTTTTTATTGAGAAGCAGTTTGCGTTCTTGCAATGGCTCGTGGTTTGCATATGTACCAAAAGCATACTCAGATATGTGCAGGCTTTTTACATACAACTCGCCTCTATCAAAAATGCAATAGCTGTCATTAAAGCTTGCTTTGCCATTTCGCAAAGATTTTATTTCTGTGCCTTGCAGTACAAGCCCAGCTGTATAGGTGGCTTCAAAAAAATATTCGTAATAAGCCTTTTTATTGTTAAGTTCCACTTTATTATTTCTTCAAAGATAAAAAACAATGTGCTAAGTTCATTTTAAAACAGGCTGTTTCAGTACATTTGAGAGAAAATTATATTTTTTGACAAATTCTAAGCGCCATAAATTTAGTTTACTGCTCAATATGCATCCTCTGCAGCGCATAACTATTAGTATTGTATTTGCTTTTATCGTTTGGTTATTCATTAAAGATATTGATGAAACTTCTCTCTTTAAAATTATTTGTATTTGGTGTGCTTTTGCTTTTTCTTTTTTATTAACTGCATGGGTCGTATTGTTTTCAAGAGATGTAGCGCATATTAAAAAAATTGCTTTGAAGGAAGATGCTAGTCGTTCTGTAATAGTTTTACTTACAACAATTACTTCCTTGGCAGCCATGTTTACGGTCCTACTTCTTATCATTTCTTCTGGCAAAAATGGGGTGCAAATATACGCAAGGGTTACAATTGGGTTTTTATCTGTGGTACTCTCTTGGATATTGGTACATACAATACTTACTTTTCATTACGCTCATTTGTATTATGAGAATGATAAAATGGGAATTAAACAAAATAGAGAAGGACCGGAATTTCCCAATGATGCAGCACCCAATTATTTAGATTTTGCTTATTTTTCATTTATCATAGGAATGACTTTTCAGGTATCTGATGTTCAAATAACGGATAAAAAGATTAGAAGACTTGTTTTACTCCATAGCCTAATTTCTTTTATGTTAAATACTTTTGTTGTAGCAATAACAATAAATTTTATAGCAGGTTTGAGCAAATAAATGTAAAAAAAAAGTTCCTTTCGTAGGAACTTTAAAGTATTTAATTTTTAAACATCACAAGCAATTCAGCTATTTTGTCTTTTAGATTTTTTCTATGGATGATAAAATCCAAGAACCCATGCTCCAATAAAAATTCGCTTCTCTGAAAACCATCTGGCAAGTCTTTTTTGATGGTTTCTTTTATTACACGTGGCCCTGCAAATCCAATAAGCGCACCCGGCTCGCCACAAATTACATCGCCAAGCATGGCAAAAGATGCAGTTGTACCACCAAAGGTAGGGTCGGTGCAAAGCGAAATATAGGGAATTTTTGCTTCAGCCAATAGGTATAATTTACCCGATGTTTTAGCTAATTGCATTAGTGAAAATGCACTTTCCATCATTCTAGCTCCACCGCTTTTGTTTATAATCATAAATGGAATACGATTTTCTATACAATAATCGCAAGCCCTGCATATTTTCTCTCCCATTACACTTCCGAGGCTGCCTCCTATAAATTCAAAATCCATGCAAGCAACTACAAAATCATGCTCTTTTATTTTGCCATGGGCTACAGTGATAGAATCGTGTAAATCGGTTTTTTTATAAGTGTCTTCAAGTCTTTTTCCGTACGACTTTAAATCTACAAAACCCAGCATGTCTTTGGATTTTATATTTGCGAAAAGTTCCAAATACGCTCCTTCGTCAAAAAGTATTTCAAAATAAGCTTCACTTCCAATTCTGTGATGATAATCGCATTTGGGGCACACATAAAAATGCTCCTCTAATTCAGACATCGTGCATGTGTACTTGCACTCTGGGCATTTTTCCCACAAACCCTCTGGTGCATCTTTTTTATCTTTTGTGGAAGTGAGGATTCCTTTTTTTATTCTCTTAAACCAACTAGATTTCTGCAAACCTGCAAGTTCATTTTCACCTGTAAGGAGGGCCTCAAAATCTTCTTCTTTTTTCATTTTAAAACTATTTTATTACTAATGAAAATTTTATAATTGGCATCAATGATTATCAGGCATTTCTATTAACACAGTTCAAATCTTCAAATGCAATTTCTAATCTTTTACTAAAATTTTCTTCGCCTTTTCGCAACCATACCCTTGGATCGTAATGTTTCTTATTTGGAGAATCAGCTCCATCAGGATTACCCAATTGCCCTTGTAGATAAGCTTCATTTTTTTTTGTAATTATTCAATATTCCTTCCCAGAATGCCCATTGCAAATCGGTATCAATATTCATTTTTATAGCACCATAACTTATTGCTTCTCTTATTTGATTTTGGGGAGAACCACTACCTCCATGAAATACAAAATAAACAGGCTTTGGTCCAGTCTTTAATTCACGCTCAATATAATCTTGGCTGTTTTTTAAGATAATCGGTGTTAGCTGTACATTGCCCGATTTATAAACACCATGTACATTTCCAAATGCTGCAGCTACCGTAAATAATTTACCTACTTTGCTTAATTCTGTATAAGAATAAGCAACATGAGCCGGTTGTGTATATAATTTCTCGTTGTCTACATCACTGTTGTCTACACCATCTTCCTCACCACCTGTTACACCTAATTCTATTTCAATTCCCATTCCCATCGGTTGCATGCGTTTGAAAAATTCAACTGAAGTGGCTATATTTTCTTCAATGGGCTCTTCCGATAAGTCCAGCATATGAGAACTAAAAAGGGGTTGCCCTTTTTCTTTGTAAAATTGCTCTCCAGCATCTATTAAACCACTTACCCACGGCAACCATTTTTTAGAAGCATGATCGGTATGTAAGACAACAGGCACGCCATAGTGTTTAGCTACATTGTGTATGTGTAAAGCGCCGGAAACACCGCCTGCAATGTTGCCCTGGTAGTTATCATTTGGCATTCCTTTACCTGCAATAAATTGTGCTCCACCATTGGAAAATTGAATAATTACTGGGGAGTTTAACTTTGCAGCCGTTTCTAGCGTGGCATTTATTGTATTGGTACCAATAGTATTTACTGCTGGTAAAGCAAATTGGTTGTCTTTTGCATCATTGTATAAAGCTTCTAACTCAGCGCCAAATAAAACGCCCGAACTGTATTTACCCATAGTAGTTTTTTTTACAAAAATAAGGAACTGATTGCGTAATAAAACAGCCTAATTTAGTAAGCGTTTATTAGCTGATTCAAATCTTTAAAATATTTTGATGCATACAACATCCTACTACCATACCAACTAAACATTTCGCCATCTACCAAAAACACCTTAGATCTTGGGAAAAAACCTTCAAATTCCGCTTTATGTTTTTCTTTGAAAGGGTAGGGCTCCGTCGAAAGAAAAATATTTGCTGGGTTATAAGCTTGAATATCTGCTAATGTGACGGTTGGATAGCGTTTAAAGTCTTTAAATACATTGTAGAAACCTGCTTTTTCCATCATTGATGAGATGAAGGTATCTCCACCTACTGTCATAAAAGGGTCTTTCCAAATTAGATAAACCGTTTTTGTATTTCGTTTTTCTAATTCAGTATTTTCTTCAAATATGCTTGAAATTTCTTCTACAAGCTTATTGGATGCGGCCGTCTTGTTAGTTATTATACCAATCGCCTGTATCATTTCCAAAGCTTGCTCATAGCTATTTACATCAGTCATATAAGTAGGGAACTGATCGGCGAGAAGTTCTATTTGATCTTGCACATTCTCTTCTTTATTGCATAGGATAAGGTCTGGCTTTAATGAAATTAATTTATCAATATGAATGTTTTTTGTACCTCCAATCTTAATTTTAGTTGAATGCCAGCTACTTGGATGAATACAAAACTTTGTAATGGCTATCGTTTCCTCTTCTAAGCCTATATACGATAACAACGCTGTTTGTGAGGGTACAAGCGAAATAATTCGTTTTGGACTGCTATTAAAATTAAGGTAATGTTTAAGGAACATAGTTAAAAGTACGAAACCCGGTAGAAAGAAAAAACTTCCACAAATATTTGCAAAAGCAAAAGTTTGTGGAAGTACTAATTTCAAACCAACAACAAACACTAGAAATGGTTTTTCAGGAAAGATTTTAAATGCTGGGGTTTTGTGTCAGTCAAATATTTTTCCGGTTTCAGTGTATACAATTTTTCACAAATTAGACTGAGTGAGCAGTCAGTTGGTTTTGAATTTTTTGGTTTTACAAAGGATTAGATTCTTGGCTTTTGCTATCATCGCTTTTTAAGGCATAAGCAGGATATTAGTTTCTTTTTCAATTGATAAAGGATCTTAAAGCAAAACAGAAATCTATTTCTTAGTGTTATTTTCTGTAAAACACTTTTTCTAAATTTCTGAGACAAAGATGCTTTGTTAATAAGTTGTGAACAAGAGGAAATCTTCTCTTTTATAAAAATGAAGTATTTACAGTTCGAATAGTAAAACTTACCATTAATAGATGAAAAAAATACTTTCCAAAAAACGTATAAATACGAAAGCTGTAGGTATTGAACTACAAAAAACACAGCCCTATTAATCAAAATAGGGCTGTGTTCATAATAGATATCGTCTATTTTATGCTTTCGTAATAAAACGAATTTTATTTAGACAAACTTTGTATAATATCGTGTTTTGTGATAATATGAAAACTGCCACTTTCATCTTTGCTTAGTGCCGCTCCATTTTCTTTTGTAATAAATGTACTCAATCTTTCTACTGCGGTATCAAAAGATACGATAGGATAAGGCTTTTCGATCACGGATTCTATTGTATTGTTTTTTACATCTACATTGTTCAATATTTTGTCGAATAAGCCATGTGCTGAAATAGATCCTATATTTTCATTTTCATTAAAAACGGGAATGTTTTCTATATCGTACTTCTTCATTAAATCTATAGCTTCCATCACTGTTTGCTGGGGAGTAACCGTTATTAGACGTTGTGCAGCCCTCCCACTTACCAGATCTTTAAAAGTTTTTACATCTAAAAAGCCACGCTCCATCATCCATTGGTCGTTGTATATTTTGCCTACATAGCGGCTGCCATGGTCATGAAAAATACATACAACTACATCGTCTTTTTTTAATTCATTTTTTAATTGCATTAAACCCTGCAAACAACTTCCACAGCTATATCCACCAAAAATACCTTCCTCTTTTGCAATTCGTCTTGCCATTACCGCCCCATCTTTATCAGTAACTTTTACAAAAGCATCAATGTATTGCATATCATAATTATCTGGCACAAAATCTTCACCAAAGCCCTCACTTATGTATGGGTACACTTCTTTTTGATCTAGCTCTCCTGTTTCAAAATATTTTTTCAGTAGAGAACCATAGCTATCTATTGCCCAAACTTTAATATGAGGGTTTTTCTCTTTTAGGTACTTACCTGTACCTACAATCGTTCCACCTGTACCAGTAGCTACCACCAAGTGTGTAACTTTTCCTTCAGTTTGTTCCCATATTTCTGGACCAGTTTGTTCATAATGGGCTTCTCTATTGGCTAGATTATCGTATTGGTTTACATACCAAGAATTGGGGACTTCTGTTGCAAGTCTCTTAGATACAGAATAATAAGAACGAGGGTCTTCTGGTTCTACATTGGTAGGGCACACAATAACTTCTGCTCCTACCGCTTTTAAAATATCTGCTTTTTCTTTAGATTGTTTATCGGTTGTTGTAAAAATACATTTGTAGCCTTTTACACATGCAGCCAATGCAAGGCCCATACCAGTATTACCACTAGTACCTTCAATGATGGTACCACCTGGTTTTATTTTTCCCTCTAATTCTGCTACCTCAAGCATTTTTAGTGCCATCCTATCTTTTATTGAATTACCTGGATTAAAATATTCAACTTTTGCAAGTACTGTACAAGGCAGATCTTTGGTTATTTTATTAAGTTTTATGAGTGGGGTATTGCCTATAGTTTCTAAAATGTTATTTAACCACATATTGTTATTGATTTTTGAGGGGCAAAGGTAATTAATTTATATCGTGGAGTGGGAGTTATATCTGTTACTTACTACCGCACATCTATCAGAAAAACAATCCCCGTAGTATTTATTCTATATATTTTAAAAATCAAAGACTACAAATTATTGATTAATAAATTTTCATCTTTACACTGTAGCAATAAATAATTTTACTATCCAATATCCAATGTAAAGATTCATTTATTTAAAATCCAAAATTTTGGTGAAAAATGGTAACTTGAATCAATTCTTTTTACCCCTATCCCAAAAAGATTTAAAGCCCCTTTCTAGGGGCTTTTCTATTTATCCTATTATTTATTTAATTACCGCTAATGCTTTTTTGATATAAGCGTCGCCAATATTTATTGCTTCATAATAGCCTTCATTTCTAAATAGCTGACGGGCAATAGAAGATTTTAATACGCTTAAAATAAATAATTTTTCCTTTGGATTAATGTTGTTTAATTGTATAGAATCTTTCGTTGCAAATGTTTCAAAATATGTCCAATCTTTTTCGCTTAAATTAAAAGTGGCAATAAACTGTGAAGCAGTTTTATATTTTGCAAGATCTTGGCTATTTTGTTTATAATATGTATAGCCAAAGCCATTGAGTATACCTTTACTATAAATTTTTAGAGAAATCAAACTGAGTTTAGACGTATCTGCACTTACAAAATAATCGGGGCTAATTCCACCACCTCCAAATAATTTTTTTCCTGCTTGAGATTTATAAATTTTTGAAGAATCATTTTTTACTGAATCTGCCGAAACCATTTCTCCGTCGGAGAGGCGGTTGGTTATTTCTTGATAATATGATTTGCTGCCATTCTTGTAGGATCGTTGAATACTTCTGCCTATGGGCGTGTAATACCTAGCAATCGTAAGTCGCAAAGCACTTCTATCACTAAGGTCATATTGTTCTTGTACAAGCCCTTTGCCAAAACTGCGTCTACCAACAATCGTTGCTCTATCCCAATCCTGTAAAGCACCCATTAATACCTCGCTTGCACTTGCAGTTCCTTCGTCTGCTAATATTACTAATTTACCTTTTTCAAATTGTCCATCTCTGCGGCACCGGTATTCTTTTTTGGGAGAATGTAATCCTTCCGTATAGGTTATTAGTTTATCACCTTCCAAAAATTCATCTGCTATTTCTGTGGCTTCTTCCAATACACCTCCTCCATTTCCTCTAAGATCTAACACGAGTTTTTGCATGTTTATTTTTTTCAACATAATCAAACTGTTCATAAATTCTTTGTAGGTCTGTGTACTAAATTTATTGAGTTTGATATACCCTGTTGTACTATCCAACATATAAGCAGCATCGAGGCTTGGTACCGAAATATTACCCCTAGCTACTTCTATTAATTGTTGTTTGCCTTTACTCAAAATGGTAAGTTTTATTTTACTCTGCTCAGGCCCTCTTAAAATGGCCCTTATTCTGTCAACAGGCATTTTTTTACCTGAAATAACGCTATCCCCAGCTTTTAAAACAACATCACCCGTTTTTAGACCTGCCCTGTCAGAAGGTCCATCTGGCACCACATTTATAACATGTAAGCTATCTTCAATTATGTCAAATTCTATTCCAATACCATAAAAACTTCCAGAAATATCTTCATTTATTTCTTGTAAATCTTTTGCAGGTATAAAAATTGTATGGGGGTCTAGTTTGGCTAAAATGGCTTGTATGGCAGTATCTGCTAGGCTTTTTGTGTCTATCTTATCTACATAGCGGCTATTAAGTAAATCTGTTACTTCTTGAAGTGTATTGGGCTTTTGTACATGAAAAAAACTTTTGCCAGGCATAGAATCTCTCATTTTATAGCCCAAAAACATGCCCATTATCATTACAACACTAAAAAGCAAGGGTAGCCAAATATTTAATCGTTTATTGTTCATTTTTCTATTTATAAATTAACTGGGAATCACACAAAATATACGGAATAAAAATGCAGCTGCAAAGTTTCAGTTTACTAAGTAGATTTTCTTTCTTTTGATTTGTTTGTGGTTATAATTACAAATTATTTGCGAAGATAATTTTTTAAACCTATTTTCTTACTTGAATGTTTTATCTTGTTATCTCAATTAGTCTATTATGAAGTCTATACTCATTGCTGATAGCGGTTCCACAAAAACACAATGGTGTCTTTTGCAAGGCAATAAAAAGAAAATAATTTTTACACAAGGTATAAGCCCTTATTTTTTAAATGATGACAGCTTAGCTACTATTCTTAATAAAGAACTTTTACCTAAAATAGCTAAAGCTGAAGTAGATGAAATATATTATTATGGCACTGGGTGTAGCAATCCGGTTAATATTTCGTTGGTAAAAAGAGGGTTAAAAAAAATATTTCCAAAAGCTAAAATAAGCGTAGAGCATGATTTGTTGGGTGCCGCCAAAGGGCTTTGTGGAGATGAAAAGGGCATTGCATGTATTTTGGGCACCGGATCTAATTCATGTTACTACAATGGCAAAAAAATTGTAAAAAATAGCCCCGGCTTGGGATATGTTTTGGGCGATGAAGGAAGTGGAACACATTTAGGCAAAAAAGTATTGCAACATTATATGTACAATACCTTCGATGCAGAGTTAATGGATAAATTTAAAGCAAAATACAAAGAAGATAATGCCGAAATATTAGACAATGTATATAAAAAGGAAATGGCAAACAGATATTTGGCAAGTTTTGTCCCATTTTTAATTGAAAACAGAGGCCATTACATGATTGAAAATATAATTGAAGACTGTATCAACGATTTTTTCTTTAATCATGTATATAAATACCGAGAAAGTTGGACAATGCCAATAAACTTTGTAGGAAGTGTTGCCTTTGGTTTTAAAGATGTACTTAAACAAATGTGCAACGATTTTGAACTTAAATTGGGTAAGGTCATAAAAAATCCAATGGAGGGATTAATAACATACCATAAGCGTAAAATTTAACAATTATATTTTGCCATTCATCAAAAAATATTGGTTACATATCTTTTTTTTTGTAAATTGTACTTCAATTATAAACTCAATAAAAACATAACGTATGAATGTAAAAATTTTACTTACAGCAGGATTAGTGGTTTCTACTCTTATGGTAAAAGCACAAGATGCCAACAAGGGGTACGCCATTACAGGTGATGGAAACAAAGATTATATGTGGATGAACATTCGCCAAGTAGATTTGAGCAATGGCCAGGTTACAAAAACAATCTTTGATCGTAACAAAACCAATTATACAATTACAGATGTAGAAGCTAAGAAAACGCTTAACCAAACTACTGTAAATGATGGCACACAGTATGCCGCCAGCTTATATCCAACTTCTTCATTTGTTGCTGCCGCTTCTTATGATAGAAGAAACGAAAAATTATTTTTTATTCCAATGCGTATCGGACAATTGCGTTGGATGGATGCGAGTGTAAAAGGCGATGCTCCTACCTTCTACAGTATTTCTATCCCTGGATATGTGCCTAGTTCTTATGCAGAAGAAGCCAATAACATTACTAGAATGGCTATCAACGCCGATGGAAATGGCTACGCCGTTACAAATGACGGAAATCATTTATATAAATTCTCTACAGGGAAAAAGCCTTCTATTGTAGACTTGGGTTCTCTTATAGATGCTGAAGAAAACAAAGGGCTATCTGTTCACAATAAATGCAGCAGCTGGGGTGGAGATATGATTGCAGATGCTTATGGTAAGTTGTACATTATTTCTGCTACAAGAAATGTATTTGTTGTTGATGTTAATAGCCGTGTTACTACATTTAAAGGTACTATCACTGGTTTACCAGCAGGGTTTACAGCAAACGGTGCTGCAGTAGATGCAGAAGGTAATGTTGTTCTTTCTAGTGCAACTGCTTTTGTTGGCTACTATAAAATGAATATTACAGACTTGGCTGCTTCAAAAATAGAAGGCTCCGATGTTGTTTACAACGCATCTGACCTTGCAAGTGGCAACTTATTGTTCCAAAAAGAAGCTGACCAAGCAAGAAACGCTTCAATATCTAAGTTAACACCTATCAATAACAATGTAATTAGTGAAAGTACTGTTTTTCCTAATCCGATAATGGGAAGTAATTTTAATATTATGTTGGCAGGAAAACTACAAGGAACATACACTGTTCTTATTACCGACTTAGCTGGACGGGCGTTGCAATCTACTCGTTTTGGCTTAACAAAAGGCCAACAAACGCAGCAAGTAAATCTTTTAAATCGTCCATCTAAAGGTACTTACCTTGTAAAAGTGATGGATGATAAAGGTGCTGAAGTATTATCAGATAAATTGATGGTTTTATAAAAAAATTACCGGTTATAAGTACGAGGCTGCTCTTTTGGGCAGCCTTTTTATTTAATTCTTTTTTCAAATAAAGAAAAGGAAAACAAATAAGACAAGAAACAACAATATATTATTTCTATCATTTTTTGCCTTTGCTTGTGCTAGAATTGCTAAACTTGACAATTATTATGCAATAGAAATTCCCATTCTAAAAGTGGCATGCCTTGCCAAAGCAATATTAATGTAAGATATTTGCGTAATTATTTTAAAGAATTTTATGCAGGATATAGAACCTTATTACAATTGGCGTCATGTTTACGCAGCAGAAGAAGACCCTAAATCGCCTTTTTACAAACGAATTTACAGCGAATTTGAATTCATACATACGGTTTACAATTATTATATACATCCCCAATGGGACGAATTTGGCTCTAGGACACTGTATATGAAAATATTATTTGTGGACTATGAGCAACATTATGCAATCCTAGAATTGCTAGGAGAGTGGAACGATGCCATAGAAAACGACATCATGAACCTGCGTAGGAATATTACAGATAAAATGTATAAAACTGGCATCTTTAAATTCATCATCATAGCGGAAAATGTATTAAATTTTCATAGCAGCGATGATAGTTATTATGAAGAGTGGCAAGAGCAAATAGAAGAAGAACGAGGATGGATAACTGTTGTAAACATGCCCGATCAAAGTAAGTATGATTTTAAAAAAGCTCGCATTACAAATTACGTTGAGCTAGTTGATTTACCCCAATGGAGAACACTAAAACCTGAATTGATTTTTGGGTTATTGGATGAAGAAATGGGAAGAAGGTTGGGAAACTAAAATCACTGTATCTCTTTTGTTTCCATGGCGGGTCTAGCATACTCATAGCGTACAATAGGAGTACATGTATAGTAGCTGTCTATGCCTAGAGAAGCCATGGACCCTACTTTTTCAATAGCAATGAATCCGTCCGGTTCTACAATGTGTGCGGGCAAATAGACGTCCTGTATGGAGCCGATAACCAAGAAAGTATTATTGTATTGTATGGGTACAATTTCAACCAATGACAAGCCGTACTGGATATTGCTTTCTGCTACAAACGGGGCGATGCATCCATTTTTAAATTCCGCCGTTAAATTTGTTTCCTCAAATTCATTTTGGGAGGCTTGATATTTTGCACTGGTTTGATGGGCTTGTTTTACGAAGTTTTGTTGAATATGATTTATGGTATATTGGCCTGTAGCCATAATATTAGATATGGTATGTGGTGCGGCTTCAAGCGGTCTGTTGATGAAGCCTATCAAAGCTGGGTCTGCACCAAAATGCACGATATTACTAAATATGGCTAGGTTTGGCTGCCCTGCTTCATTGCAAGTGCCTATTAAACTTACAGATTTAAAGCCTGATAGAGAATTAATAAAATTGCCACGGTAAAAACGCTCCCAAGATTTTATATCTGCTATAGTATAGTGATTCATTTTACTTTTTTATGGAGCAAAGTTGCTAAAATATTAACGGAGCACAAACTTTAAAATAATTTAACAAATTGCCTTTTCGTGACGTATTTTTGCAAAACCAAATTTTCTCAATAATATTTGCTTTATGACTTGGAAACTTTTTTTCACCTCCTCTATTGGTAAGAAATTTATGATGGGGGCTACAGGTTTATTTCTTATCAGTTTTCTTATAATTCATGCCGGAATAAATGCCATGATATTTTTTAATGATGGCGGGGAAACCTTTAACCATTGGGGTCACTTTATGGGTAGTAATTTAATAGTGCGTACCATGGAAATTGGCTTAATGGCATTCTTGTTGTTACACATTGTGCAAGGTCTTACACTTTGGGCGCAAAACCGAAAAGCTCGTCCGGTAAAATATGCCGTAATGAAGGGCGATGGCAAAAGCAAATGGTATAGCAAGAGCATGGGCCTTTTGGGTACATTGATCTTGATTTTCCTGATATTGCATTTTTATCATTTTTGGGTTCCTTCCCGTTTTGGTGGTATGGCAAATATTCAACCTTTGGCAGAAGCTACCTTAGGGGCAGAATATAATAACCAGCCAGTACATGATTTATTTGCCGAAATGATTACCGTTTTTTCCGGCAACCTATTGGTTGTTATTTTTTATGTACTGGGTTGCGTTTCCCTCTGCTGGCATTTGTTGCATGGTTTTCAAAGCGCTTTTCAAACTTTTGGGGTAAATCATAAAAGATATACACCCCTTATTAAATCCATAGGGGTTGTTTATTCAGTAGGTATATCGTTGTTATTTGCAAGTATGCCGGTGGCTATGTATATGGGTTGGGTGAAATAATAGCCCCACCTATCCTCCCCAGAGGGGAGGGAAATCTAGGAGATTAGGTAGAAGATTAAATAATCTTTTTATACTTGTTGTGTTTCTACGCTTCTATAAAAGATGAATAAAGAGATATAGATGAACGGAGCGTCGCCAATGAAGTTCCACATAGCTGTTGTTCTTGCCCGGACAAAAAAAGCATTTTTTGTTCGTCAGAAAAAAATAAAGGTTGAATAAAAAATAGATTTTAAAATGTAACGAACCAAGCTCCTCTCCAACGGAGAGGCGGGGGTAAGGTAAAAAAACGTTTATGAATTCAAAGATTCCACAAGGAGAAATGGACAAAAAATGGGAAGATTACAAAGGCCATGTAAAGCTTGTAAACCCATCTAACAAAAGAAAATTAGAAGTAATCGTTGTAGGTACTGGCCTCGCCGGAGCTTCTGCGGCTGCGGCTTTGGGCGAGCTGGGGTATAAAGTAAAAGCTTTTTGCTTTCAAGATAGTCCAAGGCGTGCACACAGTATAGCGGCACAAGGAGGTATCAACGCCGCCAAAAATTACCAAAACGATGGTGATTCTGTTTTTCGTTTATTTTATGATACCGTAAAAGGGGGGGATTACCGAGCTCGTGAAGCCAATGTACATCGTTTGGCCGAAGTGAGTTCAGCCATCATTGACCAATGTGTGGCACAAGGTGTTCCTTTTGCAAGAGAATATGGAGGCTTGTTAAGCAACCGTTCTTTTGGTGGAACGCAAGTTCAGCGGACGTTTTATGCCGCAGGACAAACAGGCCAGCAATTATTATTAGGTGCTTATAGTGCGGTAGAAAGGCAAGTGGCTTTAGGAAACGTAACCATGTATCGTAGGCACGAAATGCAAGATGTGGTATTGATAGATGGTGTGGCAAAAGGAATCATTGCCCGCAATTTGGTTACGGGAGAATTGGAAAGACATGGTGCACATGCGGTGCTTTTGTGTACGGGTGGATATGGGAATGTATTTTATTTAAGTACCAATGCCATGGGTAGCAATGTAACGGCGGCTTGGAAAGCACATAAGAAAGGTGCATTCTTTGGCAATCCTTGCTTTACTCAAATACATCCTACTTGTATTCCAGTAAGTGGAGATCACCAGAGTAAGCTTACCTTAATGAGCGAAAGCTTAAGAAACGATGGAAGAATTTGGGTTCCTTTAAAGCAAAACGATACTCGCAAAGGTTCCGATATTCCAGAAAATGAAAGAGATTATTATTTAGAAAGGAGATACCCTGCATTTGGTAATTTGGTACCAAGGGACGTGGCTAGCCGTGCAGCAAAAGAGCGTTGCGATGCAGGCTATGGTGTAGGTACCACAAAAATGGCTGTATTTTTAGATTTTGCAGATGCAATTAAAAGATACGGGAAAATAGAAGCGGGTAAAAAAGGTATTACAGATATGCCCGAGGCAGAAATAATTGCCATTGGAAAATCGGTTGTGGCAGAGAAATATGGTAATCTATTTGATATGTATGCAAAGATTACCGGCGAAGATCCATACTCTATGCCAATGCGCATTTACCCTGCGGTGCATTATACCATGGGAGGGCTGTGGGTAGATTATGAACTGCAAACTACCATCAAAGGCTTATACGCATTGGGCGAAGCAAACTTTAGCGATCATGGTGCAAACCGATTGGGAGCTTCGGCTTTGATGCAAGGATTGGCAGATGGTTATTTTGTAATACCATATACGTTGGGTAATTATTTGGCAGATGAAATACGCAATGCGGCTATAGACACAAACCAACAAGCTTTTGTAGATGCTGAAAATGCGGTGAGCGAAAGAATAAACAAATTGTTGAATATAAAAGGAAAACAAACGGTAGAAAGTTTTCACAAGCGCCTGGGTAAAATAATGTGGGATAAATGCGGGATGGCTAGAAATGAGCAGGGGTTGAAAGAGGCGATTGCTGAAATACAGGCTTTGAAGAAAGAATTTTGGAGCGATGTATTGGTACCTGGTGACGTAAATGAAATGAATCCTGAATTGGATAAAGCTGGTAGAGTAGCTGATTTTATTGAACTTGGAGAACTTATGTGTCTTGATGCTTTAGATAGAAATGAGAGTTGTGGTGGTCATTTTAGGGAAGAAAGCCAAACGGAAGATGGAGAAGCTAAAAGGGATGATGTAAACTATGCTTATGTGGCTGCTTGGGAAAGCAAAGGCGAAAGTGATTGGCAATTGCACAAGGAAGAATTGAGTTTTGAGATAGTGAAGCCTACACAGCGGTCTTATAAATAATGGTTCAATACAAAATATGTTGCTTACAGATGATGTTTTAGTAGATTTATTGAAACAAGCATACTCTGCGGAAAAAGCCGCAGCTTTTGCTTACCAAGGACATGCAAGATCTGTAAGGGACACCGACGAAAAGAAAGCAATAAGGCAAATAGAGATTGACGAGTGGAACCATCGGAAACAGGTGTTGATGTTGATGAATACCTATCATGTAGAAGTTTCTAGATGGTATGAAATAAAAAACTATGTAATTGGTAAAACAATACATATTGGTTGTTTTGTAATAGGATGGTTTATGCCGTTTTATTTTGCTGGAAGTTTGGAAAGTGGAAATGTGTGCGAATATGTGCGAATGAAAAGACTTTTTAACGCAGCGAACATAACAGCACACGACGAAGTGCTGTACGAAATGAGTGTAAAGGAAAAAGAACACGAAGTATATTTTTATGAAAAGATAAAAGATCATAAGTGGCTTCCTTTTTTTGAGAAGTTGTTTTCGTGGGGTAAGCGGAGTAAGAATGATATAAAAATGGAAGAAGGATTTAAGATAGGAGATACAAATGGATATTGTAAAAATTATAGAGAAAAAGTAACGAGTAACAATTGAGTGAAAAACTTATCATAAGGAATTTTGGACCGATAACAAACGTGGATTTGGATTTGCGTAAGGTGAATGTATTGATAGGTGACCAAGGGACGGGGAAGAGTACGGTGGCGAAGGTGTTGAGTCTTTTAAAAAATGCAGCTTATAATAATTATGGGGAATTAAGTTTAACAGTTGATGGTAAAAAAGTTGAAAGTAAAACGGAAATTGCTAAGTTTAAAAATGAAAGTTTCAACAAAGAATTTCAAGAAAGTGTGCAAGCATTTGAATTGAAAAATTATTTCAATTTCGATTCATACATTTATTTTGATAATGAATTATGCAATATAGAATATAAAGATTCCTTAATAAATTTTGTTTATAAGGGTGAATCTAAAGGAAAAAATACTGATTTAAATTATTTTATTCCAGCCTTTAGAGATGCATATATTTTGCTTCGTGAGAATTATCCTGCAATTTTAAATGCGAAAGCAACTTTACCATCATTATTGAATTGGTTTGGACAAGTTTTCAACAACAATAGAAAGTCATATAGAAAGTTTGATTTTAGAAAAGTTATAAATGTCGAATACGAATACAGTAATGGTAATGATATTATTATCTTAGAAGATGGCAAACAAATTACATTTGAAGAATCTTCAAGTGCAATTAATAGCGTTGTTCCTATGTTAGTAGTTTTTGATGGTGTCATAAATGAAATGTCTGATGATAGTTTTATAATTCTTCATAGAAAAAATTGCCCTTTCATAACTATTGAAGAATCTGAGCTAAATTGTTATCCATTAACACAGAAAAAATTGGTTGAACATTTAATTGAGAAAATAAAATTTAGGGATTATCAAAAATCTAATGAGTATTACTGTAATCTATTACTTACAACTCATAGCCCGTACATCCTAACATCAATAAATAACTTGATGTATGCTTACAATGTAGGCAAAGAACATTTTGAAGAAACAGATAAAATTATTCCTTATAAGAATTGGTTGAATCCAAATGATGTTTCGGCTTATAGATTGAATGAAGGGGGTGTTAGTGAAGATATTTTTGATAAGGAAGAATCATTGATAAAAGCTGAAAAAATAGACGAAGTAAGCACATCACTAAATAAAGCTTTTAATGATTTGATTAATATTGAAATGGGAGTGGTCAATGAAAAGCGTTAACGATTGTAAAATAGAAGAAAGTGGATTTAAAAGTAAATTCAATGTAACGGAAAATGGTAAAACATTCTGCCTTGAATCTAATAAAAATTTTTACTGTAATGTTGTTTCAATAGATAAATGTGTTTTTGATAAAAGTGATTTGAGAAGATGTGATTATTTGTTGTTGATACCTTCAAAACATGAAACGGTAAAACAGTTTGCAACATCAAAAGCAATATATGTTGAATTGAAAGGTGATGATGTAAAAAGTGCTTGCGAACAATTGTATAATGCAATTGATAAAACAAAAGCACAGATTTTAAATTTTGAGATTGAAGCAAAAGTGATTGGTACAAAGAACTTTCATCCTAATTTGCAAGGGAATGAGTATCTTAGGAAAGTAAAAAAACTGATTGGTAAGGAAATAGATTTTCATAAAGTACATAAAGCAAACAGGTTTACACACATAGAAACGATTTAATAAACTCGAATTTTATTATATGGAGCATTACCACATGAATTTGACCCTAAAAGTTTGGCGTCAAAAAAACAATAAGGCAAAGGGTAGTTTTGAAACCTACCAAGTAAAAGACATTTCCAGCGAAATGAGCTTTTTAGAAATGTTTGATGTACTAAATGAACAATTGATCGTTGAAGGCAAATCACCCATTGCATTTGACCATGATTGTAGAGAAGGAATTTGCGGTATGTGTAGCATGCACATAAATGGAGAAGCACATGGCCCTTGGAAACAAAATACCACTTGCCAGTTGCACATGCGGGCTTTTAAAGATGGGGACACAATTGTAGTAGAGCCTTGGCGTAGTACGGCTTTTCCTGTGCTAAAAGATTTGACAGTAGATCGTACCTCATTTGATAGAATTATAGAAGCGGGCGGATATATAAGTGTAAATACAGGGAATGCTGTAGATGCCAATGCGATTCCTATCGACAAAAAAAATGCAGATGAAGCATTTATGGCAGCGGCTTGCATTGGTTGTGGCGCTTGTGTGGCCACTTGCATAAATGGTAGTGCCATGCTTTTTGTAGGAGCAAAAATTTCTCAATTGGCTTTATTGCCTCAAGGAGGACCAGAAAGAGAAAGCAGAGCGTTGAATATGGTGGCACAGATGGACAAGGAAGGCTTTGGAAATTGTACCAATACCTATGCATGCGAAGCACAATGTCCTAAAGGTATTTCGGTAGCCAATATTGCAAGAATGAACAAAGAGTATATCGGTGCTGGTTTTGCTACGGAGGCATAGTATATTTTAAGCTTATTATTTTAATGGTTTGATGGTCTCCATCAAACCATTTATCTTTTTAGCCTGTCTATTTTAATACAACATATTGATGAAAACCAGCAGTTGTAGCAAACTATTGGCTGTATTTGAATAATGACGGCAAAAGTTAATTTTAGGGTTTTATACCAACTTTACCGCAGCATATTTGTAGATACAGCCGTCTTATCTAAAAATCGTATTTTCAAGGTATATTCACTACATAAAAAAACATTATAAACTTATTAAAATCATATCTAAGAAAAAGCCTTTTACAAAAAATAGCTATTTTTTTTGTGTGCATTTTTATTGCCCCATTTTCATTCTCCCAAATTCTTTCACCTACTATTTCTAATCTTCGAAATAAGAAATTAGCGGTACAATTTCCCATACAAAAAATAGATAGCTTAAGTATTGCACCAGGTACACTAAATATTGAGGGCATTTCTGTAAATACGTATCAAACAGATGAAGTAAACGGTTCCCTCATTTGGAAACTGAGGCCTCCTTTTGATAGTATAAATGTTTCATACCGTGTATTTCCTTTTAAATTAAATGCGGTTACTCGTAGAATGGATTATGAATTGGTTAAAAATAGATTTAAGGCAGAAAATCCATTTGTTGTTGTAAATAATTCAAAGCAAACAAACCCGTTTTTTAATTTTGGTACAATTCGCACAGACGGTAGTTTTGGAAGGGCTATTTCATTTGGCAATAGCCAGGATGCAGTTGTAAATAGCACATTGAATTTACAATTGAGTGGATTTATAGCAGACAGTATAGAAATTACTGCAGCAGTTACCGATAATAATATTCCCATTCAACCAGAAGGAAATACCCAAGACTTAAGGGATTTTGATCGTATCTTTTTTCAAGCAAAAAAGAAAAATTGGCAAGTAAGTTTAGGTGACCTTGACATAAGAGAAACGCAGCATTATTTTCTGAATTTCTACAAACGTGTACAAGGTATTTCTATTTCGGCCGATAATAAAATTGGCAAAAATATTTCCAATTCAATAAGGGTAAGTGGGGCAGTAGCGAAAGGAAAGTTTACCAGAAATATTTTACCCGTTATAGAAGGAAACCAAGGCCCATACAGGCTTGTAGGAGCCAATAATGAATTGTATTTTGTAATACTTGCCAATACGGAAAGGGTTTTTATAGATGGTATAAAAATGGAAAGGGGAGAAGATGAAGATTATGTAATAAACTACAATACCGCTGAAATTACATTTACGCCAAAGCGGCTTATCACCAAAGACCTAAGGATACAAGTAGAATTTGAATACTCGGACCGTAATTATTTAAATGCCCAATTGTTTTTAAATGACGACATCAAACTTGGTAAAAAGCTGCAAATTTCTTTGGGCGCTTTTTCCAATAGTGATTCAAAAAACTCGGCGATAGACCAGGTATTAGACACTCCAGAAAAACAATTTTTAGCTGATATTGGAGATAGCATCGCCAATGCCTATTACAACAGCCAAATGCGGGATACCATTGCTGTTGGTAACATTTTATACAAAAAAATAGATTCGTTGGTAAACAGCATTACATACCCGGCTGTTTATGTATTGTCTAACAATCCATCGGATATTCTATACTCTCTTAAGTTTAGTTATTTGGGGCCTGGTAAAGGAAATTATACACAATTACTCAATGCCAGTAACGGCAAAGCTTTTCAATGGATAGCTCCGGTGGCTGGTATTAAGCAAGGAGATTGGGAGCCAGTTACTCTATTGGTAACGCCAAAAAAATTACAAGTTTTTACAGCCGCTGCAGATTATGTAATAAATCCTACTACCAAATTGAGAACAGAAATTGCAATGAGCAATTACGATATAAATCTTTTTTCTACCAAAGATAAAAAAGACAACACGGGATTGGCTGCAAAATTTCTGCTGCAAGCCAATGATAAGAAAATAAAAATTTTAAACAAAGCATTCAAATTACAAACACAGGTTGGGTATGAGTATGTAGATGCACGTTTTAAATCGGTAGAACGTTTACGCAATGTTGAATTTTTGCGTGATTGGAGTTTGCCTTTTGACCAGAAACCAGCTACCGAACAGCTTACAAACATAACTGCAAAAATTTACGCTAATGCACTAAATAATACCCAATACGAAATTACAAATTACCACCAGGCAGATGGATACAATGGTATAAGACAAAGGATTTCTAACCAAACAGTGATTAAAGACATTAGTATAAACACAAACATTGGTTTTACAAATTTTACTGCCAATGTACAAAAAGGTAATTTCTTTAGACCCCTGTTTGATATCAATAAATCATTTAAAAAGTGGAATGCAGTACAAGCAGGATTTAAATACTTAGGAGAATTTAATAAATTGACTGACAAAATTCCTGATACTTTAAACCTTTCCAGTTTTGGATTTAATGTGTTTGAATATTATGTAAAATCAGATCAAGCAAAGCTAAATAAATGGGGAGCTTCATACATGGTTAGAAATGACTTGCTACCTCAAAAAACAACATTACAAAAAGCCAACAAAAGCGATAATATTAATTTTTTTGTAGAGCTAATGAGCAGCGATCATCATAAATTCAGGTTTACCAGCACTTTTCGAAAGCTAAAAATAATAGACAGCAGCTTGAGTAGCCAAAAAGAAGATAGAAGCATTTTGGGAAGAGCAGAATATTTTGTAAATGAACTTAAAGGATTTTTGAACGGGAATTTGTTGTACGAACTTGGAAGTGGGCAGGAACAAAAAAGGGAATATGCTTACATAGAAGTGCCAGCTGGACAAGGATTTTACAACTGGGTAGATTATAACGCTAATGGCATTCCCGAATTAAACGAGTTTGAAGAAGCAGTTTATCAAGATCAAAAAAAGTATATCCGTATTTTTACTCCTAGCAATCAATATGTAAAAGCAAATTATTTGCAGTTCAATTACAGCATAGATCTAGATCCCAAATTGATAATGAATCCACAAAAGAAAAAAGGTTTTAGAAAAATATTATTGCGAAGCAGCACAAATTCTGCCATGCAAATAAGTAAAAAGAATCTTTCTAAAAATGATTTTTTATTTAATCCCTTTGGTAAAAATTTGGTAGATACAACTTTAATTACTTTAAATTCTTTTTTCTCCAATACCTATTTTTATAATAGAACAAGTGCCAAATATGGTTTAGAATTTACGCACAGCAAAGCATCTTCTAAAGCTATTTTATCATACGGTTTTGAGAGCAGGGATTTGCGCACAATGCTAGTGCGTATGCGTGCAAGTATAAAACGAAATATCGTATCAAACTTGGTTTTCAAACAGCAGAAAAATATATTGGCTACACAGGCTGCCAAATTTGATAATAGGAACTATAATGTACTACAGAATATTGTAGAACCGAGTTTAACCTATGTGTACAAATCCAACTTAAGGGCCACCATAAGCTATGCTTATACAATAAAGCAAAACCGAATAGACTCTTTGGAGAAAGCAGTAAACAATGCATTGATTGCAGAATTGAAATACAACATATTATCGGGCAGCAGTATCAATTTTAAATTGACTTATAATAAAATAGATTTCATTGGTTACGATGGTTCCAAAAATACTACCGTGGGGTATCTTTTATTAGATGGACTGCAACCGGGAAAAAATTACTTATGGAATGTAGAATTTACAAAACGTGTTGGGAAAAATGTAGAAATAAGCATACAATACGATGGCAGAAAACCTGCAACTAATTCTACCATTCATCTTGGAAGAGCTTCATTGAGGGCATTGTTTTAACGAAAAGAGAATGTTTCAAAACAAAAAAGAGACATCCTCTTTTTGATGGGTTTTATTTTGAGTAAAAAAGTGAAAAAAAATATTCTGTTTGATTGTAGAGGGCTTTGTTTTTGAAAAGTTAAAAAAGTAACCTTTTTAGGCTGCTTTTTTTCTAATATTTTGCGCAATCGATATTAATCCACATACCATAGTCACTTTTTTCTTTATGAAAAGCACCATTGTATACATATATATGTGTTTGAAGGACAAAAATCTTGTCATAAGAGGATCATGCGTTTTTGCATAAGGGTAAAGGACTGAAAATTTATTTCCTATTCAAAAATAGGGAATAGCTCTTGACGTTGAAAAGTAGATCAAAATGACTGAAGTGATTGTAATCGTTAATGAAAAAGAACCATGGTTTTTTATTCGGAAAAACGAGATATCTATATCGATATTTTTTTTATAACTGCAAAATCTATAAAGGTTATAGACTTCCAGATTTTTTTTTATAAAAAAATGTTATTTTTTTTGCTACATAATAATAATTTGTTTTATATTGCATTCAATCTTTTCAAAATCCCCCCCCAATAAATCCATATATTCTTCCTGTTGAACCCAATTCAATTTAATGGCATAACTACCAAAATGGATGAATTATGAGAAAGATATTTTTACCCTTGGCTACGGCTTTTTGTTTTCTGCTAATGAGCAATATTTCTATTTGCCAGTATAGCCTTGTTTTAA
This sequence comes from Ferruginibacter sp., assembly GCA_031380515.1. Taxonomy (GTDB): domain Bacteria; phylum Bacteroidota; class Bacteroidia; order Chitinophagales; family Chitinophagaceae; genus Ferruginibacter. The sequence continues at coordinate 4,145 of JANNGD010000233.1, read as the reverse complement.
GTATTTAACTCTGCTTTTATTAATTACACACCTCAACAGCTTTTATGAAAAAATTACTCCTCTTAATGATGATTGTTTTTGCCGCATTTATTTGCCCTGCGCAGGTAAACGAAGCAGATGCCAGGCAGGCACTTCAACTGGTAAGTGCAAGCAAAGCCACTATTGGTTTATCAACAGACGACCTTAAACAGGTGATTGTTACAAACACCTATTTTGACAAATCTACTGGTTTAACCATGGTATACCTGCAACAAACTTATGCAGGCATACCCATACTTAAACAAATATTGCCACTTGCATTCAAAGAAGGCCAACTGGTTTCCAAAGCCGGTGCATTTGAGCACAGTATGGATCAATTGGTGAATGCAAAAAGTGGTATTCCTGCTGTTTCGGCTTTATCGGCAGTTCAATTTGCCATATCAGACAGGAAATTAACCTCTTCCAAAATGCCGCTTGTAATTAGCACTAAGGAAAATGGCAGGAAGATCGAATACAATGATATGGGAGTATCAAATGAAAATATAACAGCCGAACTTTTGTGGGTTCCTTATGAAGAATCGATAAAAAAAGAAAATACGATCAGTACGGTAACCCGCATGCGCCTGGCATGGCAGGTGTATATTATTCAAAAGACCAGTTCCGACTATTGGCTGGTTTGTATAGATGCGAATGATAATAAGACATTAAGGGTAGACAATTTAACCGTTTATGACCATTGGGGGCATTCATCGGATACTGAGCCTGGCACAACACCGGCGCTTATCAATGGAACCTCAAAGCCCGGGGAGCCCGGTAATGATCCGTTCGGAATTAAAAATATTTTTACGGCTTCGGGGCAAACGCCCCATAGCCCGTTGTTGGTAAACAGTTCATCTTACAGGGTAATACCATATCCGGCAGGAAGCCCTAACGTTTCTGCACCAGCAGTCAGAACGAACCCTTGGCTGGCAGCCCCTGGAAATGCCACTACGTTAGGCTGGCACACTGGCGCTGGAGCTGCGGATTATGATTATACCCGTGGTAACAACGTTTGGGCATACCAGGACAGGATTGCTCCTTCCAATACAGGTTCTATTGCTAAATCGGCCAGTTCAACTACAGTCCTGCCTAATTTAACATTTGATTTTGTACCCAACTTTACGGTTGATCCATTACAGGAAACACCGGTACCCAACAAACAGTTTAATGTAACCAATTTATTTTACTGGAACAATATCATACATGATGTAATGTACCAGTACGGCTTTGATGAGCCCGCCAAAAATTTCCAGGATGATAACATGGGCCGTGGTGGTGTAGGAAATGACCATGTGAATGCGGAAGCACAGGATGCCAGCGGAACCAATAATGCAAATTTTAGTACCCCAAATGATGGAGGATCCGGCAGGATGCAGATGTTTTTATGGAATTTAAACGGCGTAAACCCAATCAGGGATGGTGACGTTGATAATGATATTGTTGTACATGAATATGGCCATGGTATCAGTATACGGTTAACCGGCGGCGGTGCTACAAACTGCTTAACCGGAGTTGAACAAATGGGTGAGGGCTGGAGCGATTATTACGGTTTAATGTTTACCACAAACTGGGCAACTGCAACAGCATCCGACGGGTTAACCATTCCCAGACATATAGGATCTTACGCATTAAATAATGTTAGTATTTTTGCATGCCCTTATCCTGCGCCTATACCCCCCTGTACGAGCTCGCCAAACTTGGGTATACGCCACTTCCCTTACAGTACCGATATGGCAGTAAATCCCTGGGTTTATGCAACTGTAATTCCTTTCTCTGTGCATGACCGTGGCGAAATTTGGGCAGCAACCCTTTGGGATATGACATGGAAGCTGATACAAACAAGAGGGATCAGCCCGAACCTGTATGATGCCACCGCTACCGGCGGTAATGTTGTTGCCATGAGATTGGTAACGTTGGGTTTAAAACTACAACCCTGCAACGTTGGTTTTGTTGATGGCCGAAATGCCATACTTGCAGCAGACCAGGCTTTATACGGTGGGGCAAACCAATGCCTGATCTGGGAAGCATTTGCCAGGCGTGGTATTGGTTTCAGTGCTTCTCAGGGGAGCAGCGCTATCTTAACCGATCAAACGGCGGCTTTTGATGTAGCTCCGGCCTGTTTGACTACACCTTTTATTGTTTCGGCTGGTTCAGCAATCACAGCAGAAAGTTGTTCGCAACCCAATTCAGCTATCGATCCAAATGAAACGGTAACCGTTGCCTTTACATTATCTAATGCTTCACCCATAAATACCACAAACCTGGTTGCCACATTACAAGCTACCGGTGGTGTACTAAGCCCAAGCGGCCCTCAAAATTATGGCGTTGTTACAGGCGCTCCTGTAACCAGGTCCTTTAGTTTTACTGCGGATAACCTAACCTGCGGCAGCCTGCTTACTGCTACCCTGCAATTGCAGGATGGCCCCACTAACTTGGGTACAATAACTTATACATTTTCACTGGGAGCGGATGTAACTGTAATAAGCGAGAATTTTGATGGGGTTACAGCTCCCGCATTGCCAGCCGGATGGGTAGCTACTAATGTAACAGGTGCAGCACCCCTTTGGGTTACTTCCAGTGCAGGATCCCTTACACCATTTGCAGTTTCGGCTCCTAATTCAATTTTCATAGATGACCCTGCTGTTGTAACTGATAAACAGATAGTAACCCCCATTTTTACACCAGGGCCAACGGACATATTATCTTTTGCAAATAATTTTAATCTCGAAAGTACTTTCGACGGAGGCGTACTAGAGATATCTATAAATGGAGGAGCGTTCACGGATATTATTACCGCAGGTGGCAGCTTTGCTACCGGTGGTTATACGGGTACTATTAGTGCAGCTTTCCAAAGTCCGATTGCTGGCAGGCGGGCCTGGACCGGAACTTCTCCCGGAGGATTCATCACTACCACTGTGAATTTACCTGCAGCTGCAGCAGGTTTTCCCTGTCAGTTAAAATTCCGTATGGGATCAGATAATAGTGTAACTGCAAATGGATGGAGAGTGGATAATCTTAGCATTTCTACAAAGGTAGGCTGTACCGCTACCAATCGTCAATGCAGTTATACTTCATCGGGCACTTTAATTGTACCTCCAGGCGTTACTTCTGGTACGTACAAATTATGGGGTGCTGGTGGTGGCTCTGGCCTAACTTCTGGAAGCGATGCTTCTGGCGGCGGTGGCGGTGGTGGATACACACAAGTAAATAGAATTAATTTAATACCGGGAAGTACGTTTCCAGTTACCATAGGTGCTGGAGGAGCTGTCGGTAGCGATGGCGGATTTACACAAATAGAAGGAGCCATTGCATCTGGTGGTAAAGCTGGTACAGTAACAGGTAATGGTGGTTTTGGCGGTGGTCAAACAAGTCCATTTAATGTTGTACCTGCTGGTGCAAATTTCCCATCTGGTTTTTCTTTCACTGGTGGAGACGGCGGTGCTGCTTCCAGCCCATTTGTATTAGGTGGCGGTGGTGGTGGTGCTAGTGCTACTGCAACTGGTAATGGAAACAATGGTACAACTTCATCTACCAGTAGTCCAATCGGCGGTGCCGGTGGTGCTACAGGCGGTGGTAATGGAGGAAACCAAGGAAGCAACGGAAACAACGGTACTGCTATTGGCGGTGGCGGTGGTGGTAGAGGCAGCGGTGCTTCTACAGTAGGTGGTAATGGTGCTGGCGGTCAACTAGATATTAGTTGGAACTGCGGTACTTTAACCTCTATTTCTTACCCTTCTCCAACAGTTTGTAGTTATCCTTCTCCTTTAGCAGTTACAATTGTACCTGCAACATCAATAGGTGGTATATTTAGTTCAGCAACTTTAGGAACGTTTTTAAATGCTGCAACAGGTGCTATTGCTCCTGGTGCTCCACAAGGAACGCACGTAATCACATATGGTTGGGCAGCTTTCTGCACATGTCCAGCACAGAGTGTAACATTTACTTTAGTTATAGACCCTCAGGCAGTAGCTTTGGGTTTATCTTATACTACACCTTTGTGTAACAATGCTAGTCCTGTTTCTCCAACTTGGGGTACATTGTCAGGTGTTGCTGGTGTATATACAATTGCGCCTGCAGCTGGTTTACCTATCAATGCTGCTACTGGTGTTATAACTCCTAATGGTGCA
>JANNGD010000053.1:0-18718 GCA_031380515.1 Ferruginibacter sp. | reverse complement strand
AAGTAAATAAATCGAATTTTTGTATCTACCCTTTCTATTTTAAAATTACATTAAAAAGTAATTGCGCTTTAAAATAAGAAAAGAACCTTCTAGTCTTATAAACCATAGTCTCAATACTCAATACTAACTAATCAATACTTTTTTCTAAAAAAGCCCAAACAACTGCGCATCTATTCCAGAAATAATTTGCCCAAGGTGATCTTCGTTTTCTGCAAATTTATTGGTATCTGCATCTATAATAAGCAACTTTCCTTCTTTGTAGCCATCAATAAATGTATTGTAATAATCATTCAGTTTTTTCAAATAATCTAAGCGAATATTTTCTTCGTATTCTCTTCCTCTTTTTTGTATTTGCGATACAAGCGTAGGTACAGACGCTTTTAAATAAATCAATAAATCTGGCGGTTGCACCATCGATTTTAAAGTTTCAAAAAACTTATAATAGTTTTCAAAATCACGTTTGCCCATAAGCCCCATATCATGTAAGTTAGGTGCAAAAATATTGGCATCTTCGTATATGGTTCTATCTTGTATAACCGTTTCGGAACCACGTTGTATTTCCAACAACTGGTTTAGTCGGCTGTTTAAAAAAAATATTTGTAAATTAAAACTCCACCTTGGCATGTCTTCATAAAAATCATTGAGGTATGGATTGTGATCCACATCTTCAAATTGTGGTATCCATTTATAATGCTTGCTAAGCATTTCTGTAAGCGTGGTTTTGCCTGCGCCAATATTGCCTGCAATGGCAATATGCTTGGGTTTTTTTATTTTGGCCATGGGTATTTAAAAAATTAATTTGTGCGGTTAACGAATGTAAGGGTATTTATGGCAATGAGCAAATGTATAAATGGGCAAATCATAAAATGGGCAAATAGGCAAATGTGCAAATTTGCAAATTTGCAAAACTGCCACTAGGCTAACCCTACAATAGTAACGGCCAAAGCTCTTTTTAATAATTTAACCCCATCGATTCTCGCACCATTTCAATTGTGGTATGGGCGCTTTTATTGGCTTTTGCAGCACCTTTGTCTAATATTTCTCTTAGCATTTTTTCATTAGCCAGTAAATCAAGTGCCTTCTGCCTTATGGGGCTTACAAATGCTACCATATCTTCTGCAAGTTCTTTTTTTAGGTCACCGTAGCGTATAGATGCTTCGTTAAAATCGGCTGTGTATTTATCTATTTTATCTTGGCTGCTTACTAGATTCATTAGAGCAAAAATATTTTCAATATAATCTGGCATTATACTGTTTTTCTCGGTAGGACCAGCATCAGTCTTTGCTTTCATTACTTTTTTACGAATGCTATCATCATCATCTGCCAGGTAAATAGTTGCGGCTTGGTTTTCGCTTTTACTCATTTTGCCGGTTCCATCCAACGAAGGAACTTTTACCAGTGCTGCATTGTAATTAAACGCTTGCGGCTCGGGAAAAACATTGCCATAACGATGGTTAAACCTGTTGGCAAAAGTGCGAGCCATTTCTAAATGTTGTTCTTGGTCTTTGCCCACAGGCACATAGCTTGCACGATGTAATAAAATATCAGCTGCTTGTAATACAGGGTAAGTAAGTAACCCCGCATTTATATTTTCAGGATTTTGGCGGGCTTTGTCTTTAAAAGTTACCGTTTTTTCTAACTCGCCTTTGTATGCTAGCATATTTAAATACAGGTACAACTCTGCTGTTTCATGTACATGGCTTTGGCAATAAAATGCCGCTTTTTCTGGATCTAGTCCACAAGCAATATTTTCTGCCACTACTCTATAAACATTTGGCTTTAGTTCCTTCGTATCGGGGTGTGTTGTAAGCGAGTGCAAGTCTGCTACCATAAAGTAACATTCAAAGTCATCTTGCATTTTTACGTAGTTGCGAATAGCGCCAAAATAGTTGCCCAAGTGCAAAAAACCAGTTGGTCTTATGCCACTCATCACTATCTTCTTTGTACTTGAAAAGGGTTTATCAGTCATTTTTTAAATATTGCTGCGAAGATAATAAAATACAACAGCCTATTTTACATTTATAGAGGCGTTTTCCGTTTAAATAATTTGATTAATGGCTCTAATCCTAAACCTTTAAATTTGTACCATGGAAATAAATGACGCTACCATAGATAAACTTGCTGGGCTAGCCCGCCTTAAATTTGAAGCTACTGAGAAAGAGCAAATAAAATCTGATCTTCAAAATATGATTGGCTTTATTGAGAAAATGAATGCGTTGGATACAGATAATGTAGAGCCATTGTTGCACATGTCGGGCAATGTAAATACGATGCGCAGCGATATTGTACAGGGAAGTATAAGCAATAAGGAAGCACTTAAGAATGCAGAAAAACATTCCGCACCTTATTTTATTGTTCCCACTGTTATAAAAAAATAATTTTAAATAGCTTCATATGGATTCATCTATCATTCTTCAATTGGAGAATATTAAAAAAAGTTATTACTTAGGAAAAATTGAATTGCCCGTACTAAAAGGTATTACGCTTAATATTTCTAAGAACGAATATGTAGCATTGATGGGGCCAAGCGGTAGCGGAAAATCCACTTTAATGAATATCTTAGGCTGTTTAGATTCTCCTACCGGTGGGCGGTATGTTTTAAATGGCCAAGATGTAAGCAGGATGCAGGACGATGATCTAGCAGCGGTACGAAATAAGGAGATTGGCTTTGTGTTTCAGCAATTTAATTTATTGCCAAGGCTTACTGCAGCTGAAAATGTAGCGCTCCCGCTTATTTATGCAGGGGTGAGTAAAAAAGAGCGAATAGAAAGAGCCGAAGCGGTTTTGCTTAAAGTAAGGCTCGAAGATAGAATGCACCACAAGCCTAATGAATTAAGTGGTGGACAATGCCAGCGGGTAGCAATAGCCAGGGCCTTAATAAATGATCCTGCCATTATATTAGCCGATGAGCCCACAGGCAACCTAGACTCTAAAACATCGCATGAAATAATGGACATACTGGGGAAATTGCATGAAGATGGAAATACAATTGTAATTGTAACACATGAAGAAGATATTGCAGGCTTTGCTAGAAGGGTAATTAGGCTAAGAGACGGAGTAGTGGAGACTGATAAGGTAAATACCAATCCGACAATGTTCGAAAAAGTATAATGGTAACGGTTTTCGGTATTCATCAATTACGCTGAATATTTTAAACCCTTCAACCACATTCAACCTTTCAACAACATTCAACCCTTCAACAACATTCAACCCTTAAGTTATGGCATTTAAAATATATACAAAAACGGGCGACCTTGGTAAAACAAGTTTGATAGGAGGTACCAAAGTGCTGAAAAGTAATTTGCGTATAGAAAGCTATGGAACGGTAGATGAATTGAATAGTTATATAGGTTTGTGCAATGATCTTATTGAAGATGATAATTGTAAAGTAGTGCTTAAAGAAATACAAGATCGTTTGTTTACTATTGGATCTTCTTTAGCATGCGACCCGGAGAAAGAACCATTGATGAAAATGCCCGATTTGTTGGAAGACGATATTTTGTTTCTTGAAAAAGACATAGATAAGATGATGGATATTTTACCGCCTATGAAATTCTTTATTTTGCCTGGAGGCCATCCAACGGTTTCTACTTTGCATATAGCTCGTTGTGTATGCAGGCGTGCAGAGCGTATTTGTGTGCAATTGCAAGAGGAGAATTTGTTTATAGATCCATTGGTTATTAAATACCTCAATAGACTGAGCGATCATCTTTTTGCTTTGTCAAGGTACGTGGCGCACTTATTGAAAGTGCCAGAAATACCTTGGATTCCAAGGGTGAAAAAATAAAAATCACCTTAATACTGTGTTGTAGGAGGCTTGGTTGTAGTGGGTGCTGCTGTAGTAGGAGTAGTTGCAGGCGTTCCAGCGGGTGTTTCCATTTCAGTCTCTTCCTCCTCAGTGCCATTGTCTTCTTCTTCTTCAGCATTTAAATCATCTGTATTTATGCTTGCGCCGCCCGGGTTGTATTTTTGAACAATGTAACCTTTGCTGGGTTTTACAAAAACGGTTGAAGCTATCGGTGCAAACTTGAGCGTTGTAGCTGTATATTCAATCGATTTTGATCCCTTTTCAAAAATATATTTCATTACTAAGCCAGGAACAGTTGCAAACAAAGGCTCTGCTGCTGCTAATGTTTTATTTTTTGCATTAGGTAAATAATAAACAGTGAGCTTAGTGCTGTCCTTAAGTGTTAAGATTGCCTTGTTGCAAAGTTGATCGAGTATGCGCAACGTGTCTTCTTTGTAAATATCGCATCGTATACTATCATTCTTTTTATTGTATTTCTTCCACTCTTTTGCATTTAAAAACATAAGCGCTCTTTCCTTGCCAGATTCTTTTACTACACTTGCCACTTTTGTAGTAAGTCCTTTTTTGTTATTAAAATAAATGCTTTGCACACGCATAAGGCTTACCAAGCGAAGCCTAACAAGGTCATTTTTTACAAATGCAGTTTTAAGCCCTCCATTGTAGGTTTGGGCAATTCCATCTCCTTTATCGCCTTTTACAACAATGGCATAAGAAATTACAAATTCTTTTGTATTTACTTTAGGAGGATTGGTAGTTTTATTTGAAGTACGTGTTACCTGCGCATTTGTGTTTATTACAAAAAAAAGCAGTTGCAAAAAACAAACTGTTTTTGAAAAATCAGTAATTTTTATTTTTGAAATTAAGCCCATTTTATTTGCTGATTTTATACGCTAAAACTAGAAAAGTTCATTATTTATTTAGAATAAAATTACCAAGATCCATAGGGTCTAAAGGATTAGAAGAAGAATTTTGATTGAAATAATCAGCATCTACTTTTTTCCATTTCTCTAATTTTTCTTTTTGTTTTCTTGCTCGTCTAGTAGGCTTGCCACTTTTTTTTGTTTTATACATTTTTTTCATCATGGCACCCATACCTTCAGAAATGGTAATAGATGTATATTGGTCTACTGTAATACTGGTTGCAACAGGATTGTCTGCTTGTAAAAACAGGGGCAAATTGTTTGCATCAAAAGAAGTAAAAGTTGTTAAATAATCATTGTCAATAATGGGAATAACAGCACCATTTATTGACATGTCCGTCATTGGTAGGCTTTCAGCAATATTTTGATTGTTTAAAAAGCCCTTCTTTATTCCTCTTCCAAAAACATTATTTTTTGTTTTTTTGTAATTCCCTATCACATCAAGTGTGGCTATGTTATTTTTTTGAATAGGGTTTGTACTGTCTCCCAATGGAGTAATTTTAGGAGTTACAATGGGTGTAGTGGTTGGGTTGATGTTTGCAATAGTAGGCTCAGATGTACTTGTACTATTTTTTTGGAAAATAAAATAACCGCTTACCAATAACAATAATACAGCCGCGGCCGCTGCTATTTTTTTAAAAACGCCAAAGGAAACAACTTTTGCAGAAGTTGTAGTTTCTTTATTTGAAACCAATGATCGGATGATTTCCATTAACCTTGCAAAAGAAATAGGCGGCTTTACTTCAAAATCTTTTAATGGCTTAAATGTATTAAGTTCGTCAGTTTGCTTAATTCGATTCATAATAGCTCCAAAACTTACCGCCGTTGGGGGAGGCATAACAGCATGAGCATATAAAGGCTTAAGCGAATGTTTCAAGCTTTCGTTTTCATCTTCTTCAATCCTACTCTTTATGCTTTGTAACAGAAAAGCTGGTGGAGCCACTTCGTGGTTCTTAAGATCAGTTAATAATATGTTGTTGTTCTCACTCAATTTCGGCTTCTGGTAATAAGTTTTTTAAATAGGTTCTTGCTTTGTGTAATTTAGATTTACTGCCACTTTCGGTTATGCCGAGCATATCACCTATTTCTTTGTGGCTGTAGTTTTCAATTACGTATAAGTTTATTATTGTACGATAACCCGAAGGTAAATCTGTAATAATTTTCATCAAGTGATCAAGAGAAAGTTTATCAAAAACACTGTTAATGGTAGCTTCAATATTAAAGTTTTCATCAAGATCAGCAAACGGAATTCTTTTTTTCTTTAATCCGTCGAGAGAGGTAGTTACAAATATTCTTCTGGCCCATCCTTCAAAAGAACCTTCATCTCTAAACGAACTTAAATTTTTATACAGTTTAATAAACCCATCTTGGAAAAAATCGTTTGCTTCGTCAGGACTGGTTGCATACCTTAGGCACAAACTGTACATTTTTCCAGAAATTTGATTATAAATCTGGTTGAAAGCTGGCTCGTCACCTTCGGCAGCCCTCTTTACTAAGACAGCATTTATATCAATATAGTTTCCGTTTTCATTCATTTAATAGAAATTAGTTTTGGTATAACACTAAATTCTTTCTTATTTAGCTTATAAACCAACAATTTAAAAACGAAAATACTCAAAAAAAATCAATACAAAGTTGAGTTGTGAAAAAATAATATGGAAGAAAGGTCTATTATATACAATTATTTGATAATAAAACAACTAAACTTATTAACGCAAGATGTATTTTATCCAATAAATCAGATAATAATCAAAAAGTGTGAGGTTTTTCCTACAAAAAAATATGATTAAATCAAATATAGAAATTTACAAGCGTAAATTGTTATGTATTTGCCAATGGCAAAAAGGAATGGTTTTTAGTTGATCCTAGTGAAATAATAGGTAATGCAGGTATTGTTTATGATGCAAAATTAAAATAGTATTCGTATCTGGTTTTAAGAATATTGTAGCAGCTTACAATGTTCAATATTTTTCCACCAGCTTTTTATTATATTCGTTCAAACAAAAAACACATGAAACGAATAGGTATGCTTTTAGCTTTTTTAACAACATTGTTTAACTGCAAAGCGCAAAATAAAGAATCATTTCCTACTTATAATGGCACCGACCTGGGCCTTACATATACTCCGCAAAAGAGTACTTTTCGGATATGGGTACCTACTGCTACCAATGTACAATTAAAGGTTTACAAGGAATCAACAGATGGGGAAGCTTTGCAAACAATCGCCATGAACAAAGCTGAAAATGGCACTTGGATAGCTACACTCTTGGGAAACCAGAAAGGAAAATATTATACATTTCGAGTAGAGTACAATGGTAAATGGCTAGATGAAGTAACGGATCCTTATGCAAAAGCGGTAGGCATAAATGGTAAACGTGCCATGGTAATTGATTTGCAACAAACAAATCCTGCGGGCTGGGCAACAGATAAATCGCCCCTGTTAAAAAATAAAACGGATGCAATAGTGTATGAATTACACGTGCGGGATGCAAGCATAGCAACCAACGCAGGAATAAAAGCAAAAGGAAAATTTATTGGGCTCACAGAAATAGGCACAAAAAATAAAGAAGGACTCTCTACGGGGCTTGATCATTTAATAGATTTGGGTATAACCCATGTACAATTACTTCCTTCTTACGATTATAATTCGGTAGACGAAGCGGAACTTGATAAACCACAATACAATTGGGGTTATGACCCACAAAATTATAATACACCGGAGGGTTCTTATAGTACAAATGCTGCAGATGGGGCAGTACGCATAAAAGAGTTTAAGCAATTGATTAAAACTTTTCACAGCAATGGATTGGGTGTAATAATGGATGTCGTGTACAATCACACGGGAACTACAAATGAATCTAACTTCAACCAACTAGTACCAGGTTATTATTACCGCAAAACTACAGAAGGAAAATTTAGTGATGCATCTGGATGTGGCAATGAAACCGCTAGTGAAAAAGCGATGATGAGAAAATTTATGTTGGAGTCAGTTTTATATTGGGTAAAAGAATATCATATAGATGGGTTTAGATTTGATTTAATGGGTGTGCACGATATAGAAACCATGAATATTATTTCCAAAGAACTACATAAAATAAAACCCAGTATTCTATTGTATGGAGAAGGGTGGACATCAGGAGGTTCTACGCTGCCGGAAGATAAAAGAGCAGTGAAAAAGAATGCACCTAAACTAGATAAGGTAGGCGTTTTTAGCGACGACATAAGGGATGGAATAAAAGGCAGTGTATTTGACCATTCAGATAGAGGTTTTGCTGGTGGTAAGCTTGGTATGGAAGAAAGTATAAAATTTGGAATTGTAGCATCTACAAAACACAAACAAGTAGATTATAGTAAAGTAAATTATTCTAAAGCTGCGTATGCAAAAGAACCATATCAAACAATTACCTATGTAGAATGCCACGATAATCATGTGTTATGGGATAGGTTATTAAACAGTAATAAAGATGATAGTGAAGCAGAAATAACAGAAATGTATAAGCTTGCTATATCGATTGTACTAACATCTCAGGGGATTAGTTTTTTACATGCTGGTACTGAATTTTTACGTACAAAAAAGGGAGTAGAGAATTCCTACAAATCACCCGATTCTATTAATGCAATAGATTGGAGTTTGAAAACAAAAAACAAATCAGTTTTTTCCTATGTACAAGGGCTTGTAAATATGCGTAAACAGCATCCAGCCTTCCACATGGCTAGTACAGCACTGATTCAAAAAAACCTTCTTTTTTTAGAAAACCAGCCGACAGGCATTATTGGCTATGAACTGAATGGCACTTCTGTAAAAGATAAGTGGAAGAAAATTCAAGTGTGGTTTAATGGAAATATTACTTCAACTTCAATACAATTAGATAATAAAAATTGGAAAATAGCTGTACAGGATAATGCATTTGTCAATGGAAAAGCAGCAAAAGAACTGGTATTAAAGCCATCTAGTTGTACTATAATTTATGTAGAATAATAATAATTTATGCTAGAATTTAGTCGTAAAATATAAAAAACAATCAAATTGTTTCTTCATATTGGCAAATAATGCTACTTTTGCCGCCCATTATGAATGTCGGGGTATCCGCCGAGGCGGATGGTTACAGCATCGGATTCATATCCGCCAAAGGGCGGACGGCAGTTCAAGTCTGCTCTCCGAGTGAAGATTAAAGTAATTTGTTTTAGATATAAAAAATATGATGTCGGGGTAGCTCAGCTGGTTAGAGCATCGGATTCATAACCCGAAGGTCGGCGGTTCAAGTCCGCTCCCCGATACAAAGCCCATTTCTTTTATTAGATTTGGGCTTTTTTAATTTATATTTTTTTGGTTGAGCATCGGATTCATATCCGCCGAAGAGGCGGACGGCGGTTTTCCGAAGTTTCGGAACTCCCCGATAAAAAAAACTCCTGCAAATACAGGAGTTTTTTTTATGAAATTACTTAACTTATCCTTCCGTAAAATATTTATGAAAATAAGGTATCGTTTCTATGCCCTTATAAAAATTCTCAATATTAAATTTTTCATTTGGGCTATGCAAATTATCGCTGTCTAATCCGAAGCCCATGAAAATAATTTTTATACCCAATTCTTTTTCAAACAAAGCACAAATAGGAATACTACCACCACCTCTTACAGGTATGGGCGATTTGCCAAAAGTTGTTTCTATAGCTCTGGCTGCTGCTTTATATCCTTTGCTATCAATAGGTGTCATGTAAGCTTCTCCACCGTGGTGCAATGTAGCTTTTACTGTAACATTAGCTGGAGCAATTTTTTGTAAATGATTTATAAGTATTTCAGTAATTTTTTCGGAACCTTGGTTTGGGACCAACCTAGCAGAAATTTTCGCAAATGCTTTGCTTGGCAATACTGTTTTTGCTCCTTCGCCAGTATAACCACCCCAAATGCCATTTACTTCTATAGTTGGGCGTATGCCTGTCCGCTCATTTGTTGTATAACCTTTTTCTCCCCACAACTCTTTTACACCAAGTTCTTCTTTATAAGCTGCTTCATCATACGGTGCTTTTGCCATCAATGCCCTTTCATCTGTTGTAGATTCTACTACATCATCATAAAAACCAGGAATGGTAATATGGTTGTTTTCATCATGCAAGGAAGCAATCATTTTTGCCAAAATAGTGATTGGATTTGCTACTGCACCACCATATACACCACTATGTAAGTCTCTGTTTGGCCCTGTAACTTCCACTTCTATATAACTTAAGCCACGAACGCCTACATCCATACTAGGGGTATCTAAGCTTAGCATGGCGGTATCACTTATTAATACACAATCTGCCTTCAATAACTCTTTATTTGCTTTTACAAATTTTCCAAGGTTAGGGGAGCCCACTTCTTCTTCTCCTTCTATACAAAATTTGATATTGTTTTCCAGCGTTTTTGTTTGCACCAAAATTTCAAGCGCTTTTACGTGCATATAAAATTGACCCTTATCATCACAACTTCCCCTGGCAAAAATCTTTCCATCTATGATAGTGGGTTCAAAAGCTGGACTGTTCCAAAGTTCAAGCGGCTCTGCTGGTTGTACATCATAATGCCCATAAACCAATACAGTTGGTTTAGAAGGGTCTATTATTTTTTCCCCATAAACTATTGGATGTCCATCTGTTGGGTATATTTCTACTGTGTCTGCGCCAGCTTCTAAAAGCCTTGTTTTTACAGCTTCGGCACATTTTATCATATCATCTTTGTGTTCGCCTTTGGCGCTTACACTCGGAATACGCAATAAATCTAAGAGCTCATTTAAAAAACGCTCTTTATTTTTTTCTTGATATTCTTTCCAAGCAGTCATGTAACTTTTTTTATTTGATATAAAATTATTGGTACACGAAAGTAGATTTTTTTTGAGGAATAATGTTAAACTCTTTTATCGAAATTTTATGATTTCTTTAAGAAAAAAAGTTAGGTAAATGCTGTCCTTCGCTGTTACATTTGTTTTATGATTGTTCGCAATCTATCAGCCTTTGTTTAGCGCCTTTCTTGGTTTTTGAAAAGCGTTTTGCAAAGGCTGAGTCTATTTAGCTAAACAGTAAGGATAATTTTCTTTTTTTAATAACAACAATTAACCCAAAAACCAAGTACAACACGGCAGCTGCAGCCAATGCCCATTTAGATACAGAAAAAAAAGCAAGTGAAAAATGCAACTGTGTTGGAAACGACATTTGATAAACTAACGAGCATACCAACATTTTCTACTATATCTAAAAAGCCCGCCAATAAAGCTCCTTTGGCTATTAGTAATCCTATTTTACCACCATTTATTTTTGCCATTTTTTTACAAGCAAAAAATAAAAATGTAGAATAGAAAGCTAAGAAAATGAAATCTAAATAAGTATTTATTGTAGCTTTATCAATATTATTTGCCATTACATTTGGGCTCCAAGCATTTAGTATGAAGTCTACTTTTGTTTTATTATAAGCAAACTCTAAATCTAATATTCCTTTGGGTGTTTCTACTGTTTTTAGAGTAGCACCTGTTTTGCCCATTACCACAATCATTACAATTGTTCCAAAAAATAATAATGGTATCAGTAGTTTTCCCATTGTATAAATGTATTATTTATTAATAGTTTGCAATTTAGTAAACAAAATAAAAAAAGGTCGAGTTAATCTCAATTAACCCGACCTAAATTGAAACCCTGACTATAATTAAAAAAATACTGCCACATTAAAATTGTTATCCTTACAATAGTTGCTTTATTTATGCAAATAATGCAAAATGATCTAATCAAGGTTCTCAAAACTTAATGGGCAGATATTTTTATTTATTCAATAGAAATCTGTCTATACTTTTTTACTGCTTGTAAATAAAAATAAAATTTTGCAAAGTAAAACTCAATACAATACTGCATAAGGGGCGTAGCAGAATTTTGTATTTATTAAATGAACGATTAGTTATTATTATGCGATGTTATATTGTTTTTAATTGCTTTGGCTACAGCCTCTGTTCCACTATTCACGTGTAGCTTTGCATATACATTGTGTAAATGTTTTTTTACCGTATCATTTGCAATACTACATTTTGCAGCTATCATCTTATAGGAGTTGCCATCTACAAGTAATTCTAAAATTTCTCTTTCTCTTTCACTTAAATTAAAATCTTCGTTTGTTTTTAAAGGCTGGTTTCTGAAATATTGAAATACTTTTTTTGCTACAAATGGGCTCATAGGAGAACCACCTTCCATTACATCTTGCAATGATTGAATAAATTGTGTGGGCGAAGTTTTCTTTAATAAGTAACCATCAGCGCCTGCACAAATAGATTCAAAAATTCGATTGTCATCATCAAATACTGTGTGCATAACAATCTTTACATTGGGAAAATAATTTTTTATTTGCCTTACGCCCTCTACACCACCAATACCTGGCATATCAATATCCATTACAACCAATTGGGCTTTTCTTTTTTCTAGTTCATAGAGCACATTATCGCAGTTGGGAAATGCGCCAACTACGTTAAAAAGAGCTTCATCATTCAATAACAATTCCAATGATTGACGCAATCTTTTGTTGTCTTCAAAAACTATTAAGTCGTAAACCATAACCAAAAGTACTAATGAATTTTATTGAAAACAATAACACAAATGGGTACTAGTTTAATTTCATTTTCAAATGGATACTGGTTCCCTTTCCTATTTCTGTTTCTATCTTAAAGGTAGCGTTCCACACTAGTGCCCTATGTTGCATGTTTTGAAGACCATTGCCTCCATTTATTTTTTCTTTTGTAAAACCTTTGCCATTATCAATAATAGCAAGTTCCAATGATTGATGGTTTAATTTAATGGTAACTGTTGCTTTTGTAGCATCGGAATATTTTATAATGTTGTTAATCCCTTCTTTAAATATAAAATAGAAATCTTTGCGCTTATCTATCCCTATTTTCAAATTGGCAGCATGCTCAGGAAATTCAATTTCGTAATCAATGTTTTTTCCTTCCAACATATCGGCGGCATATCTTTTCATACGTATAAAAAGATTTTCTACATCATCGTATCTGGAATTTATGTTCCACACAATATCACTGAGGCTTTCGCTTACTTGCTGTATATCTTCACTTGCTCTGTTTAAATATTCTGTGGCTTTAAGCGGGTTGTCGGCATTACGTTTTGCCATTTCGTTCAAAATATTAATATTGCTCAACGAGGCTCCTACATCGTCATGTAAATCTCTCGATATCTCATCTCTAATTGATTGCAACTTTTCTTTTGAAACTTGTTCCTCTGTAGCCAATACTTTATTTCTAAATGCAAAACTGCTAAAAAACATTACAACTTCTAACACACTACCTGCCATCGTATAAAAAAGCCAATTATTGAAAGGGAATTTATTAATTGGATAACTTAGTAATTTGTATGAAAAGAGAAACCCCAAAACGGAACCAATAAATATAAACGTAGAACCTGCACATAGGATATATCCAAATACATTTTTTGCTCTAGCATATATTATACCAATGCCCACAATGCCAAGTGGTATGCAGGATGATAAAAGAACGGTTCGTATTGTTTCGCCAAATGTTGATCCAATGATATAAGAAACAAGAACAACCCCTAACATGGAAAGATATATAAACGCTAGTAATTTTAGTCTTTTGTATAGAATGAAATCTTTTGTTTTTGCGCTTAAAAATGCCATAGCGAAGAAAGTATATACTGCATAAGAAGAAATGAGCACAAGTAATGATAAAACGGATCTTACTTTTTTAAAATTAGGTATAAAATCATCTCTAATATCTATGTAATAAGATGCTACAAGTGTGAAATAACACAGGTAAAGCAATAGGTATAAAAGGTAGTAATAATAAGTAGCTTCTCTAAAAAAAAAGTATTGAATAAAAGTGATTAGCAAAAGAAAGTAAAAGATAATGCTGATACCTATTTGTAAATAAAAGGCATTAATATTAGAGGTAGTACTTACAAAAGTTTTATAAGAAAGTATGATATTGAAAACAACAGAAAATATTAAAAAGGAGTTTGAAAGCCAAACTTTATATCTTTTATTGATTTTCAAATTCATTTTCAAATTATTATTTGTAGAACCTAGTTTGAATATAGCTCCAATTTACAACTTTCCACCAATTGTCAATATAGTCTGCTCTTTTATTTTGGTATTTCAAATAATAAGCATGCTCCCATACATCTAATCCTAACAATGGAAATCCTTTCAGTTTACAGTTGTTCATTAATGGGTTGTCTTGGTTTGCGGTACTACCAATTTTTAAGGTTTTGGAGCTATCTACATACAACCAGGCCCAACCACTACCAAAACGATTTTTGGCTGCATCGGTAAATTGTGCCTTAAAATTTGAAAAAGAACCAAAAGTTTTTTCTATAGCGGTTAGTAAACTGCTAGTTGGTAAATTACCTTCTTGCTTTGGCTGCATGCTTTTCCAAAACAGCTCGTGGTTATAATGTCCGCCCGCATTGTTTCTCATTTTTACCGAGTAGCTAGAAATTTTAGCTAGTAAGTCTTCTAAAGGTTTTGTCATTTCTACAGCTTCGGCCAACGCAGCTTCTTTTAAGTTTTTGCTATAAGCAGCTGCGTGCTTGCTGTAATGAATTTCCATTGTTTTTGCATCTATGATATTTTCCAATGCATCGTATGCATATGGCAAGGGTGTTTGATCAAACCCTGTAATAAATTGCTTAGGTGTTGTTATGGATTTTTGAGTTGAACAAGAAGCAAGTGCAGTACTTATCGCTACATTGCTTAATGCAAGTGCTGCGGTAGCTTTTGCTGAATCTAACAAAAATTTTCTTCTACTATTGTTTTGTTTATTTTCCATAGTAATAAATTTATATTTTTTTAATAGCAATTTCTTTTTTTGTTGGCAACAATGATTTTATCTTTCTCGATATTCGGAAGTAAAACTCTTTGTTAAATAGCTGCGAATCATTCATGGCTTTATAGGTGAAAAATATTCCTACAGGTGTAAGCACAATAATGGCAAGCCACATACCCATAAATGGTGAAAGTGTTTCATTTTTTACAAATTTTTCGCCAAACATATTTAGCAAATGAAATATTAGAAAGAAGATAATGGCTACAACCAATGGCATGCCCATACCTCCTTTTCTAATAATAGAACCCAACGGTGCCCCTATAAAAAAAAGCACCATACAGGCCAATGAAAATGCATATTTGCGCTGCCACTCCAATTTGTGATTTATCAGGGCCTCTTTTTTTAAATTATTTTCAGCAGTTGTAAATGCCAATGTGTTTTTTAATTCATTTGCTTTTGATATGGCCCTATCATAAAGTATTGCCGCCGCACTGTCTGCAAAAATATTTTCCGTTTTTTTGTTATTGGGGGGTACAGCAACTTGGGAATTTGATAATTTATTGTTTATATAAGGCAATGCACTTGCAAAATTTTTTGCAGTATTTTCGGAAAGGCTATCTTTAATTTTTGTAAGTGAGTCTATATTTTTGCCAAGCTGTTTTGCGCTAAGCATTTTATAATTATTTTTAAAAGCATCTTCATCTCCTTTGTTTTGTTGAAACGCACTTAAATCAAACAATTTTTTAAAAGTTTTAAATTCCAACCTGATATATTCCGTAGCGCTGTCTCCATAGTTACCCCTTTCTTGATATCGATTGCCATTTTGTAAGTTAAATGCCAAATAGTTATTGTCTGCTGTAACATCCATTTTGCCATTCTTAGCAACAATTGTATTTTCTTGCAATAGATTTGTTTGATCATAAATAAGCACTTTCTCTATATTCTTTCCATCTGCCTCTTTCTTTCCTACTTTTATGGCGTATTTATCTATACCAGTATAAAAAACACCTTGTTTTAAATCGAGGGAAGGTTTTTTTACCAGTATGTCACGGTATAATGTAACAAATTTTAATTGCGAATAGGGAATCACATAATTAGCGAATAAAAATGTAATTATGCAAAGTAGTACAGTTACCCAAATAAGGGGCCGCATAAAACGCAGCAATGAAATTCCAGCAGATTTAATAGCTACCAACTCAAAACTCTCTCCCAAATTGCCAAATGTCATTATAGACGAAATGAGGATTGCTATGGGCATAGCAAGCGTAAGTAACGTTGCACTAGCATACCAAACAAATCTTAAAATTGTAAAAATATCTAAACCTTTTCCTACAAGGTCATCTATATACTTCCAAAGCGTTTGCATTATTAGTACAAAAAGTGCAATAAAAAAAGTAACAATAAATGGACCTATAAAAGATTTAAGAATAAGTTTATCTAATTTCTTTAACATTAAAAAAATACTTGTTGCTTTAGAATTATTATTTATCTTTTCGCCATGAGCGATACAACAAAAGTAACACTTTCTGCTGGCCAACTGGCTATTGCCTCAGATGCGAACCTTATTTTAACGAAACGTGCTATTATGGAAACTGCCAGCGCTTTGTTTAGTAGCCAGGTTCCGTCTTTAAACGAACTTTTTACTATCCCATTATCTGGTATTCAGGATATACATTCTTGCATACCAAAAATAGCTAAAGGCGAAAATTATAATGGTTTCCCTTATGTTATCATGGACTATCCTGCTGCTTTTGAAAAAGAAAATATTTTTGCTTTGCGAACAATGTTTTGGTGGGGAAATTTTATAAGCATCACCCTACATTTATCAGGTAAATATAAATTAGCATTCGAACAAAATATTTTGAAACAAAATCAACCACTGAAAGATTTTTATATTGCTGTTGGTGATACGGAGTGGCAGCATCATTTTCAAGAGGATAATTATTTACTAATTTCAAAAATTACCGAAGATGGGTTTGAGAAAATTAGACAAAGAAACTTTTTGAAAATAGCCTTAAAATACGAACTGCATCATTGGAATATGATGCAGACGCTTTTACCCGAAGGATATAAAATTATGAAAGGAATACTCTTTAATTAGCTTCCTATTCTGTGAAATAACTCTTTTACTTGATATTCCCACAATTGGGTCTGGTCTTTTATGTCTTTCTTATCAGCAAAGTCGGTAATAATTAAAATAGTTTGATTAGTAATCTCAGATTTATCTATTTTAAATTCAAAAAATTCATCTTTAGGCCCAGCCAACCACCTAAATCGAATTAATTTATTGTCTTCCCGCTCCAATACTTCCGCTTTTTCTTCGGAACCATTCCATGCAAATGTATAAATGCCATCTCTGTCATCAACTTTGTCTGCAAACCATTCTTGTAATGCGGATGCACCACTCAAAAATTCATACAGTATCACAGGCGAACTGCGAACTGGATATTCAAGTGTATATAAAACTTTTTTACTCATTATTTTTTAGATTAACTGCTTCTTGTAATGCAATTATAGATAAAAAAAGAATCTAAAAATTATTTTATTCATTTATTTTCTTAAACAAGATGTTTTTTATCAAATATGCAACAAATCAATATTAAAGTACTTTACGAAAATTGAATGTGAAAGGATTGGAAATTTTATCCGAAATTCGCAGCATTAAAATATTTTTAATGGCGCTAGAAATTAAAGTACCCACTGTTGGGGAAAGTATAAATGAAGTTACACTTGTAAAGTGGCTTAAAAATGATGGTGAATATGCCAATAGAGATGAAGTTATAGCCGAATTGGAGAGCGAAAAAGCCACTTTTGAGTTAAATGCTGAGCAAGCTGGTACAGTAAAGCATTTGGCTAAAGAAGGCGATACGCTTGCCATTGGAGATATTGTGTGCAGTATAGATACAGATGCGGAAAAACCTGTATCTGCCGCTTCATCTGTAAAAAGCGAAGAAAAGCCAGCAGTAAGCAGTGCAGTGCCAGCAAAAGCGGAAGAAAGTGTAGCTTCTGATTTAAAAGCTACGCCTGTAGCGGCCGCTATCATTGCCGATAAAAAAATAAATACCAACAATATAACCGGCACCGGTGATAATGGAAAAATTGTAAAGCAAGATGTACTAGAGGCTTTGAATAACCCTGGTAGAAACCCTGCAGTTGCTATGTTTAGTAGAAATGACAGGCCAGAAAAAATGAGCAATCTTCGTAAAACGATCAGTAGAAGATTGGTAGAAGCCAAAAATTCTACCGCCATGCTCACTACTTTTAATGAAGTAGATATGACGGCCATTATGGAAGTAAGAAAAAAATCGAAAGATAAGTTTAAAGAAGCACATGGTGTAAACCTTGGTTTTATGAGTTTCTTTACAAAGGCTTGCTGTTATGCATTACAAAAATTCCCATCTGTAAATGCTTATTTAAATGGCGAAGAAATAATTTTTCATGATTATTGCGACATTTCTATAGCCGTAAGTGCTCCAAAAGGATTGGTGGTGCCTGTTATAAGAAACGCCGAAAGTCTTAGTATGGCAGGTATAGAAGCTGCTGTTGTAGACCTGGCTACGAAAGCAAAAAATAATAAATTAACGATTGAAGAAATGAGTGGCGGTACTTTCACTATTACCAATGGCGGTATTTTTGGTTCAATGATGAGTACACCTATCATAAATATTCCCCAAAGCGCCATTTTAGGAATGCACAATATTGTAGAGCGCCCTATGGCAATAAACGGACAAGTGGTCATTCGCTCAATGATGTACTTGGCATTAAGTTACGATCATAGGATTATTGATGGTAGAGAGTCAGTGGGATTCCTTGTATTGGTTAAACAATTATTGGAAAACCCAGCATTACTGTTGTTTGGGAAAGACCCAGTAGAGGCACTCTTGGAATTATAAAAAGCAAAAGCTATTTCATTCATGTTGAAATAGCTTTATTCTTTTTTGGGGGGCTGTCAAGCAATACCATCTTATACATTTGTACACTGCCCGCCTACAACTTGCCAGCCGACAGGCGGGTCTTTTGCTCGTGCCTTACAAAAGCCTGCCTGCCGGTAGCTACCCTGTACACACAAGTTATTTAGTTTTAAAATAGGATATTTGAAAAAAAATGGAAGTTAATATATCGCCATTAAGTTTTATGGCAAATTTTAAAGGTATGACTGGAGACAAACGTTTAGATGCCCGAGCCGA
>JANNGD010000051.1:0-2982 GCA_031380515.1 Ferruginibacter sp. | reverse complement strand
AAAGAAATGCAGCGTTTTTTATTTGGCGTTGTGTTAACAATTTTCTTTTGAATGATGAATATAAGCAAGATATATTTGAGAAAAATATATAATTATGAAATCAATTTTGTTTTTAGTCGGTATTACTTTTTGCAGTATTTCATTTGCCCAAAATGGTAAAAAAATGAATACAACGCATACCAATATTATAAAAATTGGTACAAATACTTTTTTTGATGGTGATGAATTTCCATTTAATGTAAGTTGGGAAACCAAAGTGGCAAACCGCCAATCGTTGCAAATAAGCCTTTCGCCCAGGTTATACAAAAATGACTTTCAAAATACAGGTGGTATAGCATTAAGCCTTGCTTACCGAAAATATATTTCCAAAGGGAGAGAGGGCCTGCAAGGATTGTACTTTTCGCCAGTAATTAAATATGGTGTTTTAAAAGACAAACAGAAGTATTCAGATTATTTTTATACAGGACCTACCACTCCGCCAATTATCACCGAAAAAACAAATAGTTACAAAGTAAATTCTTTAAACGTAGGATTTTTGTTTGGTAAGCAATGGGTATATAAAAGTGGTTTTAGTTTAGACATTAGCGGTGGCATTGGTTTTTACAACAATAAATATGATGGAGATAACTACAATTATTATTATAGAAATAACCAAACCGAATATGGCATAACGCCCAACTTAAATATTAGCATTGGGTATGCTTTTTAATAGATATTTTTAAATTTATTTGAAAAAGAAGTTGGCTTATAAATGATTTTTAATTACTGGTTGGTGTCGACAGCACAACTGTTCGGAACGTTTTCCACAAATATATTAAGATGTCAACATTGTTATTTTATGAGTTGCATTTTTAAGCGTTGCTTCGTACTCCAAAAAGTGTATGCACACTGTAGACAAACTTTTATCGTTCATTAGCAAGAAAGATTTCTCTCAATTTGCGTCCGAGACAAATGTCGATAAGCATGCAAAGAAATTACATGGAGCGTTACTTTTTAAGTTGTTGCTTTACTGCCTTGTTACTGAAAAAGACAATAGCCTTCGGGGAATGCAGTCGGCTCTGGAATCTAGTGTTTTCAGAGCTTTAGCAAGTATTTCAGGAGATTCAACCATTGCACATAGTTCAATTAGCGATAGGTTAAATACGATCAATCCTCTATTCTTCGAAAGAATATTTAAAAGCTGTGTAGGAAAATATGGTGCCGAGTTGAAGACTTTATCGCATCCACTTGTTCGTTTTGATTCTACCATTGTTTCATTGAGCACGAGTCTTATAAAAATCGGTTATAATTTAAAAGGGGGTGATGCCAAAAATCACCGCCTATTAAAGTTTACAGTAGGGTACTCTAATAAGCCAGAATGTATCTGTTTTTATACTGATCAGACTTACAATAGCGAAAACGTAGCTCTTACCGAAACTATTATGGAAAATCAAAATTTTAAAAACCAAATCAATGTTTTTGACAGGGGTATTACAGCGAGGCATAACTATGATAAATTAACCACTAATAATTTGCTATTCGTTTCTAGGATAAATGTGACTGCTAAGCAAGAAACAATCAAGAAGTCAAAAACAAGCGGCTCCCTTGAAACTAAAACACTCAAAATCATAAGTGATACCTGGGTATATCTCTTCAGTGAAGGCGGCAAAAAATCTATTCATCCGGTACGTATAATAAAAGCTACAACCAAGGCTGATGGCTCATTGATAGCGTTTACTACAAATATAAAAGAAATGAATGCAGAAGAAATTGCCGAGATTTATAAGTCAAGATGGGACATAGAAATATTTTTTAAATTTATAAAACAACATTTAAGTTTTTCGCATTTATTAAATAGAACTGAAAATGGAATTAAAGTAGTGATGTATGTAACAATGACATTGGCCATCTTGCTAACAGAATACAAAAAACTAAAAACACTTCAGGGATATAAAATACCCAAAAGAAAATTTGCTCAGGAATTGGAAAACGATCTGATTTATGCCTTAGTCGTATTATGCGATGGGGATAAAGAAAAAGCAAAAAAACTTATTTATAGAAATACTTCCTAAACGTTCCGAACAGTTGTGGTGACCGCACCAAACAGAATATTTTGATTGAAATTTCAGTTGATGGGAGAGGAATTGATGAAGTAAGATATTCCTCTCTATTATTTATTGCCTTGGGTGGTGGTGGGTGGTGACACCCACCATTAAAAGACTCGTAAATATTTCTAAATAGTTAACCAATTTCTTTCGGATTAGACTTATGACTGTGGCTAGCTTTCTCAAATAATAATAGATATATAATTAAAATAACCAACAAAATACTTGGTGCAATAAAATCTTTTAAGTCCATTTTATGTTGTATTAGATTTCCCAAAATTGTTAGGATAAGTGTGGCTATTATTGATGAAATAAATAATTTTTTTGAAATATTTAAAACTAGAGTGGCTCTGCCAATTTTTTCAAGGTTGACTCCTTGTGTATTATTTCCATTATAAACCCCATTTAAATAAGCTATATAATAACTAAAAAAGCCAATTACAATAAAAAAGGGCAAAAAATTTAAAAAAACGTGCTCAGCTAAATTAAGTGATTGGATAACCTCGTAATGATCATTACTAGTTTCTAAATTTATTGAGGTTTTTAAACTGTCAAATTTGATTGAATCAATTTTTTGAAGAATTTCTATGGCTTTATTATTTATGTCATCTAATGAAATATTTTTTTTAATTATATGCTCATTACGATTTTGAAAAGTTTTTAGTAAACTGCTACCTAAATCTTTTATAGTCACAATTAAGCCAAATATAAAACTAAGTCCGACTAATCGTTTTAATGTATAAGTAATATTAAAGACTTGTCTACACCTTTCCCAAAAAGTTTTATCCTCTTTGAAATTATCAATCTCCTTCCAAAACCCGATTTTAATTTTTGGAAGTTTAAAATTATTATTTATATGATCTATAATGCGGTCTTTATCATTATCGCCTTTTTGAAT